>DASUIG010000056.1:0-16416 GCA_036273155.1 Gaiellaceae bacterium | reverse complement strand
GGTCGACCCAGGGCCCGGCCGCGTTCACGACCGAGCGCGCCCGCACCGCGACCGTGCGCCCGTCGGCGAGGACGTCCGCGCCCTCGCCGGCGCGGATCGCCGTCACCTCGGCGTAGTTCAACACCGTTGCGCCGCGCTCGGCAGCCGCGCGCACGTTCGCGAGTGTGAGCCGTCCGTCGTTCGTCCACGCGTCCTCGTACAGCGCGCACGAGCGCAGCCCACTGCCGCGCAGCTCGGGGACCATGCGCTGGGCGCGGCCGAGCTCGACGAGGCCGTTCAGCTTCGCGCGCGCGAGCGTCGAGTAGACGACGATCCCGGTCTGGACGGACCAGGGCCGGTACGGGCCGTCCTCGTACAGCGGGAAGAGGAACGGCAGCCGGCGGACGAGGTGCGGCGCGACCACCCGCATGAGCAGGCGCCGTTCGTGGTGCGCCTCGCGCACGAGCCCCACGTCGCCGAGGCTGAGGTAGCGCAGGCCGCCGTGGACGAGCTTCGACGACGCGCTCGACGTCGCGCCCCCGAAGTCGCCCTTGTCGACGAGCGCGACCTCGAGGCCGTGCGCCGACGCCGCCTCCGCGATCCCGGCGCCGACGATCCCGCCCCCGATCACGAGCAGGTCGAAACGCCGCGAGGCGAGACGGTCTAGGGCGTCGCCGCGGTCCACAGGGGGTTCGTCCAGGCGCGGTTGCCGGCGGTGTCGGCCACCTCGACCCGGCCGTAGGGAACGTTGTACGGGCGCTCGAGCCGGACGGCGGTGACGAGCCCGGCCGGGTCGCGCGCGAGGATCTCCGCGTCCTTGGGATAGCCGAGCCGGCCGGCGTTCGCGCGCGCGCCCCGCGCACGGCTCGACACGAGCGTGACGCTCGCCGCCGGGCTGCACTCGACCGTCACCGTCGCGTCGTCCACCGTCACGGATTCGATCGCCGGTCCGGTGGAGCCGTAGAAGCTGCCGGTGCGCAGCGCGTCGAGCACCGCCTCTTGCGTCTTCTCCGCCGCCCGCACCATCGTCCACGCGAAGCCGCTGTCGTAGCCGGGATGGTGCGAGTCGTCGGTCGCGAGCGCGAAGAAGCCGCGCCCGCGCTCGAGCGCCTCGTCCCAGTGGATGGTCGCGTCGCCGCGCGCGATCTCGAGCTCGCACCCGGAGTTCCACACCTCGATCCCGAGCAACCCCTCGCACGTCTCCCACTGCTCGGTGCGCAGGCCGCTCCAGTACGTGTGCGCGAGATATGGGAGGCCGCCGTTCTCGGCGATCCACGCGACGACGTCGGCGAGTGGGGCGAACTCGTCGTCGGGAATCACCGGCTCGGCCTCGACGCCGAGGGCGAGCACATGTGCATCGTGTTCCGGCCCACCTGCGGTCGCGTTCAGCTCGACGGACGGGATGACGAGCAGCTTCCGGGTCGAGCGCTCGACCGTCCGCACCCAGTGGTCGGTGATGGCAAGCACGTCGTATCCAGCCCATTCGTAGTGCCGAACGAGCTTGTCCGGAGGCAAGTCGCCGTCCGAGTTGGTCGTGTGGGCGTGCAGGGCGCACCGCAGCCACACGCCGTCGTCGTCGAACGGGCTCATTCCGTCGAGCCTATCCCTACGACGATCTGGTGAACGGCCGGTATCGGCATCGCGACAACCATTGAATAGCTAGGTCCATATGTGTTAGCTACAAGACATTCACAATTCATCCATCCCGGGAGGGCAGATGGAGGACCACGAAGAGCAAGAGCTCGAGTTCTGGCGCAAGCTCCGCGAGGAGGGAATGAGTCGCACGCAGATGCTCCGGCGCAGCGTTGCGGCCGCCGCGGGCCTCACCGTCCTTTCGACGCCGGGCATTGCCTGGGCACGCGGTACGGCAGCCGCGCCGCCGCTCAAGGGCAAGGGCTTCTCGATGAAAGAGCTGATCGCGCACGCGAAGAAGGAAGGTCACCTGAACACGATCGCGCTGCCGCCCGACTGGGCGAACTACGGCGAGATCATGTCGACGTTCCAGAAGAAGTACGGGATCGGCATCACGAACGACAACCCGGACGGGAGCTCCGCGCAGGAGAACCAGGCGATCGTGTCGCTGAAGGGCGACTCGCGCGCGCCTGACGTCGTCGACGTCGGGCCCGCGTTCGCGGTCTCCGGCACGGTCGACGGCCTGTACGGGAAGTACTTCGTCTCCGAGTTCTCGACCATCCCCCGCGCGATGAAGGACACGCGCGGCTACTGGTGGGGCGACTACTGGGGCGCGATCTCGATCGGCTACAACCAGAACCTCATCTCGAACCCGCCGAAGTCGTTCGCCGATCTGCTCAAGCCGGAGTACAAGGGCAAGGTCGCGATCAACGGCAGCCCGCTGACGTCGAACTCGGCAGTCTCGGTCGTCTTCGCCGCCGCGCTCGCGAACGGCGGCTCGGCGAGCAACGTCGGCCCCGGGATCGACTTCTGGGCGAAGATGAAGTCGAGCGGGAACTACATCCCCGTCGGCACGACCTCGGCGACGGTCGCATCGGGCCAGACGCCGATCTCGCTCGACTGGGACTACAACAACCTCGCGTACGTCAAGGAGTTCCCGGCCGCTCGCTGGGCCGTCACCATCCCGAGCGACGGCGTCTACGGCGGCTACTACGCGCAGGCGATCAACAAGACCGCTCCGCATCCGTGGGCGGCGCGCCTCTGGGAGGAGTTCCTCTATTCCGACCAGGGACAGATCCTGTTCCTGAAGGGCTTCGCCCATCCGGCGCGGTTCAACGACCTCGCGAAGCGCAACGTGCTTCCGAAGGCGCTGCTCGATGCGCTTCCGGCGCCCGCGCTCTACGCGAAGGCGAAGTTCGCGAGCCTCGGTCAGCAGACTGCGGCG
The DNA here is from genome assembly GCA_036273155.1 of Gaiellaceae bacterium. Classification (GTDB taxonomy): domain Bacteria; phylum Actinomycetota; class Thermoleophilia; order Gaiellales; family Gaiellaceae; genus Palsa-739. Next base: position 13,580 of record DASUIG010000056.1, on the reverse strand, counting down.
AAGGCGAAGATCGCCTCCGACTGGCCCGGCAAGGTCGGGTCGTAGTCATCACGATCGACGCAGTACCCGAGGCACTCCGGCCGGACGTCGCGTCCGGCCGGAGGCGCCTCCCGCTCGCGTGGGTCGTGACGCTGCCGTTCTTCGCGTACACGATCCTCTTCATGTTCCTGCCCGCGGGCTCCGTGCTCATCGGCGCCTTCGAGGGATCCACGCACGGCTACACGTTCTCGAACGTCACCACGCTCTTCCACCACCCGTACATCGACGCGTTCAAGACGAGCATCGAGATCAGCGGCACCACCGCGCTGATCGGCGGAGCGGCCGGGCTCGCCGTCGCCTACGCGGCCATTCGCGAGGGAACGCCGCGCTGGATGCGCTCGGCGCTGACGACCTTCTCCGGCGTGGCGGCGAACTTCGGCGGCATCCCGCTGGCGTTCGCGTTCATCTCCACCATCGGGCCGCTCGGCATCATCACCGTCTTCGGGCGCAACCACGGGTGGGACCCGACGGCGCACGGGTTCAGCCTCTTCTCGAAGACGGGCGTCGAGCTCGCGTACATGTACTTCCAGCTGCCCTTGATGATCCTCGTCATCGCGCCGGCGATCGACGGGCTGCGCAAGGAGTGGCGCGAGGCGTCGTCCAACCTCGGCGCATCGCAGTTCCAGTTCTGGCGCTACGTCGGCGTTCCCGTGCTGATGCCGTCGCTCCTGGGAGCGATCATCCTGCTCTTCGGCAACGCGTTCGCCGCGTACGCGACCGCGTACAGCCTCACGTCCGGCACCGTGAACATCGTGCCGATCCTCATCGGCGCCTACTACAGCGGCAACGTCCTCAACAATCCGCACCTCGCGCAGGCGATGGCGTTCGGGATGTTCGTCGTGCTCGCGCTGATGATGGTTGCCTACATCCCGCTCCAGCGGCGCGCGGCCCGGTGGGCGAAGTGAAGCCGAGACGCCGCATCGCGCCGTCCGCCGTCGTCTGGCTGCTGCTCGCCGCGGGGTATTTCTTCGTCCCACTGATCGCGACGTTCCTCTTCTCGCTGAAGAGCAACCAGACGGGCAAGTGCTGCACGCTCGCGAACTACGGCTGGGTGGTGCACAGCGGCGACTTCTGGCACACGCTGAAGATCTCGTTCCTCCTCGCGCTCGAGACGATCGTGATCAGCCTCGCGCTCTTCGTACCGACGATCTACTGGGTGCACCTCCGCGTGCCCCGCCTCCGGCCGGTGATCGCGTTCCTCGCGCTGATCCCGTTCGTCATCCCGCCGATCGTGATGGTGGTCGGCCTCCTGAAGGTCTTCAAGGGAACCCCGAGCTGGTTCTACGCGCAGCCGTGGGGCTTCCTCGCGGGGGCGTACGTCATCCTCGCGTTCCCGTACATGTTCTTCTCGCTCGACGCCGGCTTCCGGTCGATCGACGTGCACACGCTGACGGAGGCGTCGCAGAGCCTCGGCGCGCGCTGGGGGACGACGCTCGTCAAGGTGATCCTCCCGAACATCCGCGCGGCGGCGCTCGCGGGATCGTTCCTCACGCTGGCGATCGTCATGGGCGAGTTCACGATCGCGAACCTCTCGGCCTTCCACACGTTCCCGATCTTCATCCAGTACGTCAACGAGTCGCAGGGCTTCCCCGCCGCGTCGCTGACGCTCCTGAGCTTCGGGATCACCTGGGCGGCGATGGCCTCGCTGCTCGTCGTCGGACGCAAACGCGGCCAGCGGGCCGCCATCGTGGCAGGAGCACGCTAATGGCCTTCCTGGAGCTGCAGAACCTTCACCGCGACTTCGGCACGAACAAGGCGCTCGACGGGATCGACATCGGGCTGGGCGAAGGCGAGTTCCTCTCTCTGCTCGGCCCATCTGGTTGCGGCAAGACGACGGCGCTCCGGCTCGTGGCCGGCTTCGACCGGCCCGACCAGGGGCGCATCGTCGTCGACGGCAAGGACGTCACGCGCGTCGCGCCCAACAAGCGCGACATGGGGATGGTCTTCCAGGCGTACTCGCTCTTCCCGAACATGACCGCGGCGCAGAACGTCGAGTTCGGCCTGAAGATCCGCGGGAAGGACCGCGCCGACCGGCGGAAGCGGGTCGACGACCTGCTCGAGCTCGTCGGCCTCGGTCACGCCGGCACGCGCTACCCGCATCAGCTCTCGGGCGGTATGCAGCAGCGCGTCGCGCTCGCGCGCGCGCTCGCGATCGAGCCTCGCGTGCTCCTGCTCGACGAGCCGTTGTCGGCGCTCGACGCGAAGGTGCGCGTGCAGCTGCGCGAGGAGATCCGGCGCATCCAGCTCGAGCTCGGCATCACGACGCTGTACGTGACGCACGACCAGGAGGAGGCGCTGTCGGTCTCCGACCACGTCGCGGTCATGTACCGCGGCCGCATCGAGCAGATGGGCTCGCCGGCGGACATGTACACCGCGCCTGCAACGCCGTTCGTCGCCGAGTTCATCGGGACGATGAACCGCCTGGAGGCGACCGTCGTCGATCCGTCTACGGGCGCGGTCGAGACCGGTGGCGTGACGCTCACCGTCGATGCAGCGCGCGGGAAGGAGCGCGGCGCGCGAGTGCTCGTGCTCATCCGGCCGGAGACGGTCGAGGTCGCCGCCGCGAACGGGGCGGGCGCGAACACGGTCACCGGCGAGGTGCTGACGCACACGTTCCTCGGCCCGGTCACCCGCCTGCGCATCCAGGGCGACCGGACGAGCCTCATCGCCGACATGCCGACGGCGCGCGCAGCCGCGCTCCCACCCGGCTCGAAGGTCGACGCGGCGCTCCCGGCGACGGGAGCGCGCCTGCTCGAGCTCAAGGACGAGCAGGTGCCGGAAATACACGAAGAGCCAGGTCCGGCCGGTCCGTGAAGATGCCGCCGGCGCCGAGGGCGTCGAGCGCGCGCATGCGGCCCTGCTCGTTGACCGTGTAGACGAGCGTCATGAGCCCGAGCCGGCGCGCGGCCGCGAGCCCGCGTCCCGTGACGCGTGCGTCGTGGAACCCGGCCGCCCACGCCTCGCGCGCGCCGCGGATGGAGACGCCGAAGCCGACGTGCTGTACGGTGCGGAGACCGGGCCGCATCGATCGCGCCTCCTCGAGCGCCTGCCGCTGGAACGAGACGAGGACGTCGTCGTCGGTGAGGAGGCGAACCGTGCGCGCGATGACGTTGTGGCGGACGTAGCGGCTCGGCGTCTTCAGCTCGACCATCGCGGGGATGCGCCCGTGCATGAGGTCGAGCGCCTCCTCGAGCGTCGGGTACGCGCGTCCGGCCTGCGGCCGATCGTGCGTGACGACGAGCCGGCCGCCGGTGTCCGCGTGGACGTCGAACTCGATGGCGTCCGCGCCGATCTCGATCGCGCGCTCGAAGGCGGCGAGCGTGTTCTGGGTGCGTTCTGACGACGCGCCGCGGTGGGCTATGACAAGCAACGGCGCATCACCTCGACGTCGATGCGGTCGATGAGCTCGTCCGCCTGCGCGAGCCGGTGCGGCTCGAGCGTCGTCTTCATCGCGAGCACGCGGCCGACGCCGGCGGCGCGCGCGGACGCGATGCCGGCCTCCGTGTCCTCGAACACGACTGCGTCGGCGGGATCGGCGCCGAGGATGCCGAGGGTCTTCGCGTAGCCCTCGGGGTCGGGCTTGCCGGCGACGACGTCGTCGGAGGTGACGACGGTCTGGAAGAGGGAGGCTAGGCCGGCTGCCTCGACGACGGGCTCGATCTCGGCGCGGGCGGCGCCGGAGCAGATCGCGAGCGGGACGCGCTCGGCCGCGTGGCGCACGGCCTCGCGCACGTGCTCGTGCACCGAGGAGCCGTCGGCGACCGCGGCCCGGTAGCGGCGGACGCGCTCGTCGATCACGGCGTCCACGTCCGGGTGGTCGGCACCGAGCCAGGTGCGGACGATCTCCGGGTCGGAGAGGCCGGCGAGCCGGTCGAAGTACTCCTGCGCGGACATCGGCTTCCCGTGTTCCGCAAACAGGTGCATGAAAATCTCGCAGAGCACCGGCTCGTCGTCGGAGAGGGTTCCGTTGAAGTCGAAGACGACGGCCCGGGTCGGCATCCTTGCGCCACCTTAGTGTGTGCATATGCCGGCGTCCGCGCTCGGGCTCGCTCTCGCCGCGGCGTGCGTCCACGCGCTCTGGAACGTCCTGCTCGCGCGGGCGAAGGATGTCGAGGCCGCGACCGCGGTCGCGCTCCTCGTCGCCGAGGTCGTCTTTCTCCCGGTCGCCATCCTCGTCTGGCATGTGCACCGGGCGGCGATCCCGTTCCTGATCGCGAGCGGCGCGCTCCAGCTCCTGTACTTCACGCTGCTCGCGACGGCCTACCGCATCGCCGAGCTCTCGGTCGTCTACCCGATCGCGCGCGGCACCGCGCCGGTGCTCGTGCTCGTGATCGGCGTCGCGGCGCTCGGCCATGCCACCTCGGCCGGGCAGGTGGCGGGCGTCATCCTGGTCGGGCTCGGCGTCCTCCTCGTGCGCGGGCTGAAGCCGGGGCACGGGGCGCCGCTCGGGCTTGTCATCGCGTGTGTGATCGCGGCGTACACGCTCGTGGACAAGAACGGCGTCAAGCACGCGGGCGCCGTGCCCTACCTCGAGCTGTCCATGGTCGGGCCCGCGATCCTGTACGCGTCCGCGATCGCGCGGGCGAAGGGCGCGCGGGCCCTGCGGGCGGAGTGGGGGCCGGCGACGATCGTGGCCGGCATCGCCACCTTCGGTGCGTATGCGCTCGTCCTGCTGGCGCTCCAGCGGGCCGCCGCCGCGCCGGTGGCGGCCGTGCGCGAGACGAGCGTCGTCCTCACCGCGCTCCTGGCCCGCCGTGTACTGAAGGAAACAGCGGGCGGCGCCCGGATCGCCGGAGCCGCCGCGGTCGCCGGCGGGATCGCGCTCCTCTCCCTGACCTGAAGGAACCCCGGGGACACTCCCCATCACGAGCCCGTACCGATTCCGTGCGGGTCCCGTGACATCTGCGATTCCGTCGCCCTGCTGCTCCGTGTCACGGAAACCACGTGACTTGGCCACGACCCCGTGATGGGGACACTCCCCGTCACGGGAATTTCGGGAAGCCGTGACCCCGCCGTGTCCGGACGTAGGAATTGCGCCCATTGACACGAACCCCGCGCCGTGGGTCAATCGAGGGCACCACTAACGGGAGGGCTACCCCAATGACCGAACTGTCCCGCGACGAGCAAGACCTCGCGCGGTTCGGCTACAAGCAGGAGCTCAAGCGCAGCCTTGGCGTCTTCAGCTCCTTCGCTGTGGCGTTCAGCTACATCTCACCGTCGACGGGCATCTTCGCCCTGTTCTTCCTGGGGCTCACGACGGTCGGCGGCGTCTTCATCTGGAGCTGGCCGATCGTCGCGATCGGGCAGTTGATCGTCGCGCTGGGCTTTGCGGAGTTGTCGAGTCACTACCCGGTCGCCGGCTCCGTCTTCCAGTGGACGAAGTACCTCGCCGGCAAGTCGTACTCGTGGTTCACCGGCTGGATCTATCTCTTCGCCGGCATCCTCACGGTCGCATCGGTCTGCGCAACGCTCCCGGTCGCGCTCATCCCGGCCTTCAACAACATGGGCTGGAACCTCGCGAACACGGCCAACAACCAGCGTTGGATCGCCGCGATCACCCTCGCCCTGATCACGATCATGAACATCTTCGGCGTCCGCCTCGTCGCGCTCGTGAACAACACGGGCGTGCTGTTCGAGATCCTCGGCATGGTGGTGTTCGCGTTCATCGTCGCGCTCTTCCATCACCACCAGAGCGCGGGCGTGATCTTCCACACCGGCGGAACCTCGCTGACGACCGGGACGTTCCTCGTCGCCATGTTCATGTCGCTGTACGTCATCTACGGCTTCGACACCGCATCGACCCTCTCGGAGGAGACGAAGAACCCGCGGACCGAGGCGCCGAAGGCGGTCATCGGATCGGTCATCGGCGCGTTCGTGATCGGCGGCATCTTCCTGTACGCGATGCTGCTCGGGATCCCGGACATGCACACGGCGATCGCACAGGGCTGGGGCCCGGCGCAGATCATCGACGCGAACTTCGGGAACGCGTTCTCGACGGTGTTCCTCCTGGTCGTCTCGGCCGCGATCTTCGTCTGCTGCCTGGCGATCGAGACGTCGACGATCCGCCTCTGCTTCGGGATGTCGCGCGACGACGCGCTTCCGGGCTCGAAGCAGCTGAGCAAGGTGCACAAGGGCCTGCACACGCCGATCTTGTCGTGCATCGTCGTGGGCCTCCTGTCCGCGATCCCGTTCATCCAGTACGCGGGCGTCGCGATCATCGCGATCGCGGCCACGGGGATGATCTACCTCAGCTACCTCATCGGGAACCTCGCGCTTCTGCGGGCCCGCCTGCGCGGCTGGCCGAAGAACAAGGCGCCGTTCTCGCTGGGACGCTGGGGCCTCCCGCTCACGGTGCTCGCACTCGCCTACGGCGGCGGCATGTTCGTGAACATGCTGTGGCCGCGCGCCGCGACGAACCCGCGGCCGGCAACGGAGGCGCCTGCGCTGAACTTCCACTGGCACTGGCTCAACAGCCAGCCCGTCCTGTGGAGCACGCTCGGCGTGATCGTCGTGGTCGGTGCGATCTACTTCGTGCTCGTCCAGCGGCGCAAGCCTGCGCACCTGGAGGCACCCGAAGGCGAGGCGATGGAACTGCCCGCTCCGACGATGATCTAGTCGTCGCGCTGCACGTCTGAAAGAAGTTGCTCGAACAGCGGGCCGTCGAGTTCCTCGACGGCCCGCTCGTATTTCTCCATCGCCCAGCCCCAGAAGTCGAAGTCGAGGTCGGAGATGCCGGCCTGGATCGAGCCCCACAGCGTCCAGCCGTACTTCGACATCAGGCCCCACAGCCGTGCGCGTGCGACCTTGTTGCGCAGCGGCTGCCCGTAGTAGTGCGCGACGAGCTCCTCGAGCTGTCCGAGCGAGAGGTTCGACTCGCTCCACACGTTGCCGAGCTCGAACGAGGGCTCGTTGTTACCCGAGTATTCGTAGTCGATCAGCCGCATCTCGCCCCCGACGTCGATGAAGTTCTCCGCGAGCAGGTCGTTGTTGCAGGGGACGGTTGCCTCCGGGTGCGCGCGCATGGCGGCCTCGACGGCGCGGATCTGCGGCTCGAAGTCCGCGTAGCGTTCGGGGAGGCGGAAGCCGCGCTCGCGCACGATCGCGAGATAGCGCGGCTGGATCTCGAACATGTCGAAGTCGTGGAGGAAGCGGCGGCCGGCGTGCAGGCGCCGGCAAGCGGCCGCGACCGCGGCGAGGCGGTCGCCCTTCCGCATCTTCTCGGCGTCCATCACCTCGCCTTCGAGGTAGCCGAGGACGAGCGCGTCGTGCGCGGGGAGCGCTGCGACGAACGGCGCGCCCACGCCTGTCTCCGCGGCCGCCTTTGTGTTGTGCACCTCGTTCTCGCGGTCGATCGCGAGCAGGCTCGTGTCCTTGCCCGAGATCCGGACGACGTAGCACCCGGACGGCGAGGTCACCTTGTAGTTCGTGTTCGTGAGGCCGCCCATGAGCGGTTCGACCGACTGCGCATTGCGCAGCTCCGGCACCGCCTCGAGCACTTCCTCCAATGGCACGCGCCGATCCTAAGGCGTCCGCGCGCGGACGCCGACCAGAAAAGGAAGCGCCGATTCATTCGGCGCTTCCGTATTAGGCTCGCACCATGCCTCCCGAACGTGCCCGCGCCGTCGTCATCGGCGGCGGCGTCATCGGCTGCTCGTGCCTCTACCATCTGGCGAAGCAGGGATGGACCGACTCCGTCCTCGTCGAGCAGTTCCAGCTCACGCACGGATCGACGTGGCATTCGGCGGGCCTCGTCGGGCAGCTGCGCTCGTCGATCTCGCTCACGCGGATGATGCAGTACTCCGTCGGCGTGTACGCCGAGCTGAAGGAGCTGACGGGCAACGACCCGGGCTGGCACCAGCTCGGCGGCCTGCGGCTCGCGTCGTCGCAGCCGCGGCTCGAGGAGATCCGCCGGCAGGCGTCGTGGGCGAAGACGTTCGGCCTGCCGATGGAGATCGTCTCCGCCGAGGAGGCGCAGGCGCTCTTCCCGCCGATGTCGACCGACGGCGTGCTCGCCGCCGCGTTCATCCCCGACGACGGCTACCTCGATCCGAGCCAGCTGACGTTCGCGCTCGCCGACGGCGCGCGCCGACTCGGCGCGCAGATCGAGGTGCGCACGCGCGTCACCGGTATCGAGACGCGCGACGGCCGCGTGTGCGCGGTCGAGACCGACAAGGGCCGCATCGAGTGCGAGGTGGTCGTCGACGCGGCCGGCATGTACGCGCGCCAGGTCGCGGCTCTCGTCGGCGTCGACGTGCCGATGATCCCGTTCGGGCACCAGTACCTCGTCACCGAGCCGTTCGAGCCCGCGCTCGAGCCGCTGCCGACGCTGCGCGACCCCGACAACCTCATCTACTTCCGCACCGAGGTCGGCGGGCTCGTCATGGGCGGGTACGAGCGCAAGCCCGCGCCGTGGGCGCTCGACGGCATCCCCGACGGCTTCGAGGCGAAGCTCCTCCCGCAGGAGTGGGAGCGGATGGAGGAGCTGTTCGCGAACGCGATCCACCGCGTGCCCGCGATGGAGGACGCCGAGGTGAAGATGTTCTTCAACGGGCCGGAGGCGTTCACGCCCGACGCCGACTTCCTGCTCGGCGAGACGGACGTGCCCGGATTCTGGATCGCGGCCGGCGGCTGCGCGCACGGGCTCGCGGGCGCGGGCGGGATCGGGAAGATGATGAGCGAGTGGATCGTCGACGGCCGTCCCGAGTGGGACGTGTGGCCGCTCGACTGGCGCCGTTTCGGACGGCAGTACCGGAGCCGCGAGTACACGCTCGCGCGCTCGTACGAGGCGCTGTCGCAGTACTACGACATCAAGTACCCGGGCCAGGAGCGCCGGGCCGGCAGGCCGCTCCGCGTATCACCCGTATATCAGCGGCATATCGCGCTGGACGCGTCCTTCGGGGAGAAGGGCGGCTGGGAGCGCGTCAACTGGTACGAGTCGAACGCCGCGGGCGGCGACGCGTCGCTGCGCCCGCGCGGCTGGGCGGGCGAGAACTGGTCGCCGGCGATCGAGGTCGAGGCTCGCGCGGCGCGCGAGGGGATCGCGCTCTTCGACCAGTCGAGCTTCTCCAAGCTCGAGGTGCTCGGCCCCGGGGCGCTCGGCTTTCTCGAGCGGCTGTGCGCGAACCGCATCGACCGGCCGGTCGGAACCGTCGTGTACACGCAGCTCCTGAATGCGCGCGGCGGGATCGAGGCCGACCTGTCCGTGCTGCGCCGCGCGGAGGATCGCTTCCTGATGGTCACCGGCACGGCGTTCGGCACGCACGACCGCGCGTGGCTCGAGCGGAACATGCCGCGCGACGGATCCGTGTACGTGAACGACGTCACCTCTGCGTACGCATGCTTGTGCCTGTGGGGGCCGAAGGTGCGCGAGGTGCTCGACCTTCCGCATGCGTACATGACGGCACGAGAGATCACGGTCGGCGACGTGCCGTGCATCGCGTCGCGCGTCACGTACGTCGGCGAGCTCGGGTGGGAGCTGTACTGCCCGGCGGAGTACGGCGCGACGCTGTGGGACACGCTGCACGTCGACGGCGTCACGCCCGGCGGCTACCGCGCGATCGAGTCGCTGCGCCTCGAGAAGGGCTACCGCGCGTGGGGGAGCGACCTGACGGCGGAAACGACGCCGCTCGAGGCCGGCCTCGGGTTCGCGGTGAAGATGGACAAGGGGGACTTCATCGGCCGGGACGCGTTGCGTGAGCCGAAGCAGAAGCTCGTGTGCATCGTCCTCGACGATCCGCGTGCGGTCGCGCTCGGTTCGGAGCCCGTGCGCGCGGGGGACGAGATCGTCGGCCGCGTGACGAGCGGCGGCTTCGGCTACGCGGTCGGCGCGAGCATCGTGCTCGCGTACGTGCCGGTCGCGCAGTCCGCGCCGGGCACGCAGGTCGCGGTGGACATCTTCGGCGACTGGGTCGCCGGTGAGGTGCGCGCCGAGCCGCTCTACGACCCCAAGGGAGAACGCGTCCGCGCGTGACGCAGGTCGTCGTCATCGGCGGAGGGATCGCTGGCGTCAGTTGCGCCTACCACCTCGCGAAAGCGGGCGTCCGCGACGTCGTGCTCGTCGAGAAGGGCGAGCTGACGAGTGGCTCGACCCATCACGCCGCCGGGCTCGTGACGCAATTCAATCCGTCGCCGACGATGATGCGCTTCCGTCGCTACAGCGTGCAGCTGTACGAGGAGTTGGGCGTGTTCGAGCCGGTCGGGAGCCTGCGCATCGCGTCGAGCGAGGAGAGCTTCCTCGAGCTGCGCCGCGGCGTGTCGCGCGCGCACGCGATCGGGCTCGACGCGGAGCTCGTCGGGCCGGAGGAAGCGCGCCGGCACTTTCCGCAGGTCTCGCCGGACTCGCTGTTCGGCGCCGTGTGGATGCCGGGCGACGGGTACGTCGATCCGCACATCGCGTCGTACGCGGTCGCGTCGGCGGCGCGCGACCTCGGCGTCGACATCCGCACGCGGACGCTCGTCACCGGGATCGAGGTGCGCGACGGCCGCGTGCGCGCGGTCGAGACGGAGCACGGGACGATCGAGTGCGAGGCGGTCGTGAACGCGGCGGGCATGTGGGCGCCGCGCGTCGCGCAGATGGTGGGAGCGTTCGTCTGCTCCATCCCCGTCGACCATCAGCACGTGGCGCTGCATGCGGTCGAGGGCGCCGAGCTGCCGCGCGACACGCCGTGCTTCCGCGACACCGACAACCTCGTGTACGGCAAGGCGGAGAGCGGGGGCGTGCTCTTCGGCGGCTACGAGCCGAACCCGGTGTCGCGCTGGGAGGACGGCGTGCCGTGGGAGCACGGCGCGCGGGCGCTGCCGCCCGACCACGCGCGCTTCGAGCAGCTCATGGCCGGCGCGGTGCGGCGGTTTCCGTTCCTCGACGACGCGGGGCTGATCGCACTGGTGTGCCATCCCGACGCGATGACCCCGGACGGGAACCCGCTGCTCGGCGAGATGCCCGGCGTCGAAGGGTTCTGGATGGCGGCCGGGCTGTCGCTCAACGGCTTCGGCGGCGCGGGCGGGCTCGGGAAGGCGCTCGCGGAGCTGTACACGGAGGGCGCGGCCGAGGTGGACGTGCAGCCGTACCGGCCGTGGCGCTTCGGCGGGCCGTACCGGGATTCAGCGTTTGCGGCCGCGGGCGGGCGCGAGGTCTACAAGTACTACTACCGGCTGAGGTACCCGCTGGACGTGTCCGAAGCGGGCAGGCCGAAGCGCCTCTCGCCGCTACACTCGCGGCTCGAGGGGCGCGGCGCCGTCTTCGGGACGAAGAACGGCTGGGAGCGCGCGGACTGGTTCGAGCCCGGGAAGCCGGCGCGGCGGGCGGGGGAAGAGCAGCGCGCGGCCGGCGGCTGGGTGCGGCCGCCGTGGCACGAGCGGCTCGCGGTCGAGCATGCGGCCATCCGCGAGCGGGCGGGGATCATCGACATGACCTCGTTCGGGAAGCTCGAGCTGTCGGAGCTGGACGTGCTCGAGCGCGTGTGCGGCGGGCGCATCGACCGGCCCGTGGGGTCGATCGCGTACACGCAGCTGCTCGACCACCGCGGCCGCATCGTCGGCGACGTGACGGTGACGCGGCTGGCCGAGGATCGTTTCCGCGTCGTCACCGGTGCCGGCGCGGTCGACTCGGATCGCGGGTTCCTCGAGCTGCACGGCGCGCACGTGAACGACGTGAGCGACGAGTGGGCCGTGATCGGGCTGTGGGGCCCGGCCGTGCGCGGCGCGCTCGAGGACTTCCCGTTCCGGACGGCCAAGCAGATCGACGTCGGCGGCGTGGATGTGCTCGCGCAGCGGATGACCTATGTAGGCGAGTACGGCTACGAGCTGTACGTCGCGCCGGAGCGGGCGGGGGAGGTGTGGGACTTCCTCGTCGACACGCTCGACCCGGAGCCGATCGGCTATCAGGCGCTCGACTCGCTGCGGATCGAGAAGGGCTACCGCTACTTCGGCACCGATCTGACGGCGTCGGACACGCCGCTCGACTCCGGCCTCGCGTTCGCGGTTGCGAAGGACAAGTGGCCGGAGCTCGACCGCGAGCCGGCGACGATGCTGCGCACGCTCCTCGTCGGAGCGGACGAATACCTGACGCTCTACGGCGGCGAAGCGGTCCACCGCGACGGCGAGGTCGTCGGCCGAGTCCGCAGCGCCGCGTACGGCTTCACGGTGCAGCGCAACGTTGCACTGGCGAAGCTCCCGGCCGAGCTGGCCGAGGGCGACGCGGTCGAAGTGGACGTGATGGGCGAGCTCGTCCCGGCCACCGTGGCCCCGACGGACCTGCTGGCCTAGGACACGACCGATAACTCTTTCCTAACAGGGCCTGGCCCCGGTACGGCGGTGTCACAAAACCCGCACGGTCTCGTTACGGGGAGTGTCCCCCGTCGTGTCCCGAGAAGACGAAGGGCGGCTTTCGCCGCCCCTCGTGCATCGCGATACCTCGCCCGCTATTCCGCGGGTATCTCGTTGTAGACCATGCCGAGATCCATCCCTTGCCGCTTCCGCACGATGCGGGAGACAACGTAGATGGCGAGCGCCACGCCGTACAGCGCGCCCATGTAGTAGAGCGAGCCGCGGTTGTTCGAGCCGTACACGCCGTCCGAGAGCCACTTGTAGATGCAGTAGCCGAGGAAGGCGAGGAACAACGCAGCCGCCGCCGTGATCAGCGGGAGGCCGGCCACCTTGTACTTCGCGATCGGCGACGCGTTGTAGATCTCCGGCTTGCGCCACGGGAGCACGCCCGCGGCCACCGTCGACCCGGTGAACGTCACCGCGATCACGAGCGTCGCATCCAGCGTCCACGACGTGAACGTCGCGTTGTACGCGTAGAAGTACGAGATGATCAGCGACGGCCCGAGCATGATCAGGATCGCGTAGTAGGGCGTCCCGCGCCGGTCGACGCGAGCTGCCCACTCCGGAAGGATCCGGTCGAACGCGGTCGCGAAGATGACGCGGCTCGCGGTGAGGAACACCGTCCCGACCCAGCCGAAGAACCACAGCGACATGAGCGCGATGACGAGGAACTGCAGCCACGGGCTGACGAAGAACGTCGCCAGCGTCACCGGATACGGCCAGACGCCGCCGAGCGCGTCCTTCCCGTTCCACCACGCGTTGTTGGCCGAGTTGTAGAAGTTCCAGCCCATCGTGTGGGCGATGAGCAGGATGAAGATGACCGCGAGGATCGTCGTGACGACGAGCGCGCCCGCCATCGCGTAGATGTTCTTGCGGAAATCCGACGCGCCCCGGACTTCGCCGTAGAGCGTTGCGCCCCAGTTCGACCACAGGTTGAAGAACGCGATCATCGGGATGAGCAGGACCGTCGACCCGAACGCGAGGCCACCGAGCGAGCTCGCCCCGGTGTACGTGCTCTTCAGCGTGTCCGCGTACGCGTTCGGCGACTTCGACCCGTACGTGTGCTGGGCGTAGTGGTTGAACGCGCCCTGGAACGCCGTCTTCGTGTGGAAGATCAGCAGCCCGAAGATGATCAGGAGGCCGAGCATGCCGCCGTAGAAGCAGATCTTCTGCAGCCGCGCATACCCGCGCATGCCGATCGAGATGAAGAACGCCGC
>DASUIG010000055.1:0-75970 GCA_036273155.1 Gaiellaceae bacterium | reverse complement strand
CGGATCGAAGAACGCGGTGTGCATCACGTGGTCGAACATCGAGAAGAACTGCGAGCCGGCGATGAACGGCGTCGCGATCACGACGAGCAGTGACGTCGTGAAGTTCGCCCACACGAGCAGCGGCATGCGCCAGAACGTCATTCCGGGCGCGCGCATCGTGATGATCGTGACCAGGAAGTTGAGCGCGGTCATGATCGACGACGCGCCGGCCCACTGCACGCCCTGGTTGAAGAAGATCGCGCCCAGCGGCTGGTGCGTCGAGCACAGCGGCGCGTAGCCCGTCCAGCCGCAGGCGAAGGCGCCGCCGGGGACGACGAACGACGAGAGCATCATGATCCCGGCGATCGGCAGGAGCCAGAACGACAGCGCGTTCAGGCGCGGGAACGCCATGTCGGGCGCGCCGAGCATCAGCGGCACGACGAAGTTCGCGAGGCCGGCGAAGGCCGGGATCACGAACAGGAAGATCATCAGCGACGCATGGACCGAGAACAGGCCGTTGTAGGTCTGCGGGTCGAAGAAGTGCGTCCCGGGCCGGGCGAGCTGGACGCGGACGAGCATCGCGAGGAAGCCGCCGGCGATGAAGAAGAAGATCGTCGTCACGAGGTACTGGACGCCGATCACCTTGTGGTCGGTGTTGACGCGGAAGTAGTCGTGCCACGTGCGCGCGCCGTGCCCGGAGTGGTCCTCCGGCCGCGTCGGTGAGCCGATCGCATAGCGCGCCCAGTAGTCGAACGCGCCGATGCCGGCGAGGAAGCCGAGCGGCCCGGCGACGAGCAGCGAGACGAGCGTGATCGGCTGCATGTCGAAGAGCGGGTGCCAGCCGCCCCACCAGCGGAAGCCGATGACGAGGCCGAAGCCGATCGCGCCGAAGAGGCAGAACATCCAGCCGGCGCGGATGAACCCGGGACCGAGGACCAGGCGCCGGACCGGGCCTCGGCTGCCGGCGGGCGCCAGCTGGTGCTCGTGCGGGTCGAGGGTGGCGGCGGTCATTTGCTCGAGTTGATCAGATAGGTGACGAGTGCGTCGAGCTGCTGCTTCGGGATCGCCTTGCCGAAGGTCTCGGGCATGACGTTCTTCGGGTAGCCGGGCTGGATGTAGGCGTTCGGGTCGGTGATCGACGTGCGCACGAACGACGCGAGCGGCTGCTTGGCCTGCCGCGCATCGGCAGGCAGCTTGTCGAGGTCGGGGCCGATCTTGCCCGTCGCGCTCGCCGCCGTGAGCGTGTGGCAGGCGGCGCAGCCGTTGTTCTTGAACACCGCCGCCCCCGCCGTGGCCGGGCTCGGAGACGTGACCGCCTTCGACTGCCCCTTGAGCCATTTGTCGAAGGCGGTCGGCGTCATCACCTGGGCGGTCGAGCGCATGGTCGCGTGGCCGAGACCGCACAGCTCGTTGCAGATCACCGGGTACGTGCCGATCCGCGTCGGGGTGACGTTGATGGTCGTCGTCAGGCCGGGGACGATGTCCATGTTCTCGCGGAACTCGGGCACGAAGAAGGCGTGGATGACATCTCTCGACTGGAAGTCGAGCACCGCTTCGCGGCCGTTCGGGAGCATGAGCGTCGAGCTCGTGAGCCCATTCGCGTCCGGGTACTTGAACGTCCAGGTGAACTGTTGGGCGATGACGTCGATGTGAAGGGCGTTCTTCGCGATCGCGTCGTCGCGGGAGAGGGCGATCGCGCTGACGATCCCGATGGCGGTGACGAGCACGGTCGGAACGAGCGTCCAGGTGATCTCGAGGCCGGTGTGGCCGTGGATCGGCGGGCCGTCCGAATCGTCGTCGGGCGCCGCCCGAAAGCGGAAGACCGAGTACAGGATGGCCGCGGCGACGACCGCGAAGATGACGATGCAGATCGTCACCACGAACCAGAACACGAAGTCGATCCGCCCGGCCTCCTTCGAGGCCGAGGTCGGCATCCACGGAATCGCGAGCGCCACCGCTGCGGCGATCCCGCCCGCGACGACCCCGATTCCCAGCAGCGACGCGATCGAGCCCCTACGCATCCGGTTTTGGAGCCTAACGGAACCGCAACCAGAACCCCGGGTTGTCCGTTCTGCCGTGGAAAGGAGGACGTATGGGTCTTGGAGTTGGAATCCTGCTCGCAGCCGTCGGCGCCGTTCTGGCGTTCGCGGTGAGTGCCACCGTCTCAGGCGTCAACATCCACGCGGTCGGCTGGATCCTGCTGATCGTCGGGATCGTCGGGATCGTCCTGTCGATGATCTTCTGGTCGTCGTGGATGGGCCCCGGCTACTGGACGGGCCGGCGCGGCGGCCGGTACGTCGACGAAGGGCCGCCTCCCTACTAGGCCGCACGGCATACTCGGCGCGTGCGGGCGCTCGCCGCCCTCGTCGCGTCACTCTGGCTGCCGGCCGGCGGGACGTTTTCGAGCGTTCAGCCGGCCGGCGGCTTCTTGTTTCTCTCCGGCTCCGCCGACCGCGGGCCGGCGCGCATATCGACGCGCGTGTCCCGACGCCACCGCCCGGCCCGCCGCGATCGCGCACGATCTCAAGCGGCTGCTGGCCACGGCAGGGTGAAGTGGGCCGAACCGAGTATTACGCGAACCAGCCGGAGTCCGTCATAACTGGGCCAGCTGTGGCGGTCTGACGACAGGACCGTCGCGCACACCGTTGTGATCTTCCTCGCGGCAGGACTCATGCCGCAGCTGTGCCGTATTACGGACATGAGGCGGGTTCTCGTGCTCGGCCTGGTCGTGTTCGGAGGCGCGGTGCACGTGGCGTTGGCGAGTGCGCCTACGAGGATCGTCTCGACTGCCGGCGTGACCCTTCGCGTCCCGGTGGGTTGGTATGCCGTGGTCGCCAGGACGCCAACCTGTGACCCGGAAAGGCTCATCGTCGCGTCCTCCGCACCGATCCACACCAACCGGACCGGTCGGCTCGCATCCCCGCCTACGGGCCAAGTTTTGATCTTGCTCCTCGAGGACCGCTACCGGCAGGACCGACCCGTCGGCGACCTGCACCGGCCGGCCCGCTTCGTCGTCGCTTGGAGCCGCCTCGTCCACGTCAAGCCAATCTGCGGCCTGCCCAACTCGCCCGCGTACATGCGCTACTTCAAGACGCACGCACGCTACGTCGGCTTCATCGTCTACCCAGCTGGGCGAATCAATGCCGAGGTTCGCGCCGACACGCTCGCGATCATGGACAGCCTTCGCGTGGCAGCGAGGTAGCAGCTACTCGGGGGACATTGCCGAAACGTTGGCGCAGGCGAAGGTGAAGCGGCCCGTCGGTGTGTCAGTCAGAGAGGTACACGCGAGAGAGGGTTCCGTCGTTGAAGGTGGCGACGAAGGCGACGTCGCCGTCGGTTGCGAGGGCGACCGGCGTCTCGCCGATCTTCCTTTCGGCTACGAGTCGGTGCGTGCGGGCGTCGAGGAGAGCGATGGTTCCTCGCATGCAGGCGCAGTTGTCCGTGGCCCAGATTCGCGTCGGCGTGGCGGCGACTGTGCTCGGCCGGAAGGGGAGCGCGAGCTGTGTGCCTGAGGAGCGGGGACCGGCGACGGCGGTCATGACGTCGTCGAGCTGATGCAGCCACAGCTGCCCGGCGAAGATGAGGAGGCCGATCGGGTTATTCGTGAGGACGGTCGTCGGCCTGGGACGGTTGGTGGCCGGGTTGAGTTTCTGCAGCGATTGGGTCGTCGCGAGCCACATCGATCCGAACGCTGCGTGCAGTGCGACCGGTTGGACGGTGATCGGTATGCGGGCCTGGACCGCGAGCGTTACCGCGTTTAGGCGAGTGATCCAGTCGCGCTGTTGGCCGATGCTGGCGACCCATACGCTGTGAAAGCCGATCGCGATCGCGGCCGCCTCGCCCGCGACCTGCGTTCGCTCGATTCTCTTCGGTGCAGCAGCCGCGGCGCGAATGAGGTGATCGCCTGCTGCCGCGAACACGACGCCGCCCGTCGCGGTGGCTGCTCCGAAGTCGGGTCCCGCACGACCGATCAGCGCTGAGAAGCGGAGTCTGCCGCTTGAGGGATCGAGTCTCCGCAGCTGCGCCTGCGATCCCTGCGTTTCGACGACGACCCACACTGCCCCGGGCGTCGTCGTAACGGCGACCGGTGCCGCGTGCAACCGGAACCGTGTGACCACGAGCTTCGGCGTGCGGGGCGCCTGCGAGCGCCCAGGTGACGCGCTCACCCCGGCGGAAAGGAAGAGCAGCCCAAGCGATGCTGCGAGGATGATCCTCACGACTCATTTACGAGACCGAGCAGGCTAGCGGTCCGTCCCTCGACCGCCCCACGAGCTAATTCGCCTCGGTGGAGTGAACGTTTTTGCGCTTTGCGGTGTTCTGTAGTTCAGTGGAGGTTGTGGTCGATGATGTGTGGGGTCTGGCCGCTGGCTCGTCGGCGTTCGAGCGTGTTCGGGCGTTGGAGGCGGTGTCTGCCCGAAGGCGGTTCGAGGCGTTACTCGAGCGGCATGGGCCGAGGCTCCGCGGGGTGGCGTTCGCGATGCTCGGCGGTCCCGATGCTGTCGACGACGTGCTCCAGGAGGCGTTCGTTCGGGCGTACCGGAAGCTGCCTGGCCGGTTCGAGAGCGAGCGGCAGGAGGCGGCGTGGCTGTACAAGATCGTCGTTCGCTGCTGCCTGAACGAGCTTCGCCGGCGCCGCAGGCGGCCGGCCGTGCCGGGGCTTCCCGAGGAGGAGGCAATTGCGGCCATGGAGGAGCCGTCTGCGGTCCTCGCTGTTGCTGACGTGCTGGCACAGTTGCCGGTCGAGCAGCGGGCGGTCGTATTGCTCGTTGATCTCGCAGGCTTCGATTACCAGGCGGCGGCATCGGTGCTCTGCGTGCCGCGGGGTACGGTTGCGTCGCGGTTGAACGCGGCACGTTCACTGCTCCGTGCGGTCATGCGCGAGGGAAGCGGACGCGGTGGATGAGCTGAGAGAGGTGCTCGAAAAGCTCGCAGGGCACGCGCCACGTCCGGGCGACCGGTTCGACGAAGAGCTGTGGGAGCGTGTTCATGCGAGCGAGCGCAGAACGCGCCGGCGGCGGCGGCTCGCGATGGTCGCTGCGGCGGCGGTCGCGGTGGCTGCAGTCGGCGCAACGAGCGTGTTCGCACTTCGCGGAACACCGGCCAGAACGACGATCGACAAGACGATCTCGTGTCGGCTCACGACAACGCTCGCAAGCGCAGGCTTTTACGTCGCGTCTAGCGTCACCGAACCTGGCCCATATGGGGCGGCATCCGTGTGGGTCGGCATCGGAAACGGTCTGTACGCAGGTGCGGGGAAGAGCCTCGTCACGCACGTCGGCGCCAAGCCGATCTCGGGCTACTACTTCGATGACAACGACTGTACAAGCTCGCAAACAACGATTCCACTGTCGCGATCGGGGCTTCGTTCCCTGGGGGTGTTCTCGAACTCCTCGAGGAGCGCGCAGATGCGCGAGAGTTGCTCGGTGGCGAGCAACAGCAGCATCGCCATCCGGCTGCGAGTCGTTCTTTCGAAGCCAGGCGTAGCCACGTCGGCCGAGCTTGCCATTCGCGGCGGCAAGCATTCGCATCCGATCGCGTTCGTGAGCTGGACGCCGTCCAGGTTCAGGGCGTACGTGGCGGCGGGGTGCGAGCAGTCGTAGCCGCATGACCGCATTTGCAGTTCGCCGGCTGCTGCTATCAGCCGGTGTCCTTCTCGCGGTGTCGCTGGGGACGTTCGTGTTCATCGCGACCAGGTTCACGCCGACCTGCTACAGCCGTTACTCGACCGGTGCCATCCCGACGCTCGCCTCGACGCCTCGACAAGCGACGGCGCTGTGGTGGAACTGGCTAAAGGGCGTGCCGAGCGGCCACAGCTTTGGGCAAGTGTGCGGGAGCAACATCGGCGCACCGCTGTGGCCTGCCCTCGGCCACACCGCAGCGCTGCTCGCTGCGACCGCGCTGCTCGTCGTGGTCTTCAGCCTGGTCTTGGGGACCGTCGCGGCGAGCCGTGCGGGGTCCGCGCTCGACGTCGGCGTGCGCGGCTTCGCATACGCCGCCTGGGCGGTTCCAGCATTCGTGCTCGCGCTCGGATTGCAGTCGGTCTTCAACTGGGCCGGACAGCACTATGGCTTTCATGCGTTCGGTACGACCGGCTGGCCGGGCTCCTGCCTCGGCCAGGGCGGCGTCGTGCTCCCGAGCTCGTTGTGCGGTCCCGCACCGACCGGGTTCACGTACGCCGCCGACGTCCTCCGCCACCTCGTCCTGCCCTCGGTGGCACTGGCCGTCGCCTTCATCGGCATCCACAGCCGTTACTTGCGATCCTCACTGCTCGTCGCGCTCGCCGCCCCGTACACCACTACCGCGCGCGCGAAAGGACTACCGGAGCGGCTCGTCGTACTGCGCCATGCGCTGCGGAACTCCCTCGCCACCTTCACCAGCGCGCTCCTGCTCGACTTCGGCGCCATCTTCGGCGCGGCAATGGCGGTCGACTGGGTCTTCCAGTTCAACGGCCTCGGCACCCTGTTCATCACCGAAATAGCCGGGTTCGGAGCAGGCGACTCGGCCCGCACCCTCAACCCATACGCAATCGAGGCGCTCCTGACCCTTGCGGCGCTGTTCGTCGTCGCCTCCTCGTTCATTGCCGAGGTCGCGATCGCCGCCTTCGACCCGCGCGGGCGGCTGCGATGACGAGCACCGCGTTCACGCCCGACGTCGTCGCGATGCGGGGCCGGCGCGGGCTTGCCGGACTCGCGATCCGGCGTTTCATCCGACGGCCGGTCGCGGTCGTGTCGCTGCTGGTTCTTCTCGCTGTGCTCATTGCCGGTGCGCTCGCACCGGTTATCGCCCCGCACGGGTGGAACTGGATCGACCTCTCCCCGAGCGTCGTCCATCGCCCGCCCTCGCTTGCGCATCTCTTTGGCACCGACCCAATCGGCCGCGACATGCTCGACCGCACCCTGTACGGCATCCGCACCACCGAGGAAACCGCCTTCGGCGCCGCCGCACTCGCCACCCTGCTCGGCGTCCTCGCCGGCGCACTCGCCGGCTACTACCGCGGCTGGCTCGACGCAGTCGTGATGCGAATCGCCGACCTCGTCACCGCCTACCCGGCCGTGATCCTCACCCTCGCCGCCATCGTCTACCTCGGCGAGGTTTACCCCCACGACCTCATCCTCATCTTCGGCGGCTACATGTGGGCCGTTGTCGCCCGCGTCGTCCGCGCCCACATCGCCGCCTTACGAACACACGAGTTCGTCGAGGCCGCCCGCGCCCTCGGCGCCTCCGACCTGCGCATCCTTTTCCGGCATTTGCTCCCCAACGCAGGAGGCACGATTCTCGTCGCGGCCACCTCGCTCGTCGGCCAAATCGTCCTCATCGACGCCACCGTCGAGTTCTTCAATTATGGCCTCTCCTCCAGCGTCGCCCCCTCGCTCGGCAATCTCATCTCGGACGTGGTCCAAACCAAGTTCGCTACCCCCACTACCCTCGTGGTCCCCGGCAGCAGCTCCTGGTGGATATGGATCCTCCCCAGCGCCGTCCTCGTCCTCATCCTCGTCTGCATGAACCTCGTAGGCGATGCCCTCGACGCCGCCCTCAATCCCGGCGCTGCCTCCGGTTGAGCTGACACGCAGCCGACCGAACACCGACACGACGCCGACTGCGAGCGGTCGTCTGTAAAAGGTGCGTAAGAGTTGCCGGTCGGGCTGTCACTTTTGGGGGTCGAAAAGGGCCTCTCTATGTAGAGGGATAGTTTCCCTCGACGACGTTCCCGGCCGCAGGCGTATCCGCATCTGCGTAAGGGACGTTGATGCATGGCTCCTCCCGGCGCGTCGACAACCGATGGACGATCACGACGCGCTGCACAGCGGCGGCGAGGTTGTGTCGCTGCGCTCCAAGACAATCGATGACGGTGAGATCAGGCTCGACCCGGTGAGGGTCGAGCCGCTTACCGCTGCCCAGGAAGCAGAGGCGGTTGAGCTTCTGACCGCGCTGTTTGCTGCCGCGCTGCGGCGGCAGCGTTCGTCCACTTCGCTGCGGAGGGCGGCGTGACTGCCGTCCTCCTGTTTGCCAGTCGGTCCGACCGTGACTGGCAACCCACTGCTCGCCCATTCGCGCGCAGCCACGCCGATCTTGCCGGTCTGGTGCGCGCCCGACTGTATAAGGAGGTTCAGCTCTGATCGAGTTCCACATGCGCGGTGGCCGCGGGCACGCCGGCCGGCTGAGCCGCCGCGACGCGCTCGCGACCCTCACCGATCTCGACCGGCGTCTGCTCACGCTGCTCTGCGAGCAGCGTGTGCTGACGCAGACCCAGCTCGAACGGCTGCTCGCCGACACGCCCGCACGGACGCTTCGCTATCGCACTGAACGTCTGACCCGTCTCGGTCTTGTCGGTCGTAGCCGTCCCTATCGCGATAAGGGATCCGCTCCGTTTCACTACTGGCCGACGCGTGCCTCGGACGCGTTCGTGCGTGGCGACCCGGACCCGCGCGGCGGCGAGCGGGCGGAGCCGAACCCGCAGTTCCTCCACCACGCCGAACGCCTCTCCGAGCTGTACGCGCTCCTGGCCGTGCAGGCGCCGACCGCCGGTCTGCACCTGCACGAGTTCAAGCGTGAGGGTGAGGCGCGGGAGCTGTTTCGGGCGGACGGGCGCGAGCGGGCGCTTGCACCCGACGCGCTCATCCATCTCCACGACGAGACGAGCCGCGGCCTGCTCGCCTTCGTCGAGCTCGACATGGGGACGATGAGCCACGCCCGCCTGAAGACGAAAGCGGCCGGCTATGCCGCCTACGCCGCCCAGGCGGCGTGGACCGAGTCGCACCCGTTCTGCCCCTGCCTGCTCTTCCTCACCACCACCGAGCCGCGGGCGCTCGCGTTCCTCAAGCTGCTGAATGGGCTGCTGGACAGACACGGGCGGGGCAACTACTACAACCGCCGTCGCGGCTTCTTCGACTGGTTCGAAGCTGCCGCGTGCGCGCACGCGCGCGAGCCGGAGCGGGCGCTTGCCGAGTCATGTTGGGACGATCTCGTGCTCGCTGGCGGCGGCCTCACCCTCGTCGACTGCTTGAACAAAGCACGCGCCGCCTACGACGCCAGACGGGCCGAGGAGGAGGCGGAGGAGCGTTCGCGTGCCGCCGAGCGCGAGCGGCTGCGCACAAGCCCGGAGGCGCTGCGTGCCCATCTGGTCGAGAAGCGGCTGCGCCTCGATCGTCAGCTCGAGCAGTTCGGTGCGGCGGGCGCGGCCGCGCTCGAGCTGCTGCTCGCGTCCACCGAGCCGATGAACGAGCTGGAGCGCCAGGCGCTCGCCGCGATCGTCCGCCGACTCGACGACGATATCCTCGAACCGAGACCCGCTCGCTTATCGCCGCCGGCGACGTGGTCCGAGAAGGAGACGGTGGAGCTGCTGGTCGAGAGCTACCGGCGCCGCCAGCGTGCACGCGTCGACGAGCTCGCCCGCCGCCACGGAGTCGGACCGCTGCTGCGCAGCGCCCTCAAAGACATCGAGCGCGGCGAGCTGCTCAGCTCCCACACCTGGAACGCCCTCGACGGCTACGCGCAGCACGATGAGAGAGCACGGCGGGACCAGGACGCACTGCGCAACGCCTACCTCGTCGTCCGCGACCGAGAAGCGCGTGAGCGCAAGCAGCAACTCGGCCTCGCCACGCGGCTCACGCACGGACCGGCGGCGCTGTATCCGGCGATCGATCGGGAGCGGCTGCGCGTCTGCCGGTACTGCGACGAGATCGCCTACCCGGACGCCGAAGCGGGCCGCGACCAGTATGGCCGCACCGTCCGCAACCCGGCTGGCCGCTGTCACTTCTGCGGAAGCGGCAACCTCACCGCCTGGAACCCCGCCCACCAGACCCGCGTGGAATACGGCGAACCGGCGCGCCTCGGCGAAGACGACTTGACGTTCGCGGCAACGGCTGGCTCCATGAACGAGAGCGACAACGAGAAGGAGGGGCTCGACCTGTGATGCGCGTATGTCTCTACCAGCGGATCTCGACCGACGAGGACCACCAGCCCACCTCGCTGAAGACGCAGCGGGAGCGGCTGGAGCGCTACTGCGAGGCGATGGAGGACTGGCGGATCGTCGCCGCCCACGAAGACCAGGCCTCCGGGACCAGCCTCGACCGGCCCGGGTTGCAGCAAGCGCTCGACCTCGCCCGCGAGAAACGCATCGACCTGCTCTTGGTCTACCGCGTCGACCGCCTCTCACGGAAGGTGCGACAACTCGCCGGACTGTGCGAGGAACTCGACCAGCTCGACGTCGTGCTCAAATCAGCGACGGAGCCGTTCGACACCGGCTCCCCGGCCGGGCGGATGATGCTGCAGATGCTCGGCGTGTTCGCCGAGTTCGAACACGCCACCATCGTCGACCGCGTCACCGCCGGCCTCGAACGCCGCGTCCGCGAAGGCAAATGGATGAGCGGACGCAGCCCCTACGGCTACACACGCGACAAAGACACCAAACTGCTCGTGCCGGACGAAGTGAAGGCGCCGGTCGTCCGCCGCATCTTCAACCTGTACGCCGAAGGGAAACTCGGGACGACCGCGATTGCACGCACCCTCGACGCCGAAGCCGCACCCTCACCCCGCAAGACAGGCTGGTCCCCAAACGCGCTGCAACTGATCCTCGCCAACCCCGCCTACAAAGGCCTCGTCCGATGGAACGGCGAAACCCATCCCGGCCTGCACGCGCCGCTCGTCGACGACAACACCTTCAACAAGGCGCAGGAGATCCTCCGCCGCCGCGGCGAGGACGCATCGCTGCGCCGCGGCAACCCGAGCGACTTCCTCCTCTCCGGACTCGTGCGCTGCCACCACTGTGGTCGCGCCTACGTCGGCACCTCAGCGCACGGACGCAACGGCCGCTACACCTACTACGCCTGCTCCACCCGCTACAGGTACGGCCCCGCCAAGTGCAACGGCGACCGGCTCCCCAAAGACCGGCTCGAAGCCGCCGTCCTCACCCAACTCGCCGAGCTGTACCGCGACGGCCACGTCATCGAGCAAGCACTCGCCGACCTCGCGAACGTGACCGAGTCCGAGCGGCCCGAACTCGAAGAGCAACTCGCCTCCACCCGTTCCGAGATCGCGCGCGTCGAAGGCAAGCTGGAACGCTACTTCGAAGGCTTCGAAGACGGCAAGCTCGCCGCAAACCTCTTCCAAGACCGCGTCCGCGGCCACCGCGACCGCCTCGAAACCCTCCGCGAACGAGAAGCCGACCTCACCGCCCGCCTCGCCACACACGCGCACACACCGCCCGACACTGCCGCCCTCCAAGCGCTCGCCAACCAACTCGAAGCGATCGTCGCCAACGAGAACCCCGAGCAAGCCAAAGAGCTACTCCGGCTGCTCGTCAAAGACATCCAAGTGCACAACCGCCGCCGGATCATCCCCACCTACAGGATCCCAGCGGCGGTTCGCGCAATACCTCGTAAGGTGGGCCGTGCAGGGATCGAACCTGCGACCTTGGGATTAAGAGTCCCCTGCTCTACCAGCTGAGCTAACGGCCCGAAGCGGCGGCCATTGTAGCCTCGCACTCGTGAAGGTTCTGTCGGTCGTCGGCAACCGTCCGCAGTTCATCAAGTCCGGCCCCGTGTCGGTCGCGTTGCGTGACGCCGGCATCGACGAGGCGGTCCTCCATACCGGTCAGCACTACGACCGCGAGCTCTCGGACGTCTTCTTCGACGAGCTCGGGCTGCCCGCGCCCGCGTACCGGCTCGACCTCCACACCGCCGACCCGAATGCGATGCGGCCGGGCATCGCCGCCGCGGTCGAGCGCGAGCACCCGGACTGGGTGCTCGTGTACGGGGACACGAACTCGACGCTCGCCGGCGCGGAGGCGGCGGGTGCGGCGCGGGTCGCGCACGTCGAGGCGGGGCTGCGCAGCGGCGACCTCTCCATGCCCGAGGAGCGGAACCGGATCGCGGTCGACCGCATCGGCGCCCTGCTCCTGTGCCCGGACGAGCGGTCGCGGCGGACCCTGCTCGCCGAGGGTGTCGCGGGAACGATCGAG
This sequence comes from Gaiellaceae bacterium, assembly GCA_036273155.1. Classification (GTDB taxonomy): domain Bacteria; phylum Actinomycetota; class Thermoleophilia; order Gaiellales; family Gaiellaceae; genus Palsa-739. Next base: position 64,032 of record DASUIG010000055.1, on the reverse strand, counting down.
GTCGTCGGTGACGTGATGGCGGACGCGTGCTTCCGGCTCGCGCCGGTCGCGCGCGAGCGGTCCACGGTCCTCGAGCGCTTCGGGGTCGAGCCGGGCCGCTACCTCGTCGCGACCGTTCACCGCGAGGCGAACGTCCAGGCGCTGCGCCTCCAGCGCATTCTCGACGGCCTCACTGCGACGGGGGAGACTGTGATCTTTCCAGCACATCCGCGGACACGCGCAGCGCTGGCGGACGGGCTCTCCGTCGGCGAGCGCGTCCGCATCGTCGATCCGCTCGGCTACCTCGACATGGCGGCGCTCTCGTCGCAGGCGCGCGTCATCGTCACCGATTCGGGCGGCCTCCAGAAGGAGGCGTACTGGTACGGCGTCCCCTGCGTCACCGCGCGCCCGTCGACGGAATGGATCGACACGGTCGAGGTCGGAGCCAACGTCCTCGTCGACGACGACCCCGCGCTTCTCGCCCGCGCGGTCGCGGACGCGCGCATGCCCGACGAGCGGCCCGCGCTGTACGGAGACGGAGCGGCTGCGCAGCGGGTCGCAGCTAGCCTTGCGCCGCGTGAATCCTGACATCGCCATCATCGGCGCCGGCTACGTCGGCATGCCGCACGCGCAGACGTTCGCCGACGCGGGCAAGCGGGTCGTCCTGGTGGACATCCAGCAGTCCGTCGTCGACGCGATCAACCGCGGCGAGAGCCACATCGGGGACGTCACCTCCGAGGACCTGAAGCGGCTCGTCGACGCCGGACTCATCACCGCGACGACCGATTTCGGCGTCGTCGGCGATTGCGCCAGCGTCGTGATCGCGGTGCCGACTCCGCTCTCGCCGCAGCGTGAGCCCGACCTCGGCTACGTCGAGAGCGCCGCGCGCGCGATTGCGCCCCACCTGAAGAAGGGGCAGGTCGTCGTGCTCGAGTCGACGACGTATCCGGGCACGACGCGCGAGGTGCTGCAGCCGGTGCTCGAGGCGGGCAGCGGGCTGAAGGCGGGAACCGACTTCTACCTCGCGTTCGCGCCCGAGCGCGTCGACCCGGGCCGCATCGACTGGACGACGAAGTCGACACCGAAGGTGGTCGGCGGCATCGACGCAGCGTCGACGAAGGCGGCGGCCGATCTGTACCGGAGCGCGCTCGACAACGTGCACGAGGTCTCGACCGCGGAGGCGGCCGAGCTGACGAAGCTGCTCGAGAACATCTTCCGCTCGGTGAACATCGCGCTCGTCAACGAGCTCGCACAGCTCTGCGATCGCATGGACATCGACGTATGGGAAGTGATCGACGCGGCGGCGACGAAGCCGTTCGGCTTCATGGCGTTCCAGCCCGGGCCGGGCCTGGGCGGTCACTGCATCCCGCTCGACCCGTACTACCTCGCGTGGAAGGCGCGCGAGTTCGACTTCAACACCCGCTTCGTCGAGCTCGCCGGCGAGATCAACAACAACATGCCGTACTTCTGCCGCTCCGTCATCTCGCAGGCGCTGAACCACGGCGCCCAGAAGTCGCTCAAGGGCTCGAAGATCCTGCTCGTGGGCGTCGCCTACAAGGCGGACATCGACGACGTGCGCGAGTCGCCGGCGGAGAAGGTTCTCAAGCTCCTTCGCAACGCCGGGGCGGACGTCGCATACCACGACCCGTACGTGTCCGAGTTCGACGGGCTGCGGTCGGTGCCGCTCGAGCCGAGCGCGTACGACTGCGTCGCGATCGTGACCGCGCACACGACGATCGACTACGACAAGCTCGTGGACGACGCCCCGCTCGTCGTCGACCTGCGGAACGCGACCGGCGCCAAGGGCACCGCGTCGGACAAGGTGTTCAAGCTGTAAATGCCCGGCATTGCCGTCACAGGCTTGGGGTACTGGGGACCGAACCTCGCCCGGAACTTCGACGACCTCGGCGCCCTCTCGGCCCTCTGCGACCTCGATCCAGAGCTGCGCGGGCGCTATGCGGCGCGCTACCCGAACGCGCGCATGTACGGCGATTTCGACGAGCTCCTCGCGGACGACGAGGTCTCCGCAGTCGTCGTCGCCACTCCCGTCCCGACGCACTACGACCTCGCGCACCGGGCGCTGTCGGCGGGCAAGCACGTGCTCGTCGAGAAGCCGCCCGCGATGCACGCGGCCGAGATCGACGAGCTCGTCGCAATCGCCGCCGAGCGGGACCTCGTGCTCATGCCCGGCCATCTGCTGCTCTACCACCCCGGCATCCGCAAGTTGAAGCAGCTGATCGACGACGGCGAGCTCGGCGACGTGCTCTGCGTCTACGGCAACCGCCAGAACCTCGGCATCGTGCGCACGAACGAGAACGCCCTGTGGTCGCTCGGCGTGCACGACCTGTCGGTGGTCCTCTATCTCCTCGACGAGGAGCCCGACGTCTGCGTCGCCCACGGCCGCGACTTCCTCACCGAAGGGGTCGAGGACGTCGTCTTCTGCTACCTCCGGTTCCCGAGCGGCAAGATCGCGCACATGCACCTGTCGTGGCTCGACCCGCACAAGATGCGGCGGATCACGGTCGTCGGCCGCGAGAAGATGGTCGTCTTCGACGACATGGAGCTCGAGCGCAAGGTGACGATCTACGAGAAGGCCCCGTGGAAGCGGACGGACAGCTACGGCGAATGGCAGACCCGCTCCGGCGACATCTCGATTCCGAAGATTCCGACGGACGAGCCGCTCAAGCTGGAGTGCCAGGAGTTCCTCCGCCTCGTCGGCGGCGAGGGCGACCGCCGCAAGGTGGCCGAGGACGGGGCGCGCGTCGTGCGCGCGCTCGACCGTCTCACGGAGTCGCTGCGTGGCTGACGTCCACGCGACCGCCATCGTCTATCCGGGCACGGTGCTCGGTGAGGGCGTGAAGGTGCTCGAGGGCGCCGTCGTCGGCAAGCAGCCGTCGCTCTCCCCCCGCTCGACGGCGAAGCGCGACCCGCTCGCACCGGCGGAGATCGGGGACGGCACCATCATCTCGACCGGCGCGGTCGTGTTCGCCGGGACCCGCATCGGCGCGCGCGTGATCGTCGGCGATCAGGCGTGCGTGCGCGAGCGCGTCGACATCGGCGACGACGTCGTCGTCGGCCGTGGGGTGCTCGTCGAGAACGACACGACCATCGGCGCACTGACGAAGATCCAGGCCGACGCGTACATCACCGCGTACTCGACGCTCGAGGACAACGTCTTCATCGCGCCGCGCGTCATCACGACGAACGACAACTTCATGGGTCGCACCGAGCGGCGGCACGAGCTGATCAAGGGCCCGACCGTTCGCCGCGGTGCCCGCGTCGGCGGCGGCGCGATCCTCTGCCCGGGGATCGTCGTCGGCGAGGAGGCATTCGTCGGCGCCGGCGCGGTCGTCACGAAGGACGTCGCGCCACGGATGCTCGTAGTCGGCAATCCGGCACGCGTCCTGCGCAGCGTCAGCGCCGACGAGCTCCTCGAGAACCAGTAGTCGTCTTCACGAGCGTCAGCGTGTACGGGCTGAACGCCGGCGACGCCGCCTTCACTTCGAGGTAGTACATCGCGCGCCTGGGCGCGCGGAAGCGCAGATGGCCTGTCGTCGACTCGGCGATCAGCAGCTTCTGCGAAGCGAGCCGGTCGATGTGCACCGTCTTCGGCTGCCACAGCTCGAAGGTGATGCCGGCGCCGGCCGTGAGCTGCGCCTTCAGCAGCTCGTTCTGCTGCAGCGGGATGCGGTAGACGTCGACCGGGTCGTCCCAGTAGTCGACGGTCGCATTCAGCCTGTCGCGCTTTCCCCACACGGTCCAGGCCTGCGTGCCTGCGTCGTCGTTGGTCTCGTACTTGTCGGCCGGCGGTAGCGGGCCGGCCAGCGCTTCGACCGCCTTCGCCACGTCGAGGCGTCCCCAGCCGCTGAGCGCGTCGCGGAGCAGCCCGCACCGGGGGCAGCCGTTGGTCGCATTGACGTCGTCGGCCGACCGTTCGAGGAGGAAGCTCACCTGGCTGTTGGTCAGGAGGGGATCGACCGCGAACAGGACGGCCGCCGCGGCCGAGACCTGCGGCGCGGCGAAGGAGGTCCCTTCCGCGTTCCGGTAGTCCTCCGTGCCGCAGTCGGAGTACCCCTGATCGGGGCATCCGGTGCGAAGCGCCGTGAGCGCGGCGGGGAACGTCGAGAAGATCGCCGCGCCGGGAGCGGACAGATCGTTGAAGACCGCGTCGCGGTTCGAGAAGTCGGGAACGTTCCCCGAGCGCGTGAGTGCGCTTACGCCGACGACATGTGGGAGCGCGGCGGGATAGCTCGCGTACGGCCACGGTTGCGAGGGGGCCTCGTCGCCGTTGCCGACCGCCGCGACGAGCACCGCGCCCTTCGCGTACGCGTAGTCGACCGCCTGGGCCTCCATGGCGGAGTACGTGTCGCGGGCGGGGTTCTGGAGGTCGCGCAGGCCGCCGAGGCTGAGGTTGATGACCCTCGCCCCGTTGTCCACCGACCAGCGGATCGCGTCCGCCTCGGCCTTGAGCGGGATGGTGCCGTCGGGAGCCACGACCTTGGCGATGAGGAGCTGCGCCGAGTAGGCGATCCCGACGACTCCCTGCGTGCCGAGGTTCGCGGCGATCTCGCCCGCGACGAACGTGCCGTGACCTTCGGTGTCGACGCACGGGCTTCCGCCGACGAAGGTCTTCTCGGCGAGCAGGCGCCCGGTGAAGTCGGGCAGGCCGCAGTCGACGCCCGAGTCGACGATCGCCACTCTCACCGGCGTGAGATCCGCCGGCGGCGCCGACCACGCGTCGAACGCGTGGTCGTCCTGTAGGTACCACTGCCTCGGAGCGAGCGGGTTCGTCGGCGTGAACGCAGCGGCAGGGGCCGCCGCCGCGAGCGCCGCGGCGACGGTCAGCAACAGCGTCTTGCGCATTACCCGGTCGCGATCTGCGGCTCTGTCATCCCGGGCGCGAAACCCTGCCCGGGGGTGACCACGATGCGGTAGGTCGCGCCGGCCGCGATGTCGACCGGCAGCGCGAACGTGCCGTCCGGGGCGACGGCGCCCGTCGCGACCGCCGTCCACGTCAGGTCGGGATTCTGGACGTCGACTTCGACCGGCGCTCCCGGCAGCGCAGGCTGGACGGTCCCGGTCATCTGGCCGGGCGTCGGCCCGTTCAATTGCACGACGGGCGCGATGCGCACGCGGACGTATCCGACGGCAGCAGTGGGTGTCGCCAGGCGGTAGTCGGTCGTCACCGAGGGAGCCTCCGGGAGGAGGAGCGAGCCGTCGGCGGCCGGCGCCACGGGCCCGACGAGGGACCACGATCCGCCGTACACGCGCTGCTCGAGCGAGACGCCCGCGATGCCGCGGACGAGCCCGGTCAGCGTGATCGACGACCCGAACGGGATCGGCGCCGCCGGCACGGGCTGCTGGAGGGACATCATGGACACGCTGAACCACGTCGAGCGTAGCCCCAGTGCGCCGCTGACCGTGCCTCCACTGAACGACGGGCCGGTCGACGCGCCGAGCGCGAGCGAGGGCAGCGTGATCACCGACAACCGGCTGACGCGCCCGGCCGGGTCGGTCGTCGTCTGGAGGTCGAGGATGGAGCCCTTCACCTTGAGCGCCCGGGCGAACGTGTGCGCGCTGATCGGCACGGTCCAGTTGTGGTACGGCGACAGCACGTCGTACGGATCGGGGACCGCGACGAGGTACGGCACCGGCGCGACGCCCCAGCCGTCGGAGATCGACTCGGTCTCGCCGCCGGAGCTGGAGAAGAAGAACGTCGACGCGACCTTGCCGCCGAACATCACGACCTGGCCCTTCGTCGTGTCCACGGCTACGTTCGTCGCGGGCGTCTCGTGCGAGACGCCCAGGTACGCCTGGCTGCGCGTGTCGCCATACACGTCGAACGGCGCAGCGACCTTGCGCGTTGCGAGCGCGTACGAACGCGCCGCGACCGCCTGCGCCTGCAGCGCGGGCGGCGACCACGTCGGCGGCATCTCGGCGGGGACGACGCCGTACAGATAGTCCTCGAGCCCGACGACGTCGATCGCGCGGAGGCGTCCGTTGACGACGTCGACCTGGATCTGCCCGCGGTACGGGCGCGCCAGCGTCATGAATGCGCCCGTGCCGGCGGTGAACGTCAGCGGCGCCGTCAGCGCGCCGGCGGTGCCGAGCTTCAGGCCGGTCCCGAACGACACCGAACCGGCGGGCAGCGTGTGGCTGACGCCGTTTCCGTCCGTGACGGTGAACGGCGCCGTCGACGACAGCTTGAGCGTCTTGCGCCCGTCGGCGAGGAGCACGCGGATCTGCGTCGCCGTCGTCGAGCCGAGCGTCGTCCCCGGGTAGTAGTGGGAGAGGATCTGCTGGTACCCGTAGCCGTGCAGCGCGTAGCCCCAGGCGCCGTACTGGCTCATGCCGATGCCGTGGCCCCAGCCGTGCCCGTTGAAGAGGAAGAGCGCGCCGGTGCCGGCCTTCGCCGCGACGCAGGAGGTCGCGCAGATCGGCGGGAGGTCGGTCCGGGACGCGGCGGCAGGTCCCGCGGCGACCAGGCCGACGGCGAGGGCGATTGAGAGCGCGCGAACAGGCATCCGGATCGACGGCGAAGCTAGCAAAGTCATGTTTGTAAATCGGATTTCGGCGCCGCGGGCTAAAGTCATGCCCCGATGCGACTCCTCGTCACGGGCGGCGCGGGCTTCATCGGCTCGAACTTCGTCCGCTACTGGCTCGAGCGCCGGCCCGACGACCACGTCGTCGTCCTCGACCTGCTCACGTATGCGGGCGACCGCCGGTCGCTCGCCGACGTCGAGGACCGGATCGTCTTCGTCCAGGGAGACATCGGCGACCTCGACGGCTGTGAGCGGCTGCTGGAGGCGGAGGCCGTCGACGTGGTGGTGAACTTCGCGGCCGAGTCGCACAACAGCCTCGCCGTCGTCGACCCCGGGCGCTTCTTCCGCACGAACGCCCTCGGCACGCAGGTGCTCCTCGAGGCGTCGCGCCGCGCCGGCGTGCAGCGCTTCCACCACGTCTCGACCTGCGAGGTGTACGGCGACCTCCCGCTCGACAGCGAAGAGGTGTTCACCGAGGACTCGCCGTACCGGCCGCGCACGCCGTACAACGCATCGAAGGCCGCAGCCGACCACGCCGTTCGCGCCTATCACGAGACGTACGGGCTGCCGGTGACGATCACGAACTGCTCGAACAACTACGGGCCGGCCCAGTTCCCCGAGAAAGTGGTTCCGCTCTTCGTCACGAACGCGCTCGACGATCTCGACCTGCCCCTCTACACATCGACGGCGAACAAGCGTGAGTGGCTGCACGTGCGCGACCACTGCCGCGCCATCGAGCTCGTGCTCGAGCGCGGCAGGGTGGGCGAGACGTACAACGTCGGCAGCGGCGTGGAGAAGTCGATCGAGGAGATCGCCGACGCGGTCCTCGAGCTCACGGGCAAGCCGGAGTCGCTGAAGACGATCGTCCCCGACCGCCCCGGTCACGACCGCCGCTACCTCCTCGACTCGTCCAAGCTCCGCCGCGAGCTGGGCTGGAAACCGGACATCGGGTTCGAGGACGGGATGCGCGAAACGGTCGAGTGGTACGGGGCGAACCGCATCTGGTGGGAGCCGCTGAAAGAGCGCGCGCTCGTGCAGGAGACCGCCTGGAGCCCACCTGCATAGACTCCTTCCCGTCGAGCGAGCGAGGAGGAGTTCCGATGGCGCAGGTCGAGAGCAAGAACCGGGCGACGTCCGATCCCGAAGCGCGCAAGCGCGTGCTCGAAGAGATCAAGAAGACCGGCGTGGAGGACATGCTCCTCTGGTTCACCGATCTCGAGGGACACCTCAAGAGCTTCTCGATCACGGTCGGCGAGGTGGAAGGCGCGCTCGACGACGGCATGGGCTTCGACGGCTCGTCGATCACCGGCTTCAACGCCATCGAGGAGTCCGACATGGTCGCGATTCCCGATCCCGAGACGTTCCGCGTCCTGCCCGACGGCCGGGCGGGACGGATGATCTGCGACGTCGTCACCCCGGACGGGAAGCGCTACGACGGCGACCCGCGCAACGTGCTCCGGCTCGCGCTCGACCGCATGCACTCGATGGGCTTCGACACGTTCAACGTCGGCCCCGAGGCCGAGTACTTCCTCTTCAAGGACGAGAAGGGCACGGAGACGCTCGACGAGGGCGGGTACTTCGCCCAGACGACGATGGACGCGGCGACGTCGGTGCGGCGCGACACGATTCGCGCGCTCGAGCGGATGGGGATCCCGGTCGAGTACCACCACCACGAGGTCGGGCCGTCGCAGCACGAGATCGACATCCGCTTCGCGAACGCGCTCGACATGGCCGACTACATGCTCACCTACCGCCTCGTCGTCAAGGAAGTCGCGAAGCAGCACGGCTACCACGCGACGTTCATGCCGAAGCCGCTGTTCGGCGAGAACGGCTCGGGGATGCACACCCATCAGTCGCTCTTCACCGACGGCCGCAACCAGTTCTTCGACGGGGACGACAAGTGGCACCTGTCGGAGGTCGGCAAGCAGTTCATCGCCGGTCAACTCCACCATGCGCGCGAGATCGCGGCGGTCTTCGCCCAGTGGGTCAACTCGTACAAGCGGCTCGTGCCCGGCTTCGAGGCGCCGGTGTACGTGGCCTGGTCGCAGCGGAACCGCTCGGCGCTCATCCGCATCCCGCTGTACAAGCCGGGCTCGGAGCAGGCGACGCGCGCGGAGCTGCGTTGCCCGGACCCGGCCTGCAACCCGTACCTCACCTTCGCGTGCCTGCTGCACGCCGGGCTCGAGGGGATCGAGAAGGGCTACGAGCTGCCCGACCCGATGGAGACGAACCTGTACCACCTCACGGCCGAGCAGCGGCGCGAGCGCGGGATCGTCTCGCTGCCCGAGACGCTGGGCGAGGCGATCGACGAGCTCTCCCGCTCGGAGCTCGCGCGCAAGGCGCTCGGCCCGCACATCTTCGACCGCTACGTCGAGATCAAGCGCAAGGAGTGGGACGAGTACCGGGTCCAACTCACCGACTGGGAGATGAAGAAATATCTCGCGGTGCTCTAGGCCGGGGCGGCGTTTGACCGATCTGCAACAATCGCTCTGGCTCGTCCCCTGCGGAGGCGAGCCCAACTGACGGCCGACTGCGAGGTGCTTCCTGAGCACCTCGTGGTCGTTGAGGGGCCGAAAGCCGCGGTCTAGAGGAAGCTGCGGATCGCGTCGCGATCGACGCGGAGCTCGATCACGCCGCTCGAGCCGTCGATCTGGCCGATCGTGTCGGCCGGGACGAGGCGGCGGCGGCGCGAGAACAGGCCTGCCTTGACCGAGAGCGCATCCGGGACGTCGGGCGCCGTGCCGTACATCGGGCACTCGACCTTGCCCACGAGCCGTCCGTGCCGGTCGGCGACGATGTAGCCGGCGGTGCGACGGAGATCGATGGCGAGGGCGCTCATGTGGATGACGCTATTCCCGCCCTGCAAGGTTTTTTGCAGGCTTGGAGTAAAAGGTTTGTTAGGGCCGTGTCGAGACGATCCGGCACGCACGCCGAGTTCGCGGCGTCGCGCCCAGGTCCTCCAACGCGCTAGAACTGGCGCGAGCGACTCGAGTACTCGAGCCGGTAGGGCGTCATCGGCTTCGGCGCGGGCGGCACCCAGTCGGGATGGAACTGCTTCCGGTGATCGGCCATCGACGCCTTCATCTTGCTGGGCGCCGAGACGCTCCACGTCTCCGTGCACCCGTCGATCTCGCATTTGAGCTGAACTGCGGCCACTGAGTACAAGGTAGCTGCGCCATACGATTCCTGCGTGGAGGCGACCGAGCGGCATCTCCGTCTGCTGACCGAGACCACGGCGGCGGTCAACTCGACGCTCGATCTCGAGGAGGTCCTCCACCTCATCGCCACGCGCGTTGCGGAGGCGCTCCACGCAGACGCTTGCTTCGTCTACCTGTACGACGATCGGACCGACGAGCTCATCCTCCGGGCGACGTACGGGACGAGCGTCGAGGAGATGACCCGGCGTCCGCGGCTCCGGCCCGGCGAAGGCATCACCGGCAGTGCCGCCGCCGAGCGTGCCCCGGTGATGATCCCGGCACAGGCGCACCTCGATCCGCGCTTCAAGCTGTTTCCGAACCTGCCCGAGTCGCAGTACGAGTCGATCCTCGCCGTGCCGATCCTCGTCCACGGTGAGAAGCTCGCCGGCGCGCTCAACGTCCGCACGCGCGCAGCGCGCGAGTACGACGCGTCCGAGATCGAGCTCGTCCAGGCGATCGCGGACCAGGTCGCGCAGACCATCGTGCACGCCCAGCTGTATGCGCAGGCCCAGCGGCGCGTCGCCGAGCTCGAGGCGCTCGCGCGCATCTCCGAGGCTGTGTCCGAGTCGCTCTATCTCGAGGAGTCCCTCGAAGCGATCGTGAAGACGACGATGGACGCGGTGTCCGCGACCGGCGCTGCGCTCGTCCTCGAGGACGGACGCATCGCGTGGCCGGAAGGACGCTCCGGCGCACATGCCGTCCGCACGCCCTTGCGCTGGCGCAGCCGCCAGATCGGCGAGCTCGTCGCCGACCGGGACACGCCCTTCTCCGACGACGACCGCGCGCTGCTCGAAGCGATCGCACACCACGCAGCCGTCGCGCTCGAGCACGGACGCGCCGTCATGCGCGGCGTGCTCGCGCAAGAGATCCATCACCGCGTGAAGAACAACCTCCAGACGGTCGCGTCCCTCTTGCGCCTGCAGTCGCGCGCCGAGGGCGTCGATCCGCGCGAGGCGCTCGAGCATTCCGTCAACCGCATCCTCGCCATCGCCGCGGTGCACGAGGTGCTCACCGAACAGCGCGACGAGGACGTGGAGCTCGCCGACCTCATCGATCGCCTGCGCGCGATGCTCGTGCAGGGTCTCGCGGCCGGCCGCGACGTGTCAGCGAGCCTCGAAGCCGTGTCGCTCGCGGGCCAGCGCGCGACCGCCCTCGCCCTCGTCTTCAGCGAGCTGCTGCAGAACGCGCTCGAGCACGGTGCGGGCGACGTCCGCATCGAGCTCGCCCATCGCGACGGCGACGTCGTGCTCGCCATCTCCGACGAGGGCTCGGGCCCCGGCGAGCCCGGCGCAAGCACGGGCCTCTCGATCGTGCGCGCGCTCGTCAGCGACGAGCTGCACGGCACGTTCGACCTGCGCAGCGACGGCGGCACGCGCGCCGAGGTCGTGTTCCCGCGATGACGCGTGAAGCGAAGGAGGTGCTCATTCACGTTCGCCGCGGGGACGAGTTCCTCGTCGCCCATCGCGCGCCCGACTCCGGGAGCTATTGGCACACGATCGCCGGCGGCGTCGAGGCGGACGAGGAGTGGGAAGCGGCGGCGATTCGCGAGCTGCGCGAGGAGACGACGCTCGACGTCTCGGAGCTGCGTCCCATCGGGTCGTTCTACTACGTGCGCGAGGCATGGGAGGAGTCGGCGGGCCTGCGAGTCTCCGTACAGGCGTTCGTCGTGGACGTGGAGCCCGGCTGGGAGCCGACGCTCGACCACGAGCACGACGACTACCGCTGGTGCACGCGGGACGAGGCCGCCGAGCTCCTCTTCTGGCCGGAGCCTGTAAGGCTCCTTCGGGTGCTGTGATCGAGCTGCCGCCGCCGTATCGCGGCCAAGGGCCGCATGCGCTCTGGCACGTGAGCGAAGACGCTGCGATCGAGCGCTTCGAGCCGCACCACCGGCCCGGACACTCCCTCGACGAGCCGCTCGTCTGGGCCGTCGACGAACGCCACGAGAAAGCGGACATCGAGCTCGCAACCGACGAAGACCTCCCGGCACTCTGGCGACTCGTGATCGCGTCGACGCTCGACTTCAGCGGCATCCGGCTTCGCAATGCGAGCATGGCGCGATGAGAATCCTGGTGGCCGAGGACGAGACGATCATCCGTCTCGACCTCACGGAGATGCTCGTCCGCGCCGGCTTCGAGGTCTGCGCGGAGGCGCGCGACGGCGAGGAGGCGGTCGCGCTCGCGCGCTCCGAGGAGCCCGACCTCGCGATCATGGACGTGAAGATGCCGAAGGTGGACGGGATCGAAGCCGCGCGCCGCATCCTCGAGGAGCGTCCGATCCCGATCGTGATGCTCACCGCGTACGGCCAGGAGGAGCTCGTATCCCGTGCCGTCGAGGCCGGCGTCTTCGGCTACCTCGTCAAGCCGTTTCGCGAGCAGGACCTTCTGCCTGCGATCGCCGCGGCGCGCGCGCGGCACGACGAGCTGCAAGCCGTGCGCGAGGAAGCGGAGTCGCTCGCCGAGGCGCTGGCGTCTCGCAAGGTGATCGAGCGCGCGAAGGGGCTCCTCATGGAGAAGGAGCACCTGTCCGAGCAGGATGCGTTCGCGCGCCTGCGCAAGGCGAGCCAGGCGTCGGGCCGGCCGTTGAAGGTGATCGCGGAAGCCGTCGTGGCGACACTCGGGATCGGCGAGTGAAGCGCTGGCAGCTGCGCATGTATCGCATCGCGCCCGGCGAGGTGGAGACGTTCGTGCGCGAATGGCGAGAGCACGTCCGGCCCTTGCGCGAGTCGATGGGATTCGAGGTGCTCGGGCCCTGGGTCGGCGAGGACGATCGCTTCGTCTGGATCATCGGCCACGAGGATCTCGAGGCCGCCGACGCCGCGTACTACGCGTCTCCGGAACGCGCTGCAATCGATCCCGACCCCGCGCGCCTCCTCACCGAAGCGCAGACGTTGACCATGGACGAGCGTTGACGGCGGAGCACCCGAACGCAGCGCTCACACGCCGCGTGTTTGCGGCGTTCGGCCGAGACCCGAAGGTGATCGCCGCGGCGCTCACGCGCGACGTCGTCTGGCGCGTCCCCGGCAACACGGTCATGAGCGGCGAGTACCGCGGCCCGCGCGAGGTGGTCGAGTTCCTCCGGCGTACGGGAACGGAGACCGACGGCACGTATCGCAGCCGGCTGCACACCGTCCTCGCCGACGACGGATGGGCGGTCGCGATCTACCGGGCAATGGGCAGCCGCAACGGGATCGAGCTCGACGTCGACCAGGCGCTCGTCATCCGTTGCGAGGACGGTCGCTGGAAGGACGTGACCGCGGTACCGCTCGACTCGAGCTTCGATGCGTTCTGGCGCTGAGCGGTTCGACTCCCCGGACGTACAGGCGCTCGCGCAAGCACAGCAGGAGGAGATGCGCGGGCTCTACGGCGGCGAGGCGGACATCGGGCCGGCGCGCGAGGCGCCGATGTTCGAACCGCCGGACGGGACGTTCGTCGTGGTGCGCGGTGACGACGGTGCCGCGGTCGCATGCGGCGGCATCGCGCGCTTCGACACGGAGCGCGCCGAGCTGAAGCGGATGTACGTCGTGCCCGCCGCGCGCGGCCTCGGGCTCGGGCGCCGCATCCTCGTCGAGCTCGAGGAGGCCGCACGGCGGCTCGGGTACACCGCCGTCGTCCTCGAGACCGGCGACCGGCAGCCGGAAGCGCTCGGGCTGTACGCGTCGTCGGGGTATGAGCCGATCCCGTGCTACCCCCCGTACGACTCACGCGCGCTCAGTCTGTGCTTCGAAAAGCGCCTCCCACCGCTCGAGTAGCGCCGTGAGGCCTTCGCGCGCGCGCTTGTGCGCCGCGAGGAGGTCGACGTCGGACCAGTCGTCCGCGAGTTTCGCCTCCAGCTCCGCCACCTCCGCCTCGCGCGCCGCGATGTCCGCCTCGATCCGATCGAGCTCGGCCGGCCGGGGCTTTGCCTTGGGCGCCCGCTTGGGTTTCGGAGCCTTGGCGGCCTTCGGCTCGGGCGCCTGTGCGCGGGCTGCGCGCTCCTCGCAGCGGCGGAGCATCTCCGCCCAGCCGCCGTCGTAGCCGTGCAGCTCGCCGTCCTCGATCGCGAGCGTCCGCTCGGCGATCGCGTCGAGCAGCGCGCGGTCGTGCGAGACGAGCAGCAGCGTGCCCGGGAAGGCATCGAGCGCCGCCTCGAGCGCCTCGCGGCTGTCCAGGTCGAGATGGTTCGTCGGCTCGTCGAGGACGAGGAAGTTCGCACCCGATGCGACGGTGACCGCCAGCGCCAGCCGGCGTCGCTCGCCGCCGGAGAGGACGGTGACCGGCTTCTCGTGCTCCGTCCACCCGGAGAAGAGGAAGCGCCCGAGCAGCGACTGCGCGTCCGGGCGCGAGAGACCTGTCATCGTCTGCACGCACTGGAGCACGGAGCCGCGCGTGTCGAGCTCCATCTCCTGCTGTGAGAAGTACCCGATCTGCACGCCGTGCCCGATGCGAATGCCGCGCTCGTTCACGATCGCCTCGAGCAGCGTCGTCTTCCCCGAGCCGTTCGGCCCGACGAGCGCGACGTGCTCGCCGCGCTCGAGCGCGAACGTCGCGTCGCGCAGGAGCACCCGCTCGCCGATCCGCAGCTCCAGTCCTTCGACCTCCACGACCGTGCGCCCGCTGCGCGCCGGCTTGAGGAACTCGAAGCCCAGCGTTCGCTGCCGCCGACTCAACAGCGCGACCTCGTCGGCAGCAGCGGCGCGCTCCTGCTGGAGCCGGCCGATGTGCGTGAGCTTCGCCTGCGCCTGCTTGGCCTTGTCCTTCTTGTACCGGAACCGCTCGACGAAGCGCTCGAGCCGCGCGATGTCCGCCGCGGCGCGCGCGACCTCCTTCTGTGCGTGCAGCGCGCGCGCGGCCTTCTCGCGCCGCCACACGTGCCACGGTCCCGGGAAGAACGTCGCGCGTCCGGCCGCGAGCTCGAGCGTGGCCGTCGTCACCGCCTCGAGGAACCAGCGGTCGTGGGCGACGAGGATCACGGCGGCATCGAGCGACTGCAGCTCGCGCTCGAGCCACTCGAGGCTGGCGACGTCGAGGTGGTTGGTCGGCTCGTCCAGCAGCAGGAGATCGGGGTCGCCGCCGAGCGCGCGCGCCAGCGAGGCGCGCGTCAGCTCGCCGCCCGAGAACGTGCGCAGCTGCCGGTCGAGGTCGGCGTCGGCGAACCCGAGGCCGCGCAGCACCGAGGTGGCGCGATCTCGCCAGCCGTACCCGCCCGCGTGCTCGAGGCGCGCCTGCGCCTCCGCATATCGGTTCAGCGTCGCCTGGTCGTGCGTGCCGGCCGCCATCGCCTGTTCGAGCTCCTCGAGCTCGCGCTCGAGCGCGACGAGGTCGCGCGCCCCGGAGAGGACGTACTCGCGCACGGTCAGGTCCTGGTCGAGCGGGGGCCGCTGGTCGTGCAGCGCGACCCGCGTCCCCTTCTCGAAGGCCAGCTCGCCGCCGTGCTTCTCGGTCTCGCCGGCCAGGATGCGGAGCAGCGTCGTCTTCCCGGCGCCGTTCGGGCCGGAGAGCGCGACGCGGTCGCGCCGCTCGACGCTGAAGGAGACGCCGTCGAAGAGCAACGCTCCCGCGAGCTCCTTGCGCAGGTTGGAGGCGATCACGACAGCCATGCCGCACCAAGGGTAGTGCGAGGCATATCGTTCCCCCCGTGGCCAAGCCCGGCATCGAGCAGCTTTCGATCGACACCATCCGGACGCTTGCCATGGACTCGGTCCAGCAGGCGAACGCCGGGCACCCGGGAACGGCCATGGCGCTGGCCCCGCTCGCCTACCTCCTCTACACGGAGGTCATGGATCACAATCCCGCGAACCCCCACTGGCCCGACCGCGACCGCTTCGTCCTCTCGGCCGGCCACGCGTGCATCCTCCAGTACACCGCGCTCCACCTCTCGGGCTACAACCTCTCGCTCGAGGAGCTGAAGCGCTTCCGCCAGTGGGAGTCGCTCACGCCCGGGCACCCGGAGGTGCACCACACGCCGGGCATCGAGGCGACGACGGGGCCGCTGGGGCAGGGATTCGCGAACGCCGTCGGCTTCGGCATCGCCGAGCGCTTCCTCGCCGAGCTCTTCAACCGGCCGTACGACGAGATCGTCGACCACCGGACGTACGTCATCTGCTCCGACGGCGACCTGATGGAGGGCGTGTCGAACGAGGCGGCGTCGATCGCGGGAACGCTGGGCCTCGGCAAGCTCGTCTATTTCTACGACGACAACCACATCACGATCGACGGCACGACGTCGATCTCGTTCACCGAGGACCGAGGCGCCCGCTTCGAGGCTCAGGGCTGGCACGTGCAGCACGTGAACGACGTGAACGATCTCGGCGAGCTGCGCAAGGCGATCGCGAACGCGCAGGCGGAGACGGCGAAGCCGTCGCTCGTCATCGTCCACTCGCACATCGCCTACGGCGCGCCGCACGCCGTCGACACCGCGAAGGCCCACGGCTCGCCGCTCGGCGAGGAGGAGGTCCGCGCGACGAAGGTCGCGCTCGGCTGGGACCCCGACAAGAAGTTCTTCATCCCCGAAGAGGTCGCCGCGCACATGAACGGCATCGAGCGCGGCATCTCGCTCGAGGAGGCCTGGCAGCAGAAGCTGAGCGCATGGTCGGCGAAGTACCCCGGCATGCGCGAGCGGTGGGACCAGGTGCAGACCCGCAAGCCGCTGCCCGGCTGGGTGGAGGCGCTGCCGCGCTTCGAGCCCGGCGAGAGCTTCGCGACGCGCGACGTCGGCGCCAAGGTGATGGAGGCGATCAAGCGCCACACGCCGACGATGGTCGGCGGCGCGGCCGATCTCGTCGAGTCGACGAAGACGGAGTTCAAGGGCGGCGGCCTGTTCAGCGCGACGCACGCGGGCCGCAACATTGCCTTCGGCATCCGCGAGTTCGCGAGCGGCGCGATCGTCAACGGCATCTCGCTCCACGATGGGATGCTGAAGCCGTACAGCTCGACGTTCCTCATCTTCAGCGACTACCAGCGCAACGCCGTGCGTCTGGCGGCGCTGTCCAACCTGCAGTCGCTGTTCCTGTGGACGCACGATTCCGTCGGGCTGGGCGAGGACGGGCCGACGCACCAGCCGGTCGAGCACTACGCGGCGCTGCGTGCGATTCCGAACCTCTGGTTCATCCGCCCGGCGGACGCGACCGAGACGGTCGGCGCGTGGAAGGTCGCGCTCGAGCGTGAGGACGGCCCTGTGGGGATGGCGTTCACGCGGCAAAAGGTGCCGACACTCGACGGGACGACGGTCGAGGGTGTGGCACGGGGCGCGTACGTCGTCCACGACAGCGACGACGCGCCGGAGCTGATCCTGATCGCGACCGGCTCCGAGGTGTCGGTGGCGGTCGAGGCCGCGAAGCAGCTCGATCTGCCGACGCGCGTCGTCTCCATGCCGTGCTGGGAGCTGTTCGAGGCGCAGCCGGCGGACTACCGCGAGGAGATCCTTCCCGCCGACGTGAAGGCCCGCGTCTCGATCGAGGCGGGGGTGAAGCTCGGGTGGAAGCAATGGGTCGGCGACGACGGCGATTCCATCTCGATCGAGCATTTCGGCGCGTCCGCCCCCGGCAACGTCGTGCTGGAGAAGTTCGGCTTCACCGCCGACAACGTCGTCGTGCGCGCGCTCGCGCTGCGCGAACGCGTTGAAGGATGAGGGTCGCAGTCGCCTTCGACCATCGCGGCGTGCACCTGCGCGACGCCGTCCTCGAGACGCTGCGCGCGGACGGCCACGAGATCGTCGACCTCGGCACCGATACGGACGCCGTGCGCATCGACTATCCGGACAAGGCGCGCGAGATCGGCGAGGCGATCCTCGACGGTCGCGCGGAGCGGGGCGTGCTCGTCTGCGGCTCCGGCGTCGGTGCGTCTGTGGCCGCCTGCAAGGTGGCCGGCATTCGTGCTGCGATCTGCCACGACGGGTACTCCGCCCACCAGGGCGTCGAGCACGACGACATGAACGTCCTCTGCCTCGGCTCCGAAGTCGTCGGCCCGAGCCTCAGCGCCGATCTCGTGCGCACGTTCCTCGGGGCGACGTTCATCGGCGAAGGCCGCTACGTGGAAAGACTGAAGAAAGTCGAAGCAATGGAAAGGGCGATGGCGAATGGCTGACTCGAACCTGCACGAGCTCTCGAAGCACGGCCAGTCCGTGTGGATCGACTATCTCTCCCGCGACCTGCTCGAGGAGGGTGAGCTGGCGCGGATGATGCGCGAGGACGCCGTCGTCGGCGTCACGTCGAACCCGACGATCTTCCAGAAGGCGATCTCGCACGGCAACCGCTACGACGAGCAGTTGAAGCAGCTGCTCGACGAGGAGACCGATCCGAAGGAGATCTTCCTGCAGCTGTCGGCGCGGGACGTCGAAGCGGCGCTCGACCTGCTGGCGCCGGTGCACGAGAAGACCGGCTACGACGGCTTCGTCTCCTGGGAGGTCGACCCGACGCTCGCGTACGACCGCGAACGGACCTTCGACGAGGCGATGCGCCTGCACGCGTGGCTCGAGCGCCCCAACCTGTACGTGAAGATTCCGGCGACGAAGGCGGGGCTCGGCGCGATCGAGGACTGCGTCGCGCATGGCAAGAACATCAACGTCACGCTCATCTTCTCCCTCCAGCGCTACGCCGAGGTCGTCGAGGCGTACCTGCGCGGCCTCGAGCGCCTCGTCGCCGGAGGCGGCAGCCCGAAGGGCGTGTACTCGGTCGCGAGCTTCTTCGTGTCGCGCGTCGACACGGAGGCGGACAAGCGGCTGGAGGCGATCGGCTCGAAGGACGCGCTCGCGCTCCGCGGCAAGCTCGCGATCGCGAACGCGAAGCTCGCGTACGAGCACTACCAGGACGCGTTCTCGGGGCCGCGCTGGGAGTTCCTCGCCGGCAAGGGCGCCAACCCGCAGCGCTGCCTGTGGGCGTCGACCTCGACGAAGAACCCCGAGTATCGCGACGTGCTCTACGTCGAGGAGCTGATCGGTCCCGACACCGTGAACACGATGCCGGAGGAGACGATCAGCGCCTTCCAGGACCACGGCGAGGTGCGCGGCGACACGGTGACCAAGGAGGTCAAGAAGGCGCACGCCCTCCTGGACGACCTCGTCAAGGTCGGAGTCGACTACGACGACGTCACGAAGACACTCGAGCTCGAGGGCGTGCAGAAGTTCGCCGCCTCGTTCGCCGAGCTGCTCGAAGGAGTGGCCGGGAAGCGCGAGGCGCTGTCGGTCGCGTGACGGAGCGCAGCAACCTGATCGACCGGATCTGGGAGCGCGACCCGACGGTCTGGACCGGAGCCGACGAGGCGAAGTGGCTCGGCTGGCTCGACGAGCCGCGCCGGATGCGGGAACGCGTCGCGGAGCTCCGCACGTTCGCCGACGGTGTAAAGGCCGACGGGCTCGACACCATCGTGCTCCTCGGCATGGGCGGCTCGAGCCTTGCGCCGGAGGTGCTGCGGCGCACGTACTCGGCCCGCGCGCTGCACGTGCTCGACACGACGCATCCGGCCGCGATCCGTGCGCTCGAGGAGCAGCTCGATCTCGAGCGCACGCTCTTCGTCTCCGCCTCGAAGTCGGGCTCGACGCTCGAGACGCGGTCGCACAGCGACTACTTCTGGAAGAAGACCGGCAAGGGCGCGCAGTGGGTCGCGATCACCGATCCGGGCTCGCAGCTGGAGGCGCTCGCGCAGGAGCGCGGCTTCCGCGGCGTGTTCCACGGCGAGCCGACGATCGGCGGCCGCTATTCCGCGCTCTCGCCCTTCGGGATGGTCCCGGCGGCGCTCGTCGGCATCGACGTCGACGCGCTGCTCGAGAGCGCGGAGAGCATGGCCGAGCGCTGCCGCCGCGACGAGGGGAACCCGGGGTACGAGCTCGGCGCCGGGTTCGGCTCGGGCTGGAGCGAGGGACGCGACAAGATCTGCATCGCAGATACCGAAGGCGGCTTCGGCCTCTGGGCGGAGCAGCTCATCGCCGAGTCGACCGGCAAGCTCGGCAAGGGTCTCGTGCCGGCGCCGGGCGAGTCGCCCGAGGGCCCCGACCGGCAGTGGGCGGTGCCCGACCTCGACGGTGCGGCCACGCTCGGCGGCGAGTTCTTCCGCTGGGAGTTCGCAGTGGCCGTCGCTGCGACCTGGCTCGAGATCAACCCGTTCGACCAGCCCGACGTCCAGGCGGCGAAGGACAAGACGAACGAGGTCCTCGCGACCGGCCAGGATCCCACGCTCGAAGCCGAGGGATCGATCGACGAGCTCGTCGCGCAAGCGCGCGAGGGCGACTACGCGTGCGTTCAGGCGTTCGTCCCGCCGTCGGAGGAGAACGACCGCATCATCGCACGCATCGCAGGCGAGCTGCGCTCGCGCACTGGATGCGTCGTCACGCACGGTTACGGCCCGCGGTACCTCCACTCCACGGGCCAGCTGCACAAGGGCGGCCCGAATACCGGGCTCTTCCTGCAGGTCGTCGACGACGGCGGCGAGGAGCTCGCGATTCCCGGCAAGCCGTTCGGCTTCCGCCGGCTCATTCGCGCGCAGGCCGCAGGCGACTTCGAATCGCTCAAGGAGCGCGGCCGCCGCGTCGCGCGCATCCACATCGAGGAGACATAGGTGCCCCTTCCGGCCACCGAAGCGCGCCCTGGCGGCTGCAAAGCGGCGCCATACGGCGTCCTCGGTCGCGTCCGTAGCCGAAGGCTGCGAACGCTCCCTGCGTCCTTGTCTGGCTTGTTTTTCGCTCGCCAGTGCATCACTCCGGCGACCGGAAGGAGCACCTGATGCAACTCGGAATGGTCGGCCTCGGCCGCATGGGGGCGAACATGACCGAGCGCCTACGCGCGGGCGGTCACGACGTCAAGACGTACGACCCCAATGTGGACTCGACAGCCTCGTCACTCGAAGAGTTGGTGCAGCAGCTCGACGCGCCTCGATCTGTCTGGCTGATGGTGCCGGCGGGCCTCGTCGAGTCGATCGTGACGGAGCTCGCCTCGCAGCTCGCGGACGGCGACACGATCGTCGACGGCGGGAACTCGTACTACGTCGACGACCTTCGTCGCTCGCAGAAGCTGCGCGAACGGAGCATCCACTACGTCGACGTCGGCGTCAGCGGCGGTGTCTTCGGTCTCGAGCGCGGCTACTGCCTGATGGTCGGCGGCGACGACGATGCGGTCGGTCGCCTCGCGCCTGTGTTCGAGGTGCTCGCGCCCGGAGTCGCCACCGCCGAGCGCACTCCCGGTCGCGCGGGTGACCCGGCGCCCGAGGAGCAAGGGTGGCTTCACTGCGGCCCGTCCGGCGCGGGCCACTTCGTGAAGATGGTCCACAACGGGATCGAATACGGCCTCATGCAGGCGTATTCCGAAGGTCTCAACGTCCTCAAGCACGCGAACGTCGGCTTGCACACGCAGGAGACGGACGCCGAGACGACGCCGCTGCGCGACCCCGACCACTACAAGTACGAGCTCGACCTCGCGGCCGTCACCGAGGTCTGGCGCCGCGGCTCCGTCATCTCGTCGTGGCTGCTCGACCTCACCGCGCAGGCGCTGAACGGCTCGCCGGACCTCGACGAGTACGCGGGCCGCGTGAGCGATTCGGGCGAGGGTCGCTGGACGGTCCAAGCAGCAGTCGAGGAGGGCGTGCCCGCGCCCGTCCTGGCCGCGTCGCTCTTCAACCGCTTCGCGTCGCGCGGCGAGGCGGACTGGGGCAACCGCGTCCTCTCCGCGATGCGCCACGCCTTCGGCGGCCACCTGGAAAAGAGCCCGGAGCAATGACCGAGACGACCGAGCGGCAGCGGGACAACCCGCTTCTCGAGGGGCTCTCGTTCCGGCGCACCCCGGATCCGTGCGCGCTCGTGATCTTCGGCGCGTCCGGCGACCTCACGCACAAGAAGCTGATGCCGGCGCTGTACTCCCTCGCCTTCCGCCGTCTGCTGCCTCCGCGGTTCGCAGTCATCGGCGTTGCGCGAACCGAGGGCGACGATGACAGCTGGCGCGAGGACATGAAGCAGGCCGTCCAGCAGCACGCGCGCGACGAGTACCGGCAGGACGTGTGGGACGAGCTGGCGTCGAACATGCACTACACAGCGACCGACTTCGCCGACGAGGGCGGCGAGGGAAAGCTCGAGCAGCTCGTCGAGCAGTGCGACGAGCAGTCGAAGCTCGGCGGGAATCGCGTCTACTACCTCGCGGTGCCGCCGCCCGCGTTCCCGACCATCGTCGAGGCGCTCGGCAAGCGCCGCAGCGCGACCGGCTGGACGCGACTCATCGTCGAGAAGCCGTTCGGGCACGACCTCGCGTCCGCCCGCGAGCTGAACACGATGCTCTGGACCCACTTCGACGAGAGCGAGATCTTCCGCATCGACCATTACCTGGGCAAGGAGACGGTCCAGAACATGCTTGCGCTGCGGTTCGCGAACGGCGTCTTCGAGCCGATCTGGAACCGCCAGTTCATCGACCACGTGCAGATCACGGTCGCCGAGTCGATCGGCATCGAGGGCCGCGCCGGCTACTACGAGAGCGCGGGAGCCATCCGCGACATCTTCCAGAACCACTTGCTGCAGCTGCTCGCGCTGACGGCGATGGAGCCACCGATCGACTTCAAGTCCGATTCGGTGCACAGCGAGAAGGTGAAGGTGCTGAAGGCGCTGCACACGCCCGGGCCGAAGTCGGTCGTTCGCGGCCAGTACGGCCGAGGCTTCGTCGAAGGCGAGGAGGTTCCGGCGTACCGCGAGGAGCAGAGCGTCGCGTCCGACTCGATGACCGAGACCTTCGTCGCGGCGAAGCTCTTCGTCGACAACTGGCGCTGGGCGGACACGCCGTTCTACGTGCGCATGGGCAAGAGGCTCGCGCGCCGCGAGACGACGATCGCGATCCAGTTCAAGCGTGCACCGCACCCGCCGTTCGAGGAGACCGCGGCCGAAGGCCTGCGTCCGAACGTGCTCCTCGTCCATGTGCAGCCGGACGAGGGCGTCTCGCTCGCGATCGGCGCCAAGGTTCCCGGGCAGGGAATGACCATCCGCACCGTGCACATGGACTTCCTGTACGGCGGCGCGTTCCGGACGGGGATGCCGGAGGCGTACGAGCGGCTGATCCTCGACACGATGCTCGGCGACGGCACGCTCTTCACCCGCGCCGACGAGGTCGAGGAGCAATGGCTTCTCGTGGACTCGATCGTCGCCGCATGGCAGCGCGACCGGCCGGCGTTCCCGAATTACGCCGCCGGGACGTGGGGGCCGCCGAGCTCCGAGGAGCTGCTGCGGCGGGACGGCCGGTCGTGGCGTCGCAACTGAGCGACTGGACGGGCGAGGACGTCCGCCTCGCCGACGTCGACCGCGCGATTGCGCAGCTGCGCGCGGCCACCGCGACCGAGGGTGGCCAGCCGAGCCTGCGCACGAGCGTGATGACGCACATGGCGTGGGTGCCGGAGGGATGGGTCGATCCCGCGCGTGCGGCCTTGAGCGGCATGGCGGAGCGGCACCCATCGCGCACGATCCTGCTCCTGCCCGAGCCGAACGCGGGCGCGGACGGCATCGACGCGACGGTGTCGCTCGAGTGCTTCGCCGTTGCCGGTGTCGACCGCGAGGTCTGCTCGGAGGTGATCGAGCTGCGGTTGCGAGGCATCCGTGCGAAAGCGCCGGCGAGCATCGTCGAGCCGCTGCTCATCTCCGACCTGCCCGTCTTCCTCCGGTGGCGCGGCGAGCCGCCGTGGGGCGAGCAGGAGCTCGACCAGCTCGTCGGGGTGACCGACCGACTCATCGTCGATTCGACGGAGTGGGACGACCTTCCCGTTCAGTACCGGGAGCTGGCCGAGCTCTTCGACCGAACCGCGGTTTCCGACATCGCCTGGGCGCGCACGTCGCGGTGGCGGGCGCTGCTCGCGACGCTGTGGCCCGACGTCGCGAGCGTCGAAACGGTTCGCGTAACCGGGACGACAGCGCAGGCACTGCTCATCGCCGGCTGGCTGCGCTCGCGACTGGGCCGGGACGACATCGAGCTCGAGCACGTCGAGTCCAGGCGGCTCGAGGGCATCGAGCTGGACGGGCAGCCGGCGCCGTTCCCGCCCGGCGACCCGCCGATTCCGAGCGACGTCCTCTCGGACGAGCTCGAGCGCTACACGCGCGACACGGTGTACGAGGCCGCCGTCCGGGCGTCCCTGCAGCCGTGATCGACCTCCATTCTCACGTCCTGCCGGGCATCGACGACGGCGTGAAGACGGTCGCCGAGAGCCTCGACCTCCTGCGCGCGGCCCACGACGACGGAATCCGGAGCATCGCGGCGACGCCGCATGTCCGGGAGGACTATCCGACGTCGCCGAGGGAGATGGAGCTGCGGCTCGCGGAGGTGTGCGGCGCAGCGCGAGAGGCGGCCATCCCGGTCGAGCTGCTGCCGGGCGGGGAGCTCGATCTCGAGTTCGCGGCACGCCTCGACGACGCCGATCTCCGCCGCTTCGGTCTCGGCGGCAACTCGTCGCTGCTCTTGCTCGAGTTCCCGTACCTCGGCTGGCCGCTGCAGCTGCCCGACCTCGTCTTCGACCTCCAGCTGCGCGGCTTCCGCGTCGTGCTCGGGCATCCCGAGCGCAACGCCGACGTCCAGCAGGAGCCTGAACGTCTGCGCCCGCTCGTGGACGGCGGTGTCGTCGTGCAATTGACCGCCGCGTCGCTGGACGGCAGGCTCGGCGGGGCGCCGCGGACCGCGGCGCGGCGGCTGCTCGACGCCCGGCTTGCTCATCTGCTGGCGAGCGACGCGCATGCGCCGGACGTGCGTTCCGTCGGGTTGTCGGCAGCCGGGGCGAAAGCCGGCGACGGCGCGCTCGCGCGCTGGCTCACCGAGGACGTGCCCGCTGCCTTGCTCGCCGGCCGTCCGCTGCCCGAGCGGCCGGAGTCGCCTCGGCGGCGCCTGTTACGCCGTTAGCTTCAGCGAGGCGATCATCTTCGCGAACATCGGCGCGTCGGCCGTATACCGCGCGGCCGTTGTCGTGAAGGTGAACCCGTAGGCGGTCGCCCCGCCGTCGACGATGTACTGGACTTGCACGATCTTCGCGCCGCCGATGACGCGCGAGACGGTGAGCTTCACGGCTTTCCCTGCCGCGAGCGTCACGAGCGCTGCCGAGGGGGTGACGTGCGCGGCGGACGCCAGCTCGGCCTTGAGGTCGGCCTCCCACTGTGTCATCGACCGCGTGCCGCGCCCCGATGCCGATACCTCGACGACATTGGTCCCCGTCGTCCGATTCACGTACATGAACGACGCGACGCTGTCCTTGAGCGTCCGGTGCGTCCAACCGTTCGGGACGCCCATCGTGAAGCCGGGTCCGGCGAGGGAGCGCAGCCCGCTCGCCGTCGTCTTCGTGGCGGCGACCTTCGTCCGCGCCGGCGGCGATCCGACGAGCTTGAACTTCGGGGCGGCGACGACGAGCTTCGCAGGATCGGACCACGACATCTGCTGCGCGCCCGTCGGCAGCGAGTAGTCGAAGCCGCGCACGCGGTACCACCAGGTTCCAGGCCCGACCGGAAGCACCACCGAGGTTGCTCCGGTCATCAGCCCCAGCGTTCCCGTCGGAGAGGGCTGCGGATTGAACGGATACTGCGTCTTGCTCCACTGCACCTCGTAGACCTCAGCGCCGAGCGCCGGCGTCCAGGACACGAGCGGCTGTCCGTAGAACGAGGTCGTATGCACGGCAGACGTCAGGCGGCCGTCCGAGGACAGTCCGGTCGCGAACAGCTGGCCCGAGGCGACGAGCGAGGGCTCGCTCTCCTTGCCGAAGCGCATAACGCGCCCGGCAGCGCAGACGTCCTGCGGCAGCTCGAGGTCTTGGTACTCGAAGCCACCGCTGCTGCGGCCCACCGCTTCGCCGAAGCCGTGACCGAACTTGAGGCCGAGCGCGAGCGTGACGGTGTTGCCGCTCACTGCGGTGATGGTTCCGGTCTCCTGAGTCGGCCCGGAGCCGATGGTGATGACGTCGCCCGGGTTGAGGCCGGTCGTGTCCGTCAGCGGCAATGTGGTGTCTGCCGCTTTGGCACCTGCTTGCCCCACGCTCGTCGAGAGGGCGCCCGGGGAACCGGCGGCGACGCCGACGACGGTCCAGTAGTACCCGCTCGACGGCCAGCTCGTGTCCCAGAGATCGGTCGGCGCACCCGTCCGCCCGGTCACCGTCAGGCCCGAACCGGAGCTGCCCGTGGACGACGAAGACGAGGAAGAGGAAGAGGCAGAGGAAGAGGGCGACGAGCCGGGGCCGGTCGACGTCGAGGACGAATCGCCGGGTGCGCCCGGGATGGACGTGGTGGGCGCCGCGTCGGACGCCGACTCGGTGGTCTTGACGGTGGCGCCGTCGTATGAGAACGATGCAGGCTCCGTGCCGTCGGGGAGATAGGCCGACCGTGCGCTCGCCTCGCCGGCAGCGGTCGACGGCAGCGCGAGCGGCCCGAACGGGCGCGGAGCATACGCCGGCGAACCGATGACGGCGCTCGTGTACACGGTGTTCAAGCACTGCTTGTCCGTGAACACGTACACGCGGTACAGCTCGACGGTCTTCCCGTCGATCGTCTGGTTCCCCGTCCAGAGGAACCCCGGCATCAACCGGTGTGCCGGAGACCCCGGGGTCCCGTCCGAGAAGATGTCCGAGACGGTGCCGAAGAGCTTGATGCACGAAGGAGTCGTGGATGGGCAGATGGCGGGATCACCGTTCGCCACCGGCGTGTTGAAGGCGGGGTTCGTGGACGAGTAGATCGGGCTCCACGCCCCGTACGTGACCGCCGGGATGCTGTTGAGCCGGGTCCCTCCGCCGACGGTTGCGTCGTCGCGGAGCGCGCGGATGCGCCAGCGCACGGTCCCGATCCACTTCGCGCTCTGGTGGAAGGTGTAGAAGTCGCGCTCGTCGAGCGTGTTCGTCGTCGAGTACTCCATCTTGTGCGCGTCGAGCAGCCAGATCTGGTAGCCCGCCGCGCCTTCTACCGGCGTCCAGCGGAGGAGCCCCGGATAGCTCGAGAGCGGCGCGGGCGGGGCGGGCGGCACCATGTCGAACCCGAAGTTCGTGCTCCACGGCGTCGCCCCGTCGGGCATCATCGCGCGAACGCGCGCATAGAGTGCGTGCGGGGAGCCCGTGATCCACGGAAGCGTGATCGGCGGCGCTTCGACGGGGGTCAGCGCCTGGTCGTCGGCGTAGATGACCGAGTTGTCGCGGAACGAGTCGCTGAGCGAAAGCTGGAACTCGTAGTGGAGCGCGCCGGGCACCGGGTTCCACGCGAACGAGGGCGTGCGCGAGAAGCTCGTCTTCTGCGGCTCGTCGGCGCGCAGCAGGAAGCCGTGCAAGCCGGTCGGCGCGGTGTCGGCGGACTGGGCGCTGCCGGCGCCGACGGCGAGCATCAGCATGGCTGCGAGCAGGGCAAGGAGGCGGGCGGTGCGCATCGTCTCCGTGTGTGTCGGCAGTCGTGGAGCCGCGCGACTCCCTCAGATGAGGGATGCGAGCAGCTCGCCGGCGGCGAGCACCAGGGCATCGGCTCCGGGAGGGCCGACGAGCTGCACCGAGGCGGGCAGGCCGTCCTCTGCCGGCCCGCACGGGATCGCGAGCGCCGGCCGGCCGAGCGAGTCGAGCGGGAACGTGAGCGAGATTCCGCGCTCCCGGATCGTCAGCTCGTCGACGTCGGCCGCCGGGGCGACGAAGGGGATCGTGGGCGTCACCAGGAGGTCGATCCCGTCGGTTGCCTCGTCGCAGCGGTCGCGGTACTCGGCTCGGAGCCGACGGGCCGTCTCGACCTGCTCGTCCGTCACGCGCATGCAGCGCTCGATCTTGCCGCGGGCGTTCTCCCCGTACTCGTCCGCTCGCTCGGGGAAGAGGCCGCGGTGGACGTCCGCGACCTCCCGCATGAAGAGGCGGTACTCGCCCGGATCGCTCAAGGGCATGTCGACGGCCTCGCGCTGCCGGAAATGCGCGAGCACGTTCTCGACGCGCGCCCGGACGAGCGGGTCGGCGTGCTCGAGCCACGCGAATCCGATCCGCAGCTCGTCGAGCGAGCCGAGGTCGACAGGCTCGAGCTCAGGGGCGAGCGCGCGCATCAGCTCCGTGCAGCCCGCCACGGTAGAGGCGATCGGCCCGACGTGGTCGTAGCTCGGCGCGAGCGGGAAGCACCCGTCTTCGGGCACGAGCCCCCACGTCGGCTTGAAGCCGACGACGCCGCACCAGGCAGCGGGGATGCGGATCGAACCGCCCGAGTCGGTGCCGAGCGCGAGCTCGACCTCGCCTGCGGCCACCGCGGCAGCCGATCCGCCGCTCGAGCCGCCGGCGAGCCGTCCGGGGTAACGCGGGTTCGGAACTGTGCCGAAGTGCGGGTTCTGCGAGGAGATGCCGTACGCGAACTCGTGCAGGTTCGTCTTCCCGGCGACGGCATATCCGGCCTCCTCGAGGCGCTCGACCGCGGTCGCGCTCCGCTCCGGCACGTGCTCGGCGAAGAGGGCCGAGCCGTACGTGGTGACGAGGCCGGCGGTGTCGAGCAGGTCCTTGACCGCGACGGGCGTCCCGCGAGCCGGCTCGTCGGGTCGCGCGAGCCAGATGCCCTCCACGGGCGGCGACTCTACTTCTTCTTGTGCTTGCTGTGCTTCTTCGCCTTCGCGGCCTTCGCAGCGGGCGCGATGACGACGTGCAGCATCACCGGAGCACCGGTGGCGCTGCCGGTCGACGACGTCGGTGTCAGCGTGAGGAGGTTCGCGTCGGCGGCCGAGCGCCGGAGCGACGTGAGCATGCCCTTGGGCACGGCGAAGCGAAGGTCGTTGTTGCCGCTGCGCAGCGAGCCGGTGCCGAGGACGGTGGGGCCGAGCGTCGCGGTCAGCATCCCCGGGCCGCTCGACTCGACGATGAGCCGGATCGTCGGGTCGCTGGCGGAGAGCTGGAGCAGCTCGGGGCCGAACACGTCGATGCTCGGAGGCACGTCTGAGGTGGGGACCGGGACCGTCGAGCCCCAGATCGAGGCGGCGGCGGGCGGCGGGGTTGCCGTCACTGGCGTGTTCGTGTCGACGGTCATGGAGTAGGAGACAAGGAAGCCCGCGCCGTCGACGTAAGGGGCCGCCGTGCTCACATTCGGCACCGAGAGCCAGCCGCGCGTCGAGCCCCACGCGCAGGTGTCCCAGGGCACCGTGATCGTCGCGGTGGTGCCGCTGATCGAGAGTGCCTGCGGCGTGCTGCCGGGCACGTCCCAATAGAAGTAGGGCTGCGAGTTGGTGCCCGGCGGGATCGACACGCTGACCGTCAGCGAGGCCGCGTAGCACGCATGTGAGCCGTCGCCGTCCCCGCGCGCGAAGGTGACGTACCGCGCAGCGAGATGATTCGCCGGGACGAAGGCCACGGTCTTCGCCGTGGTGACTGCGTTCGCGCCGGTTGCGACGTCCGCGTACGCCGGGGGCCGGAGGCCTCCGAGGACCGCCGGGCCGATGGTGCCCGACATGAACCGGTTGACGAAGTCGGTGTAGACCGCAGCGAGGGTCGTCCTCTTGGCCACCAGGGCGTTCGCGAGCGCCGTCGTGCCGGGCTGGCCGGCAGCCGCGTTGGCGAACACGCTCTTGAGGAAGTCGTTGCCGTACGTCGTCGCCAGAAGGTCGAAGAACGCCCAGCGGGCGAAGCCCGCGTCGTCGTACAGGTTCGGGTCGCACATCTTCAAGCCGGGGAGGGTCTCGCTGCAGTCGAGGGCGATGTCCGGGTTGCCGATCGCTTCCGTCGGCGCGAAAGGCGACGCGTGGAAGGCGGCCCAGGTCGCGGCGCCGTTGTCGAGCCAGAGGTCGCCCAACGTCGTCGGAGTCCAGACGGCGAGCTCGAACAGGTGGAAGACGTTGAGCGCCACCTCCTGCTGTTCTTCCTGATCGAGTGTGACGTTGTTCGCCGTCGCGTAGGCCTTCAGCTGTGTGGGCGTCGCGAGGCCGAAAGAGCCGTTGCTCGGGCCCGGGCCTGCTCCGGTCCAGCCCCACTCGGACTCGAACGCCGGAGGTCCGGAGCCGTCTTCGACAGAGATGTCGAGGTATCCGTCGGCGCTGACGATGGGCGCCGCGTAGCCCCACGAACGGTAGGCGGCGTATGCCTGCTCGGCCCACGCGGCGATGTCCCCGGCTTGCGTCTCCGTCGAGTAACTCGGCTGTGTGGGGTCGGTCGAGTAGTGGACGGCGAAGTGCTGCGTGCAGAGGGTGTGATGCCCAGGGTCGACAACGCAATCGCGCGCTGCGGGCGCAGCGCCGGCGAGAGCGCCGGCGGCGACGACGGCGAGCAGCAGCGGGAGGAGACGCCTCATCTAGGCCCTGATCGGCCTAAACCGGTGCTGACTTTAGGAGAAGTGCAGGTACAGGAACGCGACCCCGAAGCTTCCGGCGAAGAGCAGCCAGAACAGGCCGAAGAGAAGCCAGCCGAGGCGCAGGTTCTTGCGGTTGAGCTCGGGGTCCATCAGAGGGCGAGGTCGAGGGCGAGCGCCGCGAACAGCAGCGCGAGGTACAGGAGGGAGTAGTGGAAGAGCAGTGCGGCCCGCCGCGGCGTCGTCGCGCGCCGCAGCCGCTCGGCGAGAACGACGAAGACGGCGCCGAGCGCGAGCGCAGCGGCGACGTACAGCGGCCCGGCCCCGCCGGCGGCCCACGGCAGGAGCGTGACGCCGAGCAGGACGACCGAGTACAGGACGATCTGTCGCGCCGTCTCGCGCTCGCCGCGCACGACGGGCAGCATCGGGACGTTCGCGTTCGCGTAGTTGTCCTTGATCAGCAGCGCGAGCGCCCAGAAGTGCGGCGGCGTCCACACGAAGACGATGGCGAAGAGGATCCACGCCGCGATGCCGACATGT
This sequence comes from Gaiellaceae bacterium, assembly GCA_036273155.1. GTDB lineage: Bacteria > Actinomycetota > Thermoleophilia > Gaiellales > Gaiellaceae > Palsa-739. Next base: position 33,605 of record DASUIG010000055.1, on the reverse strand, counting down.
CCCGTCGCTGCTGCCCAGCCCACGAGCGGCGGGACGGCGCCCGCGGCGCCGCCGATGACGATGTTCTGCGACGTGGTGCGCTTGAGCCAGCGCGTGTAGACGAGCACGTAGAAGAGGTTGCCGACAAGAGCGAGCACTGCCGTGAGCAGGTTCACCGTGCTCGCGAGCAGGACGAACGAGAGCGCGGACAGCGCGAGGCCGAACTCGAGCGCGCGGCTCGCGGCCACACGGCCCGATGCGACCGGGCGCCTCCGCGTGCGGTCACCCATGAGCGGGTCGATGTCGCGGTCGAGCACGTGGTTGAGCGCGCTGGCGCCGCCGCAGGCGAGCGCGAGGCCCACCGTGGCGGCGACCGCTCGCTCCGTCCCGGGCCAGCCGCGGGCGCCCGCGATCATCCCGCAGAAGCCGGTGACGAGCAGCAGGCTCATGATCCGCGGCTTCGTCAGCGTGACGTAGTCCCGCCACGCTCCCCGCGGGGCCCGCGCGCCGGTGAGGCTCTGGACGCCGACGACGAGCAGCGCCGCGAGCGCCAGCGCTGCGAACACCGCGTGCAGCGAGCGCCCCGGCAGGGCGGCCGCAGCCGCGAACAGCGCCGACGAGGCGAGGACGGCCGGGACGAGCCGGCGGTGCGCGAGCCAGGCGGACACGAGCAGCGCGGCGAGCGGCGGCGCCACGAGCGCGGCGATCGTGCGATGCGCCGCGCCGAGATGCGCCTCGCCGGAGACGACTGCGAGGACCGCGCCGGCCGCTGCGAGGAACGCGCACGCGCGCAGCCACGGCCCGGGCGCCACGCCGCTCACGTCGTCTCCTCCGCGAGCCGGATCCGCAGGTCGCGCAGCGGCCGCGCGCTCGACACGTAGGGAACGGAGTCGAAGTTGTGCAGCGGCGGCGGCGAGGTCGTGTACCACTCGAGCGTGTCGGCGACCCACGGGTCGTTGCCGGCGCGCACGCCCTTCCGCAGCAGTTGCGTTCGCCACACGTTCGCGATGAACACCGCGACCGCGATCGCCATCACGCCGGAGCCGACCGTCGAGAGCATGTTGTACGCCTCCCACAGCCCGCCATGGTGGTACGTGTAGACCCGGCGCGGCATTCCCAGCAGGCCGAGCATGTGCTGCGGCAGGAACGTCATGTTGAAGCCGACGAACAGCAGCCAGAAGTGGATCTTGCCCAGCCGTTCGTCGAGCAGGCGTCCGAACATCTTCGGCCACCAGTAGTAGAGGCCGCCGAAGAAGCCGAAGGCGGATCCGCCGAAGAGCACGTAGTGGAAGTGCGCGACGACGTAATACGAGTCGTTCACCTGCCAGTCGACCGGGAACGCGGCGAGGAAGATGCCCGACAGCCCGCCCATCGTGAAGAGCGCGATGAACCCGAGGATGAAGAGCATCGGCGAGTCGAAGATGAGGTTTCCGCGCCATGTCGTCGCGACCCAGTTGAAGATCTTGACGCCCGTCGGCACGGCGATCACCATCGACGAGATCATGAAGAAGGAGTCCAGTCCGATCGGCATTCCGATCGTGAACATGTGGTGCGCCCACACGAGCATCGAGAAGAACGCGATGCCGATGGTCGAGAACGCCACCGCCTTGTAGCCGAAGATCGGCTTGCGCGAGAAGACGGGCAGGATCTCGGAGACCATCCCGAAGACAGGCAAGACCATGATGTAGACCTCGGGGTGCCCGAAGAACCAGAACATGTGCTGGTACAGCACGATGCTTCCGCCCTTCGACGGGATGAAGAAATGTGTGCCTGCCTGGCGGTCGAGCAGCAGCATCGTCACCGCGGCCGTGAGCGCAGGCAGCGCGACGAGCAGCAGGATCGCGTACGTGAGCATCGACCAGATGAACAGCGGCATCCGCATCCACGTCATCCCGCGCGCCCGCATGTTCACGATCGTGACGAGGAAGTTGATCGCACCGAGGAGCGACGACAGCGACAGGATGTGAATGCTGAGAATCCAGTAGTCCTGGCCGTGGCCGGGGCTGAACTGGAGCTCGGAGAGCGTCGGATACGACCACCAGCCGGCCTTCGCGGTACCGCCCGTCGCGAACCAGCTCGACCAGAGCACGATCCCGCCGAGGAGATAGAGCCAGTACGAGAGCGCGTTGAGGCGCGGGAACGCGACGTCGCGCGCGCCGATCATGAGCGGTACGAGGTAGTTGCCGAAGCCGGCGAGGATCGGGACGACGACGAGGAAGATCATCGTCGTTCCGTGCATCGTCAGCACCTCGTTGTACGAGCTCTTCGTCAGCAGCGTCCCGTTCGGCGTCGCGAGCTGCGCGCGCATGAGCACGGCGAGGATGCCGCCGAGCACGAAGAAGAAGAGCGACGTCGCGATGTACATGATCCCGATGCGCTTGTGGTCGACCGTGACGAGCCAGCTCGCCACGCGCCCCTCCTTCCACGTCACCGGGTAGACGGCTTCGGTGTTAACCGCCACTCGCGGCTCCCTTGTAGACGTGGGTCTTCACGTACGCGGCGAGCGCCTGCATCTGCGCGGCCGTCCAGGTGTCTCCGACCGCCGGCATCTTCACGCCGCCCTGTCGCACGCGTTGCTCGAGGCCGGCCCGCTGGACGAGGAGCGGACTGTGCTGCAGGTTCGGGCCGTATCCGCCCTCGCCGTGCATGCCGTGGCACGTCGCGCAGGAGCCGACGTACTCCGCGCGGCCGAGGTCGGTCCTGGCCGTGCTGCTCACATACGTCTCGTATGCGGCCGGGGTCATAGCGACGACCCGCGCCAGCATCGAGGCGTGGTAGAGCCCGCACAGCTCGGCGCACTGCCCGATGTAGGTTCCGGCGTCGTCCGCCTTGAACCAGATGTGGTTCGTGACGCCCGGGATCGCCATGATCTTGCCGCCGAGCTCGGGGATCCACCAGCTGTGGATCACGTCGGCGGAGACGACCTTCAGGTCCACCACCCGCCCCACGGGCACGTACAGGTCGTTGATCGTGCGCGCGCCGTTCGGATAGTCGAACTGCCAGTAGAACTGGTGACCCTCGACGGTGACGCGCAGCGGGTCGGCCGCAGCCGGGGCGCTCTTGATGCTCGGCAGCTCGACGAAGACGACGATGCCGATGACGCAGAGGATGAGGACGGGAATCACCGTCCAGATGAGCTCGAGGCGCGTGTGGCCGTGCACCTGCAGGCCCTCTTCGGTACGGGAGCGTCCCCGGCGGCGGTACTTGATCACGAAGGCGAGGAGCGCCCCTTCGACGATGACGAAGATCGCCCCCGTGAAGCCGAGGATCACGTAGTACGCCGTGTTGATGTGGCTCGCGTTTGGCGAATGCGGCTGTACGGGCGTGAAGCCGCCGTTGGCGGCTGTGGCGCCGGCTGCCGTCACCAGTGCGGCGACGGCGGCGAACGCGAGGAACATCAGCTTGCGGCGCAACCCGCAGGGCATTCTATGGAGGTGGCCGAGCGCACGCGGGTCGACCTGCCGTCTCACGTCCCCGAACGCTTCGAGGTGTTCGTGAACGGCGTCCGCCAAGATCGTGGCGTCGATTACGAGGTCGTCGGCCGGTCGCTCGTCTTTCCGCGCCCCGTCGCCCAGGAGGGGAGGCTCGGCGTCATCCGCTGGCTGTCGATGTGGCTCGGAATCGCGGGCTCGTACAGGCCGCACGAGACCGTCGACGTCGTCTTCGAGGCCGGCGGTAAGCGCGGCGTCGTCACCGGGCTGACGCCCCAGCCCTTCGAGGACTACTAGGGCTTCTACTTGGGGACGGCTTCGAGCTTGTAGCCGACGCCGTAGCGCGTCTGGATGAAGGTGTGGCGCGACGCGGGCTGGTCGATCTTCTCGCGCAGGCGGCGGACGAAGACGTCCACCGTCCGGTCGCGATGCGACTCGCGGCGGCCCCACAGCTTCTGCAGCAGCTCGTCGCGCGTGGCGACGCGCCCCTGATCGAGCGCCAGCTGGTACAGGAGGCGGAACTCGGTCGGTGTCAGTTCCGCGCTCTGCCCGTCGACATAGGCCTGCACCTCGCGCGGGTCGACGCGCAGCTCCTCGATCTCGATCGGCTCTCCCCGCGGGGTCTCGTCGCGGCGCACGCCGCGCCGTGCCGCCGCGCGTACGCGCGCGACGAGCTCCTTCATCGAGAACGGCTTGACGAGGTAGTCGTCGGCGCCGATCTCGAGCGCGTGCACGCGGTCGTGCTCCGTGCCTCGCGCGGACACGACGACGACCGGCGTCGAGATCCCCTCGGCGCGGAGCGTCTCGATCAGCTTCCAGCCGTCGAGGCCGGGAAGCATGAGGTCGAGCACGCACGCGTCCGGCTGCTCATAGCGGAGGCGGGCGAGCCCCTGCTCGCCGTTGCCGACCCAGACGGCGTCGAAGCCGGCCGCGCTCAGATGGCGCGCCATCCCCTGGGCGATCACCTCGTCGTCCTCGACGATGAGCACCTTGGGCATCGGCATCATTATCGAGATATGCCCGTAATGGACGGGTCGACGCCGGGTGAAGGACTGGTGAAGGGGTGGTGAACGGGGACATAGCGCGCGTCCAGGCCCTCGTCGGCGCGCTGGACCAACCGGTCATCGTCCTCGACGGCGAGCGGCGCGTGGTGGCTTCCAACGTCGGGCTGCCCCCCGGCAGGCGGGTGGGCGATGCGGACGACGCGCTCGTCCTCTTCCTCGGCGAGCTGCCCGTGTTGTCCGCCTACGAAGAGCTGCGGGCCGGATTCACCGCCGCCGTCTCGCACGAGCTGCGCACGCCGCTCGCGCGCCTGCTCGTGCTGCTCGAGAGTGCGACGCTGCCGGGCGCGGATGTCGACGACCTCGTCGAGCAGGCCCGGCAGGAGATCCAGGAGGCGCGCGAGCTCATCGACGACGTGCTGTTCCTCGGCGAGCTCGAGACCGGCCGCGAGGTGGTCTCGCTCGGTCGCACGGTGGCGCTTCCGATCCTCGAGGAGGTCGCGCGCGCGTACGCGGACCGCGCGGAGGATGCAGGCGTGGAGATCGTCGTCACCGGCGGCGCCGAGATCGAGCTGCCGCTGCGTCCGCGGATGATCCGCGTCGTCGTCGAGAACCTCGTCCAGAACGCGATCCGCTACGCCGGGCCGGACAGCACCTGCCGCGTGTCGGTCGAGCGCGAAGGTCCCGCGGCCGTGCTCGCCGTCGTCGACGACGGCCCCGGCGTGCGCGAGAGCGAGCTTCCACGTTTGTTCGAGCGCTTCTACCGCGCCGACCAGGCGCGCACGTCGCGCGGCACCGGGCTCGGTCTCGCGATCGTGAAGCACGTGGTCACGTCGGCCGGCGGAACGGTGGAAGCCTCGAGCTCACCCGGCCGCGGCCTCGAGATCGTCTGCCGCTTTCCGGTCTAGCCGAACCGGCCGGTGACGTAGTCCTCAGTCCGCCGGTCGGAAGGGGCGGTGAAGATCTGTGCAGTCGCGTCGTACTCGATCAGCTCGCCGAAGCGCTCGCCTTCGGCGCCGCGCGAGATGGAGAAGAACGCGGTCATGTCGGCGACGCGCGCCGCCTGCTGCATGTTGTGCGTGACGATGACGAACGTGTACTCGCTCTTGAGGTCGAGCATGAGCTGCTCGATCGCCTGTGTCGCGATCGGGTCGAGCGCGGATGCGGGCTCGTCCATGAGCACGACGTCGGGCTCGACGGCGATCGCGCGCGCGATGCAAAGGCGCTGCTGCTGGCCGCCCGAGAGTGAGAGGCCGCTCGCCTTCAGCCTGTCCTTCACCTCGTCCCAGAGCGCGGCCTGCGTGAGTGCGCGCTCGACGCGCTCGTCGAGGCCGTCCTTCATGCCGAGCACGCGGCAGCCCCACGCGACGTTGTCGTAGATCGACTTCGGAAACGGATTCGGCCGCTGGAAGACCATGCCGATGTTGCGGCGCACGGCTACGGGGTCGATGTTCGACGCGCAGATGTCCTGGCCGTGGTAGCGGATCGTGCCCGTCTGCTTGAAGCTCGGGATGAGGTCGTTCATCCGGTTGAAGCAGCGGATGTACGTGCTCTTGCCGCAGCCGGAAGGGCCGATGATGGCCGTGACGAGGTTCTTGTAGACCTCCATCGTCACGTCCTTGACTGCGGCCTTGGTTCCGTAGACGGCGTCGAGTCCCTCGACCTGGAAGATCGGCTCGAGGCGCTCGCGCGGCGGCAGCGGCTGGCGGCGGGTCTCGACTCTCACGGTCGGCTCGATCGTAACCATCACCGTCCGGCGACCTTGCGCGCGTTGCGCGTCGCGAGCCAGCGCGCGGTCAGGCCGGCGAACAGGATGAAGAGCAGCAGGATGAATCCGGCCGCCCAGGCACGTGCGTGATCCTTCGGATCGGCGGACTCCGACAGCTCGAAGATCGCCACCGGAACCGTCTGGAGAGCATGCGTCGGATTCCAGCTCGTCTGCGTGCCGGCGAGCGAAGACGTGAAGAGCAACGGCGCCGTCTCCCCGGCGACGCGCGCGACTGCGAGCACCGTGCCGGTGAGGATGCCGCCGACCGCGCGCGGGAGGACGATGCTCAGCGTCGTGCGCCAGTGCGGGATGCCGAGGCCGAGGCTTGCTTCGCGCAGCGAATTGGGCACGAGCGCGAGCACCTCGATCGTCGTCCGCGCGACGAAGGGGAGCATGAGGATTGCGAGCGCAAACGCACCCTTCAGCGCGCTCTGACCGCTCCCCTCGACGAGGAGAACGAAGACGAAGATGCCGATGACGATCGCGGGCACCCCGGCGAGGACGTCGAGGACGAGGCCGACGCTCGTGCGAATCGCCGGCGTCGCGAACTCGTTCAGGTAGACGGCGACGAGGATCCCGACGGGCAGCGCCATCGCCGTCGCAAGGCCGACGATCACGAGCGTGCCGGCGAAGGCGTTCGAAAGGCCCTGCGGCGCATTCGTGAGGCTGAACGGGATCGGGGGCTTCGTCAGCAGGTCGAGGTTCAGCTCGCTCGAGCCCTTGCGCGCGATCGACCACACGACGACGCCGAGGATCGCGACTGCGACCGCGGCAGCGAGCCAGGCGAGGCTTTCCATCACGTGGTTGATCCGGCGCCGGCGTGGCAGCCGGTCGAGGCGCAGGCCGGGCCCGCTGAGCCCGTGCGCGCTCAAGCGTGACCTCCGCGCGTGACGCCGTGCTTGCGCGCGACCTTGCGCACGATCCACTGCGCGGCGATGTTGGCGGCGAGCGAGAGCACGAGCAGGATGAGCCCGAGATAGATGAGGGCCGAGGACTGGAGGTTCGTGCTCGCCCCCTGGTACGACTCCGCGATCTTGCTCCCGAGGGTGTCGCCGCCGCTGAAGAGGCTCCAGTGGATGAAGACTCCGCCGCCGATCACCTGCGTGACCGCGATCGCCTCGCCGAGCGCGCGGCCGAGCCCGAGGATCAGCGCGGCGACGACGCCGCCGCGCGCGTACGGGAACACGACGCCGCGCACCATCTCCCACCGCGTCGTCCCGAGCGCCAGCGCGCCTTCTTTCAGCTCGCTCGGCACGCCGAGAAACAGCTCGCGGCTGATGCTCGACACGATCGGCAGGATCATGATCGCGAGGACGACGATCGCGGTGAAGATGCTCGCGCCGGCGGTCGAGGGCGGCCCGAAGAGGGGGATGAAGCCGAGCGCCGAGTGCAGCCACGGCTCGACGTGCGTGCGCAGAGCCGGCCCGAGCACGAGGATGCCCCAGAGCCCGAGGAGGACGCTCGGGACAGCGGCGAGCGTCTCGACGAGCGCAGTCACGGGCGCGCGCAGTGTGCGCGGGGCGAGCTCCGTGAGGAAGAGGGCGACTCCGATCGCGAGCGGTGCCGCCAGCAGGAGCGCGAAGAGCGAGGTGATGACGGTGCCGAAGATGAAGCTGCCGGCGCCGTAGAGCTCGTGGCCGATGACCGGGTTCCAGGCGACCCGCGTGACGAAGCCGAGCCCGAACTTCGAGAGCGCGAGGTGCGAACCGTCGACGAGCTTCCAGACGATGAGGCCGACGAGCACCGTCGCGCCGAGCGCAGCCGCGCCCGCGACCACCTGAAGCGATACGTCGCCGAAGCGGACTCGCCGCCCCGTGAAGGGGCGGCGGGCCGGACCTGCGTTGACGTCGGCCGCGGACATGCGGCGCTAACTGTGGATCTTTGCGATCGCCTTCTCGGCGACGACCAACACCGATTTCGGCAGCGGCACGAAGCGGAGCTTCGCCGTGTACGGGCCGGTCTGCCCCTTCGTCACTGCCCAGAAGAGGAAGTGCTTCAGGTCGGCCGCCTTGCTCGACTGCAGCGGCGCGATGACGTACGTGAACGTCGAGATGGGATATGCGTTCCCGTACTTCTTCGGCGGGTTCACGATCGAGAGTGAGTTGTCCGCCGCCGGCTTCTGGTCGCTCGAGGCGGCCGCGAGGATCCCGCGCGAGCCCGGTGTCGTGAACTTGCCCGAGTTGTTCTTCATCGCGAAGTACTTCAGGTGGCTCTGGAGCGCATACGCCACGTCGGCGTAGCCGATCGCGCCCGGGGTGGACGAGACGATTCCGGCGACGCCGGAGCTGCCCTTCCCGCCGACACCGACCGGCCAGCCGACCGCGACGCCTCTGCCGTACCGCGTTGCCCACGACTTGCTCACGCTCGACAGGTAGTCGGTCAGGTTGAAGGTCGTGCCCGAGTTGTCGGAGCGGTGCGCGATCGTGATCGCGGTGCTCGGGAGAGAGACGCCCTTGTTGAGCTTCGCGATCGCCGGGTCGTTCCACTTCGCGATCTGCCCGGAGAAGATCTTCGCGAGCGTCGGGCCGTCCATGTGCAGGAGGTTCTTGACGCCGGGAAGGTTGTACATGACCGACGTTGCGCCGAGCGCCCAGGGAATCTGCACGCATCCCTTGCACGCGCTGAACTGGTCGGGGGTGAGCGGCGCGTCGCTCGCGCCGAAGTCGACCGTGCGGGAGGTGATCGCGGCGACACCGCCGCCGGAGCCGATGGCGCTGTACTGCAGCTCGATTCCGTAGGCCGCGCCGATGGGCGCGATCCACTGGCTGACGAGCGGGGCGACGAAGGTGCTGCCCGCGCCGGAGAGCGTCGTGGCGTGGCGGGCAGCCTGCGCGTCTGCCGTGCCGGCGACGACGACTGCGAGAAGCGCGGCCGCCGCGAAGGCGCTGACGATGCGAATCGAAGTGCCGATTCTCGGCATTGAGTTTCCTCCTCCTTGGGTTCGTAGCCAACGTACGGCCGCGCCGGAGGCGAGTGGGATACGGCCCTGTTTCGACGTGGTGACGAAGTGGTGGCGCACCCTGAAAGGCCAGCACCCATGAGGTGTACGGTGTCGCGATGGCGATCGACGAAGCCCTCGATCGACTCGAAGCACAGCTTCAGGAGGAGGGGCAGCGGGTGCTGTCGGCGGTGCGCGGCGCCGTCCGTGCGCTCCAGGAGGGCGACGTCGAGCTCGCCGATGAGGTGATCGCCTTCGACGACGAGGTCGATCAGCTCTTCCTCGACATCGAGTCGTCGATCCAGGCGCTGCTCGCGCTCCAGACTCCGGTCGCTCGCGACCTGCGGCTACTGCTCGCGATGCTGCACATCAACCTCTTGCTCGAGCGGACCGGCGACGGGTGCGTCACCGTGGCGAAGCTCTCGAAGCTCGTCGCCGACGCCGACCCCGATCCGGCGCTCGTCGGCGTCCTCGTCGAGATGGGCGATCGTGCAGAGGAGATGGTGCGGGTCGCGCTCGACTCGTTCGCGCGCCGCGACCTCGCGGGAGCCGAGAGCCTCGTCGAGCTGGACGAGCTGATCGATCGCGCGAACCGGCGCTTCGTCGAGCGGCTCATCGACGTGATGGCCGAGCCGGCGTTGCGCGAATGGGGATTGCGCATGGTCGTCGCCGCGCGGACGATCGAGCGCATCGGCGACAGGGCGGTCGACGTCGGCGAGCAGACCGCATACCTGCTGACGGCGCAGTTCCGCGAGTTCACCGACGCCTCGCATCCGAACGCGTAACCTGTCGCCGTGGACTGGCGCATCTACAAGGCGATCTACGACGTCTCGTTGCACCACCACTGGGTGGGGAGCCTCTTCCACGGCATCGAGCAGGCAAGCATTCCGTTCATGGTCGTCGCGACCGGCGCGCTCTGGTTCCTCTCTCGTCCCGGCGGCGACCGGCGCTGGAAGCTCGCGAGTGGCAACGGGTTCGCGGCGGCCGCCGTCGCGTACGTCATCAACTTCGTCATCCATTCCGCCTGGGATCGGCCGCGTCCTTACGAGGCGCACGCCATCCGTCATCCGTGGTCGAGCTCGACGGACGCGTCGTTTCCGAGCGACCACGCGAGCGTCTCGCTCGCGATTGCCTTCGCCGTCCTCGCAGTCGACGCCACCGCCGGGGCCGTCCTGCTCGCCGCCGCGATCCTGATCGCGGTCGGTCGGGTGCTGATCGGCGCGCACTACCCAGGCGACGTGCTCGCGAGCCTAGGGGTGGCGCTCGTCGCAGCGTTCGTGGTCGTGCGCTTCGCGCGGCCGGTCGTCGACCGCGTCGTGCGGTTGGTCGAGCGGATCAGCGATCCGCTCGTGCGGCCACTCTGGCGCCGCGCGTAGTCGCCTCGCGCAGCCGCGCGGCAAGCCCGTCGGTCAACACGCCGCGCTCGAACTGCCAGCGCCAGTTTCCGTACGGCTGCCCGGGATGGTTCATGCGGGCGTCGCTGCCGAGGCCGAGCACGTCTTGCAGCGGGACGATCGCCAGCCGAGCGCGCGACCCCATGGCGATGCGGATCAGCCCCCAGTTCGGCTCGGCCGGGTCGAGGCCGGTCGCAGCCTTCTGTTTGCGGCTGAGCGATGCGAACCATCCGACCGTCGTGTCGGTGTCGTGCGTGCTCGTGTACACGACCGCGTTCTCCGGATGGTTGGCCGGTGCGTGCAGGTTCGTCGGCGGACCGCCGAAGGCCCAGTGGAGGACGACCATGCCGGGGAGCCCGAGCTCGTCGCGCAACCGGTAGACGGGAGGCGTGATCACGCCGAGGTCCTCCGCGATCAGCGGTAGGTCGCCGAGCGCGTCCTCGATCGCGGCGAACAGCTCGTATCCGGGCGCGCGGCGCCAGTGGCCGCGGCGCGCCGTCTTGTGTCCCTCGGGAATCGCCCAGTACGCGACGAAGCCGCGGAAGTGGTCGATGCGCGCCATGTCGACGTGCTCGAACGTGCGGCGAAAGCGCTCGACCCACCAGCGGAAGCCGGTGATGCGGTGCGCGGGCCAGTCGTACAGGGGGTTGCCCCAGTGCTGGCCGCTTGCGTTCAGCGGATCCGGCGGTGCGCCGGCGACCTCGCCGTGCTCGAACAGCTCCGGCCACGCCTCGACGTCCGCTCCCTCGTCGGACACGTAGATCGGGACGTCTCCGATCAGTCGCACGCCGCGCTCGCGCGCGTACGCGCGCAGCGCGCTCCACTCGCGCTCGAATCGCACCTGGTCGGCGAGCGCGCCCGGGCCCTCGAAGCGCGCCCATTCGGCGCTCCAGTACGGCCGCTGCGCGACGAACGCCTCGATCTCGGCAGCGCTCACGGGCGCAGCGGGATCGGCGAGCAGCGCCGGCGAGGCGGCGAAGGCCGACGTCGTCCGGTACGGCGAGCCGAACTCGTCCGGCGGCCCCAGCGGCAGCATCTGCCACCACGACTGGCCCGCCTTCGCCAGCCAGTCGACGAAGCGGTACGCCTCGTCTCCCAGTCGACCGCCGGGCAGCGAGGTCGGATGCAGCAGGATTCCGGACGAACGACCGAGGTCCACGTCTTGATCCTCCCGCATCCGTGAGACTGCCTGCGACGTGCCGCTGCCGAAGACGAACACACCGCCGCCGCGCATCCAGATCCTCGAGGTCGAGCCTCAGGTCGACTGCGGCCGCTTCTCGGTGAAGCGCGTGGCCGGCGAGCGCGTCGACGTCGCCGCGCGGATCTTTCGCGACGGTCACGACGTCCTCGGCGCCGCTGTCCGCTATCGGCCTGCGGGCGCGTCTCGCTGGCAGGAGGCGCCCCTCGAGCCGCGCGGCAACGATCACTGGTCGGGCTCGTTCCCGGTCGACCGGCCCGGCGCGTGGTCGTTCCGCATCGAGGCGTGGACCGACCGGATCGCCTCCTTCCGGGACGAGCTGCGCCGCAAGCTCGAGGGCGGCCAGGACGACCTGAGCGGCGAGCTCGCCGAGGGCGCCGCGCTGCTCGGCCGGCCGGCCGTGACGGTGGAGGAGGCGCTCGCCGCGCCCGCGCGCGACCGCACCGGGACGGCGTCGTCGGAGGTGTACGAGGTGGACGTCGACCGCGAGCTCGCGCGCTTCGGCTCGTGGTACGAGCTCTTCCCGCGTTCATGGGGAGGGTTCGAGGGCGTGCGCAAGCTGCTGCCTCAGTTCGCCGAGCTTGGCTTCGACGTGCTCTATCTGCCGCCTGTCCACCCGATCGGACGCACCAACCGCAAGGGCCGCAACAACACGCTCACCGCGGGGCCGAAAGATCCGGGCAGCCCCTGGGCGATCGGGAGTGCCGAGGGCGGCCACGACGCGATCCACTCCGAGCTGGGCACGCCCGCGGAGTTCAAGCGGCTCGCCGCCGAGGCGAAGAAGCACGGCCTCGAGATCGCGATCGACTTCGCCATCCAGTGCTCACCGGATCACCCGTGGTTGAAGGAGCACCCCGAGTGGTTCAACCGGCGCCCCGACGGCACGCTGAAGTACGCGGAGAACCCGCCGAAGAAATACCAGGACATCTACAACGTCAACTTCGAGAGCGAGGACTGGAAGGGGCTCTGGGCCGCGCTGCGCGACGTCGTCCTCACGTGGGTCGAACGCGGCGTCACCGTCTTCCGCGTCGACAACCCGCACACGAAGCCGGTGCCGTTCTGGGAGTGGCTGATCCGTGAGGTGCGTCGCGACCACCCCGACGTGATCTTCCTGGCGGAGGCCTTCACGCGCCCCGCGATGATGACGACGCTCGCGAAGTCCGGGTTCGCGCAGAGCTACACGTACTTCACGTGGAAGAACACGCGCTGGGAGCTGCTCGAGTTCATGGGCCAGCTGCTCGACTGGTCGGAGATCTACCGGCCGAACGTGTTCGCGAACACGCCGGACATCCTGCACGAGTACCTCCAGCACGGCGGGCCGCCCGCGTTCGAGGCGCGGCTCGTGCTCGCCGCAACCTTGTCGCCGGCGTACGGGATCTATTCCGGCTTCGAGAGCTTCGAGAACGTCCCGGTGCGCGAGGGCAGCGAGGAATATCTCGACTCGGAGAAGTACGAGATCAAGAAGCGCCGCCTCGACGGGCCGCTTCTGCCGCTCGTCGGCACGCTCAACCGCGTGCGCCGCGAGAACCCTGCGCTGCAACGTCTCGACAACATCACGTTCCTCGAGACGGAGAACGAGCAGCTGTTCGGCTATCTCAAGCGCACGGGCGACAACGGCGTCATCGTCGTCGTCAACCTCGATCCGGCGGCGACGCAACGCGGTGTCTGCATCCTTCCGGTCGGGACCGGCCTCCCGCCCACCTACCGCGTGCGAGACCTGCTCACCGACAAGGAGTGGACGTGGCACATCGGCCGCAACTACGTCGAGCTCCCCCCGGGGAAGAGTCATGTCCTGCGTGTTTTGTGAGATCTTGGCGGGCCGTGCGCCTGCGAGCATCGTTCACGAGGACGAGCGGACGATCACGTTCCTCGACCACCGGCCCGTGACGCCCGGCCACATGCTCGTCGTGCCGCGCCGCCACGCCGCCTACCTCGCCGACCTCGACCCCGAGGACGGGGCGCAGCTCTTCCGCGTCGGCATGCGCGGCGCGGCCGCGTTGCGCGCGTCGTCCCTGCGCTGCGAAGGCGTGAACTTCCACCTCGCCGACGGCGAGGTCGCCGGGCAGGAGGTCTTCCACGTCCATCTACACGTGCTCCCGCGCTTCACGGGCGACGGCTTCGGGCTGCGCTTCCCGCCCGACTACCGCGTGCGCGAACGGGCCGCGCTCGACGAGGCGGCGGTCGCCGTGCGCGAGGGCTGGGATGTCTGAACAGTGGTTCGAGCGCGACCCGCTGTGGTTCAAGCGGGCGGTGTTCTACGAGGTGCACATCCGCGGTTTCTTCGACGGCAACGACGACGGGGCCGGCGATTTCCGCGGGCTGATCGAGAAGCTCGACTACCTCCAGTGGCTCGGCGTCGACTGCATCTGGCTGCTGCCGATGTATCCGTCGCCGCTGCGCGACGGCGGCTACGACATCGCCGACTTCTTCGGCATCCATTCCGACTACGGGTCGGTCGACGACTTCAAGGAGTTCGTCGAGCAGTCGCACCAGCGCGGCATCCGCGTGATCGCCGACCTGGTGATGAATCACACCTCGGCCGACCACCCGTGGTTCCAGGAGTCGCGCACGGATCCGACCGGCCCGCGCGGCGACTGGTACGTGTGGGCCGATTCCGACGAGGCGTACAAGGACGCGCGCGTCATCTTCGTCGACACCGAGCCGTCGAACTGGACGTTCGACCCCGTGCGCGGGCAGTACTACTGGCACCGCTTCTTCAGCCATCAGCCGGACCTGAACTACGACAACCCCGAGGTGCAGGAGGCGATGCTGAACGTCCTGCGCTTCTGGCTCGACCTCGGCATCGACGGATTCCGTCTCGACGCCGTGCCGTACCTGTTCGAGCGCGAGGGGACAAACGGTGAGAACCTGCCCGAGACACACGAGTACCTGAAGCGCGTGCGCGCCGAGATCGACGCGCGCTATCCCGACCGCGTCCTCCTCGCCGAGGCGAACCAGTGGCCCGCGGACGTCGTGCAGTACTTCGGCGAGGGCAACGAGTGCCACATGGCGTTCCACTTCCCGGTGATGCCGCGCATGTTCATGGCCGTCCGCCGCGAGGACGCGACCCCGGTGTACGAGATCCTCGAGCGGACGCCGGCCATCCCCGACAACTGCCAGTGGGGGCTCTTCCTCCGCAACCACGACGAGCTGACGCTCGAGATGGTCACCGACGACGAGCGCGACTACATGTACGCCGAGTACGCCAAGGACCCCCGGATGAAGCTCAACCTCGGCATCCGCAGGCGGCTCGCGCCGCTGCTGGACGGGGGCCGGGACGACATCGAGCTGATGCACGCCATCCTCTTCTCCCTCCCGGGTTCACCCGTCCTCTATTACGGGGATGAGATCGGGATGGGGGACAACGTCTACCTCGGCGACCGCGACGGGGTGCGCACGCCGATGCAGTGGACGGGCGACCGGAACGCCGGCTTTTCCCGGGCGGACTGGGCCCGGCTCTACCTCCAGCCCCTCATGGACCCGGTGTACGGCTACCAGGCGGTCAACGTCGAGGCGCAGCTCCGCTCGCCCATGTCGTTCCTGCGCTGGTTGCATCGGTTCGTGGCGCTCCGCAAGGAGCATCCGGTCTTCGGCCTGGGGAGCTACGAGCCGCTCAGCTCCGACAATTCGCGCATTTTCGCCCATATCAGGAAGTGGGAGGAGGACGTCATCCTCTGCGTCCACAACTTGGCCCGCTCCGCCCAGCCAGTCCAGCTCGACCTCTCCCGGTATGAGGGTATGGTCCCGGAGGAGATGTTCGGCCGGACGAGCTTCCCGCCGATCGGGGAGCTGCCGTACCTGCTGACGCTCGCGCCGAGGGGGTTTTTCTGGTTCCGCTTGAGGCAGCAGGGATGAGCTTCGACGAGCAAGTGCTCATCGAGCACATCGTCCAGCAGCGCTGGTACGGCGCGAAGTCGCGCGAGGTCGCGCACGCGAGCGGGCTCGACACGGTGGCGCTGCGCTCGGCGGATCCGCAGTACACGCTTGCGCTCGCCGAGCTCCGCTACGACACGGGCGCGCACGACATCTACCAGTTGCTCCTCCCGGACGAGGAGAGCTTCGGCGTCGCGCGCGAGCTCGTCAGCGCGATGCGCTCCGGCCTCACGCTTCAGGGGGCGGAGGGGATCGTCGAGTTCCGGCCTGTCGCGGGCTTCGCCGGCCTCGGCCGGGAGCTGACCGACGCACGCGACGTGGGCGCGGAGCAGTCGAACACCTCGGTCGTCTTCGACGACGAGATCATCCTCAAGGTCTTCCGGCGGCTCGAGCCCGGGATCAATCCCGAGCTCGAGATGCTGCGCTTCCTCACGGAGCACGAGTTCCCGAACATCGCCGCGCTCGGCGGCTGGTACTCGTACTCCGGCGGCCCGCTCGCGGCCACGCTCGGGATCCTGCAGGAGTACGTGCGCGGCGGGCTCGACGGCTGGGAGCTCGCGCTGAACGAGATCGCGGACGACCCGGAGCGCTTCCTCTCACGCCTCGGCCGCCTCGGCGAGGTGACGGGCGAGATGCACAGCGTCCTCGCCTCCGACCAGAACGACCCCGCGTTCTGCCCGGAGTCGCCGAGCGTCGAAGCGCTCGGGCTGCTGACCGCGACGGTGGACGAGGAGATCGAGCGCGTCTTCCTGTCGCTGCCCGACGAGGAAGAGTCGGTGTCGCCGATCGCCGGCCGCGGCGAAGAGGTGCGCGACCAGCTGCGCCAGCTCACGCATGCCGGCGCCGCCGGACAGTTCATTCGCACGCACGGCGACTACCACCTGGGCCAGACCATGTGGGCCGGCGACGACTGGGTCATCCTCGACTTCGAAGGCGAACCGGCGCGCTCGCTCGCGGAACGGCGGCGCAAGCGCAGCGCGCTGCGCGATGTCGCCGGGATGCTCCGTTCGTTCGCGTACGCCGCGAGCGCGGTGTCGCTGCTGCGCGACGTCGAGCCGCCGGACGGATGGGAGGAGCAGGCGCGCGCACGCTTCCTGGAGGGCTACTTCGAGACGGTCGAGCCGTCGCTGCTGCCGGCGGGGCAGGCCGCGATCGAGCGCCTGCTCGCCGTCTTCGAGCTCGAGAAGGCGGTGTACGAGCTCCAGTACGAGCTGAACAACCGGCCGGATTGGGTCGCGATTCCGGTGCGCGGGATCCAGCGGCTGATCGAGGAGACCTCGACCCCCGCGTGATCGAGCTCGGCGCGGATCCGCACGCGATCCTCGGCGCGCACGAGGCAAACGGCGGCGTCGTCGTCCGCGCATACCGCCCGGAAGCGCAGTCGGTGCGGGTACAGCCCGCCGGAGTCGCGGCCGAGCTGAAGGACCCGGCCGGCCTCTGGGAGGCGATGCTGCCGAAGGCGCGCCTGCCGCTCGCATACGAGCTCGAGGTCGAGTATCCGAACGGCGACACGTTCACGGTGCGCGACCCGTACGCGTTCCTGCCGACGCTCGGCGAGCTCGACCTCCTTCTCGCGATGGAGGGCCGGCACGAGCAGCTGTACGAGAAGCTCGGTGCGCACGTGCGCGAGATCGACGGCGTGACGGGCACCGCGTTCGCCGTGTGGGCGCCGAACGCGCGCTCCGTCTCGGTCGTCGGCGACTTCAACTCCTGGGACGGCCGGCTGCACCCGATGCGCTCGCTCGGCTCGTCCGGCATCTGGGAGCTCTTCATTCCCGACGTCGCGTCCGGCACGCAGTACAAGTTCGAGATCCGGACGCAGGACGGCCGGCTCCGGCTGAAGGCCGATCCCCTCGCGTTCTACGCCGAGGTTCCGCCCGGGAACGCGTCGCGCGTGTTTCGCAGCGAGCACGTCTGGGCGGACGACGAGTGGGTCGAGCGCCGCAACAAGTCGGAGTCCTTGCGCGAGCCGATGTCGATCTACGAGGTGCACCTCGGGTCGTGGCGGCGCAACCCGGTCGAGGACAACCGTCCGCTCTCGTACCGCGAGCTCGCCGACGAGCTCGCCGACTACGTGTCCGATCTCGGCTTCACGCACGTCGAGCTCCTGCCGGTGATGGAGCATCCGTTCTCGGGATCGTGGGGCTACCAGGTCACGGGGTACTTCGCGCCCACGTCGCGGTTCGGGGATCCGGACGACTTCCGTGCTTTCGTCGAGCGCATGCACGAGCGCGGAATCGGCGTGCTCCTCGACTGGGTGCCCGCGCATTTCCCGCGGGACGACTGGGCGCTGGCCACCTTCGACGGCACGCACCTGTACGAGCACGCCGATCCACGCCGCGGCGCGCATCCGGACTGGGGGACGCTCGTCTTCAACCTCGGCCGCAGCGAGGTGAGGAACTTCCTGCTGTCGAACGCGCTCTACTGGCTGCGCGAGCACCACGCGGACGGGGTCCGCGTCGACGCGGTGGCGTCGATGCTCTACCTCGACTACTCGCGCAAGGCCGGCGAGTGGATCCCGAACGAGTTCGGCGGCCGCGAGGACCTCGAGGCGGTGGCGTTCCTGAAGGAGCTGAACGAGACGCTCTTCGGGCGCGAGCCCGGAGTGATCTCCGCTGCGGAGGAGTCGACCGCCTGGCCGGGCGTCTCCCGGCCGACGTATCTCGGCGGGCTCGGCTTCGGCTTCAAGTGGAACATGGGCTGGATGCACGACACGCTCGTGTACTTCCAGAAGGACCCGGTCTACCGCAGCTTCCACCACCACACGCTGACGTTCTCACTCCTGTATGCGTTCAGCGAGAACTTCATCCTTCCGCTGTCGCACGACGAGGTCGTGCACGGCAAGCGGTCGCTGCTCGACAAGATGCCCGGCGACCGGTGGCAGAAGTTCGCGAACCTGCGCTTGCTGTACGCGTACATGTGGTCGCACCCCGGCAAGAAGCTCCTCTTCATGGGCGGCGAGCTGGGCGAGTGGGAGGAGTGGAACGCGGAAGGATCGTTGCACTGGAACCTGCTCGAGTACGCGGAGCACGCCGGCATACAGTCGCTCGTCCGCGATCTGAACCGCGCGTACCGCGACACGCCGGCGCTGTACGAGCGCGACTTCGACCCGAACGGCTTCCGCTGGCTCGAGGCCAACGACACGGCGAACAACGTGCTTGCGTTTGCGCGGCTGGACGACTCCGGGGAGCGACCGCTCGTCTGCGTCCTCAACCTGTCGCCGGTGCCCCGCTACGACTACCGCGTCGGCATGCCGGTCTGCTGCCGCTGGCGAGAGCTGCTGAACACGGACTCGCCGTTCTACGGCGGCTCCGGCGTCGGCAACCTCGGCGGCGTCGAGGCGGAGGCGATCGGCTGGCACGACCAGCCGTTCTCGGCGCTCCTGACGCTGCCGCCGCTCGGCGCTGTTTGGCTTGTTCCCGAGTAACAGCCGACTCGCACCGAACACTTAGCGCACCCGCCCGGCCATCTGGAGCGTTGTGTCAGTGATGCGCAGGTCATTACTGCTGGCGTGCGTCTCGACCTTCGCGGTCGCCTCGGTCGCGCTGGCCGCCACGGGTGGGAAAGAGCCCAAGGCCACGCTCGTCCAGGCCGTGAGCAATACGAACCGTGCGTCGTCGCTGCACTACGTCATGGAGATCGCGGTCGCGCGCACGCACCATCCGTCGCTGAAGCTGCACGTGCGCGGAGCTCGCGGGACCGGCTCGCTCTTCGTCCACGTGCGGGCGTTCACGAGCCTCGTCAACGACGGGCCTGCCGACGCGGCGGGACCGCAGCAGTCGGCGTTCATCGACGGGCCGTTCCTGTACGAGGGATCGCCGAACGGCGTCGCCGTCGCCGGGAAGATCCGCTGGCTGCGTGTCCCGATCGCACGCCTCGGCTCCTACGCGCCCGCGCTCACCGCGATGCACAACATGAGCCCGGCGCCGCTGCTTCGGATCATCGACGAATGGTCGAACGCGCGGTCGCACTCGTCGCACGGCGCCTTCCACGGCACGGTCGCCTACGACGACCCGATCGTCCTCACCGCGCTCTCCGGCATGACGGGCGGCTTCGAGTTCCGCCACGTCTACTTCACGGCGAAGATCGGACAGGACGGGTACGTGCACAGCATCCGCGTCACCGGGACGACGGCCGACAGGAGCCGGACGGTGACCGTGACCGCGCACCTGTTCGGGTTCGGACGGCCCGTGCGGGTCACGCCTCCGCGCGAGGGCACGTTCATGGATCAGAAGCTCCTCAGCCTCGCCGAATAACCCGCGACCTCAGTATCGTCCGCGGGCGTGTTCACCACGCGCCCCGAGCTCCGCGGCACGTTCGGCATGGTCGCGTCGACGCACTGGCTCGCGTCGGCCGTCGGCATGGCCGTGCTCGAGCAGGGCGGCAACGCCTTCGACGCCGCCGTCGCCGCCGGCTTCACGCTCCAGGTCGTCGAGCCCCACCTGAACGGACCGGGCGGAGACCTGCCCGCCATCCTGTGGCCCGCGTCGCGCGGCGAGCCGCTCGTCTTGTGCGCGCAAGGAACCGCGCCGGGCGCGGCGACCATTCCCCACTACCGGGACGAGCTCGGCCTCGACCTCGTCCCCGGGACCGGCCCGCTGTCGGCGGTCGTGCCCGGTGCGTTCGGCGGCTGGCTCACGCTGCTGCGCGACTTCGGGACGATGCCGCTCGCGGATGTCATGCGGTTCGCGATCGACTACGCCGAGAACGGCTACCGCGTGCTGCCGAGCATCGCCCGCGCGATCCGCAACGTCGAGTCGCTGTTTCGCGACGAGTGGACGACGTCGGCCGACGTGTATCTCTCCGCGCTCGAGCCCGGCACGCTGCACCGCAACCCGGGGCTCGCGGAGACGTACCGTCGCCTCGCCGCCTCGAGCGATCCGGTCGCGGACTGGTACGGCGGCTTCGTCGCCGAAGCGATCGTCGCCTTCCAGGAGCGCGCATGGATGGACAGCTCCGGTCGCAAGCACCAAGGACTGCTGAGCGAGGACGACCTGAGCGGGTGGCGGCCGACGCTCGAGGAGCCGCTCGCGGTC
This sequence comes from Gaiellaceae bacterium, assembly GCA_036273155.1. GTDB lineage: Bacteria > Actinomycetota > Thermoleophilia > Gaiellales > Gaiellaceae > Palsa-739. The sequence goes on along the minus strand of DASUIG010000055.1, from coordinate 12,987 downwards.
GACTACCACGGCTTCACGGTGCTGAAGGCCGGCCCGTGGAGCCAGGCGCCTGTGTTCCTGCAGCAGCTTCGCCTGCTCGAAGGCTTCGACCTCGCGGGCATGGGCCATGCGAGCGCCGAGTACGTGCACGTCGTGACCGAGTGCGCGAAGCTCGCGTTCGCGGACCGCGAGGCGTGGTACGGCGACCCCGACTTCTTCGACGTGCCGATGGAGATGCTGCTGTCGCGCGAGTACGCCGACGACCGCCGCCAGCTGGTCGGCGACGAATCCTCCGCGGAGCTGCGCCCCGGCGGGGATCATCCACGCCTGCCTGCGCCGGTCGTGGGCGCGCTCGCGCCCGGCGTGGGCGAGCCGACGCGCGGGGACACCGTGCATCTCGACGTCGTCGACCGCTGGGGAAACATGATTTCGGCGACGCCGAGCGGCGGCTGGCTGTGGGGAGCGCCGGTCATCCCCGAGCTGGGCTTCTGCCTCGGCACGCGCGCGCAGATGTTCTGGCTCGATGAGGGCCTGCCGAACTCGCTCGAGCCCGGCAAGCGGCCGCGCACGACGCTGTCGCCGACCCTCGCGCTGCGCGACGGAGCGCCCACGCTCGCGCTCGGCACGCCGGGCGGCGACCAGCAGGACCAGTGGACGCTGCACTCGTTCCTCGCGCACGTGCACTTCGGCATGGATCTGCAAGCCGCGATCGACGCTCCGAACCACCACACGGAGGCATTCCCGAGCTCCTTCTACCCCCGTGAGACGAGGCCGCGGCACGTCGCGGTCGAGTCGCGGGCGGGGCGCGAGACGCTCGACGGCTTGAAGGCCCGTGGCCACGACGTCGAGGAGTCGGATGCGTGGTCTCTCGGCCGCGTGAGCATGGTCGGCCGCGATCCCGACGGACAGCTCTACGCGGGCGCGAACCCGCGCGGGATGCAGGGTTACGCGGTCGGTCGTTGATCGTCTGGCCGGGCACGCCGTTCCCGCTCGGGGCGACCTGGGATGGAGCGGGAACGAACTTCTCCCTCTTCTCCGAGAACGCCGAGCGCGTCGAGCTGTGCCTCTTCGACGGCGATGGGCACGAGACGCGGATCGACGTCGTCGAGCACACGGTCTTCAACTGGCACTGCTATCTCCCGGGCGTCGGACCGGGGCAGCTGTACGGGTTTCGCGTGCACGGCCGGTACGACCCCGCCTCGGGCCGCCGCTTCAACCCCTACAAGCTCCTGATCGACCCGTACGCGAAGGCGATCGAGGGCCCCGTGCGCTGGGAACGTGCGAACGTCCTCCCGTACGTGCCCAGCGCCGATCCGGACGCGGACCTCGAGCTCGACGACGAGGACGATGCCGAGGCCATTCCGAAGTGCGTCGTCGTCGACACGAGCTTCAACTGGGAGGACGACGCGCCGCCGGGGACGCCGTGGCACGACACGGTCATCTACGAGGCGCACGTGAAGGGATTCACGCGCATGCACCCGCACGTGCGCGAGGACTTGCGCGGCACGTATGCGGGACTCGCGTCCGAGGGGGCGATCGCGTACTTCCGCGAGCTCGGTGTCACCGCGGTCGAGCTGTTGCCGATCCATCACATCGCGGACGAGCAGTTCCTGCACGACGAGGGCCTGACGAACTACTGGGGCTACTCGTCCATCGGCTATCTCGCTCCGCACGCGCTGTACGCCGCGACGGGCACGCGCGGCGAGCAGCTGCTCGAGTTCAAGGGCATGGTGAAGGCGCTGCACCGCGCCGGCATCGAAGTGATCCTCGACGTCGTCTACAACCACACGGCCGAGGGAAACCACCTCGGCCCGGTGCTCTCGTTCAAGGGCGTCGACAACGAGGCGTACTACCGGCTCATGCCGGACGAGCCGCGCTTCTACCAGGACTTCACGGGGACGGGCAATTCGCTCAACCCGGTGCACCCGTCGGTGCTGCGGCTGATCATGGACTCGCTGCGGTACTTCGTCATCGAGTGCCACGTCGACGGGTTCCGATTCGATCTCGCGTCGGCGCTCGCGCGCGAGTTCTACGAGGTCGACCGCCTGTCGACGTTCTTCGACACCATCCATCAGGATCCGGTCATCTCGCAGGTGAAGCTCATCGCCGAGCCGTGGGACGTCGGGCCCGGCGGCTACCAGGTCGGCAACTTCCCGGTGCTGTGGGCGGAGTGGAACGGCCCGTATCGCGACACGATGCGCGACTTCTGGCGTGGAAGCGGCAACCTCGGCCGCTTCGCCTCGCGGTTCACCGGCTCGAGCGATCTCTATCAGGCCGACGGGCGCGATCCGTTCGCATCCATCAACTTCGTCACGGCGCACGACGGCTTCACCTTGCGCGATCTCGTCTCGTACAACCAGAAGCACAACGAGGCGAACGGCGAAGGAGGACGCGACGGCACGGACGACAATCGTTCCTGGAACCACGGCGTCGAGGGCGACACCGACGATCCTGCGATCAACGCGTCGCGCGCACGGCAGCAGCGCAACTTTCTCGCGACGCTGGTCCTCTCGCAGGGCGTCCCGATGCTGCTCGGCGGCGACGAGCTCGGCCGCACGCAGCACGGCAACAACAATGCTTGGTGCCAGGACAGCGAGCTCTCCTGGTTCGACTGGGAGCACGCCGACCACGAGCTGCTCGCGTTCGCGCGCGGCCTGATCCGGCTGCGCCGCGAGCACCCCGTGTTCCGTCGCACGACGTTCCTCTCGGGGACGGAGACGCGTGGCTCCGGCCTGCCGGACGTGTGGTGGTTTCGTCCCGACGGCCGCCGGATGACCCAGCGCGACTGGCAGCAGGAGCCGGGACGGACACTCGGCGTCTTCCTGAACGGCGACGAGATCCCCTCGCGCACCGCGCGCGGCAAGGAGATCGTGGACGACTCCTTTCTGCTGCTTCTCAACGCCCATTCCGACCCGGTCACGTTCACGCTTCCGACGCGTCGGTTCGGAGCCCGCTGGGAGGTCGCGCTCGCGACCGGCGAGGGCGCTCCGGACGGCTTCGTCGGCGCCCGCGCGGAGGTGGTCGTGCAGGATCGCTCGCTGACGCTGCTGCGCCGGGCCTAGCCGAGGTTTTCGGACCGCGCGGCCGGCGCATAAATCCTCCGCATGAACGACTGGCCCGCTCCGGAGCACGCGCGCGCTGCGGCGCAGCTCGAGGCGACGATGCGGGTCTTCGACGCGCTCGAGGACCTCCGCCGCGACGTCGAGGCCCTGCGCCACGAGATTCCCACGCGGCGCCCGCCGGTGGCGGTCGGAACCATCGCCCGTGTCGCGGTCGAAGCGGGGATCCTCATCGCCGTCGCCGTGCTCGCCGGCGTGGGCCAGTTCCGCCCGGTGCTCACGGTCGTCCTCATGGCCGCAGCGCTCGTGTCGGTGATCGCTTCCGAGTGGCTCGCCGCCCGAAGCGCGTACGTCCCGCGCTCGTTCGGCTTCACGTTCGCCCAGGGTCGCCCGGTCGTCATCGTCGACCCGCCGCCGGAATCGCCGCTAGAAACGGATCCGTGGGAGCGCGGCTTCGTCGCCGATCCCGAGCCGATCCGCTCGTAAGCCGAAAGTGCTGCGCACGTTCCGCGGAAGGGCGCCGGCTGCGCCCGGCGCCTCCTCGGCAGGGGAAGAAATGAGGAGGCGCCGGACACGGGGGAACCGGTCGAGGGAGGGAGATCTCATCTCACCAGCCCGAGATGAAGGTGGTCTAAGAGTTGGTTAGGCGAAGCGTGAGAATCGCGCCGCCGCCGGGAGCGTCCTCGGCCACGACGGTGCCGCCGTGCGCCTCTGCGACCTCGCGCACGATGGCGAGTCCGAGCCCGGACCCGGGCAATGCACGCGCCGTCGCCGAGCGGTAGAAGCGGTCGAACACGTGCTCGCGGTCCTCCGGCGCGATGCCGGGCCCGTGGTCGCGCACGCGCAGCTCGCCGCCGCTGAGCGTGACGTCGACGCTCGAGCCCGGCATGCTCCACTTGCCCGCGTTCTCGAGCAGGTTCCAGACGGCGCGTTCGAGGCGGTCGCTGGAGCCCGTGAGCGTCGTCGGCTCGACGGATGCCTGGAAGGTGAGGTCGGGGAAACGGCTGCGCGCGCGCTCGACGACGTTCTCGACGAGCTCGTCGAACCGAAAGGTCGTCTTCTCCAAGCGGGAGTCGTCGCCGCGTGCCAGCTCGAGCAGCCCGCCGATGAGGTCGCGCATCTCGTGCGCCTCCCGCTGGAGGTCGTCGAAGAGCCGCTGTCGCGCCACGGGGTCGAGCCGCTCTTGCTGCTTCAAGACTTCGATGTTCGTCTGCAAGCTCGTCAGCGGCGTGCGCAGCTCGTGCGATGCGTCGGCGACGAAGCGCCGCTGCGTCTCGATCGCGTCCTCGAGCGCGCCGAGCATCGTGTTGAACGACGTGCCGAGCCGCGCCAGCTCGCCGCGGCCGCCCTCCGGCACGCGCTCGCTCGGATCGCCGGTCTCGGCGATGCGCTCGGCTGCGCCCGTCAAGCGACGCACAGGCGCGAGCGTCGCGCGCGACACGAGCGCTCCGGCGAGCGTGGCGGCGGCAATGCCGCCGAGCGACACGAGTATGAGGATGAGCCGAAGCCGAGCCAGGTCGTGGTTGAGGTAGTCGATGTTCCTGCCGACGACCACCGCTCCGAGCCCCGGCACTTGCACGACGATCTCGCGATAGGCGTAGCCCTCGATCGTGGTGGTGCGATAGAAGCCGTCCGTCCGGCCGGCCGCGACCTCGCGCACGCGCGCGTTGATTGGCAGCGGCCCTGCCGACTCGCCCGACGTGTTCACGATCGTCGTGGCGTCGCCGACGAAGGGCCCGAAGCCGCGGAGGGCGAAGCTCGGATCGCGCTGGATGTTGCCGGCGTGCGCGGAGATCGTGCTGTCCACCTGCGAGTAGAGCTCGTGGCGCATGACGAAGTACGTCGTCACCGATGCCGCGGCGACGACGATCGCGACGACGCTCGCCGCGACGAGCGTGAGGCGGACTCGGAGGCTCATTGCTCGCGCAGGACGTAACCGGTGCCGCGCACCGTGTGGATCAGACGCGGCTCGTCCTCGGCCTCGAGCTTGCGGCGGAGATAACCGACGTACACGTCGAGCGCGTTCGACGAGTGGCTGAAGTCGTAGCCCCAGACGCGCTCGTAGATGAGCGAACGCGGCAGCACCTGCCGCGGGTTGCGCATGAACAGCTCGAGCAGGTGCGCCTCGGTGGTCGTCAGCTCGAACCTCCGCCCGCCGCGGCGCGCGTCCATCGAACCGAGGTCGAAGGTGAGGTCGGCGAAGCGGAGGACGTCCGCCGGCTCCTTGTCCAGGGCGCGGCGCAGCAGCGCACGCAGCCGGGCGAGCAGCTCCTCGAGCGCGAACGGCTTCGGCAGGTAGTCGTCCGCGCCCGCGTCGAGGCCTTCCACGCGGTCGCCGACCGCGTCGCGCGCGGTGAGGAGGAGGATCGGGATCCGGTTTCCCTCGCGCCGGAGCCTCCGGGTGACGTCGAGCCCGTCGAGGCCGGGCATCATCACGTCGAGGACGACGGCGTCCGGGGTCCGGCGCTCGATGGCGGCCACTGCCGCATCGCCGTCGGAGGCGAGCTCGACCTCGTAGCCTGCGAGCTGGAGGGCGCGCTCGAGCGCCTCTCGGACGGCGCGATCGTCGTCTGTGACCAGGACCAGCATGCTCAGGAACAGTGTGCCCGCGGAGGTGAGACGGCGCTAAGAACGGACTATGATCCCGAGTCATGCCGAGGTACCTGATCGTTCGCAGCTTCGATGTCGCCGAGGACCAGATGCCACTCGTCGGGCGGCGGTCCCGGGCTCTCACAGAGGAGGAGTTCCCGGAGATCACCTGGGAGCACAGCCACGTCGTCGTGGACGACGACGGCCTCGTCCGGACGTTCTGCGTCTACGAGGCGCCGAACGAGGAGGCGGTGCGGGAGCACTCGAAGAAGCTCGGGAAGCACACCCTCGACGAGATGCACGAGATCGCCGGCGACGTCACGCCGGCCGATTTCCCTCCCGTCTAAGCCGGCCCGAGCCCGAGCATCTGCGCGTCCTCGACGTGAATCCACGCCTGCATGGCCACGGCGAGTCGCTGCTTCATCGCTCGCTTCGCGTCCGCGTCGGCAGCGACGGCGAGCGCCTCGCGGTAGAAGGTGACCGCGCGGTCCTTCGCCCAACCGCGCTCGGCCTGCTCGGCGGCCGCGACGAAGTAATCGAGTGCGCGAACGGCATCGCCTGCATCGCGCCAGTGCCGGGCGAGCGCGGCGCCGGCCTCGCCCACCTCGGCGGTCGACTCCTCGAAGAAGCGGGCGACCTGCTCGTGCCGCTCGCGCCTGCGGGCGCGGGGGAGAAGGTCGTAGGCGACATCGCGGATGAGGACGTGCGTGAACATGAACTGCTGGTCGCCCTCGATCGCGGACACCGTCTCGCGGCGGACGATGTCGCGGCGCTCGAGCGCCGCGAGCAGCTCCCCTAGCGCGGCTGGATCGTTCCCCATCCGCTCGAGGGCGCCGCGCCAGAAGATCTTGCCGCCGACGGCAGCGTCGAGCACGAGCGCGCGCTCGGCTGCCGGGAGCGCGTCGAGTCGCGCTGCGACGAGCCCCCGGATGGTCGTCGGCAGCGCCTGCTCGGAGCCGGCGCTCGACTCCGACACCGTTGCAGCGAGCTGCTCGATGAACAGGGGGTTGCCGGCGGCCGCGGCGGCGAGCTCGGTCGCCCGCTCCGGGCTGACGTGCGCCGAGAGACGCTCGGCTGCGAGCCGTTGCGCGTCCGCCTCGGCGAGCGGCTGCAGGGGGACCGTGCTATAGGCGGTCAGGCCGCCGCCCCAGCTCGGCCGGGCGTCGAGCAGCTCCGGGCGCGAGAGCACGAGGAGGAGGATCGGCAGGTCGCGCAGACGTGCGGCGAGCAGCTCCACGAGGTCGAGCAGGCTGGCGTCCGCCCAGTGCAGGTCCTCGAACACGAGCAGCGTCGGGCGATCGCGCGCGACCGCCTCGATGAAGACTCTGATCGAGAAGAAGAGCGTTTCGCGGTCGGCGACCGATGCCTCGGGCGCGAGGCCGATGAGAATCGCCAGATGGCCGGCCACCTCCTCGGCGGCTCCCGGCTCGAGCATGGTGGCGACGGTGTCGCGCAGCTTTGCGAGCGCCGCGTCCGGCGGGTCGCTCTCGAAGATGCCGCAGAGCTGCTTCAGCTGGCTCGCGAACGCGCCGTAGGCGCTGCTCTCGCGGTACGGGAGCGTCCGGCCGCGCACGGTGAAGCCGCCGAGCTGCTCGACGGCATGCGCGAACTCGCCCGTGAGGCGCGACTTCCCGACGCCGGCTTCCCCGAGAACGGTGACCAGATGCGGCGTCCGCTGCTCCATGACCCGCTTCCAGACATCGCAGAGGAGGGCGAGCTCGCGCGTGCGGCCGACGAACGTGCTCGACTGCTCGTTCTGGTCTCCCGGGATCGCGCGCACCGCGAGCCACGCCCGCACCGGCTCCGCCTTGCCCTTCGCCGAGATCGCCTCCGCAGGCAGGTACTCGATCGCGCGAAGCGTCGCGCGGTACGTCACCTCACCGGCGAGAACACCGTCGACGGGCGCGGACTGCTGCAGGCGTGCCGCGGTGTTCACGACGTCGCCGGCGACCATCGCCTCTCCGTGCGACGGGCGCGCGCCGAGCGTGACGAGCGCCTCGCCGGTGTTGACGGCGATCCGGACGCCCTGCACCCGGTCGCGCACGGAGAGGGCGGCACGCACCGCGCGTTCGGCGTCGTCCCCGAAGGCGGTCGGCGCGCCGAAGACCGCCATGACCGCATCGCCGATGAACTTCTCCACGACGCCTCCGAAGGACTCGAGCTCCTCGCGGACGGCCTGGTGGTACGGGGAGAGCAGCGCGCGCACGTCTTCGGGGTCGAGCTGCTCCGCCTGGCCGGTGAAGCCGACGAGGTCGACGAAGACGACGCTCACGACGCGGCGCTCTTCGTCCGCGACCTCCCCCGGGACGGCGAGAGGCGTGCCGCAGGCGAAGCAGAACCGGGCGCCGTCCGGGCTCTCCTGGCCGCAGGCGGTACATGGGGCCATGGGAGAACTGTACGACGGCAATGATGCTCCCGTGAATAGGCGGCTGCGACTGGCGATCGGCGGGGCGGTGGCGCTCGTCATCGCCGGAGTTCTCGTGGCGCCCGTCGTGCTGAGCGGCGAGCCCGCGGGCTCGTGTTCCACGTCGCTGTACTACCTCGGCCACGCGTACACGGTTCGTTCCGCCGGCGGGGCGGACGCCGTGCAGGCGCTCGCAATCGGCGTGGGCATTACGCGCGGCTGCGGCTCGAAACCGGAGAACGTCGGCGTCCGCTCCCTCGCCGGGGTGAGCCCGACGGTCGCAGTCGCGGTGGCGGGAGACGCGTCGTCGATCTACGTCCGGCGGGGCATCTGCGTTCATTCCCCGCCGCGGGCGCTTCTGGCCTGTCTGAAACGCTAGCGTTGCGGACGTCATGGCCATGGGTCGCCGAAGAGACGGAGGCGACAACGACGACTGGTTCGCCGACGTCGAGCCGCCGCGCGAGCCGGGCGTGCTCGACAGCGATCCCCCGAGCGCCGAGGACGACTGGCTCCTGCAGCCCGAGCCGACCCGTCGTGCCCGCCCCGAGCTTCCGTGGCTCCGCATCGCCGTCGTCGGCGGCGGCGCGGTCGTCCTCCTCATCGCGGGGCTCGCGGCTGCGGGCGTCTTCAACGGCAGCAGCGCGCCCAGGACGTCTCCCATCACGAGCGTGAGCGTCTCGACGCCGACGACGACCGCGGGCAAGACGCATGCCGCAGCTCCGGCGCTTCCGACGGGGACGCTCAAGCCGGGCGACACCGGCGCGCAGGTACGTGCGCTGCAACGTGCACTGAAGGCACTGGGCTATTCCGTGGGGACGGTCGACGGTCAGTACGGGCCGGCGACCAAGACGGCGGTCGCCTCCTTCCAGCACGCAGCGGGGCTCACCGCGGACGGCGTCTTCGGGCCGAAGACGCTCAACGCGCTGATCCAGCGTGCAGGCCCGTGAAGGACTTGGACGTCACGCTCATCGACCGGCTCGGTGTGCCGGCGAGCCTGCACGACGTCGAGGGCCGGTTCGTGCACATGAACAAGAGCGCGGAGCAGGTCCTCGGCAAGCCGATCGCCGAGCTGCGCGGGCATCGTTTCACGGAGCCGCTCGCGCCCGAGGCGCGGGAGTCGGTAGAGGCCCACTTTCGTCGCGCGGTCGAGCGCCGGGAGCCGGCGGACTTCGAGACCCTCTTCGTGGACGCGAACGGCGAGGTGCGTGGCGTTCGCGCCCAGCACTTGCCTCTCGTCGAAGGCGACGCGGTCGTCGGTGTGCTCATCCTCGGCTTCGACGTGCGGCAATCGGCTTCGCGTCCCGCGATCGACCCGGCTCCGCGGTTGACACCGCGCCAGCGCGAGATCCTCGAGCTGCTCGCATCGGGCAGCTCGACGGCGGAGATCGCACAGCAGCTCACGCTCTCGACCGAGACCGTGCGCAACCATCTGCGCAGCGTGCTGCGTGAGCTCAATGCGCACACGCGCGTGGAGGCGATCGCCGCCGCACAGCGCCTCGGCCTGCTCGCATCGCCGCCGCTTCGGCCCTAGAGCCGCGGGAGCGGCGCCGTGAGCAGCGCGCGCATCCGGTCGACCGAGGCGGCGGCGGTCGAAAGGACCTCGGCGTGGTCGAGCCGTCCGCCGAGCCCGGCTGCGCGATTGGTGACGAGAGAGATCGCGAGGACTTCGAGGCCGGCATCGCGCGCCGCGATCGCCTCGAGGACGGTCGACATGCCGACGAGGTCGGCGCCCATCGCGCGGTACGCGCGGATCTCGGCCGGTGTCTCGTAGTTCGGTCCCCAGTAGCCCGCGTACACGCCCTCGCTCAGGCTCGGATCGATGTCGCGGCAGAGCGCGCGCAGCCGGGCGGCGTAGAGATCGGTGAGATCGAGGAAGCGCGCGCCGACGAGCGGCGACGCGCCGGTGAGGTTGATGTGATCCGAGACGACGACGAGGTCGCCGGGCGAGAGGTCGTCGCGAATCCCGCCGCTCGCACTCGTGAGCACGACGACGCGGCAGCCCGCAGCTGCCGCGGTCCGTACGGCGTGCGCGACGCGGTCGACGTCGCGGGATTCGTAGTAGTGCGAGCGGCCGGTGAATGCGAGCACGGCCAGGTCGCCTGCGCGCAACGAGCGGACGACGGCGCCGTGGCCGGCGACGGTCGGCGCTTCGAAGCCGGGAAGCGCTGCGATCGGCACGTCGTCGGCAGCCCGCTCGAAGGTGGAAACGGCTTCCGTCCAGCCGGAGCCGAGAACGAGCGCAACGTCGTGGCGATCGATGCCGGTCGCGCTGGACAGTTCCCTCGCTGCGGCGTCGGCGTCGCGCGAGGGAGCCATCGGGCGAGTCTATGCCGGAGGCGTCGAGACTCTGTGGGTCAGCCGTGTTCGCAGCCGCCCCCGTCGTGAAGACGAGCGCCGCACCGGCAAACCGCGGTGAGTATCGACTTCCGATGTAGGTCCGTATAGGGTCGCCTGGTCGATCCGGGGGCGACGGTCGCGCTCCCGAGAAGGGAGAGGGCACCGTGAAGAGGCTTCTCGGGCTGGCGGGCGCCGTGGCAGCGCTGGTCCTCATCGTCGGAGCACCGGCGGCCTACGCCGCAAACACGATCCATGTGGACGCGTCAACCGGTGTGGATAGCGGGACGTGCGGAGCACAAGCGTCTCCCTGCCAGACGATTCGCCAGGCGGTCGCGAACGCGGGCACGGGCGACACGATCGTCGTCGCCCCTGGAACGTATGACGGGAGCGTCTCGATCTTCACGGACGGCCTGACGCTCGAGGGCGCGCAGGCGAACAACCCGGGAAGCGCCGCGCGGGCGGCGGAAGACCCGGCCACCGAATCCGTCGTCACCGGTGGCATCCTCGAGATCGATTCGAGCGACGTGACCATCGACGGCTTCTCGTTCGGCTTCTCGGGAAACCAGATCACGGTTACCGGCTCAGGCCCCGACGCGACGATCGCGAACAACGTGTTTTCCGGCTACGGAAACGACTCGCCGGGACTCAACAACGCGGTCGGTGTGGACGCCGCGCAGGGCACGACGGTCACCGACAACTACTTCACGAGCCCTAGCATCGACTACGGCGACTTCGGCGGCGCGGTGGTGCAGTGGTACAACGGAGGCTGCAGCGGCTCCGTCGTGAGCCACAACATCTTCGAAGACGCCAACGCGAGCGCGCTCGCGGACATCTATTTCTATTGCGACGACCAGTCCCTGTCGACCATCACCGTGTCCGACAACCAGGACACGATCGGCGGAGACAGCAGCTTCGTCAACTTCCAGCACATCGGCGGCTCGGGTGGCGAAATCGACGTCACCGGCAACAGGGTCACCATGACGCCTGCGAGCGGCTCGTCGGGTATCTACTTCTCCACCGCCGAGTCGGGTGTGGATACCGTCCACGTCACCGGCAACTCCATGACCGACGACCCGGCTCGCGCCTTGAAACTGTCGACCAACGCCCAGCTCCCGGGCGTGGTCACCATCACGGGTAACGACTTCTCGAACAGCGGGGTCGGTGTCTACGTCGCCTCGGGCGCGCTCAACGGCGCAAGCGTGACGCTTCGCGCCAACAACCTCTCCGGCGAGACCGGCGACGCCATCCCTGACCCCGCCGACGGCGTCTTCAACAGCTCCACTTCCGGCGGCACTGTCGACGCGAACGACAACTGGTGGGGATGCAACGGCGGCCCCGGTGCGTCCGGCTGCAGCGGTGTGTCCGGCAGCGTGACGGACACCGCGTGGCTCGTGCTCAGCGCCTCGCCGAGCCTCAGCTCCTTGCAAACCGGTGCGCGCACGGAGGTCATGGCCGACCTGACGCACGATTCCAACGGGCTCGACACGTCGGGATCGGGGACGATCCTGGACGGGACGAGCGTCGCCTTCTCGACCGACCTCGGGAGTGTTTCCGCCCCGTCGGCGGTGACGAGTCTCGGCGTGGCCGGCGTCAACCTCCACTCGTCGACTCCTGGGACGGCGCATGTCACGGCGACCCTCGGCAACCAGTCGGTCTCGACGACGGTCGACTACACGACCGGTCCTCCTGATGCGTCCCAGTCGACGCTGACTCCGTTGAGCTCGTCGGTTCTCGCGGACGGCTCGTCCACGCACGTGCTCACGGTGCGGGCGATGAACCAGAACGGAGCGCCTCTCACCTCCGGCGGCGCGGCCGTGACGATCACGAAGCTCTCCGGTGTCGGCACGATCGGCTCGGTCATCGACAACGGTGACGGCACGTACTCCGCGACCGTCACGGCTCCGAGCTCGGTCGGAACCGGCGTCTTCGTCGCCACCCTCGACGGCAGCCCGGTCGAGAGCGGCGGCTCGTCGCAGACGCAGGCGACGGTCCACTTCATCGCGCTGCCGACGATCTCGGCCGTCAGCCCCAGCAGCGGCCCGATCGGCGCCACCGTGACCCTGACGGGAACGAACCTGACCACCGTGATCCAGGTGAAGGTTCATGGCACGAACGCCTCGTTCAGGATCGTCTCCGCGACCGAGATCACCTTCACCGTTCCGAGCGGAGCGACCACGGGGACGATCACGGTGAGCACGGGAGCATCGACCACCGCGAGCGCCGACCCGTTCACCGTCGCGGGACAGCCGACGATCACGTCGTTCACGCCGGGGACCGGATCCGTCGGGGACCTGGTGACGATCACCGGCAGCAACCTCGGCAACACCGTCGCGGTTCAGATCGGCCGCATCGTCACAGTGCCCACCTCCGTCTCCGGCACGCAGGTGACGTTCACGATCCCGGCCGGCGCGGTCACGGGCAGCATCAAGATCATCAGCAAGGACGGCTCGGCAACGGCCCCCGGGACGCTGACGGTGACCTAGTGTCCTGAATCGGTAGTTGGCAGGGTCCCGTTGGTCGGCCGCGAAGTCGTCTGGGTCATCGACGACGATTGGGGGCGGTTATGGGGGCTCTTGCTGAGGTCGTGCTCACTGTTGAGGAGCGCGAGGTGTTGGAGCG
>DASUIG010000054.1:0-50385 GCA_036273155.1 Gaiellaceae bacterium | reverse complement strand
CCACTACCGACAGATCGCCCGACCATTCGAATGGACATTCACCCGAGACGACCTCGACCACGTCCTCACCAGCATCACCGCACACGAGCGCGACCTTCAGCTCGCGGCATGACCACCGAACTTCCGGACACGTGTACTAGCGCCCGACGAGGTACGCGCGCAGCGCGAGCCCGTACCAGAGCACGAGGATGACGGCCGCGATCGACGCTGCGGTCGCGATGCCGGCGACGACGCCGAAGAGGAACGCCGCCACCATCATCACGGAGGCGACCATCGCGACCGCGAGGAAGAAGAAGCCGGCGATGGCGAGCGTGTTCCCGAGCAGGACGATGCGGCCCTTGTCCTCGACCCGGAAGCGCAGCCGGTGGAACGACGGCGTTGCGATCAGCAGCGCGGAGGAGAGCGCGGTCGCGACGAGCGAGACGAAGAAGGCGACCTTCTCGAACTCGGTGACCTTGCTGTAGCCGCGGCTGAACGGAACAGCGAGGAGGAATGCGAACAGCACCTGGACGCCCGGCAGGGCGACCCGAAGCTCGTTCAGGAGCTCCATCAGCTCGCGGTCGTGCCGCTGCTTCGGGCTCTCCTCCACGGTGGAAATGTAGGCTCGTGGCCGTGCTGACGTGGCCGGACGTGGTCGGGCTGGCCCGCGACCTCCCGGAGATCGAGGAGTCGACCTCGTACGGGCGCCCGGCGTTGAAGGTGCGCGGGAAGTTCGTCGCGGCCATGCGGACGAATCCGGACGCCCTCGTGCTCCGCTGCGACCTGGACGAGAAGCCGCTGCTGCTCGAGGCGCGGCCTGACATCCTGTTCGAGACGCCGCACTATCACGGCTGGGGTTACGTGCTGTTGCGCCTCGATGCGTCGCGCGAGGAAGTGCGCGAGTTCCTCACCGACTCGTGGCTGCTCGCCGCGCCGAAGCGGCTGGCGGATTCGATCAGCCTCGACTAGCGCGGAGCTCGTCGAAGGCCCCGACTGCTTGCTCGTCACGGAGGAAGCGCGACAGGTAGACGGCGAACACGGCGAAGAACACGAGCGCCTCTTCCGCCGCCATCGTCACGCCGGCGATCTGCTGATCCGACTCGGGCGACGGGCCCCAGGTGCGCGGTGCGTGCACATAGAACGAGTAGACCGGCCGCGGGAAGAGTGCGAGCACGAGCCCGAGCGGCGACGCGAGCACAAACGCGCCGAATAGGTACGCCGCCTTGGCGCCTGCCGAATGACTGCCGTGCACGACGGGCCACCACAGGCAGATGCCCGCGATCAGATACGTGAGGTGCTCGACGTGCAGCAGCGAGTGCGGGTGGCGCAGCGCGAAGTCGTAGACCCACGGGAGGTGCCACGCGAAGTACGTGACGAGCCACAACGGCAGCGCGACGAGTGGGCGGAAGAGCGGGAAGTCGCGCACGCGTGCAGCGACGGCGGCCGGGACGGCGAGGACGAGCAACGCCGGCGCCCACTCCGCGAGGACGACGTTCTGCAGCAGATGCGCCCACAGGAACGTGTGCAGCGCGAACGGCTGCAACGTCGTCGCGAAGGCGAAGAAGATCAGTGCGAGTGCGGCGATCAGCGGGATGAGCCGCGCGCGAACTGCGAGGCCGGCGATCGCGAGGAGAGGGACGAGCCCGACGGCCTCCAGCGAGGCGTGCATCCGGCTACCCTAGACAGCCGCGCGCCCGTGGTGTAGCTGGCAACATAACGGCCTTCCAAGCCGTGGTCACGAGTTCGAACCTCGTCGGGCGCTTTCCGTCCGCCGTCTCAGATACGTTGTCTGTAATGAAAACAGACGAACGTCGTGCGGCACGTGAGATGCGAGCGGAGGGATGCTCCGTCAAGGAGATCGCAGCCACGCTCGGCGTCGCGCGATCGTCAGCGAGCGTCTGGGTGCGCGATGTTCCACTCGGCCCGGAACAACGGGCAGCGCTCATCTATCGCAGCCGGCTGGGGCCTGTCGTGGCGGGCGAGCTAAAGGCTGCTCGTGCGCGCGAGGTTCGTCGCGGATACCAGAATGAAGGCCGACGGCTAGCCCGCGAACGGGATAGCTCGTACGCGGCCGGCTGCATGTTGTTCTGGGCCGAGGGTTCCGAGGCGCGCAACTCGGTGCAGCTCGTCAACGCTGATCCAGAGGTGCTCGTCTTCTTCGCCGGCTTTCTGCGCAAGTACTTCGACGTAGAGAACGATCGAATGCGGGTGACCTGCAACCTCTTCGCCGACCACGTCGAGCGCCAGCGGGAGATCGAGGACTATTGGCTCGCGCGACTCGGTCTTTCAAGGTCTTGCCTGAACAAATCCGCGGTCAACAGGTATTCCAAGTACAGCCAGAAGAAGCGCACGAACAAGCTCCCCTTCGGCACCTGCAGTTTGCGCGTGCACAGCACCCAGATCGTGCAGACGATCTACGGCTCCATCCAGGAGTACGGCGGCTTCGACCGCCCCGAGTGGCTGGACTGATCAGAGCCCGACGCCGGCCGGCAGCCGCACGGCCACGACGTGCTCGGCGGCCTCGCGGCTCGGTGCATGGCCGGTGACCGCCGCGATGAAGGCGTCCCGCTCGAGCGCGAATAGCCGCACATCGTCGAGAGCTCGCACAGTCGCAGTGCGCGGCACGTCGCGGAGCAGCGCAATCTCACCGAAGAACTGGCCCGGCCCGAGCTCGCGCGCGTCGCCGACGTCCACGGCGACGCGTCCCGACGCGATGGCGTAGAAGCGGTCGCCCTCGTCGCCGCGCGCGAAGACGGTCTCCCCCGCGCTCATCGTCACCGGCACTGCGGCAATGGCGAGCCGCTCGAGCACGGGGGCGGGCAGCATCCCGAGGAAGGCGATCGACCGCAGCAGCTCGAGTGCCTCGGCCGGAACGTGGGACGCCGCGTCGATGGCGCGCAGCTTTGGCGCGAGCACCAGCACGACCGCGGGAAGCACGACCCCGGCGACCACGAGCGTCGTGCGAAGACCGAGTGCCGACACGAGCGCGGGCGCGATCGCCGCGCCGACGGCGAGCGTCGCGAGGATGAGGCTCTCGAGCACGCCGAAGACGCGGCCGAGCACTTCGTCGGCGGCCGTCCACTGCAACAACGTCATGCCTGCGACGTCCGCGAGGGTGTTGCCGACCCCGATGACCGCGACGAGTAGGAGCGCGAAGCCGAGGTTCGCCCACACGGCGACGAGCGCCATCGGCACGCCCCAGAGGAGCACGCCTAGCCCGAGATCGGCGGCGAGCCGCTTGCGCCCTGCAAGCGCCGCGACCACAAAGGCCCCGAGCACGCCCCCCACGCCGAACGCCGCGTTCAGCCAGCCGACGCCGCTGTTGCCCGCGCCGAGGAGACGCAGGGCGACGACGACGAGCAAGACCTCGAATGCACCGGTGACGAGGGTCTGCGCGCCGGTCAGCCCGACGACGACTCGGAGGGCCGGCTCCGAAGCGATGGCCCGGAAGCCGGCGAGCGTCGACGAGAGCAACGGCTCGGCGCCACCCGCACTCGCCGGCGGCCGGTCGGGTCGCAGTCGCAGGACGCAGCCGGCCGACCACACGACCGTCGCAGCGGTCACCGCGAAGACGACCCACGGCCGCGACACCGCGAGCAGGAGGCCGCCGAGCGCCGGCCCGGCGAGCATCCCGACGCTCCCGATCGTGCTCATGGCGACGTTCGCCGAGGTCAGCTCCTCGGGCGTCGCCGCGAGCGACGGCAGCAGCGCCGCCTGCGCGGGCTGGAATGCGGTCGACGCCGCCGACGACGCGACCGCGAGCGCATAGACCGCGAGCGCAGGCCCATGGCCGGCGACGAGCGCGGCGATCCCGCCGACGAGGACGACGCGGACGACGTCCGAGGCCAGCATCACCCGCCGCCGGGAGACGCGGTCGGCCAGAACAGCGAGCCAGGGCGCGGCAGCCGCGGAGAGACCCCAGCGCACGGCCAGCAGCAGGCCCACCGTCCGCGTACCGCCCGCGTGGTACGCGTACACCGCGAGCGCGACTCCGTACGCCCAGTTGCCGAGCGTGGATCCGACGCCTGCGACCTGAAGCCGCCTCAACTGCGGGTTCGCGAAGGAGGTCGAGAACGCGCGCCACGACTCGGAGACCCGGCTCACGGGGCCAGGATCGCAGCCCCCGTTGTGTTTTTGAAGATGCGGTGGGAAGATTCGCCTCCGCCCGCACGTCTAGAGGGGGACAGCGCGAAAGCGCAGAGACTTCCGACAAGGAGGGAAACTGATGTCCGAGGACGAGACTCGCAGGGTCGGCGCGCAGGATGACGACTCCGACGAGGTCGAGGGCCACTCGCGTCGCGTCGGCGCCAACGAAGAGGCCGGCGACGATGACACCACCAGCGAGGACGACGAGGTCGAAGGGCATTCGCGCCGCGTCTCGTAGCTGAGCTCTCCACGCAGAACTGACGAAGCCCGGGCTCGCCCGGGCTTCTCTTTGGACCTACTCTTCCGCCGCGAGCAGCCGCTCGAGCGAGCGCAGGAGCTCCAGCCCGGCCCTGCGAGCTTCCTCGCCGGCGGCCTCGAGCGTTGCTGCGACGCGCGCGAGCGCGCCGAGCTCTCCTTCGCCGGCCAGCGCCGATCTTGCCCGTCGCGCACGTTGCAGGAGATCGAGCGCGACCGCCGCCTGGTTGGCGAAGAGGCCGAGGAGATTCATGTCGCCGAGTGAGAACGGCTGGTCGCTCGAGCGGTCGAGGACCTCGAGCACGCCGAGCGCCCGATCCTCGACGAGGAGCGGCACGGCCATGAGCGCCTTCGGCACGTAGCCCGTCGATTCCGCCGCTTCCTGCGAGAAGCGCGTGTCCGCCGACAGGTCGTCGACGACGAGCGGCTGCCGGGTGACGAGCGTCCAGCCCGCGACGCCGGTGCTGGACGGGAACCGCTGGCCCACCAGCGTCTGTGCGCCCTCGCCGGCGACGGCCTCGAACACCAGCTCGTCGGTCTCGGTGTCGAGCAGGAAGATCGACGACGCCCTCGCCTTGAAGATCGCGCGCGCGACCTCGGCGGTCGACTGCAGCAACACGCGGTATCCCTCTTCCGCGCCGAGGACGCCGGCCGCGACCGCCGCCTGGAGGTCACTCATGGACGTTCGACGCGGTCAAGTGCAGGACGCTCTTCACCTGGTACGGCGTCAGCTCCGGATGCTTGCCGAGGACGAGCGCGCAGAGCCCGCTGATGTGCGGCGTCGCGAAGCTGTTTCCCGTCGAGCGGAGCGTTCCGCCGCCGAGCCACGCCACGTCGATCTCGAGTCCGCGCGCGAAGAACTCGACGGGCGGCGTCGGGTTGGAATAGAACGTGAACGGGTCGGGCTCCTCGTGGCTGCCGACGGAGATCACGCTTGCGAAGCGCCAGGGAAAGCTCTCGACCGGCATGTTGTGCGCGGAGGCGACGAGCATCGTGCGCTTGAAGTACGCCGTGTCGGCGAGTTCGTGCAGGCGGTCGACGTAATCGCGCTTCGTCGTCGACAGGCTCATGTTGACGACGTCGAACCCTTGCTCGATCGCCCATTCGAGCCCGCGCAGCATCACCTTTGCGCTCCCGGTGTAGCCGGCGCCGAGCACGCGCACGCTCACGAGCTCGCACTCGGGCGCGAGCAGCCGGATGATCCCCGCGCACGCGGTGCCGTGCCCGCAGAGATCGCCTTCGTCGTCGTCCTCGCGCACGACGATGCCGCCGTCCTCTCGCACGATCGCCACCGAGCGCTCGACGGCACCGACGAGCGGATGTCCGCGTTCGATGCCGCTGTCGAGCACGCAGACGCGAACGCCCTTCCCCGCCGTGCCGCCCCACGCCCACTCGCGCGTCACGGGCTCCGTCCACGCCGCCGGCAGCCGGATCGACTCGCCCGCGTCCGCCGGGAGGCTCCAGGCGGGGAGCTCCTCGTTCGACTCGTGCGCGAGCACCGACATCTCCGGGTCGATCCTAGTGCGCCCGGCCGCCGGACACGCTTGTCTCCTCTGCCGGCTCACAAACCTCCGCATCCCGGCATCTCGGCGAAGAAGGGGGGAATTTGCGGCCGGATGCACTGTAGGCTCGCGCGGTGGCGACACGGACGGATGCCGAGCTCGTCTCGCGCTGCCGCGCCGGCGATACCGACGCGTGGAACGAGCTCGTCGAGCGCTTCTCGCGCTACGTGTACGCGATCTCCGTGCAGGCGTTCCGCCTCAGCCAGAACGACGCCGAGGACGTCTTCCAGGACGTCTTCGCACGGGTCTACGAGCACCTCGACCGGCTCCGCGACGACGAGGCCGTGCGGCCCTGGATCGCGCAGCTCACGCGCCGCCTGTGCATCGACCGCCTGCGCGAGTCGCGGCGCGAGGGCCCGGCGGACGCGGAGGAGATCGAGACGGCCGAGGTCGACGAGACGTTCGGGAAGCTGGATCAGGCGCTGACGGTGCGCGCCGGCCTCGACGCCGTCGGCGAGCCTTGCCGCGACATCCTCGATCGGTTCTTCTGCCGGGATGAGAGCTACAAGGCGATCGGGGACGCCCTCGGCCTCCCGTCGGGAACGATCGCCAGCAGGATCTCCCGCTGCCTGACGAAGCTTCGCGCCGAGCTGGAGGGAAGATCGTGACCTCGACGCCCGTCTTGATATCGAGATGACCGGATACGACGAAGAGCGGATCGCCCTGGTGCTCCGCCTGCTCCCGCCGGCGCCGCCGGGCTGGGTGCAGGCCGCCCAGGAGCTCCCGCTCGCCCGGGCCGCGATCGAGTCGATCGTCGCGCGCGCGGAGGCCGACGCAGCCTTCCGGGCTCGGCTCGTCGCGGATCTCGAAGGCGCCCTCGAGGAAGCGGGATGCGAGGCGACTCCCTCCGTTCTCGCCTCGCTCCGTGTCCGCCTCGGCGCCGGCTGACGGCGCAACCGGGGGCGCCTGCGACAATCCGTCCATGGCGCCTCCGGATCGCTCCGACGCACAGCCTCTGGCAGCCACCGCGCTCGCGGCGGCAGCCGGCGCTGCCGCGCACGCGCTGGCCGAGGTAGCGCGCGCATCCGACAAGGCGGCTCTCGCGGCGCAGGCCGAAGTGCTGCGGCTGCGGGTCGCCGGAGCAGCCCGCGTCAACGCGCTTCGCTACCCGCGCGCGCTCGTGGCGCAGGAGACGACGGCCTCACTCCCGGAGGACCGCCGCGACTGGGAGATCGGCCAGGCGTATGCCCGCGCGGCGGAGCCGCCGCTCGAGCTCGCGCGAATCGCCGGCGACATCGCAGAGCTCGGCGCGGAGCTGGTCGCACACGCGAACGCAGCCCTGCGCGCGGATGCCGCCGCCGCGACGGCGCTCGCCGCGGGAGCGGCGCGCGGTGCCGTCGTGCTC
Source organism: Gaiellaceae bacterium (assembly GCA_036273155.1). Taxonomy (GTDB): domain Bacteria; phylum Actinomycetota; class Thermoleophilia; order Gaiellales; family Gaiellaceae; genus Palsa-739. The sequence goes on along the minus strand of DASUIG010000054.1, from coordinate 43,098 downwards.
GTCGCGATCAACCTCACCGCGGCGCCGGACGATGCGCGCGTTGCAGAGGCTCGGCTGTTCGCCGAGGCTGCTGACCAGGCTGCAACGCGAGCTGCGGCTGCTCTCTGAGTGCGTCGATCTCGGCGCCGAGCAGGAGCGCGAGCGCGCTCAGCCACAGCCACGTGAGCATGACGATCACCGCCGAGAGCGATCCCCACGTCTTGTTGTACGAGCCGAACGAGCCGGAGTAGAGGGCGAAGGCCGACGACGCCGCGATCCACACCACCGCGGCGGCGAGCGGGCCGGGTGAGAGTAGGCGCCACCGGCGCTTCGGAACGTCGGGGCCGAGATACAGCAGCGTCTCGAAGGCCGCGACGAGGCCGACGATCAAGATCGGCCACTGCGCGAGCCACCAGATCCAGCCGATCGCCCCCGACGCCGCACCCGCGTGCGACGCAATCAGATGCTCGACCGCCGGGCCGAACATGAGCAGCACGGCAACGAGGAGAAACGCGACGCAGATGACGGCGACCATCGTGAGCGCGACGAGCCGCTTGCGGACGAAGTTGCGCGTGTCCTTCCGCTCGTACGCGAGGTTGATCGCGGTCATGTATCCCGTCATCGCGCCGGTGGTCGACCACAGCGCGAGCACGAACCCGACGACGGTGAGGATGACGCTCTGCGTCGGGTGCTCGTCGAGCCGGTGGAGGCTGGAGCCGAGAAGGGTCGTCGCCTGGGAGGGCATCACGTGGTTGAAGTGCTGCATGAGCGACGTGATCGTCCCCGGGCCGACCGCGAGCGTGAAGACCCCGACGGCGACGAGCAGGAGCGAAGGGATCGCGAAGAACGCGCCGTACGCGAGTGCGGACGCGAGCATCGTGCCGTTGTGGGCCAGGAGCCGCTTGCCGGCGCGGACGAGGATCATCCCTTGGTCAACGGCGGCTCGGCTGCGGGAGTTGCGGGCCGGGATGGTATGACCCGCGCGTGGAGCGTCGCGACCTCGTGATCGTCGGAGCTGGATCGGCCGGCCTCGCGACGGCGGCGCTGCTGCGACGGGACGGGCTCGATCCGCTCGTGCTGGAGGCGGGCCCCGAGCCCGGGGCCGCGTGGCGCGAGCGCTACGACCGGCTCCGCCTGCACACGCCGCGGCTGCTCTCCGGCCTCCCCGGGCTTCGCATCCCGAGGCGGTACGGGCGCTGGGTCCGGCGGGACGACCTGCTCGCGTACTTCACGGAGTACGCGGAGTCGCAGGGCATCGAGGTGCGCACCGGCGTGCGGGTCGACCGGATCGACCCGGGCTGGGAGCTCGCGACCTCGGCAGGGCCGATGCACGCGGGGACAGTCATCGTCGCCACCGGCTACAACGGCGCGCCGTTCATCCCCGACTGGCCGGGACGGGATGCCTTCAGCGGCGGGCTGATCCATTCGTCGCAGTACCGCAACCCGGCCCCGTATCGCGGACGCGACGTCCTCGTCGTCGGCGCCGGAAACTCCGGTGCGGAGATCGCGACCGACGTCGCGGACGGCGGCGCGTCGAGCAGCCGCCTGTCGGTGCGCACCCCGCCGCAGATCGTGCGCCGCGCGACGGCGGGCATCCCGGCACAGCTCATCGGCATCGCCATCCGCCACCTCCCGCCGGACTGGGTCGACCCGATCTCCATCACGCAGCGCCGGCTTTCGATCCCCGACCTCGCCGCCCAGGGGCTGCCCCGACCCCCGCACGGGATCCGTACGTCGTTCATCACGACGGGGACGACGCCCATCCTCGACGTGGGCATCGTCGGCGCCGTTCGCAGCGGACGCGTGCAGATCGTCGCCGCCGTCGAGCGCTTCGAGGGCGATGACGTCGTGCTCGCCGACGACTCGCGCGTCACGCCGCACGCGGTGATCGCCGCGACGGGCTTCCGCGCCGGCCTCGAGCCGCTCGTCGGCCACCTCGACGTGCTCGGGCCGCGCGGCCTGCCGGCGAAGACGGACGGTGAGCCCGTGCTGCCGGGATTGTGGTTCGTCGGCTTCACGCCGACGCTCGGCGGGCAACTGCGCGAGGGAAGCATCGCCGCCCGCAAGGTGGCGGCGGCGGTCGCTGCGTCCCTCTAGTCGGGGCGGGCAGACTCGAACTGCCGACTTCTCGCTCCCAAAGCGAGTGCTCTACCAGGCTGAGCTACGCCCCGTCTGACCAGGAGGCTAGCGTGCGCGCGTGACCGAGCCGCTTCTGCCGAGCCGGGAGCCTCCGCGCGACCGGCGGCCGGTCGTCGGCTACACGATGGTCGCCGTCGCGGCGACGCTCTTCGGCCTCAACGGCGCCGTGTCGAAGGTCGCGCTCAGCTCGGGGCTCTCGTCGCTACGGCTCACCGAGGCCCGCTCGGCCGGCGCCTGCATCGCACTGACGGCGATCGCCCTCGTTCGCGCACCCTCGTCGCTGCGCGTGCAGCGCCGCGAGCTTCCGCGGCTCGCGCTCTTCGGCGTCGTCGGCGTCGCATTCGTTCAGCTCTTCTACTTCCTCGCCATCCACCGGCTGCCGGTGGGCATCGCACTCCTCATCCAGTACATCGGCCCGGTGCTCGTCGCCATCTGGGCGAGGACGTTCGGGCACGAGCATGTGCGCCGGCGCATCTGGCTCGCGCTCGTCCTCTCCCTCACCGGCCTCGCGCTGATGGTGCAGCTGTGGAGCGGCGTCACGCTCGACGGCCTCGGCGTCACCTACGCATTGATCGCAGCCGTCGTCTTCGCCGTCTACCTCCTGCTCGCCGAGCACGAGGTGCAAAAGCGCGAGGCGATCCCTCTGCTCGCGTGGGGCTTCTTCTTCGCGGTCGTCTTCTGGACGATCGTCCAGCCGTGGTGGAGCTTCCCGACTTCGGCCGCCGCGCGGACGGTCTCGTTGCAGGGGCACCTGAGCTCGCACCACCTGCCCGTCTGGGCGCTCGTCCTCTGGGTGATCGTGCTCGGCTCCGCCCTCCCGTTCACGCTGATTGTGGGCGCCATGCGGCACATCACCGCGACGCAGGTCGGCATCACCGCGATGCTCGAGCTCGTCGTCGCCACCGTCGTCGCGTGGATCTGGTTGCGCGAGTCGCTCTCAGCCGCCCAGCTCGCCGGAGCCGCGGTCGTCCTGTGCGCCATCGGTCTGGCCCAGACCGCGAGGTAACTCCCTCATCTGAGGGACGACGATCACGGATCGGCCTGCGACGCTGTTGACGGGTTCGAGGGCGAAAGGTTCGTCGGGAGGGCACGAGGGGCGCCGCTAGGCGCCCCTCGTCTATTCCGTCTGCATCAAGGAGCGCAGCTCCGCGAGCTTCTCGCCACGCAGCTCGTCGCGCTGGCCGCGCTCGATCCGATCGAGCAGCTCGCGCACGAGCGGCGCGAGGTCGAGCGGGTTGAACGGCTTCGTGACGTAGTCGATCCCGCCGATGTCGAGGCCGCGCGCGCGGTCGCGGAACTCGGCCCGCGCGGTGAGGAAGATGATCGGGATCTCGCTCGTCCGGTCGTCCTCGAGCAGCTCTTCCGCAACCCGCCAGCCGTCGAGTCGCGGCATCATCACGTCGAGGAGCACGACGTCCGGGCGCTGCTCGCGCGCGAGTTCCAGCCCGCTCGGCCCGTCGCCCGCCTCGATCACCTCCATCCCCTCGGCCTCGAGGTTGACTCGGCAGAGCAGCCGAATCGGCGCCTCATCGTCGATCACGAGCACGCGGATCACGATTGGGTCCCTGCCAGCGGTAGTTCGATTGCGAACGTCGATCCTTCTCCTTCTCGCGAGCTGACCGAGATCTTTCCACCCATGGCGGTCACCAAGCCGCGGGCGATGAAGAGCCCGAGACCCGTACCACCTGCCCCGACGCGGGCTTCCGCGTCCGTACCCCGGTAGAACTTACGGAAGATCTGGTCCTGGTCGGCGAGCGGGATGCCCAGGCCCTCGTCCTCGACGACGAGCTCGACGGTGTCGCGTTTGCGCTCCGCGCCGACGCGCACCGTGCCTCCGGCGGGCGAGTAGCGAATCGCGTTGTCGAGCAGGATCGCGAAGACCTGGAGCAGCTTCTCCGGGTCGGCCTTCGCCGCCACGGGCTCCTCCGGCAGGTCGACGACGAAGGACCGCCCGTTCGCCGTGCCCGCCTGAACGCTGTGCACCGCCTCACCCAGCAGCTCGCGCACGTCGGTCGGCGTGATGCGCACCTGCAGGTCGCCCGTATCGAGGCGCGCCACATTGAGGAGCGCGTCCACGATCTGCGTCAGGCGTTGCGACTCCGAAGCGATGTAGCCGAGGAACGTCGTCCGCTCCTCGTCGGCGAAAAGCACGTCCTGGCGAAGCAGCGTCTCCGCGAAGCCGTAGATGGACGTCAGCGGCGTGCGCAGCTCGTGCGACACCGTGGACACGAAGTCGGACTTCATCTGCTCGACGAGACGATCGGCGGAGATGTCGCGGAACGCAAAGATACGTCCGGCGACGGCCCCGACCGGGTCTCGCATCACTGCCTCGCTCACCGAGAGCCATACCTCTTCGCGGCCGCGCATGATCGGCACGAGGCGATCGGCAGGCGCCGTCTCCGGATCCGACTCGAGGTTTCGCTGCAGTACGTCGACCGGCGTTCGGCCGAGCGCGTCGGCCGCGGGAACGCCGGTGATCTTCTCCGCGGCTGCGTTCCAGAGCACCACGGTCCCGTCGCGATCGACGGCGACGATCCCGTCCGCGATGTTGGCGAGGATCGCGACGCTGCGCTCTCGCTCGAGCGCGACGCGCTGGTAGAGCTCCGCGTTCGCGAGCGCCGCCGACGTGCTCGCAGCGAGCGCGAGCAACGCATCGATCTCCTCCTCGCGCCAGACCCGTGCGTGAACCGCGTACACGGCGAGCACACCCCGCGGCGAGCGACCCGAGCCGGCGAGCGGCACGCCGAGGTACGCCGAGCTCCCGGCGGCGAGCATCGGATCGAGCTCGCGCAGGCGTGGATCGGCGCCGGCGTTCTCGAGCGCGACCGGCGCCCGCGACTGCACGACGTCGCCGGAGAGCCACGCGCTGGCCGAGCTGCGCGAACCGACGGCCGCATGCGAGCCGAGGCCGCTCGCCGCGCTGACCACGAGCTCGCCGTCGGTGAGCAGCCGAATTGCGCAGGCGTCCGCCTTCAAGAGCTCGTGCGCTTGCTCGACGACCTCGTCGAGCACGGCTTCCGGGTCGAGCTCCGTCGTGAGCCGCCCACCGGTGCGCGCGAGCTGCTGAGCGAGAGCGCGCGCGCTGCGTTCCGCTTCGTACAGCTCGCTGCGTTCGAGCGCGCCGCGGGCGGCGCCGGATAGGTGCTGCGCAAGATCGAGATCGTCGTCGCTGAACGAGTGGACGCCTTCGAAGAAGACCGCGACGAGCCCGCCGGCTCCGTCGCGCGGGCTCACGACCGGAACGGAGAGCAGCGCGCCGAAGCCCGCCTGCGCTGCCGCCGCGCGCCACTCCGGCGCGACGCGGTCGTCCTCGGCGAGGTTCGGAGAAGCGACGACGCGCTCGTGCGACGCCGATCGGACCAGCCCCTCCATGCCGCGGACCGCGCGGCCGCCGAAGAGCTGGGCGAGAGGCTGAGGCAGCTCGTGCGAGCCGCTCAGCGTGAGGTCGCCGCCGGCCGGCATGAGCGCGGCCGCGGCGGCGCCGCCCAGCGCTTCCGACGCAGCCTGAGCGACTGCATCGAGGGTCGCGGTGCGCGACAGCGACTGGCCGAGCACGGCTGCGATCCGGTAGAAGCCGCGCTGCACGCGCGCCTGCCGCACGCTCTTGCTGAACGTCTCCGCGTTCCGGAGCGCGAGCGACGCGAGGCCGGCGAACGCCTCCAGCACGTCCCGGTCGCGAGGGCCGTACGGCCGTGTGCCGCGCCGCCCGACGCCGAGCACGCCGCGCACCTCGTCGCTCCAGCGCATCGGCGCGACGATCGCGTCGGTGAAGCCCGCATAGGCAGGATGCGGAACTTCGTCGGCCGCGCTTCCGTACTCGGTCGCGATCAGCGCGTGGCCTTCGCGGATCGCAAGCCCCGACAGCCCGCGCTCGGCCGGAAACTCGAAGCCGACGAGCGACGCGTCGAGCCCGTGCACGGCCGCGCAGCGGAGCAGGCCGCGCTCGCGGTCGTACAGGTAGCAATCGGAAGCCTCGGCCTGGAGCAACGCGGCGACCTCCTCGACGAGACGCTGAAGGACTGCGGTCAGCTCGAGCTCGCCGCTCACGACCGTGGCCGCGCGAAGGAGCGCCGAGCGTTCGCCGAGCCGTTCGCGGTTCTCGTCGATCAGCCGGCCGAGACGGAGCGCCAGTCCGACCTCGACCGCCACCGCCTCCAGGAGCGCGAGGTCGCCGTGCGTCCACGCGCCGGCGGTCGCCCGGTGCGCGCTGAGGATGCCGAGCTGTGGGCCGTCCGCGCGCACCGGCGTGGCAGCGACCGCCTTGACGCCGAGCTCGCGGTAGCTGTCGAGGGCCTCGCGCGGCGCATCCGCGAGCTCCGGCGCGGCGTCGATGTCGACGACCGCGACCGTTTGCCCCGTGCGGGCGGCGAGATCGGAGACGGGGTAGGTCTGAGTGCCTTCGGAGGCGCGAGTGACGCCGTCCGCAACCCACTCGGCGACGACCGGACGGTCACCGCTCTGATCGAGGTGCACGAAACAGCGGGTCGCGCCGAGTGCGTGCCCCGCCTCGGCGACCGCCGTCTGCAGCGCGGCATGGAGATCCAGCTCGGTCCGGAGCCTGTGCCCGATCGACATGACGAGCCGCTCGCGGTCGAGCGCCTCGCCGAGAGCGAGCGTCGATCGCGTGCGCTCGAACGCGACCGTCGCCTCGGATGCGAGCGTCTGCATGAGCGTCAGCTCGTCGGACGAGAACGCGCGCTGCTCCTCCGTCGTCGCCACCGAGATGACCGCGATCACCCGGTCGGCGCTGACGAGCGGGATGTACGCCGCGCTCTTCGCGTCGGTGCCCGCCGCAAGCCTCGGGCTGATGTGCGAATCGGCGACGTCGTCGACGGCGAACCCGGCCGCATCCCTCACTGCCCAAGCGATGCCGGAGCGCTCGCGCAGGAGATCCACGCGCTGGTCCTTCCACCAGGCGACATCGGCACCGTGCGACCGGGCCAGATAGCCGGCTGCCTCGCTGCCGTCCTCGGACACGAAGGAGAGCGCGGCGAAGTCGACGCCGAAGAGGGAGCCGATCTCGTCGAGCAGCGCCCGCGCAACACCCTCGACGTCAGACGTCCGCGCGAGCTCGGAGGCGACACGCTGGAGGCTCGCCCGCTCGCGTTCTCCCTCGACGATCGCCGCCCGCTGCCGCCGTACCGCACGCAGGCGGTACGCGGTACCGACCACGAGCCCGACGATGAGCGCGCCGAGCGCCGCGGCGAGGGTGCCCCAAGCCACGGCGAGGCCGACGAGACCTACGACCTGCAACTCACTCGTGTACATAGCTGGGCGGCGAGATCATACGGCCCGGGATAGCGGAGGGAACCGTTTTCGGTTCCGAGAACATGATCCTCACCCGTTACAAAGATGGGCCGGACGGCCCATTGTTCGGGCTCCAGCCCACGATTACCGTCCTGAGCACTGGGCGATGCACACTGCGGCGTGCGTCTAGATCTTCTGCAGCCGCGGTGAGCAACTTGGGAGAGCCCGCCGCACCGACCCCCCCGAGCGGCGGGCTTTTCCCTCTTCTGAAGGCTCCCGCTTCGCGGGAGCGGCGGCGACTGTTCGGTTCTGGCGGCCTTTTTCGCCTGGCGGGCGTTCACAGGCGCCCTTAACCCGACCCTCACTGCCAGAGCGCTACGCTGGCCGTGCTTTGGTGAAGCGGGTCCTTCTGGCCTCTCCTCGGGGATATTGCGCCGGTGTCGAGCGGGCTGTCGAGACCGTCAAGCGCGCGCTCGCGCTGTACGGAGCGCCCGTGTACGTGCGGAAGCAGATCGTGCACAACTCGCACGTCGTGCGCGAGCTCGAGGCGGGCGGCGCGATCTTCGTCGACTCCGTGCACGACGTCCCCGAGGGATCGCCCGTCGTCTTCTCCGCGCACGGCGTTGCACCCGCGGTGCGGAGCGCCGCCGACGCGCGGAGCCTGACCACGATCGACGCCACGTGCCCGCTCGTGACGAAGGTGCATACCCAGGCGCGCCGCTACGCAGAGCGGGGATACCGCATCGTGCTCATCGGACACGCGAAGCACGAAGAGGTCGAAGGCACGACGGGCGAGGCGGCGGAGGCGATCGTGCTGGTCCAGTCCGTCGAGGAGGCGGAGCACGTCGAGCTGAGCGGCGATCGCATCGCATACATCACGCAGACCACTCTGTCCGTGGACGAGACGCGCGAGATCATCGACGTCCTGCGCCGCCGGTTCCCGCACATCGAGGGCCCCGCGCGCGAAGACATCTGTTACGCAACGTCCAACCGGCAGTGGGCCGTGAAGGAGCTGCTGGGCGAGGTCGACCTGCTGCTCGTCGTCGGCTCGCACAACTCCTCGAACTCACTGAGACTCGTCGAGGTCGCGCGCGCCGCCGGCGTCTCGGCGCACCTCGTCGACGACGCCTCCGAGATCGACGAGCGCTGGCTCTCAGGGGTGAACGTCGCCGGCGTCACGTCCGGCGCGTCGGCTCCGGAGCGGCTCGTCCTCGGCGTGTGCGACTGGTTCCGCGCGCGCGGCGTCCTCGAGATCGACGAGTTCAGATCCGCATACGAAGACGTCGTATTCCGTCTTCCAGTCGAGCTGCGCCGCGCCGAGCGCTCGGCTGCCTGAGCCCGAGGTAGCGCGTGAGCCGGCGCGTTTCGTCCTCGTCCAGCGAGACGGCGGCCTGCGCGACACCGTCGTCCCACACGCTGAATCGCACCTGCGGCTCGTCGCCGAAGTAGCGCGACACGCGTAACGCCCGGCCCGCGTCGCGCGGATGCGGCCGGAAGAACTCGACGATCTTCTGCCGCTGCGGGGCGGCGCACCAGGGGCAGAACCTGTAGGTCGCCTCGAGTGCTCCCCCACACTGCCGGCACGCGGCCATTGCCGCACCCTATTCCCGCGTGTTCGCCTTCACAATCGAGAGCTCGGCATCGCCGTCGACGCGGATCTCGATCGCGAGCACTTCGTTCTTGATGTGCTCCTCCCACCGCAGGAGCGGCTCGAGCTCGGCCGGCACCGTCAAGACGACGCGGTCGGTGAGCTCGAAGCCCTGCTCCTTGCGCATCGTGTTCACCTGGCGGATGAGGTCGCGCACGCGGCCCTCGAGAATCAGCTCGTCGTCGAGCGTCGTGTCGAGCGCCACGGTGACACCGTCGGCCGAGGCGACGGCAAAACCCTCGCGACCGAGTCGTTCGACGAGCACCTCGTCCGGCTCCAGCTCGTAGCCGGCCGCGCGGAAGCGTCCGCCCGGAAGCTCGTCGAGCTCGCCGGCCTCGAGTGCTTGCCGAACTGCGGGCAGATCCTTGCCGAGCCGCGGGCCGAGCGCCGGCAAATGCGGCTTCACGCGCAGCTCCGCCTCGACGGTGCCGAACTCGACGTTCTTGGCGTTCACCTCGTTGGCGATCTCGTCCGCGTGCGCGGCGACCGAGGGAGCACCCTCGACGACCAGTCGCCGGAGCGGCTGCCGTAGCGACATGCCCGCCGACGAGCGCGCCTGGTGCGCGAGCGTGACGACGCGACGCACGCCCTCGATCTCGTCGAGCAGCGCACGGTCGGGTTCCTCCACCTCCGGCCAGCCGGAGAGATGCACCGACTCCGGACCGTCGAGGACGAGCTCGCGCCAGAGATGCTCGGTGACGAACGGCATGATCGGCGCCATCACGCGCAGCGCCTGTACCAGCCCGTACCACAGCGTCTGGAACGCCGCCTGGTCGCCACCTTCTTGCCAGAAACGCGGCCGCGAGCGACGGATGTACCAGTTGGAGAGATCGTCGACGAAAGCCTGGTACGCACGCATGACGGTGACGGTGTCGTAGGCGTCGTACGCCGCCTCTGCGTCGCGAACGAACGCGTGTGTGCGCTCGACGAGCCAGCGATCGAGCGAGGCCAGGTCTCCCTGCAGGTGCAGCGCACCCCATGAGGGGCGGAAGCCGTCGACGTTCGCGTACTCGACGAAGAAGTTCACCGAGTTCCAAAAGGTGAGGAAGCGGCGCTTGATGTCGTCGGCGAGCTGGTAGCCGAAGCGCAGCGGCTCGCTCGGTGTCTGTGCGCAGTAGAGCCAGCGCATGACGTCGGCGCCCATCAGGTCGAGCGCCTCGTTCAGCTCGATGGCATTGCCGCTCGACTTGTGCATCGGCTTGCCGTGCTCGTCGAAGACCCTCTCGTACGTGAGCACGCTCCGGTACGGCGACACGCCCGTGAGCGTCACCGCCATGAAGCACTGCGAGTAGAACCACAGCCGAATCTGCTCCCGCATCTCCGAGACCCAGTCGGCGGGGTACCACTTCTCCCAGTACGCATGATCGGGCAGATCCGCGCCGGAGACACCGGCCGAGGCGCCCGTCGCGTAGCCGCGCGGGATCCACTTTTCGTTGCGCCAGCCGAGCGTCGAGAAGTGGACGATGCCGGCGTCGAGCCAGGCGTCGCCCACTTCCGGGATGCGCTCGAGCTCGCGGTCGCACTGCTCGCAGCGGATGCGCACGGCGTCGATCCAGGGCCGGTGCAGCTCCTCGAGCTGGTCCATCCCGGAGACCGCGCGCTCCTCGAGCTCCTTGCGCGACCCGATCACGTTCAGGTGCCCGCACTCGCACGGATAGAAAGGCAGGGGCAGTCCGAAGTACCGCTTGCGCGAGATGTTCCAGTCGCCCATGTTGCGGAGCCAGTCGTCCATCCGCTTCTTGTACTGCGGCGGCGTCCACGCGACGGTGTCGTTCGCGTCGAGCATCGGCTGGCGGATCTCCTCGGCGGAGATGAACCAATCGTCGACGACGCGGAACACGAGCGGCGTCTTGCAGCGCCAGCAGATCGGGTAACGGTGCCGGATCGTGCCCTCGCCGACGAGCAGGCCGCGCTCGCGCAGCGCGTGCGTGACGGGCTCGGCCACCTCGCCCGTCGTCGACCCGGCGAAGTCCCCGTACGCCGGCAGCATGCGGCCGGCCTCGTCGATCGGCGCGAGCACCGGAAGGTCGTGCACCTTGGAGAGCTCGAAGTCCTCCGCACCGGCGCCCGGCGCGATGTGCACGATGCCGGTCCCCTCGTCGAGCGAGACCTCGTCCCACGGAATGACCCGGTGCGCGACGCCGTCCTGCGCTGAGAGCTCGTCGAACGGGCCGTCGTACTCGAGCCCGACGAGCTCCGACCCGCTGACCGTGCGCACGAAGGTCTCGTCCGGGTACCGCGCGACCGCCACCCAGCGGCCGTCTGCGGTGAGCCCGTAGTCGGCGTCGGGCTTGACCGCGGCGGCGACGTTCGCCGGCAGCGTCCACGGGGTCGTCGTCCAGACGACGAGCGCCTCGCCATCGCGGCCCACGAGTGGGAAGCGGACGAAGAGCGAGGGGTGCTCCATCTCGACGTAGTTCTCCTCGCCGGCCTGCTCGTGCTGGGAGAGCGACGTCCCGCAGCGCGGGCACCACTGGGTCGAACGATGTCCCTTGTACAGCCAGGCGCGCTCGTGGACCGTCTTGAGGAAGCCCCAGATGTACTCGATGTTCGTGTCGCTGAACGTGTAGTAGTCGTTGTCCCAGTCCATCCACTGGCCGAGCCGGCGGCACTGCTGGGTCATGACCTCGCTGTAGTAGGCGACCCGCTCGACGCACTTGCGGGCGAACTTCGCGAGGCCGTATTCCTCGATCTCGCGCTTCGAGCCGAGCCCGAGCTCCTTCTCGACCTCGACCTCGACCCACAAGCCCTGGGAGTCGAAGCCGTTCTGGTACCGCTCGTCGAACCCGTGCATGGCCTTGTAGCGCTGGAAGACGTCCTTCAGCGTCCTGCCGTGACCGTGGTGGACGCCCGCCGGATTGTTGGCGGTGATCGGCCCGTCCATGAAGGAGAAGGTCGGGCCGCCCCGGTTCTGTTCCCTCAGCCGGTCGAAAGTGCCGTGCTCGTCCCACCAGGCGAGGATCTCCCGCTCCAGGGCGGGGTGGTCGGGTACCGTCGGCAGGGGCTGGAAGACTTGCTCGGCCACTCGGGAAGCGAAGTGTAGAGCGGGACGTTCTATCTCTAGACGGACCGGATACTGAAAGGACCGAAATGACTCAAAACGTGACCGACGCGACGTTCGAGACCGAGGTGCTGCAGAGCAGCGGGCCCGTGCTCGTCGATTTCTGGGCGGAATGGTGCGGCCCCTGCCACGCCGTCTCCCCCGTGCTCGAGCGCATCTCGGAAGAGCGGAACCTGAAGCTCGTCAAGGTGAACATCGACGAGAACCAGAGCCTCGCGGTGCGGTACGGGATCCAGTCGATCCCGAACATGATCCTCTTCGAGAACGGGCAGCCGAAGGCGAACGCCGTCGGCGCCATGCCGAAGGGGATGCTCGAGAAGCAGCTGGGGCTCGCGGAATAGGCGGAGCAGCGGGAGAGCGGTCAGCTCTCCGCGTGGCCCTCGAGGAAGATCAGGAAGGCCGCGTGCTTCGCGAGGAAATCCTCGATCTCGGCGACCCCCGCCCCGGCCCAGTCCTCGAGCCAGGTCTCGGCGAGGTCGTCCTCGATGCGATGGAGGCCGCGTTCGCTCATGCCGGGATGATCGACCCCGAATCGGACGTCCGCTATGGGCCGATCGGCTCAACTTCGCGGCCCCGGGGTCCCACCGGCACAATCGGTCGGTGCCCAGGTCCTCCGCCACCCAGCACGAGCTGAGCCGCGTCGGGCTCCTGGCGGGCCTCCCCGGAGGGGTGCTCGGGCGGCTGGCGAAGCGGATGGAGCGCGAGGAGGTTGCGCCCGGCACCGTCCTCGTCCGCGAAGGCGAGCCCGGCGACCGCTTCTACGTCCTCTTCGCCGGGATGCTCGCCGTGAGCCAGGCCGGCTTCGGCGGGCGGAACGTGCTGCGGCCCGGCGACTACTTCGGCGAGGTGGCGCTCGCGATGGACGTGCCGCGCACGGCGACCGTCTCGGCGATCACGCCGGCCGTCGTGGCGAGCTGCGACCGCGAGACGTTCGACGAGTTCCTACGGCCGCTGTTCGCCGACGACGACTGAATCGCTCAGCGCCGGCCACGCGTCCTTCGCCCAGTCGCCGAACTCCTTGTCGGTGAGCACGCCGAGCGCGACGCCGGCGTCCGGGTCCACCCAGAGGAACGTGCCGGCTGCCCCGAAGTGGCCGAACGTGCGCGGTGATGCGCGCGTGCCCGTCCAGTGCGGCGACTTCGCGTCGCGCAATTCGAACGCGAGGCCCCAGTCGTTCGGATCCATGCGGCCCCAGCTCGGCAGCACGCCGGCGAGGCCGGGGAACTGCACCGACGTCGCCTCGGCCAGCGTCTCGGCCGCGACGAGGGTCGGCGCGAGCAGCTCGCGCGCGAGCGCGAGCAGGTCGTCGAGCGGCCCGCGGTAGCCCCACGCCGGCGAACCGTGCAATGCGCCCGTCAGGCCGAGCGGCTCGAGCACGGCGCCGCGCAGATACTCCGCGAACGGCATGCCTGCGCGGTCGGCCACGAGCGCTGCGGCGAGCTCGATCCCGTAGTTGGAGTAGATGCGGCGCCGCTCGGGCGCCATCAGCGGCGGACCCTCCTCCGGCGGGAGGCCGGACGCGTGCGCGAGGAGATGCCGAAGCGTCGATCCCTCCGGCCCGGCCGGCTCGTCGAGGTCGACCGTCCCCTCCTCCACCGCGACGAGCGTCGCAAGCCCGGCGAGAAGCTTCGTCACCGACGCCCAGCGAAGCTCAACGTCGCGCGGGCCGTGGACGCCGGGCTCGCCGCCGGCGCGCACGATCCCGGCCGCGGCGGTGCGCGCGCCCCAGGAATCGATGGCCGCGAGCGCGTCCACGAGGCGATACTAGGTAGATGAGCAGGCAGCTCGTGCCCGCGATCTCCCCGCAGGCGGCCACGGTCGGGTACTCCCGTGCGGTGCGCGACGGGCGACACGTGCACGTGGCGGGCACGGCGCCCATCGGGATCGACTCCACCGACCCGTACCAGCAAGGCAGGCGATGCCTCGAGATCGTCGTCGCCGCGCTCGCCGAGCTCGGGGCCGCCCCCGAGCACGTCGTGCGCACGCGTGTCTATCTCGTCGACGCCGCCGACTGGGAGGCGGTCGGCCGCGCACACGGCGAGGTCTTCGGCGACGTGCGGCCGGCGAGCGCGTTCATCGTCGTCGCCGGCCTGCTCGATCCCGCCTGGCGCGTCGAGATCGAAGCGGAGGCGCTGTTCCCGTGAGCCAGATCTTCCCGCCGTCGATCACCGGCAAGGGCAGCCGCTACGCAGAGGGCGGCAGTGTGCTCGACCACGCGTTCGGCAAGAGCGACGCGTACACGCTCGGCGTCGAGGAGGAGTACATGCTCCTCGACGGCGAGTCGTTCGACCTCGTGCAGCACATCGACACGGTGCTGGCTGCGGTTGCCGGTCACGAGCTGGAGACGCGCATCAACGCAGAGCTGATGCAGTCGGTGCTCGAGATCGCGACGCCGGTCTGCCACACCGCCGGCGACGTGGCGGCCCAGCTCCGCCGGCTGCGCGGCTACGTCGGCGAGGTCGCGCGCGGACGCAGCATGCGCGTCGGCTCGGCGGGAACGCATCCGTTCTCGCTCTTCGAGCGGCAGCGGATCACCGCGAAGGACCGGTATCGCGCGCTCGTCGACCAGCTCCAGTACATCGCGCGGCGCGAGCTGATCTTCGGAATGCACGTGCACGTGGCCGTCGACGACCCGGAGAAGGCGATCCAGGTCGTCAACGGGCTCCTCGGCCACCTCGCCGAGCTCGTCGCGCTCTCGGCGAGCTCGCCGTTCTGGCGCGGCGAGGCGACGGGGCTGCACTCGTCGCGGCACATGGTCTTCGCCGCCTTCCCGCGCTCGGGGCCCCCGCCCCGATTCCGCGACTATGCGGACTACGCGGAGGTCGTGGGGCAGCTCGAGCGCACCGGCTGCATCGCCGACTACACGCACATCTGGTGGGACATCCGCCTCCATCCGCGGCTCGGCACGATCGAGATCCGCATCTGCGACGCCGTCACGAGACTCGACGACGTCGTGGCGATCACCGCGTTCTGCCAGGCGCTCGTCAAGCACTACTCCGAGCGCTTCGACGCCGGTGAGGAGATCCCGTCGTTCCACCGCATCCTCACCACCGAGAACAAATGGCTGGCGGCGCGGTACGGGCTCGAAGCTCCCGTGATGGACCTGCACACCGGCCGCCGGAACCGCATGCCCGTCGCTCAGGCGATCAGGCGGACGCTGCGCCTCGTGGAGCCGCACGCCCGCGAGCTCGGCTCCGAGGCGGAGCTGGCCGGCATCGAGCAGATCCTCCGCCGCGGCAACGGCGCCGACGCGCAGCTGCGCGTCTTCAACGCGAACCGCGACATCGTCGAGGTCGTGCGCGAGATCGCCGGACAGACGGAGGACGTGGGCGTTCCCGTAGGCTGAGCGCATGCTGGCGGTGGGCGATCGGATCCCCGAGGCGCGCGTCTGGACGACGCCGCAGGAGAGCGCGACCCTCGCGCAGCTCGTCTCCGACGGGCCGATCCTTCTGTTCTTCTACCTCTTCGACTGGTCTTCGACCTGAACGAACGAGCTGGAGCTCCTGCGTGACAGGAGCGAGGAGTTCCGGGCCGCAGGAGTCGAGCCGTATGCGGCATCGCGCGACTCGCCGTGGACGCACGTCGCGTGGATGCAGGCGCTCGACCTCGACTTTCCGCTGCTCTCCGACTGGAACGCCGAGGCGACGCACGGCTTCGGCGTCGCCATCGACCATCGCGGCCTGCGCGACGTCTCGCAGCGCTCCGCGTTCCTGATCGACGGCCAGGGAACCGTGCGCGGAAGCTGGGGCTACGACGCGCCCGAGCTTCCGGACTTCGACGAGCTCCTCGCCGCCGTCAAGACCCTGTAGTCACGCGGGCGGCACGGGCACGAGCCCACTCGCCGTCCGAGCGCCAGGCGTTCTCGGGCGTGACGTGCGTGCCGCGGATCCTCTGTAGGCAGGACACCTAGGTACGAAAAGCAAATCGCTCCCCAATGGGCTTGTCGGCGTCCGGCCAGTCCCGTATCAATCGCGCTATGGACACTCCCACCGCTGCCTCCACACCCGCCGACCGCCGCTTGTCCTCCGGACAGCTGACGGGGCTCCTCGGCCTCGCCCTCCTCGCGATCGGCCTCGCGTTCGCGTTCGACTCCGCCGACGCGCCGCACTGGTTCGCGCTGTTCAAGTGGATCCACGTCAGCGTCGCCGTGTTCTGGGTCGGCGGCGGCATTCTCCTGACCGTCCTCGGGCTGAAGGTCGAGCACTCGGACGATCCCAACGAAATCGTCACGCTCGCACGCTGGGCGGCGTGGACCGGCGAGCGCCTGTTCGCGCCCGCCGGCGGCGTCGTGCTGGCGATGGGCATCGCCATGCTCATCCACGGCGGCGATCCGATCGTCGCGTGGAGCAAGTTCTGGGTGATCGTCGGTCTGATCGGCTACGCGGTGACGCTCATCACCGGCGTCGCGATCCTGTCGCCGCAGGCGAAGCGCATCGCGGAGCTGTCGGACTCGAGAGGCCCGACGGCGCCGGAGACCATCGCTGCGATCCGCCGCATCCTCGTCATCGCGCGCTTCGACGTCGCGGTGCTCCTCGTCGTCGTCGCCGACATGGTGACGAAGCCCTTCTCCTAGAAAACAAAGACCGGTACCTGGCACCGCCTGCGGCGGAGCCAGGTACCTCCATCAGTTGGCTACATGCCCATGGCGTGGTACCCGCTGTCGACGTACAGCGTGGTGCCCGTGACGTTCTTCGCGCCGTCGCCGAGCAGATACGCGGCGGCGGCGCCGACGTCCTCTGCCGTGACATGCCGGTGGAGCGGCGCGCGTTCCTCGACGATCGCCTCCATCGTCGGGAAGCCGGCGATCGAACGTGCCGCGAGGGTGCGCACCGGGCCGGCCGAGATCGCGTTGACGCGGATGTTCTTCTCGCCGAGATCCCACGCGAGGTAGCGCATCGAAGCATCGAGGGTCGCCTTCGCTACCCCCATGACGTTGTAGTGCGGCACCGCGCGTTCGCCGCCCAGGTACGTCATCGTCACGATCGATCCGCCGCCGGCCTTCTCCATCAACGGCTCGGCCGCGCGTGCGCAGGCGACGAGCGAGTACGCGCTCACGTCGACGGCGAGCCAGAACCGGTCGCGCGGCGTGTCCGTGAAGCGGCCTTCGAGATCCTCCGCGGCCGCGAACGCGACCGAGTGGACGAGGATGTCGAGCGCGCCGCCGAACGCGTCGCCGACCTCTCCGAAGACGCGGGCAACGTCCTCGTCGGAACGAACGTCGCACTCGGTGACGAGCGCAGTGTCGACGCCTGCAGCAAGCTCACGTACGCCCTTCTCGATCCGCTCGCCCTGATACGTGAACGCGAGCTTGGCGCCGCCCGCGGCGAGCTCCTGGGCGATCGCCCACGCGATCGAGCGCTTGTTCGCGACGCCCAGCACGAGCGCGCGCTTCCCTGCGAAGTCTCCGGCCATCGGCGGATCCTAATCGGCGTAGGGTGACCCGATGCAGAAGATCGCAGTCGTCACCGGCGCGTCATCCGGCATCGGCGCCGAGATCGCCCGCGGCCTGGCGCGCGCGGGCTGGCGCTGCGTTCTGATCGCACGCCGTGAGGACCGGCTGCGCGCGCTCGCGGACGAGACCGGTGGCGAGATCGAGGTCTGCGACGTCGGCGACCGCGCCGCTGTCGATGCGACGGCGGCGCGCGTGCTCGAGCGCCACCCGCAGGTCGGGCTCCTCGTCAACAACGCGGGGATTGCGGGACGCACGAACTTCCTCGACGGCGACCCCGCCGCCATCGAAGAGGTCATGCGGATCAACTATCTCGGCGGGGTCTGGTGCCTGCGCGCGTTTCTTCCCGGCCTCGAGGCGGCGGCGCCGGCCGACGTCGTCAACATCGTCTCGGTGGCCGGCGACGTCGCGTTCCCTCCCTCGGGCCCATACTCGGCGTCGAAGCACGCGCAGCTCGCGTTCTCACGGGCGACGGCAGCCCAGCTCCGGCGCCGGCGGATCCGGGTGCACACGGTCAAGCCGGGCTTCGTCGAGACGGAGGGATTTCCCCAGGCGTGGCTGCCCGCACCGGTGCAGCGCCTCGTGGTCGGCCCGGAGGCGGTCGCCGCCCACGTCCTCGCCTCGCTCGAGCACGGACGAGGCGAGACCAGTGTCCCGCGCTACTACGGCATCGCGGGCAAGCTGCAGGCACTCATCCCGAACACGTTCGCCCATGCTCTCGGCTTTTCGCGACGCGCAGCGTAGGATCGGCCGGTGGGTCTGGAAGAGTTCATGGCGGTGGCCGAGTTCCGGGCGTCGCTGCGCTCGTTCCTGCGGCAGAGCGAGCGGGTCGCGCGGCGATCGGGGCTCACGCCTCAGCGCTACCTGCTGCTCTTGATGATCAAGGGAGCGCCCGACGGGAGCGGACAGTCCACCGTGACGGAGCTCGCACGCCGACTGCAGCTTGCGCAGAGCACCGTCACCGAGCTCGTGAGCCGCGCGGAGGAGAGCGGCCTCGTCGAGCGCGAGCAGTCTGGACGCGACGGGCGCGTGGCATACCTCCGTCTCACGCCGGAGGGCGAGCGGCGCCTCGAGCGTTCGTTCACCGGTCTCGAGACCGAGCGCCGGCAGCTCCGTGAGGCGGTCGACCACCTCCAGCCGCGGCACGAGTCACCGGCGCAGTAGATACCAGCCGAGCTGCGCCGTGTAGGTCTCCGGGCCTTCAGGTGCGAGCGCGAGCGCCCGCGCGCGCTGGTCTCCGCTGCAGCCTGCGAGGTCGAGGTACGCGCCGAGCGGCCGACGCTCGACGTCGTGGCGGTCGCGGACGAGGACGAGCTCGTTCGCCTCGAACAGCTGCCGCAGGTCGATGTCGGGGAGGAGCCGCGTATGGCCGGGATCGCGTGCGCGCTCGAAACGGTCGAGAGCGAGCGCCGCGAGCGGATCGACCGGAGCGATCTGGTCGACGACGAGGAGACGGCCGCCCGGGCGCGTGACGCGCACCAGCTCAGCGAGGACGAGCTCCGGCCGCGGCACGTGGTGGAGCGTCCGCAGGGTGCCGGCGAGGTCGAAGGAGCCGTCCTCGAACGGCAGGTGCTCGGCATCGCCCTCGACGAACGTCACGTTGCGGCGATCGGCAGCACGTTCCCGGGCGAGCTCGAGCAGCTCCGGGACCCGGTCGACTCCGACCACTTCGCTCACGATCGGCGCGAGGGCGAATGCGAGCGCGCCTGCTCCGGTGCCGACGTCGATGGCGCGCTCGTCTCCGTGCGCGAGAACGAACGTGTGCACGACGCCGGCGAGCGCGACGGCGCGCTCGTCCTGCCGCGCAGCGACCTGCGCAGCCGTGCGCGCGAAGCGGTCAGGCGTCGACGACGACACGGCGGGCGCGAAGAGGGTTCGTGTTGATCCCGCAGACGAGATCGTGGGGAATCGTCCCGGCCGCCCGGGCGTGCTCCTCGGCGAGCACACCGTGGCCGATGATCGTGACCGGCGTGCCGATCGGGACCTCGCCGTCGAGCTCGACCGCGAACGCGTCCATCGACACGGTTCCCGCCACGGTCCGGCGCTCGCCGCCGACACGGACGGTCGTTTCCGTCAGATCGCGGCGGAAGCCGTCCGCGTAGCCGACGGGGACGATGCCGATCCACGTGTCGCGCTCGGCGACGAACCGCCGGCCGTAGCCGGTGCTCTGCCCGGGACGGAGCAGCTTGCACAGCGCAACGTGGCTCGTCCAGCCGAGCACGGGCTGAAGCCCGTCCTCGGCCGGATCGGTGCCGAACGGGGAGAGGCCGAGCACCGCGATGCCGCACCGCGCAGCGTCGAACGCCGCGGCCGGATAGCGGAGCGCGCCCGCGCTGTTCGCGATGTGCCGCTCGAGGTGCGTGTACGGAGCGGTGGCGGCGCGGAAGCGCTCGATCTGCCATTCCGCATACGCAGCATCGGTGTCGGCGGTCGCGAGATGGCTCATGAGGCCGACGACTTCCAGCGCAGGCGAGAGGAGCTCGGACACACCCCAGCGACCCATCCCGGTGTCGAGCTTCACGTGGACGCGTACGCCCGGCGGGACGTCGTCCGAGGAGACGACGAGCTCGAGGCGCGCGTCGCGCGCCTGCCCGACCTCGCGGTTCAGTGCCGGGCCCATGACGATGATGCGCGCCGTCGCGAACTCGCGCCGCAGCGCAAGCGCTTCCGGGACGGCCGCGACGCAGAGTGCCGACGCACCTGCGCCGAGCGCTGCGCCCGCGATGTCGGTCGCGCCGTGCGCGTATGCGTTGGCTTTGACGACTGCCCAGAGCTGAGAGCCTTGCAGCGCGTCGAGCAGCCGGTGCACGTTGCGCCGGACGGCCCCCAGGTCGATCGTGATCTCGGAGCGGTGCATTACCTCAGCGCGCGCGGCAGCGCGTCGATCAGGTCGCTCGCGACGAGGCCGGCGCGCTGTGGCGCCTCGACGGAGGCGCGCTGCTGCGCGGCCGCCGCGGCGACGGCGGCGAGTTGCGGCTCCATGCCCTTGGCAAGGAACGCCGCGATGATTCCGGTCAGGACGTCGCCCGTCCCGGCGGTCGCGAGCGACGGAAGCCCGAGCGAGGACACGAGCAGGCCGCGGCCGGGAGCGGCGACGAGCGTGTCCGCTCCCTTGAGGAGGACGACGCAGCGGAAGCGGCTCGCCGCTTCGCGCACGGAGGCGATGCGATGTGCCGCGACGTCCTTCGACTCTCGGCCGAGGAGGCGCGCGAGCTCGCCCTCGTGCGGTGTCAGCACGCGGGCAGCCGGCCAGTCGCCGGGCTCGAGCTCGAAGAGCGCGTCGGCGTCGACGACCGCGGGCAGCGGGATCTCGGCGAGGGAGCGGCGCACGAGGCGGCGCGCCTCGTCGCTGCGCCCGAGGCCGGGCCCGATCGCGAGCGCCGACGCTTTTGCCGCGAGCTCGGAGAGATCCTCCGGCAGGGGTCGCTTGACCACCTCGAGCAGACGCTGCTCGAACACCGGCAGCGTCGATTCCGGCGCGGCGAGCGTCACGTAGCCGGCGTCCGCGCGCAGCGCGGCCATCGCCGTCAGCGAAGGCGCCCCGGTCAAGCCGGGCGAACCGCCGACGACGAGGACGTGACCCGCCGTGTACTTGTTGTCGCCCTCGCGCCGGCGCGGGACCGAGCGCAGGATTCCGGCCCCGACCAGGCGGTGCTCCGTGTCGAGCTCGTCGAGCCCGATGTCGGCCACGTGGACGGTCCCCGCGTGGAAGCGCCCCGGCGCGACCACGAGGCCGACCTTGCGCGCGTGAAAGGTGACGGTCGTGTCGGCGCGCACGGCCGCACCCGCGACCTCTCCCGTCGACGAGTCGACGCCGGAGGGCAAGTCGACCGCGAGCACGCGGGCGGGGGACGCGTTGATGCGCTCGATGAGCGCCGCGGCATCGGGTCGCGGCTCGCCGGAGAAGCCCGTGCCGAAGAGGGCGTCGACGATCACGTCCGGGTCGCCGAGCTCCGACTCGCCCGCCTTCGCGTCGACGACGCCGACGTCCTTGCCGGCGCGCTCCAGCTCGCGCGCGGCGATGCGGCCGTCGCCGCCGTTCGCACCGCCGCCGCACACGACGGTCCAGCGCTGCGCGCGCGGATACTGCTCCAGCCCCACGCGTGCGGCTGCAGTGCCCGCCCGCTCCATCAGCTCCTCGACGCTCCCCGCGTAGCGCTCCTCGGCGGCGCGCATCTCCGCCGCCGAGTACAGAGACTCGAATTCAGGCATCGCTGACCACCGCCACAGCCTGCGCGAGCTCGCGCGAGTGCGTCATGGAGAGGTCGATCGCACCTGCACCGACGTGCTCGGCCCAGGCAGCGACGCGCCCGGACAGCTGCACCGACGGCTTCGGGCGGCCCACGATCTCGATCTCCGTCCACGCGAACGCGCGCGCAACGCCGAAGCCGAGCGCCTTCCCGACCGCCTCCTTGCCCGCGAACCGGCCCGCGTAGCTCTGCGCCGGATTCGGTCGAGAGTCACAGTACGCCTGCTCGGCGGCGGTGAAGCACCGCTCGCGGAACCGGTCGTAGCGGCCGAGTGCGCGCCGCACGCGCTCAATCTCGATCAGGTCCGTGCCTACGCGCGTACTCAGAGGTGCTCCTCCAGCCAGTCGGGCAGCTGTCCGATCGACGACACGATTCCATCCGGACGCACACGCGAAGCCTCGACCGCGTCGGGGCGAAACTTCCCGGTGCGCACGAGCACGGTGTGCATGTTCATCGCGCGCGCACCGGCAATGTCGCTCTCGAGGTCGTCTCCCACCATCCACGTGAGCTCGGGATCCGCGTCGAGCGCCTCGCACGCCGCGGTGAAGTACGACACGCTCGGCTTGCCGAGGACGGTTGCCTCCACGTCGGCTGCGTATTCGAGCCCGGCGACGAACGCGCCGGCGTCGAGGAGCGGCCCGCGCGCCGTCTGCCACCAGCGGTTCCGGTGCAGGCAATAGAGCGAGGCGCCGAGCTCGAGCTCCGCGAACGCGCGTGCCAGGTTCATGTACGAGAACACGAGGTTCGTCTCCGGCGTCTCGTCGGCTCCGCCGATGAGCACTGCGTCGGCGCCCTCTCCGACGAGCTCGATTCCCTCCAGGTCGCCGACGAGCGCGTGCATGACGAGTGCGAGCACGCGGCGTCCGCGGAGCGCCTTGACGGCCGCGTCGGCGGTGGTCTGGACCTCCGCGTCGTCGACCTCGATCCCGGCAGAGCGCAGCTCATCGGCGAGCCGCGCCCGGGAACGCGTCGTCGTGTTTGTCACGAACCGGAGGCGGTGGCCGTCGGCGCGTAGTCGGTTCACGGCCGCGGCGGCGCCGGGGATGGGCTGACCGGAGACGTGCAGCACACCGTCGACGTCAAGGAGAATCGCAGCCATGGACGGCGAGTCTATTCGCGTCACCCGCTCGGTCGTTCTGCCGCTGCGCGAGATCGTGCTGCGCACGTCACGGTCGAGCGGGCCCGGCGGACAGCACGCGCAGAAGTCCGAGACGCGCGTCGAAGCGGTCTTCGACGTCGAGGCCTCGGAGGCGCTCTCGCCGGCGCAGAAACGGCGCGTCGTCGCGAAGGCCGGGCCCGTGCTGCGCGCGGTCGCGCAGGACGAAAGGAGCCAGCTGCGCAACCGCGAGCTCGCCGTCGATCGGCTCGTCGCGGCCTTGCGCTCCGCGCTGCACGTCAAGCGGCGGCGAGTGGCGACGAAGCCGACCGCCGCTTCGCGCGAGCGCCGGCTGGAGGAGAAGAAGCGGCGCGCGCAGGTCAAGCGCCTGCGGAAGCCGCCGCCGGACTGAATTATTCGACGGTGACGGTCTTCGCGAGGTTGCGCGGCTGGTCGACGTTCAGGCCGCGGAGCCGGGCGATGCGGTATGCGAGGAGCTGCAGCGGGACGACTGCGAGCACCGCCTGCAGGAACGCCGGCGTGCGCGGCACGAAGATGACGTCGTCCGCATGGTGCTGGATGTCCTCATTGCCCTCCGTCGCGATCGCGATCACGTGCGCGCCGCGCGCGCGCGTCTCCTGGATGTTGGAGACGATCTTGTCGTAGACGTGGATGTTGGTCGCGACGACGACGACCGGTGTTCCCTCGTCGAGCAGTGCGATCGGGCCGTGCTTCATCTCGCCCGCCGAGTACGCATCGGTCGGGATGTACGAGATCTCTTTCAGCTTCAGCGCGCCCTCGAGCGCGACCGGTAGCCCGATGTGCCGTCCGAGGTAGAGGAAGAACGGCCGCTCGTAGAAGCGCTGCGCGATCTCCTCGATCCGGTGACGACCGGCGTCCACGTCGTCGAGGAACGTCTGGATCTTCTCCGGCAGCTCGTGCAGGTGATCGAGGATGAAGTCGATCTCGTCCGGCGGGAGCGTCTTGCGGATCTGCGCCATCTTCAGCGCGATCAGGCACAGGAGCGCCGCCTGCGCGGTGAACGTCTTCGACGCGGCGACGCCGACCTCGAGCCCGCACCGTGTGTAGATGGTCGCCTCCGCCTCGCGCGTGATCTGTGTCCCCATCTGGTTCGTGATCGCGAGCGTGCGCGCGCCGAGCTCGCGCGCGAGCTTCACCGCGTTCACCGTGTCGCGCGTCTCGCCGGACTGGGAGATGCCGATGACGAGCGTGTCCTTGGACAGCACCGGATTGCGGTAAATCCACTCGCTCGCAATGTCCGGCTCGACCGGAACGCGAGCCCACTCCTCGATCACGTAGCGCCCGACGACCGCGGCGTGGTACGCGGTCCCGCACGCGACGATGACGACCCGGCGCAGGTTCTGGACCTCCAGCTCCGTCATCGCGAGCGCCTCGAGCAGGAGGTTGTGCCCGCGGACGCGGTCGCCGATCGTCTCGGCAACAGCCTCGGGCTGCTCGTAGATCTCCTTCAGCATGAACGTCTCGAAGCCGCCCTTCTCCGCGACCTCCTGGTCCCACTGAATCTCTTCGGGCTCGCGCTCGACCTCGGCGCCGTCGACGATGAAGCGCGCCCCCGCGGGCGTGATCTCGATGATCTCGCCGTCGACCGGGAAGTACGCGCGCCGCGTCTCGCTGAGGAACGCGGCCACCGACGAGGCGATGAACATCTCGCCGTCGCCGGCGCCGACGACCAGCGGCGTCTGGTGCCTGACACCGGCGAGCAGGTCGGGGTGGTCGTGGTGCATGGCGACGATGGAGAAGTGGCCTTCCAGTTGCGGAAAGACGCGCACGAGCGCCGCCGTCAGATCTCCGTCGTACTCGCGCTCGAGCAGGTGCACGACCACTTCCGCGTCGGTCTCGGAGGTGAACGTGTGCCCCTCGGACTCGAGCTGCGCCTTGAGCTCTCTGTAGTTCTCGACGATGCCGTTCAGGACGATCGCGAGCTTCGCCGAGTCGCAGCCGACGAGCGGATGCGCGTTCTGCTCGGTGACGCCGCCGTGCGTCGCCCAGCGCGTGTGCCCGAGGCCGTGTCGCGACGTCGACCCGTTCGGCCCGGCGGCCTCGACGAGGTTCTGGAGGTTGCCGACCGCGCGCACGTAGTCGAGCCGGTCGTCCTCGCGCAGCGCGATGCCCGCGGAGTCGTAGCCGCGGTACTCGAGGCGCTTCAGCCCCTGCAGCAGGAGCGGCTTCGCCTCACGTTCTCCGACGTATCCGATGATCCCGCACATAGCGCCTCAGAAATGCAACGAGCCCGGCTGTCAGACCGGTCCGCGGCGTCGCGGGACGGTCAGCCGAGCTCTTCTCTCACCAGCCGGACAACCCTACCACAGAGGGCTTCCGATTCCTCCTCCGTGGGGGCTTCCGCGAGCACGCGAACGACGGGCTCCGTGCCCGACGGACGCACGAGCACGCGGCCGTCGCCGTTCAGCTCCGCGTTCACGCGCTCGACCGCGTCGAGCAGCGATTGCGGCAGCGGCCCGCGGCCCGTGCGGGGCAGGTTCTGCTTCGTCTGCGGGTAGCGCGTCATCGTGGCGGCCGCCTCGGCGAGCGTCCTTCCGCGCACCGCGTCGCAGAGAAGGAGAGCCGCTGCGAGACCGTCACCGGTGACGTGGTCGCGCAGGAAGATGATGTGCCCCGACTCCTCGCCCCCGAGCAGGCCGCCCTCGCGGTGGAGCGCTTCGAGCACGTATCGGTCGCCGACGTCGGTCGTCACGACGCGCACCCCGTGCTCTTCCATCAGATGGTGGAAGCCGAGGTTCGCCATCGTCGTCACCGCGACGAGATCGACGCCGAGGTGCAGTGCGAGGACGGCGACGATCTGGTCGCCGTCGACGACCGCGCCGTCACCGTCGACTGCGAGCATGCGGTCGCCGTCGCCGTCGAAGGCGACGCCGAGATCGAAGCGCTTCTCGCGAACAGTGCGCGCCAGGAGCGTCAGGTCGGTTGCTCCGCAACCGACGTTGATGTTTCTCCCGTTCGGCTCGTTGCCGATCGCGAGCACCTCTGCGCCCAACGTCGCGAACGCGGCCGGTGCGATGTCGGAATATGCGCCGTTCGCGCAGTCGACGGCGATGCGCAGTCCGGACAGGTCGGAGCCGAAGCGCTCGACCACGTGTTCGAGGTAGCTGTCGGCTGCGAAGCCGACGCGGTCGATCTCGCCGCCGCCCGGCCCGTCGGCATCGAGGAGCGCCTCGATCTCCTCCTCGGCATCGTCGGTGAGCTTGCGGCCGTCGCGGTCGAAGAACTTCACGCCGTTGTACTCGGGCGGGTTGTGCGATGCGGAGATGACGACGCCGAGGTCGAGCCGCAGCAGTGCGACGGCAGGAGTCGGCACGACGCCGGCGAGCACGGCGACGCCGCCGGCCGACTCGACGCCGCGCGCGAACGCCTCCTCGAGCTCTTCGCCCGAGGCGCGCGTGTCGCGGCCGACGAACACGCGGCCGCGTCCCGACCAGAGCGCCGACGCCTTCCCCAGGCGCTCGACGAGCTCGACGGTCACGAAGTCGCCCACGATGCCGCGGACACCGTCGGTGCCGAAAAGCTCCCGCGCCACGGCGGGTGACTCTAGCGACGTCATGCGCAGCACGGAATGACCGCGATCCAGCCCCGAGAAACCTGAAAGGACTAGCGCTTGGAGAACTGCGGCGCCTTGCGCGCCTTGTGCAGGCCGGCCTTCTTGCGCTCGACCTGGCGGGCGTCCCGCGTGAGGTAGCCCTCGCGCTTGAGCGGGACACGGAGCTCCGGATTCAGGTCGACGAGCGCGCGCGCCACTCCGTGCCGCACCGCACCGGCCTGGCCGGTGAGGCCGCCGCCGTGCACGCGAACGCGTAGGTCGTACTGGCCCTCCAGGCCTGCCGTGCGCAGCGGCGCGATCGCCAGGGAGCGCCACACGGCCCGCGGGAAGTACTCGTCCAGCGTCCGGCCGTTCACCCAGGTCGTGCCGTCACCCGGCCGCAGGATGACGCGGGCGACCGAGGTCTTGCGCTTGCCGGTACCGCGGTACTGCGCGATCTGGCTCAACTCAACTCCAAAGGCTTGGGGTTTTGCGGGCCGTGCGGATGCTCCGGGCCTGCGTAGATCTTCAGCTTGGTGATCTGCTGGCGTGCCAGCCGGTTCTTGGGGAGCATCCCCTTGACCGCGATGCGGAGCACCTCGGTCGGGCGCCGGTCGAGCTGCTCGCGCAGCGTCCGCTGCTTCAAGCCGCCGGGATACCCGGAGTGGCGGTAGTACTTCTTCTGGTCGAGCTTGTTGCCCGTGACCGCGATCTTCTCCGCGTTCACGACGATCACGAAGTCGCCGGTGTCGACGTGCGGCGTGAACTGGGGCTTCCGCTTGCCGCGCAGCGTGTCGGCGATCTGCGTCGCGAGGCGCCCCAGCGTCTTGCCCTGGGCGTCGACGAGGTACCACTCGCGCGTGATCTCTCCGGGCTTGGCTGAGTACGTTCTCATAAGAAAGCGGCGCGGGTGGCGCGCCGGAGCGGGATTGTAGCGAAAGCCGCCCGCAATCCCTCCGCAAATGCCCGGGCGCCACCGTGGCTCGGATGGCGGACATACGGCGCATCCAGCACCTCTGCGGCGAGCCGGCCGACCGCCACCACTCTCCGGCCGCGGACGAGCTCGGCGAGGAACGGCCGAGCCGCGTCGATCTCGGCCCTCGTCGGCCTCCGGTTGGAGGTCGCGGTGCCGGGATGGGTCGGGACGACGTTCCAGAGCAGCACGGTCTCTTCGAGCCCCAGCTCGGCCAGCGCCCGGTGCACGATCGTCGCCGACGCCTCCGCCGGCCCCGTCCCCGTCAGCTGCCGCTCGGACGTGAACGGGAGGCCGCTGACCCGTGCGCCGCGGTAGCCGGCCGCCTCGCCGACGAGGACGACGCCGGCCCCTTCACGCGCCCCGAGATAGGCGCGAAGCCGCGCACGGCGTAGCTCCGACGCCGCGTATTGGTTGAACGTGGCGCCGATCCGCGCCCGCGCGAGCCGCGCTACGAGCTCCAGGTGTTCCATTTGACGAGCTCGTCGAGCGCGCGGCGCCGTTGCGTCGCGCGGCTCGTCTTCTCGCTCCAGCCGGGATCGGGCGCGCCGCGTCCGATCGTGACGCCGGCGACGATGCGCAGCTCGTCCGGGATGTTCAGGAGCGCGCGCCAGGCAGGATCCTGTGCGACCGGCACGCCGTACACGCCCGCAGAGAGCCCCTCGTCGACGGCGGTGAGAAGCACGAGCATCAGCGTCGCGCCGGCGTCGACGTACCAGAAGGGGACGGGCCACTCGATCTCGTCGCCGTCCTGCAGCTTGTCGTCGCGCCGGTAGCGGTCGTGGTAGTCGGCCTCGCGCGTCAGGACGAGCACGTGCGCAGGCGCGCTCGGGAACCAAGGCTCGACGTCGGGGTCGTCGTTGCCGGCGAGAGCGGCGAGATCGGCGAGCAGGCCCTGGTCGTCGACGACGAGCAGCCGCTGTCCCTGGCTGAATCCGGCGCTCGGCGCCCGCCGGACGGTTGCGACGATGCGCTCGAGGGTCTCGCGCGGGATGGCCTCGCCCGTGTAGTGGCGCACCATGCGCCGCCGCTTGAGGATGTCCCGCAAGTCCATGCGGCTAACGGTACGAGATCAGCTCGAGCAAGGTGCCGTCCGGATCGCGGAAGTACACGCTCGTGCCGCGGCCGCTCCCGCCGGTACGGGTCGCCGGGCCGAGCTCGACCTCGATGTCGTGCGAGAGGAGATGCGCGACCGCCTCCTCCGGCGTGCCGTCCCAGACGAAGCAGAGGTCGCTGTTGCCGGGCCGGACGGGATCGGCAGCGCGGGGGACCGGGCTCGCGCCCGGGCCGTGCACGTTCAGCTGCTGCCCGTCCGCGAGGCGGTAGGCGTAACGGCCGCGCGAGATCTCCTGCACGTCGACGCCGAGGACGTCGGCGTAGAAGCGATTCGAGCGCTCGTAGTCGGAGACGGCGATGACGACGTGGTCGAGGCGCGGGGGCACAGCCGGGAAAAACCTAGCGTGCCCGGCGGACTATTCCCACTCGATCGTCGCCGGAGGCTTCGACGTCACGTCGAGCACGACGCGGTTCACGCCCGGGATCTCGTTGACGATCCTGCTCGAGATCGCCTCGATCAGCTCGTACGGCAGGCGCGCCCAGTCGGCGGTCATCGCGTCGTCGCTCGTCACCGCGCGCAACACGATCGGATAACCGTACGTGCGCTCGTCGCCCTGCACGCCGACCGACCGGATCGCCGGCAGCACCGCGAAGGACTGCCACAGCCGGCGGTACATCCCGGCTCGGCGCACCTCCTCCTGCAGGATCGCGTCCGCGTCGCGCAGGATCGCGAGCCGCTCCGCCGTGACGTCGCCGATGATGCGGATCGCGAGGCCGGGCCCCGGGAACGGTTGCCGCCACACCATGCGCTCCGGCATGCCGAGCTCCTCGCCGACGCGGCGCACCTCGTCCTTGAACAGCAGCCGCAGCGGCTCGACGAGGCGCATCTTCATGTCGTCCGGCAGCCCGCCGACGTTGTGGTGCGACTTGATCGTCGCCGCGACGCCCTCGGTCCCGCCCGACTCGATCACGTCGCTGTACAGCGTCCCCTGCACGAGCCACTGAACGTCGCCCAGCCGGCGCGCCTCCTCCTCGAAGACGCGGATGAACTCGCGCCCGATGATCTTGCGTTTTCCCTCCGGGTCCTCGACGCCGGCGAGCAGCTCGAGGAACCGGTCCTGCGCCTGGACGTGCACGAGCGGCACGTGGAAGTGGTCTCCGAACGTCTCGACCACCTGCTCCGCCTCGTCCTTGCGCAGCAGCCCGTGGTCGACGAACACGCACGTGAGCTGGTCGCCGACCGCCTTGTGCACGAGCAGCGCCGCGACGGCCGAGTCGACTCCGCCGGACAGCGCGCACAGCACGCGTGCCGAGCCGACCTGGCGGCGGATGCGCTCGACCTGCTCCTCGATGACGGCCGCGGGCGTCCAGGTCGCGCGCGCGCGCGCGACGACGAGGAGAAAGTTCTTGAGGATCTCCATCCCGTGCTCCGTGTGCACGACCTCGGGATGGAATTGCACGCCGTACAGGCCCCGCTTCTCGTCTTCGAACGCCGCGACAGGAGTGGACGTAGACGTCCCCGTGACGACCGCTCCTTCGGGTGCGGCGACGATCGTATCCCGATGGCTCATCCATACCGCTTGCTCACGCGGGAGCTCGCCCCACAGCGAACCGGGCTCCGTCAGGAGCGCGGTTCGCCCGAACTCGGAAACCCCGGTGCGGTCGACGCGGCCCCCGAGCTCGAGCGCGAGCAGCTGCGCGCCGTAACAGATGCCGAGCGTCGGGATGCCGAGCTCGAAGATGCGCGGGTCGACGTGCGGCGCGTTCTCGGCGTACACGGATGCCGGCCCGCCGCTGAGGATGATCGCGTACGGGTTGCGCGCGCGCACCGCCTCCGGCGAGATCGTGTGCCCGACGAGCTCGGAGTACACGCGGCACTCGCGCACGCGGCGCGCGATCAGCTGGGAGTACTGGCCGCCGAGGTCGACCACCAGCACCGGCCGGTCCTCGGCGGCCGGAAGCTGGACGACGTTCGACGGCTCAGCGGCGATAGTTCGGCGCCTCTTTCGTGATCGTCATGTCGTGCGGATGCGACTCGCGCAAACCGGCGCCCGTGATGCGGACGAACTGCGCTCGTTTCATGTCGTCGATCGTCGCGGCGCCGCAATAGCCCATCGCCTGCCTGAGCCCTCCGACGAGCTGGTGCACGATCGGCGCCAGCGGTCCCTTGTACGGGACGCGTCCCTCGATCCCCTCCGGCACGAGCTTGTCGACGTCCTCGACGTCGTTCTGGAAGTAGCGGTCCTTCGAGAACGAGCGGGCCTTCATTGCGCCGAGGGAGCCCATGCCGCGGTACTCCTTGAAACGCTCGCCCTGGTGCACGATCACGTCGCCGGGAGCCTCATCGGTACCGGCCATCATCGAGCCGAGCATGACCGTGTCCGCACCGGCGGCAATCGCCTTCGCGATGTCGCCGGACGAGGTGATGCCCCCGTCCGCGATCACCGGGACATCCACCGCTTGCGCGGCCTCGTAGACGGCGGTGATCTGCGGCACGCCCACGCCGGCGACGATTCGCGTCGTGCACGCTGCACCGGGCCCCTGGCCGATCTTCACTCCGTCGACACCGACGGCGGCGAGAGCTTCCGCGCCTTCGGCTGTCGAGATGTTCCCCGCGACGACGTCGACGGCGACCGCGTCCTTGATCCTGCGCACCATCTCGATGACGCCGACGGAGTGGCCGTGCGCGGTGTCGACGACGAGCACGTCCGCGCCTGCCGCGGCGAGGGCCTGCGCGCGCTCGAGCGCATCGGGCCCGACGCCGACGGCGGCGCCGACGCGCAGCCGGCCGCAGTCGTCCTTCGTCGCGTGCGGGAACTGGACCTTCTTCTGGATGTCCTTGACGGTGATGAGGCCGCGCAGCCGGCCGTCGGCGTCGACGACGGGCAGCTTCTCGATCTTGTGGCGGTGCAGGATCTCCTCCGCCTGCGCGAGCGTCGTACCGACGGGGGCGGTGACGAGATTGCGTGCGGTCATGAGCGCCGACACCGGCTGCTCGACGTCGTCCTCGAAGCGCAGGTCGCGGTTCGTGAGGATCCCGACGAGCACACCCCGGTCGTCGGTGATCGGGACGCCGGAGACCTTGTAATGGGCCATCAGCTCGAGCGCCTCGCGCACGAGCGCGGCCGGAGGGAGCGTCACCGGCTCGACGATCATCCCGGCCTCGGATCGCTTCACCTTGTCGACCTCCGCCACCTGCTCCTCGATCGCGAGGTTGCGGTGGACGACGCCGAGGCCGCCTTCGCGTGCGAGCGCGATCGCGAGCCGCGCCTCGGTGACGGTGTCCATCGCCGCCGAGACGATCGGGATGCTCAGCTCGATCGAGCGCGTCAGCCGCGTGCGGGTCGAGACCTCGTTCGGCAGCACCGACGACTCGGCCGGAACGAGGAGGACGTCGTCGAACGTCAGGCCCTCGCGGGCGAACTTCCGGTCCAGCTCGAGCAGCCGCTGCAGCTCGTCCGGACGAAAGTCGACGCTCAAGAAGGCAAGGGTACCAACCCCCGCGGACGCGTCTTACATCGTTCACAACACCTCCCTAACACCAGGGAGTTACCGTGCGGGCGATGCGCATGCTGCTCGGCGCGCTCGCTCTTGCGGCCTCGATCCTCCATACGTCGACCCGCGCTGGGCAGGTGCAGACGATCTACACGAGCCCGGCCCATCGCACCATCGCCGCGTTCGCGCAGGATGGCGCGCTGGTGGCGTGGTTCGCCCCGAGGCCGCGAGCCGATTCGAAGGGCTGCAACGAGGTCTGGCTCTGGCAGCTCGGGAGCGCGCGGCAGCCGCTCCCGGCGGAGGGCCCGAAGAACCACAACGTCACGTGCGGCTGGCAGGTGCCGGCCGGCTCGCCCGTCGGACTGGCCGTTGCCGGCAACGGCGGGGCGCCGGCTCTCCTCTGGACGCTGCACGAGTCGGCCGCACAGGCGCTGAAGTTCGACTACGTGCTCGGCGCGACAGTCGCCGACCCGAGGGAACGTCGCTTCCAGGAGGTCGCACACGCGAACCACGGCGCCGGCCTGTGGCTCGGGGGCGTCGCCGGCAGCGGCGGGACGCTCGTCTACGCGGTCGCGCAGGTCGCGTACAGGGACCAGGTCGCCTGCCTGTCGACGCCGAAGGAGCCCGGCGCCTGCGACCTCAAGGTGACGGACGGAGGGATCTACCGCATCGTCGGCCGCAAGGCCCCGATAAAGATCGACGGCGCAAAGCCGGCAGTCATGGTGGCCGCGTCGAGCAACGACGTCGCCTACGTGCCGGCGAGCGGGGCGGCGACCGCCGACGGACGCCCGCTGGCGTCGGCCGCCGTTCCCGTCGAAGTGCTCGACGTCGACAGCGGCTCGCGCGTGGCGAGCGTTTCGGTCCAGTCGACGCCGGTTGCGATCGGGCTGTCGACCACGGTGCTCGCGGTGCTCGGCCGTTCGGCCGGAAGGCTCGTCCTCGACTGGTTCGACGTGGTGACGGGCAAGCCGCTCGGAAGCCTGAAGCTGCCGCTCGGCGCCGCGCCGACGCTGTCGGTCAGCGACAGCACGATCGTGTTCCGCGTCGGCCGCTCCATCCGCGCCGTCGCCGTCCACGGCAAGCACGTCCGCGCGGTCGCCAGGGCGGCCGCGACGCCCATCGGGCTCTCGATCGCCGGCGACCGCGTCGCGTGGGCCGAGAACGTCGCCGGACGCGGGCGCATCCGCGCCGTCACCCTCGCCCCGTGAAGGCCCTCGCCGCAGCGATCGCGGCGGCAACGCTCGCCGGCGGCGCGCCCCATACAGGCGCGGGCTCGCAGATCGTCTTCGCCGCCGACCGCGCGCCTGCGGTCACCGGCGACCTCTATCGCGTGGACGCGAGCGGACGTGTCACCAACCTCACGCACAGTCCCTGGCAGGAGACGATGCCGGCGGTCTCGCCGAGCGGGAAGCTCGTCGCGTTCGTGAGCGACCGCCTCGGCGGCGGCGTCTGGACGATCGGCGTCGACGGGGGCGGCCTTCGCCTGGTGTCGGCGAAGGGCTTCCCCTCGGAGTACGCGGTCGAGCTGGCCTGGGCGCCCGACAGCAGGACGCTCGCCTACACGACCGGCGGCACCGCCGCGAACGCGATGACGCTCTGGGCAGCCGGGAGCGCTTCGCCCCGGGTGCTGGCGCGCGCGGCGACGCTCTACCGGCCGTCATGGTCGCCCGACGGCCGGCTCGTGACGGTCGCGACCGTCGGCGCCGTCGACGCCTACGCGCCGTCGGGCAGGCACGTGTGGAACGTGTCGAGCAGTGGCCAGCCGGTCGGCTGGTCGACGGCCGGGCTGTTCGCGACGGGCGCGTACGACGGCCGCATCCACGTCGTCGACGAGCGCGGAGCCGAGCGCTTCTCGGTCGCAGCGACCGTGGCTGCCTGGTCGCCGGACGGGAAGCGGATCGCGACCATGCACGGACACCGCGGCGAGGTGTACACGAGCGCGGGACGGCTCATCTCTTCGAAGCGTTTCGCGGCGTTGAACAACGAGCCTGTCTGGACCTCGCCGAGGAACGTCGAGTTCTCCGGCCCGCCGTCGGCCGGCCCGAACACGACTCGCACGGGCTCGACGTTCGCCATACGCGAAGGAACCCACGTGTACACGCACGTGCAGGGCTGCGACGACGACGGTGGGCCGGTCGCAGCGATCCAGTGGCTGCAGGCGGTCCCGCACTCGACCTCGCTCGTGTACCAGAGCTACTGCGCAGAGCCGTTCCACAACCTGTATGCAGTCGCGCCCGACGGCACGGGGCTCCGCCGTATCACGAACGTGCAGGCGGACCAGCTGCAACCTCGCCTCTCACCGGACGGGACGCGCATCGCGTTCGCCGAGTCGCAGTTCGCGGGGCTGTCGTGCAAGGGTTGCCCGCAGGCGCTTCGCACGATCGGCGTCGACGGCACGGGTGCAGCCACGCTGACGTCGCCGCCCGACTGCACGTTCGACGACTCGCCGAGCTGGTCCCCCGACGCGACGCAGATCATGTTCGTCCACTCCGCGTGCGACACGGCGCCGAGCGCCTACGTCGTCGCCGCAGGCGGCGGCACGCCGACGGCCCTGAGCGTGCCCACCTGGACGCTCGCATGGGGGCCGACGCGAATCGTATATGCGAACGGTTCGACGGCTCCGACCTCGATGTGGACTGCGTTGCCCGACGGCACGGACCGCCGCAGGGTCGCGGCTCTCCCGAATCTCGAGTCTCCCGCGTGGTCTTCGGACGGACGACTCGCGTATCTCGACGGCGCGGACGTGGTCGTGGAGGGAAAGAAGGTCCCGCTTCCGTTCGCAATGGTGAAGAGCCTCGCCTGGTCGCCCGACGGAACGCGTTTCCTCGTCGCGGCGAGGCCGAGGAACGCGCCGACCTTCGACCTCTACACGGTCAAGACGGACGGCACCGGCGTGCGGCGCCTGACGACGAATCTCGACGTCTCAGGCGGAGACTGGCGCTAGCTCTTCGAGCTGGACGTCGGCGGCGAGGCGGCTCGCCTCGCGCGGATCGAACCGGCCGGCCCCCACCTCGAGCACCGACGCAGCAGCGCAGCCGACGGCGCTGCGGAGCGCGTCTCCGACGGGCTGGTCATTGAAGCGCGCAGCGAGGAAGCCCGCGAGCAACACGTCGCCCGCGCCGACGGGCGCGACGGGATCGATCCGCTCGATCGACGCGCGCAGCCGCCGCACGGTGCGCTCCTCGCGCACGAGGGCGAAGCATGAAGTCTCCTGCGTGATCAGCACGTTCCGCGCGCCGAGGTCGGCGATCGTGTCGAGCGCCATGAGGAAGTCCGCGTCGTCGGAGAACTCCTGCCCGACGAGGCTTTCCGCTTCGCGCTGGTTCGGCGATACGAGGAACGGCTCGGCGTCGACGGCGATGCGCAGCGGCTCGCCCTCGCAATCCACGACGCACGGCACGCCGCGCCGGTTGAGCTCGCGGATCGCCTCGGCGTAGAAGTCGTCCTCGACGTCGCGCGGCAGCGAGCCGGAGAACACGACGAACGACGCGACCCGCGACAGGTAGCGCAGCTTGTCGAGCAGCATCTCCAGCTCGTCCGGCCGCACAGCCGGGCCCCACTCGTAGATCTCGGTCAGCGATCCGCCGGTCGGATCGACGACAGCGGTCGACGTGCGCGACTCGTCGGAGATGCGGACGAAGTCGTTGAGGATCGCCTCGAGCCCGAGCTCCTCGACGATGCGCTCGCCCGTGCGGCCGCCTGCGAGCCCCGTCGCGATCACCGGCGTCTCGAGCGACTTCAACGCGCGCGCGACATTGATGCCCTTGCCGCCGGCCGACGTGAAGCTCGCGCTCGCGCGATGGCGGTGGCCGAGCTGCACGTTCGGAACCGTGAGCGTGCGGTCGACGGCAGCGTTGAGGGTGACGGTGACGATCACGGGATGAAGCCCCAGAGGTCCTGCGCGGTTCGCGTCGCGTACCAGCGTAGACGCCCGCCGACCCCGGGCCGGGAAACCGAGCGGGCGGCCAGCAACGGCCGCGATCCCAGGAGCCTGCCGCCGGCCCACACGTCGACCCGGCCGAGCCGCTGGCCCCGGCGGAGAGGCAGGGTCGCCGCGGACGGCGCGATCACGCGCTCGACGACCGGACGGCCGGTGCGAACGGCGCGAACCAGCGGCCTCGCGGCGACGAGCGCCACCGGCGCGCGCCCGTACGGGAGCGCCACCCGCGTGACCGGGTCGCGTCCAACGAGGGTCAGCGTGCGGTACCGCGAGACGCCCCACGCGAGCAGGCGGTCGAGATCGGAATTGCGCTGCCCGCGGGTCGGGCTGCCGAGGATGACCGCGTAGATCGTGTATCCGGGACGGCGCGCGGCCGCGACCTCGCACCAGCCCGCGTTGTCCGTGTGCCCCGTCTTCACGCCGATGAGCCCGGGGAAGACGCCGAGCAGGTCGTTCCAGGTGTGCAGGACGAGCGCCCCGTCCTCGATCGAGTCGGTCCGCTTGCGGACGATGTCGCGGATGACCCGAGAGTGCATCGCCACCTGCGCGAGCAGGGCGA
The DNA here is from genome assembly GCA_036273155.1 of Gaiellaceae bacterium. GTDB lineage: Bacteria > Actinomycetota > Thermoleophilia > Gaiellales > Gaiellaceae > Palsa-739. Next base: position 6,632 of record DASUIG010000054.1, on the reverse strand, counting down.
CGTCGTGCGCGCTCGACACGTGGCCCGGAGCGTCGAGCCCGTCCGGACGCACGAAGTACGTGTCCGTGAGACCGAGCTTCTTCGCCTCCTCGTTCATCCAGGCGACGAAGCGCGGGATGTCGTCGCCGGACGCGCCGGCGGCGAGCGCGTCGGCGGCGTCGTTGGCGCTTTGGATGAGCGCGCCCTCGAGCAGATCGTGGACGCTCAGCACCTGACCCGGACGCAGCGGGATGCTCTCCTCGCCGACGTGCGCTGCCTGCGCGGTCACCGTCACGTCGTCGGTCGGCCGCAAATGCTGGAGCGCGACGATGACGGTCATCAGCTTCGTGATGCTCGCAATGGGCAGCTGGGCGTGCGCGTTCGAGGACGCGAGCACCGTCCCGGTCGCGGCGTTCACGACCGTGTAGGCGCGCGCGTCGACGGTCGGAGGAGCGGCGCGGGCCGATGGTGCAAAGACCAGCGCGGCGGCGAGGACGGACAACCCCCGGCTCATGCCGGCGGAAGGCTACTTCACCTTGATGTGCTGCCCGACGCGCAGCGCGGTCGGGCTCACCTTCGGATTGAGCCGCTCGAGCGCTGCGACAGTCGTGTGCGTCTTCGCCGCGATGACGGAGAAGCTGTCCCCGCGCTGGACGACGTAGATACGCGTGAAGGCCGCCGTGCGCTTGATCCGCGGCCGCGCGTGCACGGTCTGCGTCACCGCCGGCGCGGCGGCCGGCCGCTGTTGCTGGAGACCGTAGTGGACCGCCAGCACCGCCGCGGTGACGGCGAGCAGCGACGCCGCCGGTGCCGCGTACTGCCTCACCAGCCCGACGCCGCCCAGACGTCGTGTGCCAGCCGCGCGGTCGCGCCGCCCGCCGCCCCGCGCCAGTCGTCGGTCACGTTCCGGTAGGCGTAGATGATCGAGCGCGAGGCGGAGACGAGGGCGCTCGCGGGGCCGCTCGTGAACGCGGGGGCGAGATCGGAGGGCTTCCCTCCCTGGGCGCCGACGCCGGGGAGCAGGAGGACCGACTGCGGCAGAAGCCGCCGAGCCTCTGCCACCTCTTGGGGAAACGTCGCGCCGACGACCGCGCCGACGGCCGACAGGCCGCCTGCCCCGACGAGATCCTCGCCCCACTCTCCGACGAGGCCGGCCACGTGCTGCCAGAGCAGCGTCCCGTCGGAGAGGCGCACGTCCTGGACGTCGGCGCCGCCTGCGTTCGACGTCTTCACGAGGCAGAAGAGCCCCGCACCGTCGCGCCGGCAGGCGGCGAGGAACGGCTCGAGCGCGTCACGGCCCAGATACGGGTTGACGGTGACCGCGTCGGCGAGCGGAGGCATCTCGCCGCGCGGCTCGACGAACGCGGCCGCGTAGGCACGCGCGGTCGAGCCGATGTCCCCGCGCTTCGCGTCGGCGATCACGAGCAGCTCCGCCGTGCGCGCGTACTCGCACACGTCTTCGAGCGCACGCATGCCGTCGGCGCCGAGCGCCTCGAAGAAGGCCGACTGCGGCTTCACGGCCACGGCGTACGGGGCGACCGCGTCGATGATGCCGCAGCAGAAGCGGGCGCACGCGGCGGCGGCGTGCTCCCGCCCGAGCACCGTCTCGCCGCGGAGCTCGACCGGAAGCTGGTCGAGGACGGGATCGAGGCCGACGACGACCTGGCTCCGCTTGCGCTCGACCGCTTCGGCGACGCGGTCGGCGAAATGCGTCACGGCTACGCGGGACACGTGAGCCAATGTACTGAGCGCCTCGGAACGCGCGAGGGGCCGCTTTCGCGGCCCCTCGGGGATCCTCGGAGGAGACGTGCCCGCGCTGACTAGCTGCCCCCGCCACCCTTGACGGCGGCCTTGAGCGCGCTGCCGGCCGAGAACTTCGGAACCTGCGCGGCCGGGATGTGCACCTTCTCAGTCGGGTTGCGGGGGTTGACGCCGGTGCGAGCCGCACGGTGCTGGCTCGAGAACTTGCCGAAACCGGTGAAGGCAACGTCGCCCCCGCTCTTCAGCGTGTCCGTGATCGTCTCGAGGAACGCGTCGACCGCCTTGCCCGCATCGCGCGCCGTCAGCTGGCTACGCCTCGCGACCTCGTTCACAAACTCCTGCTTGGTCACGTGCCTCTCCTCCTGTCGTTGATCGGTTCTACGGGCCGGAATGACCCTACCAGGGGTACCGGTCCCGCTCAACCATGCGGTTTTGCGGGGCTTTTCGCCTCCTCCAGCAGCTCTCCTGCCCGAAAGATCGGCCGGAGGCGCACGGCGCGGCGTGCGAGGGCGTCTGCGCCGCCTTCCTCGCGGTCGACGACGCACACGGCTGTCTGCACCGCGAGACCCGCGCCGCGCAGCGCCTCGATGGAGTCGAGGAGCGCGCCGCCGGACGTGACCACGTCCTCCACGAGGCACATGCACTCGCCGTCCTCGTACGGCCCCTCGAGGCGGTTGCCGGTGCCGTATTCCTTCGCCGCCTTGCGCACGATGACGAACGGCAGCCCCGATTCGAGCGAGGCCGCGGCTGCGAGCGCGACCGCACCGAGCTCCGGGGCCGCGAGCCGCGTCGCGTCCGGTGCGTGGGCCGCGACCTCGCCGGCGATGCGCTTGCCGAGGGCGCGCAGGATGTCGGGGCGCGTCTCGAAGCGGTACTTGTCCAGGTAGTAGCGCGACCGCTTGCCCGATCGGAGCACGAAGTCGCCCTCGAGGTAGGCGTGCTCGACGATGGCCGAACGAAGCTCGGAGTCGTTCATCGCCGCGCGGCGGAAAGGGCGTCGCGCGCGATCGGCAGGAGCGTGTCCGCCTCCGGCGAGCCGTCGTCGAACGTGATCATGGAGCCGTTGTCGAAGTAGACGTCGACGCGTTCGCGGCGGCGCGCGACGGTGCGGCGGTAGAGCACGCTGCCCGCGAAGAGGCCCGTTCCGAACCCGAAGAGGCCGAGCGCCCTACGCTTCATCGCCGTCCTTCTTCGCGGTCCGCCTGCGCCGCGGCTTCGCCTCTGGCGCACTGTCGCGCAGGCAGCTCTTGAGGTCGTAGAAGACGAGCCCGGTGGTCGGGTCCGCGGCCGTCGTGGCGGCGATGCGCCGCGGGCCGTCGCTGACGACGAACACGCTGCCGTTCGGCGTCGAAGCCTCGACCTGGGTGACCTCGCTGCCGTCCCCGAGCTCTCTCGCCCGGGCCAGCAGCTCGCCGGCGGCGCGGGCGAGCGCGGCGGCGTCCTGGTCGCCGGGAAGCGTCGAGCCGGCCACGTCGCCGGTCTCGTCGAAGAGCACCGCGGCCTCCACCTGAGAGGAGATCTCGGTCAGATCCGCGAGTGCCTGGGCGGCGTCCATTGCGTGTTCGAGGCTACCACGGTGCAAACTGGCGCAGATGCGACTCAGAAAGCGGGCCCTCTTCGCAAAGTTCTTCGCCGACCGCGGCACGCATCTGGCGGCGATGGTCGCGTACTTCGCGCTCCTCTCATTCGTGCCGCTCATCTTCCTCGCGCTCTCGCTGCTAGGGCTCGCGCACCGCGCCGACGCATCCGACTTCCTCGTGCGCGAGCTGAAGCACGCGTTCCCCGGCAGCTCGCTGCAGAGCATCCTGACGCTCGTCCACCGCGTGCAGGAAAACGCGGCGACACTCGGCATCATCGGCGGCGTCGGCCTGCTCTGGTCGTCGCTTTCGCTGTTCAGCTCGCTCGAATCGGCGTTCAACATCGTGTACGGCCGACCGAACCGCCCGTTCCTGCGCGGCAAGACGGTCGCGGCGGCCCTCATGGCGAGCGTTCTCGTCACGCTGTTCGCGAGCCTCGTCGTCGGCGCGCTCGGCGTCGAGGTGATCAAACGGTACGCACCCGGATTCGTCGGCGATGCCGTCGTCGCGTACGCGCTTTCGGTGGCGGTGTCGCTGCTCGGAGTCTTCCTGTTCCTGCTCGCCGTCTACCGGCTGCTCCCGAACGCGTCACTCACGGTGCGAGAGGTGCTGCCCGGGTCCGTGATGGGAGCGGTCGTGCTGGAGGCGTCGTTCCAGGTGCTACCCGTGTTCGTGCGCCTCGCAGACGTGAACGTCACGCTGCGCGTCCTCGGCGGCCCGGCGATCCTGCTCCTCTGGCTGTATGTGATGGCCAACATCATCGTCCTCGGCGCCGAGCTGAACTGGTGGACGGCGCGCCACCGCGAAGCGGCCGTGACGGCGTCGCACAGCGGTGACACCGACGTAACAGGGCCAGGCCCCGGACGTGTCCCGGTGCCGTGATTCACCTGCGCGCGCCGTAGAGGCAGGGGCCAGACCCCGTCACCGAACCGTCAAGGCTTTGGCGCAGGTCTTCCTTCTTGCATCACCGACTGGACGGTCCCGTCCCGCCGGATGAAGAAGAACCACGTGTGCGCCTTCGCGCCGTGGTTCCACGCCTCGGTCAACGTCACGACCGCACGGGACGGCTTCACGAGCGAGATGTCCGTCGCGCACGTCGCCTGGAGCGTCACGCCCTTGTCGTGCAGCACGCACGGCAGTGTGCCCGGCTTGTGCGGGAAACGCGTACCGAGCGAACGCGCCACGGGCCCGCCGGCGAAGAACGCACGCAGCACCCGCGCTGCGGTGGGGTCGGTTCCACCGCACCCCGCTGCGACGAGGAGGAGCACAGCACCGAATGCCGCGAGCAGCGCTCGCGCGGCGCGCGCGCGATGCGAGTTGCGTTCCTTCCAGGCGTTGCCGAGCTCCGCCACGGTCCGATCCTCCCCCTCGGGGACGAACACCGGGTCGTAGCCGAAGCCTTCTGTCCCACGCGGCTCGGCGGCGATTCGGCCGGCGAGCGTGCCGCTCCCGCGTACTTCACGGCCGCCGGGCATCAGGCACACGAGCTCGGAGACATAGCGCGCGTTCCGATCGCCCACGCCCGCGAGCTCCGCGACCAGCTTCGCGATCGCGGGCGCACCCTCCGGCGCATACCGCGCCGACTCGATCCCGGGGCGGCCGCCGAGCGCGTTCACCTCGAGCCCCGAGTCCTCGCCGATGTAGATGTGGTCCGGCCCGAGCACCTTGCGCCCGAACAGCGCCTTCGCGCGCGCGTTCTCGACGTACGTCGCGCCGGTCTCCGCGGGCCAGCCTTCAGCGTCGAGCGGCTCGATCGTCCATCCGGGCAACAACTGCTCGAGCTCGCGCGCCTTGTGCGCGTTGCGCGAGCACAGCGTCGCCCTTACTCCGTCCACCGCACCTCGAGCACGCCGTCGATCTCGGCGATCCCGGCGACGATCGCGGGCGCTGCTGCATGCAGCATCTCGACGTCGATCGCCACCGAGCGGCGGTCGCCCTCCTGCGCGATCTCGAGCGCGACGACGCGGCCGCCCTGCCGCTCGACGCCTTCGATGAGCGGCGCCGGACTCCCGCCCGCCGGTATCTCGACGAGGAGCCGGTCGACCTCCGGCCGGTACTTGTGGATGACGCGGTACGCGAAGATGCGCAACGGGCCGAGCGTGAACAAGGCGCCGAGGGTCGCGATCACCGCGCCGTCGTAGTAGCCGGCGCCGGACGCCATCCCGATCGCGGCGACGAGCCAGAGGGTCGCGGCCGTCGTCAGCCCGCGGACGGAGAGGCCCTGCCGGATGATCGCGCCGGCGCCGAGGAAGCCGATGCCGCTGACGATCTGGGCCGCGATCCGCGTCGGGTCGATGCGCGTACCGGTCGCCGAGAAGAAGTCTTCGAAGCCGTACGCGGACACGAGGGTGAAGAGCGCCGCGCCCACGGACACGACGAGGTGCGTGCGCAGGCCGGCCTGCCGCTCGCGCAGCTCGCGCTCGAACCCGATCGCGCCGCCGAGGCCGGCGGCGATCGCGAGCCGCAGGAGGACGTGCGGCCAGGCGAGGGTGGGGACGGTGCTAAGGAAGAGCGACAGCGGTCGCCTCCGTCTGACGCTCGCCGATATCGGCGATGCCCGCCGTCGCCAGCTCGAGCAGCTCGTCCAGCCTCTCGCGGGTGAAGGGATCCTTCTCCGCGGTCGCCTGCACCTCGATCAGCCGGCCGTCGCCGGTCATGACGACGTTCAGGTCGACGTCGGCGCCGGAGTCCTCGACGTAGTCGAGGTCGAGCAGCGATTCCCCTTCGACGACACCGACCGAGACCGCCGCGACCGAACCCGTCAACGCTTTCGCAAGCCCGAAGCGATCGAGAGCGCGGCGCGCAGCGACGTAGGCACCACAGATCGCGGCGCAACGCGTGCCGCCGTCGGCCTGCAGCACGTCGCAGTCGAGGTGCACGGTGCGCTCGCCGAGCGCCTCGAAATCGACGACGCCGCGAAGCGCGCGTCCGATCAACCGCTGGATCTCGACCGTGCGCCCACCCTGCTTGCCGCGCGCCGCCTCACGTTCGGTGCGATCGCCCGTCGATGCCGGCAGCAGCGAGTACTCGGCGGTCATCCAGCCGCGGCCCGACTTGTAGAGCCAGCGCGGCACGCCTTCGACGACGCTCGCGGTGCAGAGCACGCGTGTCTTTCCCTGCGACCAGAGCACCATCCCGTGCGGCTGCTCGAGGAAGTTCGGATCCGTTTCGACTGTGCGCAACTCGTCGGGCCGCCGGCCGTCGTGACGGCTCATGCCGCCGCCTGCTCGAGCTCGGCGACGGTGACGCACTCGACGTCGGTCAGCGGCAGATGCAGGAACCGCTCGCCGAGCTGACGGAAGAGCGCCGGCTCGC
>DASUIG010000053.1:0-24230 GCA_036273155.1 Gaiellaceae bacterium | reverse complement strand
GTTGCTGATCGAGGAAACCGCCGCCGCCGCGTACACGGCGGCGGCTCTCGCCGGCTTGCGCCGCGCCGGCTGTCTCGGCGCGATGCTTTGGTGCTACTCCGATTACGAGCAGGCGCTGTGGGAGAGCCCGCCCCTCGATCTCGCAGTCCACGAGCGCTCGTTCGGACTGTGGCGGGCCGACGGCTCACCGAAGCCGGCGGTCGCCGCCGTCGCAGCGTTCGTCGAGGCCAAAAGGTGCGACACCGCCACTGACGACGACTCGTGGATCGACCTCGACCGCGACGAGTTCTATCTCGACCCGAGCGCGCAGCTGCAGCGCCTCTACCGCCGCTACCGCGACGCATAGGGTGGGTTGGTGACAGAGCACGCCGTCCAGAGCCCGATCGAGCTCGGCCGCCTGCTCGCCGCTGCGCGGGGCTACAAGGTCTTCGCGCACGACGGTGCGCCCCTCGGCGCGCTCGAGCGCATCCGTTACGAGCAGGAGGTCACGCGCCCGGACGAGATCGTCGTCTGCGGCCGCGGGTTCTTTCGCCGGCGCCGGCGCACGTTCCCGTTCGACGCGGTCGCCAGAGTCAGCGTGCGTGAGAGCTCGGTCATCCTGCGCCCCGACCCGGCGTAGGCACAATGGGTGGGTGCAAGCCCTTTCGATGCAAAATCGGGTGATGGGCATCGTCGGCGCGGTCGAGGCCGGCGTCGCACTGTGGTACTTCACGAACGGTCATTGGCTCAACGGGATCTTCTACGCGGTCGCCCTTGCGTTCCTTATCTTCCTGTACGTGCAGCGGAAGTCGAAGAGCTCGACGGGCGGGCGCCGGTACTAACCGGGCGGAGCGGCGAGCACGGCCTCGAGGAGGTCGTCGAGCTGCGCGGTGGCCAGGCAGATCGAGTCGTCGGCGGCGCCGTAGTAGAGACGTACCTCTCCGGTCGCCGCGTCGTGCAGGAGGCCGCAGGGGAAGACGACGTTGGGGATGTCGCCGCTTCGCTCGTACGGTGCGAACGGGGCCAGCACCCAGTTGGGAAGGCGTCGCAGGACGCGTGTCGGCTCGTCGCGGTCGAGCAGGGCGAGGCCGATGCGATACAGCGAGCCGGAGACCGTTTCCTTCACGCCGTGGTACACGAGCAGCCAGCCGTGCTCGGTCAGAAGCGGCGGCGGCCCGATGCCGATGCGCAGCGAGTCCCACCAGGCGCCCGCGCGGGGCGCGAGCACGTGCTCCGGCGAGCTCCAGCTGACGAGGTCGGCCGAGCGGGAGATGAGGATCCCGCCGCCGAACTCCGTCTTCGGCCGGTGGAGCAGGACCCAGCGACCGTCGATCCGGTGCGGCAGGAGCGCTGCGTTCTTGTCCTCCGGATGCCTGACGATGCCGTACCGCTCGATCGTGGTGAAGTCCTCGGTCGTCGCGAGGTAGACCGCCGGCCCCGCCGGGCCGTAAGCAGTGCACGTGATCACCCAGCGGGCGAGCTCGTCGACCCAGACGACGCGGGGATCTTCGAATCCCCATTGCTCGCTGTCGATCCCGGGCGCGGGGGCGAGGAGCGGCTCGGTTTCGATCGCCCAATCGTCCACGCCGTTGGAGGAGCGGGCGACGGTGAGGTGTGAGATCCCCCGAAGGTCCTCGACGCGCGCGAGCAGGATGGTTCCACCGTTGAGTGCGGCGGCCGCCGGGTTGAAGACGGCGTTGACCGGATACGGCCAGCTCTCCGCAGTCAGGATCGGATTGCCGGGGTGACGGTGGAAGAGCTCTCGCTCGCTCACGCCGTGGCGACCGCGCGGACGGGCTCGCGCACAGATGTACCGACGCCGGCTGCGTCCAGCAGCAGGGCCGCGCGGTGGAACGCCAGTGTCGACTCGGCGCCTTCGTTCGCGTTCAGCTCTTCCGCGCCGAGACCGTCGCTACAGCCGCCGGTCGCGAAGTCGTACAGCGGGCGGGCGAGATGGTTGCGCCCGAGGAACCATTCGAACGAGTGCCTCGCGCGGACGCCGTGCTCGGCGTCGCGCGTGAGCGCGAAGGCGGTGAGCTCCGCCTCGACGAACGCGGCCGCGTCGAGCGGCTGCTCGTCCCCGGCTCCGGGAGCCGCCTCGTTGCGTCGCCGTCCAAGATGGCCGGGCAGGCGCAGCGTTCCGTGCTCGAGGCCGCATTCGTCGCCGAGCCAGCGCAGGGAGTCGAGCCCGATCTCCGTGAGGTCGTCACGCCCGAGCGCGCTGCCGCCGCTGAGCAGCGCCTGCGAGAGGCGCGCGTTGTCGTAGGTGAGCGCGCCTTCGAACCACAGCCAACCGTCCGACGCGTTGCGCTCGTAGGCGTCCGCGAGCTGGTCGACCAGGCGCTCGAGCAGGCGCCGAGCGGGCCGGTCGAGCCGGTCTGCGTCGAGGCGCGAGAGGCCGAGCACCGTGTACGCGGCCGTTCGCAGCGAGACGCCGCCGGCAAGCGAGCCGACAATACGGTCCAACAGGTTGCGCGTCGGCTCCACGACGGCGGGAATCCAGGCCGTCGCGAGGATCTCTCCGAGCGCCCACACCGAGCGGCCGACATGGTCGCCCATGTGCGGCTCGTCCAGCCAGCGACGGTCGTAGCCCATGAAGTTCCGCATCCCGCCCTCGCCTTCGGCGGCGTGCAGGAACGCGAGTGCCTTGTACAGCGTCGACGTCCACACCTGCCCGTCGCCGCGCCGTTCGAGCTCGAGTGAGACGACGGCCAGTCGCGCGACGTCGTCGACGCAATAGCCGCTGTCACGGTTGGGAATGATCCCGTGTGCGTGCTGCACGATGCCGACGTCGTCGACGAGCGTGAGCAGATGCTCCGTGCGCAAGCTCGTGAGCTGCAGGTCGGCAACACCGACGGGCCGTCGCCGGGGCGCGAGCGCGTGCGCCTCGTGCAGCACCACCGCGGTCGCCTCGGCGACCGACGGCCAGGCGAGCGAGGACCCGGTGCGCCGTGCCTCTGCTCGCGCTGCGCCGAGGGTCTCGGGCTGCTCGACGTAGTCGCACACTGCGTCGGCAAGGGCGGCCGCGTCGTCGAAGGGCACGAGCCGGCCCGCGCCGGAGGCGAGCATGTCCTGTGCGTACCAGTACGGGGTGGAGACGACAGCGCAGCCGGCTGCGATCGCGAAGGTGAGCGCGCCGGAGGCGATCTGCTCCCGGTTTCGATACGGGGTGACGAAGACGTCGGTCGCCGCGAGGAGATCCGAGAGCTCGTCGATCGAGAGGAAGCGGTCGTCGAACTCGACATGCTCGGCGAGGTCGAGTTCGAGCACGCGCCGCTCGAGCATGAGGCGATATCGCTCGCCCTCCCGATGGGCGACGTCGGGGTGCGTGCGCCCTGCGATCACATAGACGATCTCGGGATGACGCTCGATCATCGCCGGCAACGCGTCGATGACGGTCTCCAGGCCCTTGCCCGGCGAGATCAAGCCGAACGTCGAGAGCATGACGCGGTCGGCGGAGCGCGCGTACGGCCCCGACGAGGCGGCTGCCCCCGTCGACGCGCGCGCGGTGATTCTCGACGGCGCGCCGTGCGGCACGACCCGGACCTTCTCGTCCGGGCAGGCGCCGCACTCCACGAGCAGCCGCTGCGCGGTGTCCGTCATGACGATCACGAGCTCTGCGCGTTCGCACAGCTCGGACAGCACCGCCAACTGGTGCGGCGTCGGCTCCGAGAGCACCGTGTGCAAGGTCACGACGAGCGGTTGAGCGAGCTCCTCCGCAAACGAGAGCACGTACTCGCCGTCGACGCCGCCGAAGATCCCGTACTCGTGCTGCAGGAGCACGACGTCGACGTCGAGCCGGCCGAGCATCCGCGCGGTGCGCACGTAGTCGCCGCGCACGCCCTGCTCGATCGTCGAGAGCAGCCCGCGCCGCTGCGGCCGCGAAGCCTCATTGACGACCGCGACGAAGTCCGCGCCGTCGATGCCGTCGACGCCGACCAGGGTCGCACGCAGGTCGGCAGCGAACGTGCCGATCCCGCAGGCGCGCGGCGGGTAAGTGGAAACGATTGCCGTGCGCACGCGTTAGGCGCGCAACGTCGAGCGTGCAGGAGCGAGCGCGGGTTGCATGCGCTGGGTCTCCTGCAGGCCGCCGCGGACGTGCGTCCGTTTCCCGAAGGTTCCGTTCGTCGCTGCGCGTAGCCGTTCGAGGAGTCGCCTCAGGCTCTTCTTCATGATCTCGCTCCCTCTCGTGACTCCCCGAAGCAGCATGCGGCGGGCTCGTGTGGGAGTCGAAACACGGGGACGCTCCACGTAGGGTAGCCGAAGTCCTCCGGCGGTCACGCCGCGGTGCGTTCGCCCGGGGGGTTCCAGATGATCTCCCACAGGTGGCCGTCGGGATCGTGGAAGTAGCCGGAGTAGATTCCCCACGGGCGATCGTGCGGTTCTCCGATGATGGTGGCGCCGGCTCGTCCGGCTCGGGCCAGCAGTGCATCCACCTCGGCTTTGCTGTCGACGAGTTGTCCGATGCTGAACTCGCCGGTCTTCGGTCGTCCCACGGGAATGCCGGCGTCCTTCGCGAGCTCGCTGCGCGGGTAGAGCGCAAGCACGACGCCGCCGCGAAGGCGGATCATCACGACCGCACCGGCTGCGTTGGATTCGTCGCCCGCGAACTCCGTGCCGGTCACGCCGGGAGTCTCGAGGCCGAGGCCGTCGCGGTAGAACGCGAGCGCGCGGTCGAGATCGTCGACCGCGAGTGTGATGACGTCGATGTGTGGTTCCATCGCTCCTCCGGCTCGGTCAGCAGATCTGAGTGACGCGTCCGGTGTCCACGTCGTACAGAAAGCCGCCCACGTCGAGGCGCGCGAGGTAGGGCCACGACCGCACCAGCTGCACGTCGGCGCGGACGGCTGCCTGCTGATCGTTCGTGACGAGGAAGCTCAGGCTGCGAGTGTCCGGCCCGCCGGCTTCGCTCACCGCGATGTGAATGTCATCCTCGCGTTCCGCCGCCATTCGGCAGTCCGTGTGTGCGATCACCATCGCGCGGTCGACGCCGAGCAGGTAATGGGCGAGCACGAGCGTGCGGAGCACGTCGTCGGTCACGCGCGCGCCCGCGTTGCGGAGGATCTTTGCGTCGCCCGGGCGAAGTCCGAGCATGGTGAGCGGCTCGATCCGCGAATCGATGCACGTGAGCACCGCCAGCCCTTTGGCCGCGCGAGCCCGGAGCCCCGCCAGCGGGAAGCCGTCGGCGTACTCGTCGTTTGCCGCCAGCACGTCGGCGAACGGGGATTCCTCGGGCACCACGGCATCGTAGGCAAGCGCCGGCGCGACGCTCGGGCGGTACCGCTCCCTACACGAGGCTCCGAACGTCTCGCGTGAGCGGCGCGTCGGCGTCGTAGCTGTTCGAGAGGACGAGCGGCGACTCGCACCTGATGCAGCGGGCCCGCTCGGGCAGGCCCCGCCGGCAGTAGCCGTCGACGGACACGCGATCGGAGCTGATGCGCGGCCAGAAACGGACGTCGTCAGGGAGCACCTCGACTCGGTACCGCTGGCCGCACGTGCAGATCCAGGCCGGCGCGGTCATCGGTCGTCCAACCTCTGCTGCGGCTCGCGGCTGAGCGGTTCGTCGAGGTCGGAGAGAAACGCTGCGAAGCCTTGCGGCTCCTGCACGTCCCAGACCGAGCTGCCGCACATGGGGCAGCGAGCCGGCATCGCTCGGCAGCTCGCGCCGTAGCGGCAACGCGCACACCGCAGCCGAAGCAGGTCCGTTCCCGGAGCGGCACTCATACCGCCTGCTCCACCTGAGCGTCCGTCTTCTCGACGATGACGTAGTGCTCGCCATGCTCGAGGATTCGTTCGTCCGCGCCGACGTGGTCGCGCCTGACGAGGAAACGCGTGGGAAATGCCCGCACCGTCTCGTACTCGACGCGGGAGACGGACATCGGCGCGAAGCAGTCCTCTGCTGCGCACTCGGAGACGAGGTCGAGATCGTCTGCGACGGCATAGCTCTCCGCGAGGCGGCGGATCTCCTTGTTCATCTCTCGGAACAACGCTTGATCGGGTGTGCCCAAACCTCCTCGATTCCGCGTCGGCTCTTCGAGGGTTCGGCTCGAGCCCCAGGGACTCCCGCCGCTCCGAAGGGCCATCGTACCTCGCACTCGCTTGCACGTATAGACCCGGATTTCCTCGCCAAAAAGGCGCCACGATTCCGTCAGGAGGCAGCGCTACGGTGACTCCATGGACCCGCTCGACGGCCTGAATCCCGAGCAGCGGCGCGCGGCCGAGGCGGTGCGCGGGCCGGTCTGCATTCTCGCGGGCGCCGGCACCGGCAAGACGACGACGATCACGCGGCGTATCGCCTGCCAGGTCGCGGCCGGTGCGTTCGATCCCGCGCAGGTCATGGCGGTCACGTTCACCGACAAGGCCGGGGGCGAGCTCCGTGCACGGCTTGCGGCGCTCGGCGTGACCCGCGTCCGCGCCGGAACCTTCCACTCCGCGGCACTCCGGCAGCTCCGCCACTTCGCGCCGGGAGAGCTCGGACGCATCCTGCCCTCGAAGGCGCTGGTCCTGCGCCAGATCGGCAACCGGCTGCGCGCGCCGTACAAGTTCCGCCCGGCCGGCGACCTCGCCGCCGAGATCGAGTGGGCGAAGAACCGGCGCATCGGTCCCGAGCGGTACCTCGAGGCGGCGATCGACCGGGAACCGCCTGTTCCGGCCGACCTGATGGCACGCGTGTACGCCGACTACGAGCGGCGCAAGGAAGCCGAGGGCGTCCTCGACTTCGAAGACCTGCTCGAGCGCGCCGTGCGACTCTTCGAGAACGACGATCGTGCGGTTGCGACCTTCCGCGCGCAGTACCGCGCCTTCACCGTCGACGAGTATCAGGACGTCAACCTGTTACAGCAGACGCTGCTGGATCTGTGGCTCGGAGAGCGTGACGATCTCTGCGTCGTCGGCGACGACTACCAGTCCATCTACGCCTTCACCGGGGCCGGGCCGGAGCACCTGCTGGGCGTGCCCGCGCGCTTCCCGAACGCGACGATCGTGCGGCTCGAGGAGAACTACCGCTCGACGCCGCGGGTGCTGGCGCTCGCCAACAAGCTCGTTCCCCGGCTCGGCGGCGCGGAGAAGATGCTGCGCCCGACGCGCGCCGACGGCCCAGAGCCGGTCGTCGCCGCATTCGCTTCGCCCGCGGCCGAGAGCGCTGCGATCGTGGAGGCGATCCGCGCGGCGGACGTGCCGCTGGAAGAGATTGCGATCCTCTGCCGGACGAACGCTCGCCTGACCGATTTCGAAGAGGCGCTGCACGAGGCGGGCGTTCCCTTCCAGGGCTCGTCGCTCCTCGACCGCGATGCGGCGCGCAGGCTCGTACGCCGGCTGGAGCACGACGCCGGGCGAGAGGCGGCCGACGCCGTCCGTACCGCCGCGACCGACGCCGGCTGGCTGGAGGAGCTGCCGGACAAGCTCGGGGAGCGGGAGCTCGTCCGCCAGAACGACCTCGCGCGCCTCGTCACGCTCGCCGCGGCGTTCGAAGGCGATGCGGCGGCGTTCGTCTCCGACCTTCGTCGCCGCTTCGATCCGGGCGGCGCCGGCGCCCGGGGCGTGCACCTGCTCACGCTACACCGCGCCAAGGGGCTCGAGTTCGACGCCATCTTCATCCCCCGCCTCGAGGAGAAGGAGCTCCCCGCGCGGCAGGCGCGCACGACGAACGAGATCGACGAGGAACGCCGGCTGCTCTACGTCGGCATGACGCGCGCGAAGCGCACGCTCTGGCTCTCGTGGTCCGGGAAGCGCTCGCGGTTCGTCGCCGAGCTCGGCCACGCCGTCGCGGAAAGCTCGACCCGCAGCGCCCGCGAATGGACACCGGCCGCGGAGCGTCTGCGCGCGTGGCGCCTCGAGCGCGCGCGTGAGGATGGCGTGCCGCCGTACGTCGTCTTCCACGACACCGTCCTCCACGCGATCGCCGACGCGCAGCCGGCGTCGCTCGGCGAGCTGTCCCAGATCGCCGGCGTCGGCCCGGCGAAGCTCGAACGCTACGGCGACGCCGTGCTGGCACTGCTCTAGGCAGAGCCCTCGCAGTGGTCGGCGATCACGCGCCGACGCTGAGCCGCGCCGCTTCTCGCACCGGCATGGTGTGGCCCTTGCGGTAGGCGGCGTCGTACGCGTCCCCGCCGAGCGCGTTGCGCGCCTCGGTGGCCGCGGCGCGGAAGACGGTCTCGGCGCTCTCCAGCAGGCTGACCCCGCTGCCCGCGAGGAGCGCGTCGACCGTGCCGGTCAGCTCCGCGGCTCGCGTGTTCTCGTCCTCCAGCGCGCAGATGCGGACACAGGCGGAGAGCGCGTACGCGAGCACCTCGCGGTATCCGAGGTCGAGCGCGAGCGAGAGGCATTCGCGCAGCCATGCGGTCGCCTGCTCGAGGTCGCCGGCGTCGAGCGAGTAGCTGCCGAGGTTGTACAGCGAGACCACTTCGTGCTGCGGGTCTTTGAGCTCGCGCTGGATGGCCAGCGCTTCGCCGGTGACGTCGACGGCCGTGCGGAATTCGCCCTGTTCCCCTGCGATGTGGCCGAGGTTCCCGAGCGTGATGGCGAGACGCTTGCTCGCTCCGAGGCTGCGGAAGCGGTCGGCGCTCTCCTCGAGGAGCGTTATCGCGCGATCGAACTCGCCGATGCCGGCCGCGATCGTGCCGAGGTCGCTGAGCGCGCGCGCCACGCCCTCGGCGTCGCCGATCTCCTCCCAGAGCGCGAGCGTCTGCTCGTAATACGTCCGCGAGCGGTCGAAGTTCCCGCTGTGGAAGGCGAGACCGCCTGCGACTGCCATCGCCCTCGCCACGAGCTCCGTCGACGCGGCGCCGGCGAGGTCGAGCGCGTGCTCGAGCCAGCGCGCGCCTTCGTCGAGATGGCCGCGGACGTCCCAGAAGGTCTTGAGCGAGGTCGCGAGCGCGAGCCCGGAATCGACATGACCGCGATCGAGCGCCCACGCGAGCGCCGCACGGAGGTTGTCGTGCTCGGACTCGAGCCGCTCGAGCCAGTCGGCGGCGTCGCTGCCGGCCGCGAGCTCCGCCTCCGCCTTCTCCGCAAGCTCGGTCAGCCAGCGCATGTGTCGCATGTGCAGCTCCTCGCCGCCGAATTCCTCGAGCCGGTCGAGCGCGAAGCCGCGCACCGTTTCCAGCATCGTGAATCGCTGCGAGCGCCGCTGGAGGAGGCTGTTCGCGACGAGAGACCCGATCGTCTCGAGGCCGACGCCGCAGACCTGCTCCGCGCCGTCGACGGTGCACCCGCCGGCGAACACTGCAAGCCGCGCGAACCCCTGCTGCTCGTCCTCGTCGAGGAGGTCGTAGCTCCAGCGGATCGTCGCCGCGAGCGTCTGATGCCGTACCGGGGCGTCCCGCGGGCCCGCGTCGAGCAGCTCCGGCGTGCGTTCGAGCCGTGTGAGCAGCTCCGCAGGCGGCAAGAGCTTCACCCGCGCGGCCGCAAGCTCGAGCGCGAGCGGCAGGCCGTCGAGCCGCCGGCAGATCGCGGCCACGCTCGCGGCGGTGCCGTCGTCGAGCGCGAACGACGGATCGACCGCCCGCGCCCGCGCGCTGAAGAGCTGCACCGCTTCGTTCTGGGTGAGGTCGGCGACGTTCGTGGAGCCCGGCGGCGGGAGCGGCAGCGGCGGAATGGGATACTCGTGCTCGCCCGAGAGCTGCAGCGGCGCGCGGCTCGTCGCGAGCACGCGCAGACGCGCTGACGTCGCGAGGAGATCGGCGACCGGAACGACGTGGGGGAGAAGCTGCTCGAGGTTGTCGAGGACGAGCAGCACGGCTCGATCGGCGAGATGTTCGCGCAGTGCGCCCTCGGCCACCCCGAGCGTCTCGGCGACCGCCGGCAGGAGCAGATCCGGCTCGGAGATCGCCGAGAGGTCGACGAAGAGGGCGCCGTCCGGAAGCTCGGAGGCGAGCTGCTCCGCGACCGCGATCGAGAGGCGCGTCTTGCCGGCGCCTCCGGGGCCGATGAGCGTGACGAGCCGCGCTTCCGTCCGCAGGAGCGCCGCCACCGCTGCGACCTCGAGCCCCCGGCCGACGAGCGCCGTCGGCGGCACCGGCAGCCGCGTGGTGAGCGGCGCCGCGCCGGTCGGCGCCGCCAGCGACGGATCGTGGCGGAGGATGGCCCGCTCCAGCTCCTGCAACGCCGGCGTCGGCTCGATCCCGAGCTCGTCCATCCACGCGGTGCGCGCAGCGCGGTACGCCTCCAGCGCTTCGTTCTGCCGGCCGGAGCGGTAGAGCGCGAGGATCTGCTGCGCGCGGAAACGCTCGCGGTACGGATGCTCGGCGATCAGTGCGGGCAGGCCCGGGAGGAGGAGCGCGTGCCGGCCGAGCGCGAGCAGCGCGTCGTTTCGCAGCTCGACCGCCTCGAGCCGCCGCTCCTCCAGCTCCTGTGCGTGGTCGCCGTCCGCGGGCCCGCGCCAGAGCTCGAGCGCCGCTTCCACGCTGCCGAGCGCGTCCCCCGCCTTGCGCTGCTCGAGCGCGTGGCGCGCGTCGCCAACAAGCCGCTCGAATCGCTGCAGGTCGATCTCGTCCGGCTCGGCCGTGAGGCGGTAGCCGTCGCCGCTCGTCTCGATGCGCTCCGGGCCGAGCGCCCGCCGCAGCGCGTGGACGTACACCTGCAGGGTGCCGATCGCGGTCTTCGGCGGGGCCTCGCCCCAGACCGCGTCGACGAGGCGATCCCGCGGGACGACCGTGTTCGCGCGCAGCACGAGCTCGGCGAGCACCGCTCGCTGCTTCTTGCCTCCCAGCTGGACCCGCTCCCCCTCGGCGAGCGCGTCCACCGACCCCAAGATCCTGAACTCCACGGCTCCGCGTCAGCTTAAGCGCTTCGCAAGCCGATGTTAAGCGGCGGACGCGATTTTCCCCGTATCGACGTCGGCCAGAGCATCGAGCACCCTCACACGCGGCACCGGATCGTCTTCCGCCGCACCGCCGCCAGCACCGGCGGCGAGGCGGTCGTGATCGAGGCGCATCTCGGCCCCGGCTCCCGCGGCCTCGGCCCGCAGGCGCACCCCCAGCAGGAGGTGCGCATCCAGGTCGTCCACGGAACGCTCGCGTTCCGCGTCGGCCGGCGGCAGATCTCGCTCGGGGTGGGGGAGCGGCTCACCGTTCCGGCCGGCGTCACGCACACGTACTGGAACGCGGGCTCGGAACCGGCGCACTTCGTCGCCGAGATCCGGCCGGCGCTCGACTTCGAGGCGCTGCTCGAGCGCCACTTCCGACAGGAGGACCGATGAACATGAAACGCGCTCTCGTCTTCGCCGCCCTCGTCGCGGCGTGCGTGCTCGCCGGCTCGGCCGGCATCGGCCGCGCCGCGACGGCGGGCTACACGATCACCGACCTCGGGTCGCTCGGCGGCAGCGCCGACGGCACGGATCCACACGCGATCAACAGCTTCGGCGAGATCGCCGGCGAGGCCACCGACACGACAGGCACCCGGCGCGCCTTCCTCTGGACGCCGACGTCGCCGAACGGCTCCTCCGGGGCGATGAGCGATCTCGGCGACCTGGGCGCCGGGCGGATCGCGATCGGCGAGGCGATCGACGATTCCGGGGACGTCGTCGGCATCGTCAGCTTCGGCACCGACTCGCACGCGTTCTTCAAGGGAACCGGCAAGATGATCGACCTCGGCCCCGGCGAGGCGCTCGGTCTCGGAGGCGGAACGACGGTGGGACAGGCGTATGGCAGCGCCGTCTTCTGGTCGGCTGCGTCGGCGTCGAGCCGAACGACGCTCGGGACGCTCGGCGGAGTGCAGGCGGGCGCGACGGCCGCCAACGCCAACGGTGAGATCGCCGGCTGGCGAACGAGCCCGACGTATCCGTTTCCGGTGCACGCCGTCCTCTTCGGCACGAGTCCCGGTGTGACCGACCTCGGGACGCTCGGAGGCCCGTCGAGCTTCGCGAACGCGATCAACGCGTCGGGTGACGTCGTCGGTTACTCCTCGCCCGACAACACGACGAACTCACACGCCTTCCTGTGGCGTCTGGGCGGCGGCATGATCGACCTCGGCGCGCTGGGCTACAACCGCGGGTCGAGCTCGGAGAGCAGGGCGTACGGCGTGAACGACGCCGACCAGGTAGTCGGCCAGTCGTACGGCTTCGACTTCCGCGAGCACGCATTCCTCTGGCAGGACGGAACGATGACGAACCTCGACACGCTGCTCCCGGCCGGCTCCGGCTGGCAGCTCCAGCGCGCGAGTGCGATCAACGACGCCGGGCAGATCGTCGGCTTCGGCCTGCTCAACGGGCGACGGCACGGCTATCTCCTGACGCCGGCCGCCGCTGCCGACGACACTCCGCCGGTGAGCACCGCATCGGTCTCGCCCGCGGCGAATGCCGCCGGCTGGAACAACAGGCCGGTGACCGTGACGATCTCGGCGTCAGACGGCGATGGCGGGTCCGGCGTCGCCTCGATCACATACAGCACGGGCGGGGCGCCGACGACGGTTGCCGCCGCAAGCGTCTCCGTGCCGGTGACCGCCGAGGGCGTGACGACGGTCGCCTACCACGCGACGGACAACGCAGGGAACGTCGAGAGCGACCACGCGATCGCCGTCCGCATCGACGAGACCGCGCCGGTCGTCTCGGTCCCGGCCGGCGGGCTGACGGCAGATGCGACGAGCACGGACGGAGCGACCGTCGACTACCGCGGCTCGGTCGCGGTGACCGACAACCTCGATCCGTCGCCGGCGCTCGATTGCGCGCCGCCGGCGGGCTCCGTGTTCGCAACCGGGGAGACGCCCGTGAGCTGCGTCGCGACCGACCGGGCGGGCAACGCGTCGACGGCGACGTTCACCGTCACGGTGCGCGGCGCCGCCGACCAGATCGCCGACGAGCTGACGAACCCGTCCGGGGGGCTCGCCGGCAAACAGCAGGCGGCGTTCGCCGACGTGCAGGGCGCGAATACCCAGGCGGCATGTGGTGTGCTCGACGCGTACGGGAACGAGGTGCGGGCGCTCACCGGCAAGAAGCTCACCGTCGCCGATGCCGCGACCTTGCTTGCAACCGTCGGGCGCGTCGATGGGCTCCTCGGCTGCTGAACGCGTCAGGCGTCCAGGTGTCTCGGGACCGCCGCTTCGGCGGCGGCCCCGAGCACGCCGAGCACGTCGTCCTGCGTGCGGCGGGGATCGTCGTTCCAGTCCGCGAGCGAGTCGGAGTCGACGAAGAGAGCGAGCGCGTCGAGGGCGTCCGCAAGCTGCTGGAGCGGGAGGTCGTTTCCGTCGTTCGTCTCGTCCTCGAGCGCGGCGACGAGTGTGCCGAGCAGCGACCAGCACGTCGCCGTCGGCTGCCACGGGTCGACTGCGGCTCCGGCAATGTCTCGGCTCTCGGCGTGTTGCGTCCAGCCGCGCCGGATCAGGTCGGATGCGCGTCGCAGGAGCTCGACGGCTCGCGTGTCCACACCGCGGCGGCCTGTTCCCGGATGCGCGAGAAAGAGTCCTGCAGGTCTTACCCCATCCCGTCCGGCGCAGGATCGCCGTGGTTCGGCTCGAGGACGAACACCTCCACCGAGATGTCGGGGTCGAAGGTCACCTGGGAGGGGAACGCTCGCACCTTGCGGCCGGTGATCTCCTCGATGGCCGCGACGAACGGCGCTTTCATCGTGCGCTGGAACGCCAGTCGCGTCTCGCGCACCGCTTCGACTTCTCCTCCGTCGAGCAGGGTGCGCTCGACCGGCGTGTAGAGGTCTTCGAGGAAGCAGATGACGTGGTCGTGCCCCATGACCGTGCGGACGGAGTCCGGACCGCGGCCATAGCTCTCGCGGTGCATCTTCGTCATCGCGTTCGAGACCGCTTGCGCTTGGCGGCGCTGCGCTGCCGGGTCAGTCGCCATCGGTCTCTCGCATTCCTCGCCCCTCAGCGAATGAGCACCCGGGAGGAGTGAGGAGCGATGTGGAGATACCCGGCGGGCGTCGTTTGGGTCGCATTTCAGCGTAGCGGGCATTTCCGTAAATCGATTGTCCGGTAATACGATGGAATCGTCCGGCCCCACCATGGCCGCGCCGTGGTGGAGCAGGGTTCATCACAGCGGTGGTGCGGTGCGAGTCCGTTCCAGGGCTCAGGCCGAGTCCCCGAGTCCGGTCATCCAGCGACCACACGAAGAGGGCACCGCAGTGGACGAGGAACGTGGCGAGGAAGTGCGCCGGCAGGCGCTCTTCCGGGAGGTCAACGAACAGATCGAGAAGCTCAGCGACGGCTGGGAGCTCTTCGACGGGTCGCTCTCGGTCCTGTGCGAGTGCGGCCGGCCGGGATGCAACGAAGCGATCGATGTGCCGAGGACCCTCTACGACGACATCCGGGCGGCATCGAACCGGTTCCTGCTGAAGCTCGGCCACGAGATCGAAGACGTCGACGGCGTGGTGATGCGCCACGACGGATACGTGATCGTCGAGCGCGGCGCCGAGGCTCAGTCGTGACGGTCGCGGTCGCCCTCCCGCAGCTCGTCTTCTTCTACTCCCCGCGGTCCGGGCAGTCGCGTCGAGCGGAGGGCTATCTCGCGCAGGTGCTGCAGCGCCGCCACAACCTCGAGACGTTCTCGCTCCTCCGCGTCGACGTCGTCGCGCATCCAGAGCTCGCCGAGCGCTTCACGATCACCTCGACGCCGACCCTGCTCGTGATCGCCGACGGCGGCGTGCGCGCCCGCCTGAGCGAGCTGCACGGCTGCCGGGAGATCACCAAGGTGCTCCAGCCGTGGCTGAAATAGCGCCTTTACAGTTTTATTACCCGTAAATCGCATCAGGCCCTCCGGTCGCGGGCAGCAGCAACGGGGAAACCGTTGTGAACCCAATCGAAGGAGGCGCTGATGAAGCGACTCGTCTTGCTCTCCGCCGTGGTCGCTGCTCTCGCTCTCGCGGGTGCAGCCGCGGCGGCACTAGCTCCCTGGACGTTCGTCGGCACCGGCGCGACATGTCCCGTCGTGTCGACGTTCAGCAACGGGGTGCTGCATCTCGAGAAGAACTGCGCCACGAGCACGAATGCGTCGGCCGGCGCATCGATCACCGGCCTGGACGGGCAGACGTTCTCGTCCGGCTCGTTCACGCTCGCGAGTGCGAGCCAGTGCCAGGGCGGCTCGCCGCGCTTCAACGTCGTGACCACGAACGGCACGACGTCGACGACGTTCTTCCTCGGCTGCAACAACGTCACGCCGACGACGAACAGTGACGGCACCGCGACCTACACGTTCACGCCCGCGACCGTCGCGGCCGCAGGCAACCAGGTGCCGTTCCCGAGCGGGACCATCCAGACCGTCGATGTGCTCATCGACGTTCAGGGCACCGCCGATCTCAGTCACATCACCGTGAACGGCACGACCGAGGTCCCGGTCCCCACCGTCACCGGCGGTCCGACATCGAAGGCGCAGTGCAAGCACGGCGGCTGGCGCAACTTCACCTCGCCGTCGTTCCGCAACCAGGGTCAGTGCGTGTCCTGGTACGAGCACCATCGCAGCGCGCACAACGGGCGCTGATCCGATGTGAGCAGGGCGGCCCGGGCGGGGCCGCCCTCCGCGCATTCGGCGCGCTCGCGGCACTTGCCTCGAGCGCAGCGGACGTCTTCCCGTGCTTGCGCGTTGAACACCGCGCCGTAGGAGCTCGCGTCTATACGGTGGACCTGTAATCCGCCCAAGGAGGCTTTGTCGATGAGAAAGGTCATCTCTCTGGTCGTGCTCGTGTGCGCGATCGGGGTCATCGGGAGCGCAAGTGCTGCACCGCAACGCCAGAGCACCACGACGGCTGTCACGGTCAAGGCCGGCGAGTTCTTCTTCAAGCTCTCGAAGAGCTCGATCGCCAAGCGCGGCACCGTCGTTTTCACCGTGAAGAACGTCGGACATCTTGCGCACGACTTCAAGATCGCAAGCAAGAAGACCACGCTCATCCAGCCCGGGAAGTCGGCGAGGCTCAAGGTCGCCTTCACGAAGGCAGGCAAGTACGTGTACGTCTGCACCGTCCCCGGCCATGCGTCGGCGGGCATGAAGGGCCGCTTCACCGTGCGCTGAGCGTTTAGGAACCTGTCGAAGGGCTAGAACCGCGGCGTCCAGCGGGCGGCGAGACACGAATCGGGGGAGACCATGCGCCTGACGCCACGTTTCGCACTCTTCGTCCTGCTGGCCGTCGGTGCGGCGGCATTGCTGCCGGCGGCCTCGTCGGGCAAGGGCGGTAAGCCGTCCTTCGGCCCGGACGTCGTCCTGCCGGGAGGCCAGGGCGGCGAGCCGTCCATCGCCGTCGACACCTCGCCGACCGCGAGCCGCGGCGACGTCTACGTCGGCGCGATCGGCGACGCAAACGGCCCGCTCGAGCGGCATTCCTACAACGGGGGCAAGACATGGTCGCAGCCGGTCCCGTTCGACCTCAGCGGGCCGTTGCGCGGCGGCGACGACGACATCGCGGTGAACACGAACGGCGACCTGCTCGCGACCGACCTGGACGTCAGCTGGGCTTCGGTACAGGTGTCGACCGACCAGGGAAAGACCTTCGACGCCGGCACGCAGACGGCTCCGGAAGACGACCGGCCGTGGCTGACGGCCGCGGGCCAGAACGTCTACGTCGCGTATCACGACTTCGTCGCGGAGGCGCCCGTCGTGTGCACATCGCACGACGGCGGCCACACGTTCCCGAGCTGCATCCAGACGTTCGGCGCCGACCCGTCGGTGATCAACTGCGCCGAGAACACCGTCCCGGCACGGGCGCTCGCAATCGACCCCACGAACTTCTCGCTCAACTTCCTCTACTCGTGCTCGACCGCAGCCGAGAACCTCCAGCATCCCCCGTACGGGCCGCTGCACGACTACTACCTCGCGCAGTCGACGAACGGCGGCGTGACGTGGACGACACACCAGGTCTTCGTCGCCGACAGCTCGGGGGGCAAGGCCCCGAACTACGCGAACATCTTCGGCACGCTCGCGATCGACTCGGCGGGCAACTACTACACGCTCTTCGCCGGGACGGCGGACGACGACAACGCCGACACGAACCCCTATCACGTGTACCTCGTCGTCTCGCGCGACCACGGCGCAACGTGGAGCAAGCCGATCCAGGTCGATCACGACGCGAACGGCGCCGGCACGCACGTGCTCCCGCACCTCGCGGTGACGAGCCCCGGGGACGTCGACGTCGTCTGGTACGGGACGACCGCGACCGGCGAGCCGAACGGCGTGTGCGGGACGATCGCGTCGCAGTCGCCGTGCACCGACTCCAGCGGCAAGCCGGACGGCTTTCCGCCGTACACGGCGAGCGACGCTCCGGCGTGGAACGTCTATCTCGCGCAGTCCACGAACGCGCTCTCGTCGTCGCCGACCTTCCAGCAGGTAGTGGTCAACGCGACCCCGACGCACTACGGCGAGATCTGCACGAACGGCCTCGTGTGCGGCTCGTCCGACCGCTCGCTGCTCGACTTCATCAGCGTCGCCGTCGACTGCAAGGGCTTCGCGCACGTCGCGTACGGCGGGAACACGAAGCAGCAGGAGGCGGCGGGCGAGACGTACGTCCACGTTGCGAACCAGACCGGCGGCTCGGCGCTCGCGCCGCCGGCGGCCTGCGCGGCGACGGTGCCGTAACACCGCCCTCACACCCGGTCGGCAAGGTGTGCGCGATGCGAGCTCGCGCACTCCTGCCGGCCATGGTTGCGGCGCTCCTGCTCCCTCCGGCGGCGGCGGCCAAGCCGCGACCGCTGATGCTCCGCTGGCTGCACATGGTCGACCGGGCGCACGGCTACGCGATCAGCGGAGTGGACTCGCGCGGCTACCGGCTGCTCCGCACCGACGACGGCGGCCGCCGCTGGGCCGACATCACGCCGGGGAAGGGGACGATCCACCCGAGCGGCGCGGCGACGGTCGCCGGACGCACGATCCTCTTCGGGACGCAGCGGGGGCCGCAGACCTTCGCCGTCGAGCGGAGCGACGACGGTGGGCGCACCTGGCGCATGTCGGCTCCCTTGCGCGACACCCATCCGGCCGGAATCGGCGCGCCGACCGTGGTCGATGCGACGCATTTCTTCGTCGCGCTCGGGGAGGGCGCCGCCGCGGGCTCGGAGGCCGAGTCTCTGTGGGCGAGCGGCGACGGCGGCCGCACATGGCGCTTCGTCTCGCGCACCGGCTTCACGGTCACGCGTCCCGGGCAGCTCCCCTTCGGCTGCGACAAGGACGGCTTCGGCTTCGCCACGACGAGCCGCGGCTGGGCCGGCGGCTTCTGCCCGGGCGGCGCGCCGTTCCTCTACCGAACGGTGGACGGCGGGCGCACGTGGCACCGGGAGGCGCTCCCCGGACTGTCTTGGTGCGAATGCGACGTCTCGCCGCCCAGGTTCTTCGCGCCGCGCATCGGCGTGCTCACGGTCATGGGGTGGGCGAGGAGTGGCACCAAGCCGCTCGCACGCGTCTACTGGACCGCCGACGGCGGCTTGCGCTGGCGTGCGAGCGTTCCGACCGCAGGACGCCCGAGCGCGGCCGTGAGCATCCCCAACGCGCAGACGGTCTGGCTCGATGCGACGCGGCCGGGATCCCTCCGCGGGCCGTACGACCGGCTCTTGCGCACCGACGACGCCGGCCGGCGGTGGCATTCGCTCGTGCTTCCGTTCGACGGCGGCAACTACGCGCTCGACGCGCTCGACGCCTCCGTCGCGTTCGCGTACCGCACGTTCACCCGGTCGACGTCCATCCTCCGGACGACCGACGGGGGCCGGCACTGGATCGCAATCAGCTCGTCGTGAATTCGCGCTCGAGCGCCGCGACAACCTCGTCGATGGTGCCCTCGGCCTCCTGCCAGTGCCACTGCTCGAGGTAGGCGTCGCTTCCGACGAGGCCCTGCTCCATCGCGCGCCGGTCGATCTCCTGCTGGAACCAGTCCGACAGCTGGCGTTTCGCCCCGTCCTCCGCCTTCACGACGGACGGGACGTCCTGCCAGTAGAGAACCTGCACCGTCATTTGTTCTGCACGTACTGGTACCCGAAGCGGCCCTTGACGCAGAGGTTGCCGCGCGTGACGTCGTGGTCGTCGGGCGAGGTCACCTTCACGATCGCGTCGTCCTGCACGTGCAGCGTCAGGTTGCAGCCGACGCCGCAGTACGGGCACACGGTGTCCACCTCGGTCTGCTTCTCCTCGTCCCACGTTCCCGCAGCCCTGAGCTCGAACTCGCTCGTCGGCATGAGCGCGCCCGTCGGGCACACGGCGATGCAGTTGCCGCAGTACACGCAGGCGGACTCCGGGAGCGGAACGTCGAGCTCGGTCGAGATATGCGCCTCGAAGCCGCGGCCGGCGACGGCGATGGCGAACGTGTTCTGGTGGTCGACGCCGCAGGCCTCGACGCACTTGTAACAGAGGATGCACTTCGAGTAGTCGCGCACGTACAGGTCGTTGTCGACCTTCACCGCCTGCGCCACCGTGAGCGCGTCCGCGCCGAAGCGCTCGGGCTCCGCGTCGTAGCGCTCGATGTACGCGAGCGCGTCCGGCGCGGTGGAGAGGTCGGTCGACGAGCCGAGCAGCTCCAGCACGAGCCGTCGGCTCGTGCGCACGCGCTCCGAGTCGGTGTGCACCACCATGCCGTCCTCGGCCTTGCGCGAGCACGACGGGACGAGCGTGCGCGCGCCCTCGAGCTCCACGACGCAGACGCGGCAGACGTTCACCGGCGTGAGCGTGTCCGTGTAGCAGAGCGTCGGCGTGTCGATCGCCGCCAGCCGGCAGGCGTCGAGGATCGTCGATCCCTCCTCGACCTGCACGGCATTGCCGTCGACGGTCAGCTCGATCACGCCGGCACTCCGAGATTCTTCACGGCCGAGGAGACGGCGCTCGCGGCCGTCTGGCCGAGTCCGCAGATGGATGCGTCGCGCATCACTTGCTCGAGGTCGGCGAGCACGGCGAGCTCGTTCCCGTTCGCCTTGCCGGACGCGAGCCGGTGCAGCGCCTCCTCCTGGCGCACCGTGCCGACGCGGCAGGGAACGCACTGCCCGCACGACTCGTCGCGGAAGAACTCGGCGATGCGCAGGACGGCGGCGACGAGATCGGCTTGCTCGCCGAAGACGATCACGACGCCGGAGCCGAGCGTGACCCCGGCCTCCTTCGCCCCCTCGAACGAGAGCGGCAGGTCGAGCTGATCGGGGCGCAGGAACGAGCCGGCGGCGCCGCCGAGCAGCACCGCCTTCGCCGGCTCGGCGCCGGCGAGCTCGAGCAGCTCGTGCAACGGCGTGCCGAGCTCGACCTCGTACAGCCCCGGACGGGCGACGTTGCCGGACAGACAGAAGAGGCGGGTGTCGCGCACGTCGTCCCCGAGCAGGATGTGCGGCACGTTCACGAGCGTCTCGACGTTGTTCACGACCGTCGGCTTCCCGAACAGGCCGACCTCGACCGGAAACGGCGGCTTGTTGCGCGGCTCGCCGCGATAGCCCTCGATGGACTGGAAGAGCGCCGTCTCCTCGCCGCACACGTACGCGCCCGCGCCGATGCGAAGCTCGATGTCGAAGCCGCTCGCGTCGATCGCATGCTGAATCCGCTTCTGTGCGAGCGGATACTCGGCCCGGATGTAGACGAAGCCTTTCTCGCAGCCCGTCGCGTACATGGCGATCGCCATCGACTCGATCAGCGCGAACGGATCCTGCTCCATCAGCACCCGGTCCTTGAACGTTCCGGGCTCCGACTCGTCCGCGTTGCACACGAGGTAGTGCGGCCTCGCCGGCTGGCGCGCGACCGCCTCCCATTTCCGGCCGGTCGGGAAGGCCGCGCCGCCGCGGCCGAGGAGCGGCGACGCCTTCACCGCGTCGATGACGGCGTCCGGCCCCATCTCGCGCGCGCGCGCGAGTGCAACGAATTCGGGCTGCGACTCGGGGTCGACGCCCTCGGCGATGCGACGAAGCAGCTTCAGCCCCGACGTCTGCGGCAGCGGCGGCCCGGTCGCCGGGATCTGCTCCTCGCGCGGCTCCGGCCCCGCCACCGTGCGCAGCGACGCGGGCGCGCGTTCGCACAGGCCGAGGCACGGGGACGGATGCGCGCCCTCGGGCACGGTCGCGCCCGCCAGTTGGCACGAGAGATCGGTGCAGACGTGCAGCACCTCGGCCGGCCGCTCCTCGAGCGAGAGCAGCGCGTAGAAGGTCGCGACGCCGTACGCCTCCGCCGGCGGGACCTCGAGCCGGCGGCAGGCGTACCCCAGCGCGCCCGGGCTCACCCAGCCGACGCGCCGCTGCGCCGCGCGCAGCGCGGGGAGGAGGAGATGGCGGCGCGTGCGGTCGCTGCGCGCGACGCGGTCGCCGTTCGCGGCTTCGGCGCCGACGACGGCGTCGATGGCGGCGCGCTCGTCCGCGCTCGGCGCGTCCGCGAGGAGCTTCAGGTCAGGCAACGGGCTCCAACCTGATCGCGGTCGCCTTGAACTCCGCCGTGCCCGACTTGGGGTCGGTCGCGTCGATCGTGAGCACGTTCGTCGCCACCACGTCCGGGAAGTGGAGGTTCATGAACGCGAGCCCGGCGCGCAGCGTCGGGTCGTAGCGCACAGGTGCCTCGACGGAGCCGCGCCGCGACACGACGCGCACACGCCCGCCGTCGCGTACGCCGTAGCGCGCGCCGTCCTCGGGCGCGAGCAGGATCGCCTCGCCGCCGACGTGCAGCGGGGAGGAGTAGCCGCCGCTCTGCACGCCCGTGTTGTACGACTCGAGCCGGCGGCCGGTGGTCAATCGCAGCGGGAAGTCGCCGTCCAGCTTGTCCACGGGCGGATCGTGTTCCACCACCTGGAACGGCGCGCGCTCCTCGACGACGTCGTCCCACAGCCGCCCGTGCAGGAACAACGCTCCCGGATCGTCCTCGTCCCGGCACGGCCACTGGATGCCGCCGAGCTCCTCGAGGCGCGCGTAGGTCATGCCCGCGTGCAGCGGGGAGAGCGAGCGCAGCTCGTTCCATACGTCTTCGGCGCGCGGCGATCCGAGGTCGTGCCCCATCCGCCGCGCGAGCTCGTACACGATCTCGATGTCGTCGCGCGCCTCGCCGGGCGCGTCCACGGCCTTGCGCACGCGCTGCACGCGGCGCTCGCTCGAGGTGACCGTGCCCTCCGCTTCGCCGAGCGTGGCAGCGGCCGGCAGCACGACGTCGGCGAGCTGCGCCGTCCGCGTGAGGAAGATGTCCTGCACGACGAGATGGTCGAGGCCGGTGAGCAGCCGCTCTGCGCGCGCCTGGTCGGCCTCGCCCTGCGCCGGGTTCTCGCCGACGACGTAGACCGCGCGCAGCTCGCCATGCTCCATCGCCTCGAACATGCCGGTCAGGTGCAGCCCGTACTCCGGCGGGATCGTCGTGCCCCAGGCGGCGTCGAACTTCGCGCGCGCAGCGTCGTCGAGGACGTCCTGGAAGCCGGGCAGCTTGTTCGGGATGGCGCCCATGTCGCCGCCGCCCTGCACGTTGTTCTGGCCCCGCAGCGGCTGCAGGCCGGAGCCCCACTTGCCCACCTTCCCCGTCAAGAGCGCGAGGTTGATGAGCGCGAAGACGTTGTCGACCGCGTTGTGGTGCTCGGTGATGCCGAGGGTCCAGCACAGCTGCACGTGCTCGGCGCTCCCGTACGCGTGCGCGAGCTCGCGGATCGCGTCCGCGGGCACGCCGGTGACGCGCTCCGCCTCCTCGAGTGTCCACGGCTCGACCGATTCTTCGAAGGCCTCGAATCCCGACGTCGCCCGCTCGACGAACTCCATGTCCGCGAGGCCGGCGTGGATGATCTCCCGCGCGACCGCGTTCGCGAGCGGGATGTCCGTGCCGACGTCGATCCCCAGCCACAGGTCGGCCCACTGCGCCGACGGCGTCCGCCGCGGGTCGACGACCATGAGCTTCGCACCGCCGTGCACGGCCTTCAGCACGTGGTGGAAGAAGATCGGATGCGCCTCGCGCGCGTTCGAGCCCCACAGGACGATCAGGTCCGCACTACGGGTCTCCTCGTAGGAGCTCGTCCCGCCCCCTGCACCGAACACCGTCGCCAGACCGACGACGCTGGGCGCGTGTCAGGTTCTGTTGCAGCTGTCGACGTTGTTCGACCCGAGGACGGCCCGAGAGAACTTCTGCGTGGCGAAGTTCAACTCGTTGGTCGCCTTGGAGCAGCTGAAGACGCCGGTGAGCGCGCCTCCGTCGAGCGCCTTGCGGAAACCGGTCGCGGCGCGGTCGAGCGCCTCGTCCCAGCTCGCAGGTCGCAGCTCTCCACCGTCTCGGACGAGCGGCGTCGTCAGCCGTGCGTACTTCATCGGCATGTCCAAGAGCCTAGACGTGCAGGCGACGACCCGCGAGCCAACCGGTCGTGCGCCGCCGCAGCACGTCCTCGTCGCTCACCGCCCACTCGTGCGTCCGGGCGTACACCGCCTGCGCCCGGAGGTCGGGACGGCCGGGGACGAGCGGCTCCAGGAGGGACGGATCGTCGACGGCGGGCGCGAGCACCTCGGTGGCGAGCGAGCCGTACAGATGGATCAGATGCGCGCGCGTCACCGCGTCGAGCTCCACCGGCCACGCGATGCGCTCCAGGCCGGTCGCGCCCGGAAGCGGCCGCGGGCGGCGCGAGAGCCGGCTGACGCCGAGGTGGTCGAGCGCGTCGAGGGCGATGCGCCGGTACGTCGTCAGCTTCCCGCCGGCGACGCTCACCATCCCGGAGGGGCCGGTGGAGAACACCGTCTCGCGGCGCGCGTTCGCGGTCCCGCCGTCGCCGCCGGGCAGCACGCGCAGGCCGGAGTAGGTCGCGCGGACGGGACCGATGCCGTCCACCGCAACCGACGCCTCGGCGAGGATCTGCTCGACGTCTACGTCGGTGACCGCGACCGTCTCCGGCTCGCCGTCGTGCAGCGTGTCGGTCGTGCCGAGCAGGAGCATCCCTTCCCACGGCACGGCGAAGCTGACGCGCACCTTGTCGTGCGGGATCGTCAGCGCGGCGCCCCAGTTTTCCCCGCCGTCGACGAGCACGTGCGCGCCTTTGCTCAACCGCATCGACGGCCTCGCCTGCTCGTCCTCGAGCCTCCGCACCCGGTCGACCCAGGGCCCGGCCGCGTTCACGACGGAGCGCGCCCGCACCGCGACCGTGCGCCCGTCGGCGAGGACGTCGGCGCCCTCGCCGGCGCGGATCGCCGTCACCTCGGCGTAGTTCAGCACCGTCGCGCCGCGCTCGGCAGCCGCGCGCACGTTCGCGAGCGTGAGCCGTCCGTCGTTCGTCCACGCGTCCTCGTACAGCGCGCACGAGCGCAGCCCACTGCCGCGGAGGTCGGGGACCATGCGCTGGGCGCGGCCGAGCTCGACGAGGCCGTTCAGCTTCGCGCGCGCGAGCGTCGAGTAGACGACGATCCCGGTCTGGACGAACCAGGGCCGGTAC
>DASUIG010000052.1:0-45029 GCA_036273155.1 Gaiellaceae bacterium | reverse complement strand
CATCCACGAGGCCGAGCCGGATTACTACCTGCACCTGAACGCGCGGATCCTCGCGTACGCGGGCCAGGTCTCGGACACGCTGCTGACGGTGTGCAACGTCTGCACGCTCAACCTGCGGCAGGCGAACCACATGCTGCAGGGCGACCAGAACCTGCTCGACCGCGTCAACGAGAACCTGAAGTCGGTCGGCGTCCCGGAGTACAGCGGCAACGTCGAAGTCCGCCACCTGCTCTGGGAGATCGCGGAGGGCGACGGCTACGAGCTGTTGAAGCAGGCCGCGCACAAGGGACTGAAGGGGTTGAAGGTGGCGCCGTTCTACGGCTGCCAGATCCTGCGCCCGTCGAAGATCATGGGCTTCGAGGATCCCGACCGCCCGTGGTCGCTCGAGCGGATCATCGAGGCGTGCGGCGGGGAGGCGATCGACTATCCCGCGAAGATCAAGTGCTGCGGGTTCCCGATCATCCAGGCGCGTGAGGAGACGGCGTTGGGCGAGCTCATCCAGCCGGTCGAGCAGGCGCTCGAGGCCGGAGCGGACGTGATGGTGACGCCGTGCCCGCTCTGCCACCTGTCGCTCGACGCGTGGCAGCAGAAGCTCGAGGCCGCGACGGGCCGCTCGTTCAAGCTGCCGATCCTCCACCTCGCCCAGCTCGTCGGCGTCGCCGCGGGGCTGGAGGAGTCCGAGCTGAAGTTCAAGCGGCACATCGTCGATCCGCGGCCGGCGCTCGAGCGGCTGGAAGTCTGAGCGCGGCGCAAGGTTCGCGTCCGGGGCGGGATCTGAATGGACAACAGAGGGGCGGATTCCGGCGCGGTGGCCTTCGGGCGCCGCGCCGGGACATTTCTGGGGGCTGCGCTCGGCTGGGGCTTGATCGAGGCGGGGTGGCCGCGGTTGCGCGAGCTCGAGCTGGAGATCCCGGGGCTGCCGGCCGAGCTGGACGGGCTCCGCATCGCGCATCTGTCCGACTTCCACCTCGGCGTGCGGTCGCCCGGGACTGCGTCGGTGGCGAAGGCGGTGCAGTGGGTGGCAGAGCGCCGGCCCGACCTCGTGGTCGTCACCGGCGACCTGCTCACGCACCCGCGCGGCGAGCCGCTCCTGCGGGAGCTCGTCGGGCGGCTGCCGCAACCGACCGTCGCGATCCTCGGCAACCACGACGTCGCCATCTCGCGCGATCCGCAGGCGGTGCGCTCGGACGTCACCGATCTCGCGCCGGCAACGCTGCTGCGCGACGAGGGGACGATGCTCGAGCTTCGCGGGCGCCGGGTCTGGGTCGCCGGCGTGCATCCGCGCCTGATCGTCCGCCGGCGGGCGAAGCTCGATCCGAACACACTCTCGCGGGAGGCGGACCTCCGCATCCTGCTCTGCCACTACCCGCGCATCTTCGACGCGCTCGAGCCGGGAGCCTTCGACCTCGTGCTCGCCGGCCACATGCACGACGGGCAGATCGCGCTGCCGTATCCGGGCGGCAAGCTGCGCTTCGCGCACCTCACGGCCCGCTATCCGCGCGGCGTGTTCCGCGGGCCCGCCGGCGTGCTGCACGTGTCGCCCGGGCTCGGGACGACGTTCGTGCCGTTTCGCTTCGCGGCGCGGCCCGAGGCGACGGAGCTGTGTCTACGCCCAGCGGTCACCGCTACGGTGTCGAGCGGCATGTCTCACTCCGCACGTGACTAGGAGCCGTGGGCTTGGACGGTCAAGCGTCGATCTCGACTGAGATCCTCGGACGCTATGCCGCCGACGCGGCGCGCGAGATCGTCGGGGTGCGCGACCTGCCGCGACGGCGCGGCGTGAAGGTGCGGGAGGCGGACGGCCAGGTGCGCGTCGAGCTCCATCTCGCCGTCGACTGGGGCGCGTCCATCCCGTCGCTCGCCGCGGACGTCCAGGCGCGCGTGCGCGAATACCTGCTGCGCATGGCGGACGTCGATCCGTCCGCCGTCGAGGTGGTCGTCGACGAGATCGGCCCGCGCCCGTGAGCACCCGTATTGCCGGCCTGACCGGCGCCACGCTGGAGACGGCGCCGACGGTGTGCCACGAATGCACGTGGTGGCAGTCGCGCACCGGCCACGGCGTCGACAAGAAGAAGTGGATCCGCGGCACCGAGGACGAGTGGGGCTCGTGGGGGACGGTCTACTACGACGACGACGGGCGCCTCCTCGGATCGATGCAGTACGGGCCGTCGGGGCTCTTCCCGCGCGCGAGCGAGCTGCCGGCGGGGCCGCCGAGCGACGACGCGGTGCTCGTCACGTGCGCCTACCTCACCGATCCGTCGAAGCCGTGGGTGATGCAGTCGCTCTTCCTGACCGCGATCGGCGAGGCGCGCGACCGCGGCGGCCGTGCGCTGGAGGCGTTTGCGTACCGGTATCCCGAGAGCGACCGCTCGGTGGAGCGCTTTCACATTCACAAGACGATCTTCCCCAGCGACTTCCTCGCCGACTTCGGCTTCGTCACGGTGCGCGCGCAGGGTCGCGTCGAGCTCGCACGCCTCGAGCTCGGCGGCCTCGTGCCCGTCGCCGAGGGCACGCGCGAGCGCGTGCTGCGCGTCGTGCGCGAGGCGTTCCTGCCGGTTCCGGCGCCTCAGCGGCCTTAACGGATACGTCCGAACCGGCGACTTGCGTTGCCGCGCCGTCGTCCGCACGCTGTAGTTGTGGCTGAGCCCGTGATCGCGCGTTCGGAGGTCATTGCTCTACTCTTCAACGTGAGCGACATCGCTGCAACGCTCGAGCAGATCCTGGCCGTGATCGGAGGTGACGATGGCGAAGAGGAAGCTGACGAAAGCTGAGCGTGACGAGCTGGAGGCATTCCGCGCACGCGTGCGAGCGAACGCCCAACGCACGCGGGAGCTCGCCGAGCGGGCGCAGGCGAAGTTGGACGAGCAAGCCGCGCGCGGCTAGCGGTTCTTATGTTTAGTGCTCGTGCGCCATCTCGAGGATCTGCTCCCTCGAGTACTTGCCGACTTGTTCCGGATGGTCGGCGGCGATGTGCGCCTGGACGTTCTCGACGATCGCGTCGTCGGTCTCGCCTTCGACGTTCGTGCCGCACGGGCAATGGACGACCTTCATCGCTCCTCCTCACTCGCTGGAAACTCTTCGCACTCGAGGCATACCCAATCGCCGGCTTTTTCGCCCTCGGCGCTGAGGGCGGCCGGAACCATGGTCACGCCGCAGACCGGGCAGATCGGCGGCCGCTCGTCGTCAGGCATCGGGCGCATCAGTCGGCGAGGAACGCTTCCAGGCGTCCGGCTTCGTCGTCGAGCTCGCGTCGCGCTGCTCGTGACAGCGGGGCAAACGGCTCGAGGGCGATGCGGCCCATCTTCACCGTCCATGTCCCGGCGACCAGGCCGTCGACGAGGAACGTTTGCGCGACGTCGCCGTTCTTGCCGATGATCGTCTTCCGGTACGGCTCCGGGAGCACGCGCGTGCGATCCGCGAAGGCGAGCAGGAGGTTGTCCCACTTGGGGAGGAAGCGAACGGGCGCGGGCGTATCCGGGTCGGGCAGCGGCGCGCGCGGGACGTCGAGGAGCTCGCGCCCGCTCTCGTCGCGGAAGCGGCGCAGGTCGAGGCGTACGAGCGCCGCCTTGAGCTCGGGGACGTGCATCATGCTCCAGGCGACGATGTCGCGCAGCGTCGCCGGCCCGAACGCCGCGAGGTAGCGACACAGCATTTCGGCGCGCGCTTCGACCGGGACGTGGGTCTCCGGCTCGTCGAGCGCGACGAAACGGCCCTCGGGCCGGCCGCGCCAGAGCGCCGTCTCGTGGTGGTGGAGGAGATGTGCGCGCACGCGGGCGGCCCGCCAGGCGCGTCGCGCGTCGATGCCGCTGAGCCCGTGCTTGCGTTCGATATGAGCGAGCGCTTCCGAGCTCGTCACCGGGCCTGCCGTGGCGAGCTCTCGCATGCTCGATGCGAGGCGCCCCGCGAGCGCGGACTGCCACGGGAAGTTGGTCTCGCTCATGGCCGCCCGGAGGAGCGCGTAGTCGTGCCGCGTGACGAGGTGCAGCGTCTGCCGCATCACGGTCGCCTTGACGACGGCGCCGGCGGCCAGCTGCCGCTCGAGCGCCTCGCGGCGGAAGCTCGTCGTGCGCGTCCAGATGCCGACGTACGGCGCCGGCGGCCATTGCGCCTGCATGCCGACGAGCCGCTCGATGACGGCCGCAGGGGAGAGCCGCTTCCTCTCCAGAAGGAGCTGGCGCGCGAGCGTCGCGCGGTTTAGTTGCCGCAGCGTGAGGACGGTTTCGGGCACCGGCCTACGGTACCCGGCGTCGTCACAGCCGCATTGGGCATCCGGCCATACTGTCGATCGTGCCGAGCGAGCGGAGCAAAGAGCTGGAGGATCTCGCCCGACGCGTCGTCGATGCGCTTCCGCTCGAGGTGGCGGAGGAGGCGTTGCTCACCGGCAGCGTGTCGCGTGGCGATGCCGACGAGCTCTCCGACATCGAGATGCTCGTCGTCACGCCCGAGCCGATGGAGCTGGCCGCCTGCTTCGAGCACGCTCGGGCCGCCGGGCTGGAAGAGCTCGACACGTGGGGCGATCCGGCGACGCCGGCAAGGCGCGTCTCCGGCTACCGCGAGGGTGTACCCGTCGAGCTCGTCTGGTGGTCTCGCGAACACGCAGAGTCTTCGATCGATTCGTTCTTCCGCCGCGAGTCGACGTCGTCGGCCGCCGACGCGATCGCTCACGGCATTCCGCTGCGCACGTCCGGGGCGCTCGCGCGGTGGCAAGCCCGGCTCGGTGACTACCCGGAAGAGCTCGCGCGTGCGCGGATCGAGGACGCCGCCTTGACGTGGGGCGGTTATGCGCCCGCAGGGATGCTGACCCTCCTCCGTCCCGGTGAGCGGCTCGCGCGCGCCGAGCGGATGGTCGACGACGCCTCGCGTGTGCTCCGCATCGTCTACGCGCTCAACCGGACGTGGCAACCGACGCCCAAGCGCCTCGCGGCCCGCACGGCGTCGCTGGCAGTGAAGCCTGCGCGACTCGCGGAGCGGATCGACGACGCGTTCGCGGAGCAGGACCCGCGGCGCGCATTGCTGCTCCTGACGGAGCTGCAAGCGGAGACGGTCGCGCTCGCGCCGGACGGCCCGAACGTGGAGCGCGCGCGCGGGTGGCTCGCCGCGGCTGCAAGCTTGCTGTCGTCCGGCTAGAGGTGACCGCGTGCTCGCCGTGAAATGGCTGGGAGGATCGGCGGCGGCGTATAACTCGTTGCCATGACCTCGTCCGATCACGGTGTTGCGGGGTACCCATGGCGAGTGGGAATCGCTCTCGGCCCGGTAATCGCACGGGCAAGGCGTGTGGTGAGGCAGCACCCACTCCTTCTTGCGGGGACCGTGCTCGTCGCTGGAGGCGGAGGAGCCGCTACTGCTGCGGTGGCCTTGAAGTCATCGAGCCCCGTCCCGGCGATCGCATCGGATTGCGGGAGGAGCGTTGCGGGACGGGGCTTCCACGTCTTCGCGTGCATGAGTGGCGGCGCCCGCGCTGGCCATCCTCACCCGAAAGAGCTTCTAGTCGTTCGAAACGACGGCTCATCCGTCGCCTACCCCGCCTATGGTGGGTTCGGTTTCGCCGTGGGCGACGGTGAGGTCGTCGCCACCTACGATGACAGCCTCGTTCGAGTCACCAGTCGCCGCCTCGTCCCGCTCGTCACCGAGGACGACGTTGCGGGTGTGCTGCATCGTCAACCGAAAACGATCCTGATCATGGGCTTCGGCCACCTCAGGGTGGATGCCAGTGGAGACATCTACTTCTTC
Organism: Gaiellaceae bacterium; assembly: GCA_036273155.1. Lineage (GTDB taxonomy): Bacteria > Actinomycetota > Thermoleophilia > Gaiellales > Gaiellaceae > Palsa-739. Next base: position 39,299 of record DASUIG010000052.1, on the reverse strand, counting down.
GCATCGACTTTGATCTACGGCCGGCACGGATGCCAGAGCCGCTATCTCGAGCGCGCTACGGACGGCACGATTCGCCAGATTCGGGCCTCCTCAACGCCGCCGAACGACATCTGTTACTGACCGCGATGCAGCCCCGCGCCACGAACGTTGGCGGGTAGTCGCCCGTTTGCGTGAGTGTCGGGAACGTCACCCGAGGCGAGCGTTGTCCTACTCCGATCGGGTGCGCCAGCGTCCGTAAATGTCCCCCGACGGGCCGGAGCGCCCCGCCGAGACCTCCCCTCCGCAAGGTCGGTTACTGAGCGTCAGCCTCTTCGCCCCGGACGCTCAGACAGTCGGACGCCAGCTCAAGGAGTTGTCGGCGGCTCCAGTGGCTTGCCGATCCGGTACCAGGTCGTGTCCTGACCCGAGCTGGCTAGCGTCGAGAACATCGTGTCGGTCGTAGCGTCGTAGAAGAATTGCGCACTGTTGCCGGGGTCGAGGGGGACGGAGATTCCGTTCTCGCAGCGGAAGCTGTCGTACGAGAACGTGAGGGTGGATCCAGCGATGGTGCCAGTGCCTTGGAGGACTGCGTTGCCGCCGCGCGCGCCGAAGTGCACCACGCAGCTGGTCGCATGGTGGTCGTGCAGCGTCACGTGAACTAGCGAGCCAGCGCCGCCGACCGTGAAGGTCATGAGGCTGCCGTCCGTGTCAATTGCCTGCCATGTGCCCGTGAACGGGCTCTGCGAGGTCGATGCCGCCGCGTCCGTCGTCGCCAACGCACCCCCAGCCAGCATGGCTACGATCAAGACCAAGATCGATCGTTTCATCTGTGGCTCCTTTAGCTTCGCCCGCGCTGCCGGTTATCTGCGCACAGATGACGAGGAGGCGCGGAGTCTCGACGCCGCAAGCGCTTGTGGAGCTAGTCACCAGCATGTGCCGCCTTGGAGCTCGAGTCAAGCCTCGGGCTCGGCCATAACGGGCTGCACGAGCGTCCTCTCGCCCGAGGCTCGCTCCTGCGTCAGCCGGCCGACGGTGTGAGGACGACGACCGGGATCTCGCGGCTCGTCTTCGCCTGGTAGTCGTCGTATCCGGGATACAGCCGAGTCATCAGCGTCCATAGATGCGCGCGCTCGTCCGGCTGCGCCGTCTCCGCGCGCACGCCGAGCCGTCGGCCTCCGACCTGGATGGTTGCTTCGGCGTCGCCGCTCAGGTTCAGGTACCAGGCCGGATGCTTGGGAGCCCCGCCGACGGAGGCGACGACGACATACCGCCCGGCGTCCTCTCCGTAGAGCAGGGGAGTCGTGCGCCGCTTGCCGGTCTTCCGGCCGGTCGTCGTCAGCAACAGCACCGGCGCGGTCTTGAAGCGGCCCCCGATACGGCCGCCGCTCGCCTTGTAGAGGAAGACGTGAATCCTCGAGAAGAGCTTCAGCATCAGGCCGCGACGCGGTCGCCGAGCAGGAGCTCGGCGATCTGGATCGCGTTCAGCGCGGCGCCCTTGTTCAGGTTGTCGCACGCGAGGAAGAGCACGAGGCCGTTGTCGCCCGCGCGGTCGGGGCGGATGCGGCCGACGAGCACGTCGTCCGTCTTCGCCGCCGCGCCGGGCGTCGGGACGTCGACGAGCCGCACCGACGGCGCCGCGCCGAGCACCGCCGACGCCTGCTCCGGCGAGAGCGGCTCCTCGAGCTCGATCCACACTGCCTCCGCGTGGCCGACGAGCACTGGAACACGGACGGTGGTTGCGCTGATCGGGAGGTCAGGCAGCTCGAGGATCTTGCGCGTCTCGGAGCGGAGCTTCGACTCCTCGTCCGTCTCGTCGCCCTCCCAGCTCCAGTCCATCGTCAGGTCGTGCTCGGCCGGCGGCTCGGCCAGCAGCTGCTCCATTCGCGCCGCGCCTTTGCCGGAGACCGCCTGATACGTCGACACGCGCACGCGCTTCAGCCCTGCAGCCTCGTGCAGCGGGCCGAGCACGCACGTCAACGGAATCGTGCAGCAGTTCGGGTTGGCGACGACGCCGTCGTGCTCGCGCGCACGCTCGCCGTTCACCTCGGGAACGACGAGCGGCACGCCCGGCTCGAGCCGGTACGCCGACGACTTGTCCACGACGACCGCGCCGCCGCGCACCGCATGCGGCACGAGCCCGCGCGACGCCGACGTGCCGACCGAGAACAGCGCGAGCTCGACTCCGGCGGACGCGAGCGACTCCGGCGTCGCCTCCTCGACGACGATCCCGCCGTCGAGCGTGCGTCCCGCGGAACGCGCGGACGCGAACGCGCGCACGTTCTCGTGGCCGCGCTCGCGGAGCAGCCGCATCGTCACGGCGCCGACGGCGCCGGTCGCGCCGACGACGGCGATACGCGCGTCAGGCACCGACCCGCTCCTCGGCGAAGAGCCGGAACTTCTCGTGCACGGCGCTCACAGCGCGCTCGACGTCGGCGGCGCGCACCACACACGAGACGCGGATGGAGGACGTGGAGATGATCTCGATGTTGATACCCGCATCGGCGAGCGCCTCGAACATGTCGGCGGCGACGCCGGGATGGCTCTTCATGCCTGCGCCGATGAGCGAGACCTTGGCGATGTCCGGGTCGTACGCGATCCCGCGCGCGCCGATCTCATCGCGCAGGCCTTCGAGCGTCGGCTCGGCAGCGGGGAGGTCCGTCTTCGGCAACGTAAACGTGATGTCGGTCGTTCCGTCAGCCGAGCTGTTCTGCACGATCATGTCGATGTTCACGCCCGCGTCAGCGAGCGCGCGGAACACGCGCGCGGCGACGCCGGGACGGTCGGGCACGCCGAGCACCGTGGCCTTCGCCTCGGTGGTGTCGTGCGTCACACCGGACACGATCGCTTTCTCGAGCACGAGCTGATCCTCCTCGCCGATCCAGGTGCCCTCGACGTCGCTGAACGCCGAGCGCACGTGGAGAGGAACACCGTACCTGCGCGCGATCTCGACCGATCGCGCCATCATGACGCGCGCGCCCGTGGCGGCCATCTCGAGCATCTCTTCGTAGGTGACCTTCGGCAGCTTGAGCGCGTTCGGGACGAGACGCGGATCGGCGGTGAACACCCCCTCGACGTCGGTGAAGATCTCGCACGCCCCGCCGAGCGCCGCAGCGAGCGCGACCGCGGTCGCGTCCGAGCCCCCGCGGCCGAGCGTCGTCACCTCGTGCTCCGACGACACACCCTGGAAGCCGGCGACGAGCACGATCTTCCCGTCGTCCAACGCGTCGTTGATGCGTGCGGCGCGCACTTCGACGATCTTCGCCTTGCCGTGCACGGTGTCGGTGAGGATCCCGGCCTGCGACCCGGTGAGCGAGATCGCCTCGTGTCCCAGGTCGTGGATCGCCATCGCGCAGAGCGCGTTCGAGATGCGCTCGCCGACCGAGACGAGCATGTCGTACTCGCGCGGATGCGGGTGCGGCGATACCTCGTGCGCGAGCCGGATGAGGTCGTCCGTGGTGTCGCCCATCGCGGAGAGGACGGCGACGACGCGATGTCCGGTTTCGCGCGCGGCGACGAGCCGGCGGGCGACGTCCTTGATCTTCTTCGTGTCGCCGACGGACGTGCCGCCGAACTTCATCACGACCAGATCTCGGCCTCGTTGAGCCGCATCCGCCGCGAGCTGCGGAATCTCCTCGTGGTGCGTGACGGTCACGAGAAAGAGTGTGCCTTAACGGCGGCGCCGGCCGAGCCGGCGCCGCCTTCAAAGTCGCGGCATCGCAAGCGATGCCTCAGATCTCGCGGCGGCCGGTCAATGCGCGGCCGAGCGTGACTTCGTCCGCGTACTCGAGATCGCCGCCGACGGGCAGGCCGCTCGCGAGGCGCGTCACTCGCACGCGACCGCGCAGCCGGTCGGCCAGATAGGAGGCGGTCGCCTCACCCGTCATGTTCGGATTCGTCGCGAGCACGACCTCCTGCACGCCGTTGCGGTCGACGCGACGAATGAGCTCGTCGATGCGCAGGTGCTCCGGCTCGACGCCGTCGAGTGGCGAGAGCGCGCCGCCGAGCACGTGATACAGACCGCGGTACTCCGCCGTGCGCTCGAGCGAGATGAGGTCGACCGGCTGCTCCACGACGCAGATGAGCGTCCGGTCGCGCCGCGCGTCGAGGCAGATGGCGCAGACCTCTTCCTCGGTGAGGTTGCCGCACTCGTTGCAGAAGCGGACGCGCTCCTTCACCTCGCGGATCGCCTCCCCGAGCGCGTTCGCTTCCGTCGTCGACACCTGCAGCAGGTGGAACGCGAGCCGTTGCGCCGTCCGGCTGCCGATGCCGGGCAGGCGCGTCAGCTGCGCGACGAGATTCTCGACGGCGGGGGAGAGCATCCGTTCAGGCTAGCCCTAGCGGGAGAAGTCCCAGGCCCAGCCCCAGACGATGACGCCGATGAGGGCGAGGACGAAGAGGAGCCACAACCAGTTCGAGAAGATGGAGCGGCCGCGCAAGCCGCCTACCCGCCGAGGCCGGGGAGGCCGAGGTCACCGAGCCCGAGCTCGCCGATCATCTGCTGGGCCTTCGCCTCGACGGCGGCGTGCGCGGAACGGAGCGCTTCGTTCACGCCCGCGAGCACGAGGTCGGCGAGCCCTTCCGCGTCGTCCGGATCGATCGCGTCGCGGGCGATCTCGATCGACAGCACTTCGCCCGCGCCGTTGGCGGTCACCTTCACCATCCCGCCGCCGACCGACGCCTCGGCCGTCTCCTTCTTCGCCTCGTCCTGCATGCGCTGCACGCGCTGCTGCATCTCCGCTGCCTGCTGCATCAACTTCGACATGTCGAAGCTCATTCGGTATCCCTCTCCCGCGCGTCCAGGTCGGACTTCAGCAGCTCGATGATGCGCTCCTCGCCCGCGGGCTCGTCGAGCTCGATGACGCCTTCGGCGTCCCCCTCGCCGACGGCGAACGCGAGCGCAAGACGCCGCCCGGTCACCTCGTAGAGCGCGTCGGCGAGCATCGTTGCGTTCTTCGGCTCCTCCGCGAGCTGGCGGTGGAACGACGCGCTCGCCGGGAACTCGACCGTGAGCGTGTTGCCCGCGAGCTGCGCCGGGCGCGCCTCGCCGAGCACGGTCGAGATCGGGATCGAACGCTCGGCGACGGCCGGCACGATCGTGCGCGACCACGCCTCCTGGAGCTGCTCGAGCGCCACGTCGGGAGCCGCCGGATGGACGCGTTCGGCGGATTGCGGCTGGGGCTCCCGACTAGGGGGCTCGCTAGTCACGCGACCCGGCGTCTGTTCGAGGAGCTCGAGGCGATACGAAATGGATTCCCGTGAAAGATCCGCGCCGGGTCGCGTGACTTTCACGAGCGCGAGCTCGAGCGGCAGGCGCGGGTCGCCGCCCTGACGCATGTCGTCGACTGCGACCGCGAGCAGGTCGATCAGCCGGATCACGGTGGGCTCGCCGAGCTGGTTCGCCTGGGAGCGCAGCCGCTCGCGCGTCTCCTCGGTCACCGGCAAGGAATCCGGCACCTCGCCCATGTGCTGGACGAGCAGCAGTTGCCGCAGGTGCTCGATCAGATCGGTCACGAGCCGGCCGATGTCGTGGCCCTGCTCCGACAATTCCTCGACGAACGTGAGCGCGCCCGCCGTGTCCCGATCGACGACGAGGTCGCACAGCCGGAACAGCGCCTCCTCCTCCACCGTGCCGAGCAGTTGCAGCACCGACTGCACGCTGATGTCGTTCTCGGTTGCGGCGGCGAGCTGGTCGAGCGTCGACTCGGCGTCGCGGTACGAGCCGCGCGCGGTGCGCGCGATGAGCGCGAGCGCCTGGTCGGGAACCTGAACCTGCTCCTTGTCCGCGATCATGCGCAGCCGCTTCAGCAGGTCCTGCAGGCGCGGGCGCTGGAACACGAAGGTCTGGCAGCGCGAGCGCACCGTCGACAGCACCTTCGACAGGTCGGTGGTGCAGAAGATGAAGACGAGATGGGGCGGAGGCTCCTCGATCAGCTTCAGCAACGCGTTCCACGCCGCGTCGGTGAGCTGGTGCGCCTCGTCGAGGATGTAGACCTTGTAGCGGCCCTCGACAGGCTGGAGGACGACGCGGTCGCGGATCTCGCGGATGTCGTCGATGCCGCGCTGCGACGCCGCGTCCATCTCGATCACGTCGAGCGACGTGCCGGCGGCGATGGCGAGGCATGCATGGCACGTGCCGTCGGGCGTCACGGTCGGCCCCTGCGTGCAGTTCAGGCTCTTCGCGAGGATGCGCGCGAGCGACGTCTTGCCCGTTCCGCGCGGGCCTGCGAAGAGGTACGCCTGGCGCACCTGGCCGGAGGTGATCGCGTTCGTCAGCGTCCGCACGACCGCCTCCTGCCCGACCACCTCGTCGAAGCTCTGAGGACGGTATTTCCTGTACAGGGCGGCCATCGACCGATCATACGGGCCGGGCTGCCCGCGCACCTGGAAGGGAATGCTTAGCGCTGCTTCCTTCCGGATCTGACGCGGTTCACATGCTCCCACTGCGCGGAGCCCGACCCGCGGGGGAGTGTAGCTTTGCGCCTCGTGGACGCCCGGCGCGCTCTCCTGACCGCACTCTTCGACCACGCGCCGATGTTCCCGCCGGCGAGCATGTCCCTTTCGGACGCACTCGCGGAGGACGAGCGGGCGCAGGCGAGCCCGGACGCCTGGCTCCTCGGCCGTTTCGTCGTGCCCGAGGGCGTCGAGGTCGAGGGGCGCGAGCTTGCGGTCGTCGGCGCCGGCGCCGAACGGCAGGGAGACGTCGTCTACGTCGAAGGCGTCTCGAAGATCCGCTGCGGCGGTGCAGCGATCCCGACCGTCGAGGAGCTGGCCGCGTTCGTGGGTCGCTGCCGCGAGGACGGCGTCGCCTTCAAGGCGACGGCGGGACTACACCACGCGTATCCAACCGAAGCGGGCGAGCACGGCTTCCTCAACCTGCTCGCCGCCGCCGTGTTCGGCGACGAGGAGCAGGCGCTGCGCGCCGGGCCGGGCTCCTTCGCGCTCGACGCGGAGTCGTTCCGCTGGAACGGCCGCGCCGCCGCCGCTGACGAGCTCGCGCACGTGCGCGGGAACCTCCTGCGCTCGATCGGCAGCTGCTCGTTCTTCGAGCCGACGGCCGAGCTGCACGATCTCGGGATCCTGTGACCGGCTTCGGGGCATTCGCCGCAGGCGGGCTCGCCTGGCGAGAGGACGACGAGGTCGTCGACCTGCGCGCTCTCGGCGACGTATTCGCGCAGCCGACGCTGAACGCGCTGATGGCCGAAGGGCCCGCGGCGTGGCGCGAAGCGATCGCGGCCGCGCGCGCGCTCGACGGCCCGCGCGTCGTCGACCCGGAGATGCGCCTTCCGCTCGACGTCGCGGACTACGTCGACTTCTACGCGTCGCGCGAGCACGCTTCCAACCTCGGGCGCATGTTCCGGCCCGACCAGGAGCCGCTGCTCCCGAACTGGCGCTGGCTCCCCGTCGGCTACCACGGTCGCGCCGGCACGGTCGCGGTCAGCGGCACCGACGTCGTGCGGCCGCGCGGCCAGCTCGGCCCGGGCGAGTACGGCCCGTCGCGGCGCCTCGACGTCGAGCTCGAGCTCGGCTTCGTCGTCGGCGTCCCCGCGCCGGGGCCGTTGACGACGGCGGACTTCGCCGACCACGTGTTCGGCGTCGTGCTCGTCAACGACTGGAGCGCGCGCGACATCCAGGCGTGGGAGTACGTGCCGCTCGGCCCGTTCCTCGGCAAGTCCTTCCAGACCTCGATCTCGGCCTGGGTGACGCCGCTCGCGCTGCTCGAGGAGCGCCGGGTGGAAGCGCCGGACCAGAAGCCGGAGCCGCTCCCGCATCTCGCCGGCGGCCGCGACTGGGCGCTCGACGTCGGCCTCTCGATCGAGCTGAACGGCGAGGTGGTCTCGCGCGGCAATGCGCGGACGCTGTACTGGACGATGCCGCAGATGCTCGCCCACGTGACGTCGAACGGCGCCTCGGTCCGCACCGGCGACCTGATGGCGACCGGCACCATCTCCGGCCCCGAGCCCGGCTCGGAGGGATCGCTGATCGAGCTCTTCGGCAATACCCGCTTCCTCGCCGACGGGGACGAGGTCGTCCTCCGCGCGGACGGTCTCGGCGAGGTCCGCGGGACGGTCTACGCGGCCGAGTAGCCCTCGCGCCGCAGCAGCGTGCGCGCCAGCTCCGCCTGGTCGCCGCCGGCGACGAGGATGACGAGCACGCCGCCGTACTCGGGCGAGACGTGCCGCAGCTCGAAGTCCTCGATGTTGATGCCGGCGGCTCCGAGGCTCTGCGTGATGCGCGCGAGGACGCCCGGCTTGTCCGGGATGCGCACGCGGATGCGGTTGAGCATCTTCGCCTCGGTGCGGTACGCGTACTCGAGCATGCGCGTGCGGGCCGTCGCCGATTCCGCGATCCAGCGCTCGATCGCGTCGCGCTCGCCCGCGCGCAGAGAGCGCTCGACGTCGGCGAGCTCGCTCGCGAGCTCCGCGAGCGATGCCGCGATGAGGTCGCCGTTGTCGATGAAGATGTCCGCCCAGATGGACGCGTTCGCCCCGGCGACGCGCGTCATCTCCCGCAGCGACGCGCCGGCGTAGCCGAGCGCGTCCTCGCCTGCACGCGCGACGGCGCGCATGAGCACGTTCGCGAGCGCGTGCGGCAGATGGCTCGTCACCGCCAGCAGCCGGTCGTGCTCGGCGGGATCGAGCTGCACCGTGCGCGCACCGAGGGCGGCGACGAAGCGCTCCACGGTATTCACGCGCGTGGCATCGGCTGCGGGTGACGGCGTGAGGAACCAGATGGCGCCGTCGAAGAGGTCGGCGCTCGCTCGCGCAGGCCCGCCGGTCGCGCCGCCGGCGAGCGGGTGGCCCGCGACGAAGCGCGGGTCCTCGACGGCGGCGAGGACGCGCTTCGTCGAGCCGACGTCGGTGACCGTGGCCTCGGGGGCGGCGACGAGCGCGTCGCGGACGGTCGCGACGACGGCGCCGACGGGCACGGAGACGACGACGAGCTCCGCGTCCGCGACCGCGTCGGCGAGGGACGATGCGCGCTCGACCGCGGCCTCGCGCAACGTGGCGGGATCGGCGTCCCAGCCGCGCACGGACGCGACGCCGGCACGGCGTGCGGCGAGCGCCACGGACGTCCCGAGCAGCCCCGTGCCGACGATCGCGAGCCGCGAGACCGGCGCCGCCGTCCGCGGCTGTGCGCGCGGCGCGGCTGCACCGGCGCCCTGCGACTCCTGCTTCATGACGTCGAGCACCGCGGAGAAGAGCGAGCGCACGGCCGGCTCGCCGAGCGGGCCGCGATTCGAGCGCGCCAATTCGTCGAGCAGCTCCGCCTCGCGCGCGGCGTCGATCAGCGGCCGCCCGGTCTCCTGCTTGTGCGCGCGCACGCGGCGGACGAGCTCGAGACGCTCATTGAGCGCCTCGAGCACCTGACGGTCGACCGCGGCGATGCGGTCGCGCAGGTCGGTGAGCTCGTCCCCGGGCACGGGTGCAGTTTGCCAGGCGAGGTTTCGACAGGTTCTTCCACCGGAAACTAGAAGCCGCCAATTCCCCGCTACGCATCGCCCAGGAGGGTCCAATCCATGAAGCACCGCCGCGTCCTCCAGAGGAGGCTCCGCTTCGGTTCCCTGCTCGCACTCGCCCTCGCGGCGACGGCGCTCATCGGCGCCGCCTCGCCGGCGCGAGGGAGCATGAGCCTGGGAACGACGACGCTCGACAGCGACGTCGTCCACTATCTCTCCGCCGCGACGCTGCTCGGCCCGGTGCCGGCAGCGCAGCAGGTCACGGTCGGGGTCGTGCTGAACACTCCGAACCAGGCGGCCGAGGACGCGTATCTCGCGCAGCTGTACGACCCGAGCAGCGCGAACTACCAGCAGTTCCTCGATCCCGGCACGTTCGTCCAGCAGTTCGGCGTGTCCGCGAGCACCGTGTCGGCGGCGACGGGCTGGTTGACCGGCGGCGGACTGTCGGTCAGCGCGCCCGAAGGAGCGACGACCTATCTGCAGGCGACCGGTACGGCCGCGCAGGTGTCGGCGCTCTTCTCGACGCCGCTCAACGTGTACTCGGCCGGCGGCCGCACGTTCTACGCGAATGCGGCGGCGCCGACCGTTCCCTCGACGCTGCCGGTCCAGACCGTCCTCGGGCTGAACGACTACGCGTTCTTCATGACGCCGCGCCGCGGTGCGACCGGGCCGCAGACGTACTCGGTCACGTCGGGCGGCGTCCCGGAGACGTCGCTGCTCGCGCCGAAGACCTTGTGGTCGATCTACGACGAGCCCAACTCGAACCTCGGCAACGGCCAGACGATGGCCATCCTCGGCTGGGGCGTCACCACCGGCGTCGAGAGCGATCTGCGCAGCTTCGAGCAGGAGAACGAGCTGCCGCAGGTTCCACTGACGACGAAGTACTACGGCTCGACGGCGACGCCCGACACGAGCGGTGACGGCGCGACCGTCGAGTGGGAGCTCGACACGCAGGCATCCACCGGCATGGCGCCCGACGTGCAGGGCGAGACCCTCTACTTCGCGCACCACAACACGGACGCAGACGTGTACGCGTCGTGGGTCGGGTGGGTCAACGACAAGCACGGCCCCTCGCAGGCGAGCGCCTCGTACGGCGAGTGCGAGAACATCCCGCAGAGCGAGGCCGCGATCGGCGTCGACGGCCTCGAAGGCCCGGGCGACACCCTGCTCGAGCAGGCAGCGATCGAAGGGCGCACGCTGTTCTCGTCGACGGGCGACACCGGCTCGTCGTGCCCGATCGTCGCCGTGCCCGTGGTCGGCGGGACGAACGGCGTCGCGTCCCAGGGCTATCCCGCTCTCAACTATCCGTCGGCGAGCCCGTACGCGGTCGCCGTCGGCGGCACGGTGCTCTCGAGCGACGGCGGCAATCCGCCGAAGCGCTTCAGCGAGATCGCCTGGGAGTACGGCGGCGGCGGCAACAGCGTCGACGAGCCTGCCGGCAGCTACCAGCAGGGCGTTGCGAAGGTGAGCTGCGTCGAGGACCAGTCGGGCAATCCGTACACGCCCGGCAGCGCACCGCTGTGCCGCTCGACGCCGGACGTCGCCGCCATCTCGGGTGACGTCGCCACCAACAACGGCATGCTCATCACCGACGACAACGGCGCCGACCAGCAGGGTGCCGGCACGAGCCTCTCGTCGCCGCTGTGGCTCGGGATGTGGACCCGCATCCAGGCCGCGGCCAAGAACAAGGGGCTCGGGTTCGCGAACTACTCGCTCTACAAGGCCGCGAAGAGCGCGAGTTACGCGAACGACTTCTATGACGTCACCGTCGGCGACAACCAGCCGTACCCGGCGACGCCCGGCTACGACAACGCGACGGGATGGGGAGCCCCTGACGTCGCGCACCTGATGCAGGACCTGACCGGCCGCTTGACGCCGGTGCACGATCTCGCACCGCCGGTGGCGGCACAGCCGACGCCGCAGGTGTCGGGATGCGGGACGCTCTTCACCGACGGAACCGGTGACGACGCGTACCTGCTCTCCTCGCAGGGGGCGAACCCGCAGCTCGACATCGTCAACGGGCAGATGTGCCTGACGCCCGACGGCAAGACGCTGCGGACGATCCTGACCATCGACAACCTCTCGGCCACGGTGCCTTCGGGCGGCGTCGAGGACGACTACAACTTCGTGTGGTCGTTCAACGGCACCAGCTATTTCACCCAGCTGGCGGTCGAGCAGACGGGAACCGTGCTCGCGTACGACGGACAAGCCGTGCATGCCTCGCTCGAGACACGCTTCCAGCAGCTGCACGTCGACACGGGGATCATCACGCCGGGACCGAACGGCACCGTCGAGGTCGACGTGCCGCTCGCGAACGTCGGCAGCCCCGCGTCCGGCTCGATCCTCGCACGGCCGAGCGCCCAGTCGTACGTGCGCGAGGGCGCGGTCGCAGGCTCGCTCGAGCCCGCCGACTCCGCAGGTCCGTCGGCGGACTTCCTCGTCCCGTAACGGTTAACTGAGCAGCAGGGTCAGGAGAGCCTTCTGCACGTGCAGACGGTTCTCCGCCTGCTGCCAGACGGCCGACTGGCCGCCGTACAGGACGTCGCCGGAGATCTCTTCGCCGATGTGCGCCGGCAGGCAGTGGAGGACGACGGCGTCGCCGGCCGCCGCGCCGAGCAGGTCGGCGTCGATGCCGAAGCCGGCGAAGTCGTGTAGGCGGCGCTCGCGCTCGTCCTCCTCGCCCATGCTCGTCCACACGTCGGTGTAGACGACCTGTGCGCCCGCGACGGCGCTCCGCGGATCGTCCGTGAGCGTGACGTCACCGCCGAACGCGACGGCGGCGCCGAGCGCTCCCGGGCCGGGCTCGTAGCCCCGCGGCGTCGCGCACACGACCTCGGCGCCGAGCGCGGAGCACGCGACGAGGAGCGACGCGCAGACGTTGTTGCCGTCGCCGACGTATGCGACGCGGACGCCGGCGAGATCGCCGAAGCGCTCGCGGATCGTGAGCGCGTCGGCCAGCGCCTGACACGGGTGCTCGTCGTCGGTGAGTGCATTGATCACGGGGATCGATGCATGCGAGGCGAGCGTCTCCAGGTCGGCCTGCGAGGGCCACCTCACGGCGAGCCCGTCGAGATAGCCGCCGAGCACGCGCGCGGTGTCCTCGATCGACTCGCCGCGCGACAGCTGGAGCTCCGACGCGTTCAGCGTGACCGCCGAGCCGCCCAGCTGCTCCATCGCCACCGCGAACGAGACGCGGGTGCGCGTCGACGGCCGGGCGAAGAGGAGGCCGAGCGAGCGGCCGGGGAGGAGGCGGTGCTCGATCCCGTTCTTCTGCGCCGACTTGAGCTGCTCCGCGAGATCGAGCACCAGGCGGAGCTCGTACGCGCTCCACGTCGTCAGCGTCGTCAGGTCGCGGCCGACGAGCGCGCGAGTCGTATCGGCGAGCGAGCGCGCGGCGAGCCGCAGGCGGGCGTCGTGCAGCGCGCCGTTGACGCCGCCGGGACCGGGGGCAAGACGGAGAGCCGCGCGCTCGGGCGCGACGAACGTGCCGCCGCGGACGGCGGCGGCGACCTGCTCGTGCGCGTCGCGGAACGCGATGCCCTCGCGGACGAGCGCCTCGGCGGCGTCCGTCGCCCGCAGCAGCGGGTCGGAGACCGCGGCGGCGAGACGTTCGTGATTCAGCTCCAGGCCTCCGACGAGCGCGCCGAGCGCGGCGAGGGCACCGCGGACGTCGCGACGCGTCGCGAAGAGCGGAGCCTTGTCCTCCTGCAGGTCGCGGTCGTACGCCAGGGGCAGCCCCTTCACGACTGCGAGCAGCCCGGTGAGGCGTCCGATCGCGGTGCCGGCCTTGCCGCGCGCGAGCTCCGCGACGTCGGGATTGAGCTTCTGCGGCATCATCGACGAGCCGGTCGACGCCGACTCGGGCAGGAGCACGAAACCGAACTCCGACGTGCACCAGAGCACGATCTCCTCGCCGATGCGCGACAGGTGCGTGAACAGCACCGCCGACGCATACAGATAGTCGAGCGCGAAGTCACGGTCGGCGACGGCGTCGAGCGAGTTGCGCATCGACGACTCCGGGAGCGGCAGCCGCAGCGTCGATCCTGCGAGCGCGCCCGCACCCAGTGCGCTCGGCGCGGTGGCGGCGGCCGCGTGCTCGAAGCGTGTCCGGTCGCGCTCGAGCATCTCCACCCAGGCGTGCAGGTGATGCCCGAACGTCACGGGCTGCGCGCGCTGCATGTGCGTGTAGCCGGGCAGCGGCGTCTCCGCCTCGCGCTCGGCGACGTCGAGGATCGTCTCCGTCAGCCGCGCGATCGACGACGACGCCTCGGCGCACGCGTCCTCGACATAGAGGCGCGCCGCTGCTGCGACCTGGTCGTTGCGCGAGCGGCCGGCATGGATCTTGCGGCCGACCGGGCCGAGCAGGCCCTCGATCGCCGAGTGCACGTCCTCGTACTCGGCGAGATACGCGGCGCCCTCCTCTGCGATCGTCGCGAGCCGGGTCTCCACGTCGGCGAGCTCGCCGTCGTCGAGGATGCCGACGGCGTGCAGGCGGCGGGCGTGCACGGCAGTCGCCGCGCAGTCGTACGGCAGCAGCTCGTCGTCCTCGGCGCGGAGGAACGCGTCCACGTCCGGGTCGAGCGCGACGCCCGTGCGGGCCGCCCACAGCGTCATGCCGGCACCTCCAGCAGGGGATGGCCGTACGCCTCGAGGAACCTGCGTGTGTCGGCGATGTCGTTCGACTGCAGCGCGAGCTGGCCGATGCGGTCGGCGGCGGTGAACGCAGTGGCGCTCCGCTCCATGCTCAGCCGCTCGGGGTCGTAGGTGAGCGACTCGCCGCGGGTCTCCAGGATCGTGTAGTCGTCGCCGCGGCGCAGCTCGATCCTCACCTCGCCGGTGACGGGCCGCGCGACGAAGTTCTGCAGCGCCTCGCGCAGCATGAGCGCCTGCGGGTCGAACCAGCGACCCTCGTACAGCAGGCGGCCGAGGCGGCGGCCGTCGACGGCGTACCGTTCGAGCGTCGCCTCGTTGTGGACGGCGCTCAGCAGCCGCTCGTACGCGATGTGCAGCAGCGCCATGCCGGGCGCCTCGTAGATGCCGCGGCTCTTCGCCTCGATAATGCGGTTCTCGATCTGGTCGGACATGCCGAGGCCGTGGCGTCCGCCGATCGCGTTCATCTCGCGGATGACGTCGACCGGGTCGCCGGCGGGCAATCCGTCCTCGAAGGCGATCGTCACTGTCTCCGGCTCGATCTCGGCCTCCGCGTCCCAGTGGGAGACGCCCATGATCGGTTCGACGATGCGCATGCTCGTGTCGAGGCGCTCGAGGTCCTTGGCCTCGTGCGTCGAGCCGAGCATGTTCGCGTCCGTGGAGTACGCCTTCTCGGTCGAGGCGCCGTGCGGGAGGCCCCGCTCCGCGAGCCACTCGCTCATCTCCTTGCGTCCGCCGAGCTCGGTGACGAACGCATCGTCGAGCCACGGCTTGTAGATGCGCAGGTGCTCGTTCGCGAGCAGGCCGTAGCGGTAGAAGCGCTCGATGTCGTTCCCTTTGTACGTCGAGCCGTCGCCCCAGATCTCGACGCCGAGCTCCTGCATCGCATGCACGAGCAGCGTGCCCGTGACGGCGCGGCCGAGCGGCGTCGTGTTGAAGTAGCGCTTCCCCGCGGTCTGCACGTGGAACGCTCCGCACTGCAGCGCGGCGAGTCCCTCGCGCGCGAGTGCGTCCTTGCAGTCGACGAGCACTGCGTCCTCCGCGCCGTAACGGAGCGCGCGCTCGGGGATGGAGGCGACGTCCGGCTCGTCCGGCTGTCCGAGGTCGGCCGTGAAGGCGTACGGGACAGCCCCGTTCTCGCGCATCCACGCGAGCGCGCAGCACGTGTCGAGGCCGCCCGAAAAGGCGATGCCGACGTTCTCGCCGATCGGGAGCCTGGCGAGGATCACGCAGCGCCTCGCAGCATCTGCCCGCGGATCTCCTCGGCCAGCTTCGCGCCCGTCGTGCCCTCGCGTGCGATGAGGAGAACGGTGTTCTCACCCGCGATCGTGCCCGCGATGCGCGGATGGCGCGCAACGTCGATCGCCTGCGCGAGCGGGCTCGCATAGCCGTGCGGTGTGATGACGACGACGAGGTTGCCGCTCGGCTCGACGTCGAGCGCCCAGCGGGCGAACGCGACGGCGATCGCGTCCGCCCGCTCGGCCTCTGCAGCTTCCGGCGGAGCGTAGACGAGCCGACCGCTCGCGGCGCGCACCTTGATGAGCCCGAGCTCGTGGATGTCGCGCGAGACGGTCGTCTGCACGACGTCGTGGCCCGCGGCGTGCAGTGCCTCGGCGAGCTCCGTCTGTGTCGAGACCGATTGGTCGCGCAGGATGCGAAGGATGGCGGCGTGACGCTGCTGCCTGTTCATGCGGTGACCTCCGTGAGGATCGCGAGAGCGTTGTCGATGTCGTCGGCGCCGACGACGAGCGGCGGCGCGAGGCGTAGGACGTCGGGGCCGGCGGTGAGGCAGACGAGGCCGGCGTCGAGCGCTGCGTCGACGATCTGCCCCGCGGGACGGTCGAGCACGGCTCCGACGAGCAGGCCGGCGCCGCGGGCCTGCGTCACGGCCGGCAGTGCCGCGAGGCCGGAGAGGAGGCGTGCGCCGTTCTCGCGGACCGCCGCGAGCAGCTCGTCGTCGACGGCGCGCACGACGGCGGCGGCGGCCGCGCACGACACGGGGTTGCCGCCGAACGTAGAGCCGTGGTCGCCCGGCGCGAATCCGCGCGGCGTGTCGTCGGCGACGAGGAGGCAGCCGATCGGGAGCCCGTTCGCAAGGCCCTTGGCAAGCGTGAGCAGGTCGGGCTTCACGCCGAGCTGCTCCCAGGCGAAGAACGTGCCGGTGCGGCCGACGCCGGTCTGCACCTCGTCGAAGGCGAGCAGTGCGCCGAGCTCGTCCGCGAGGGTCGCCGCCGCGGCGACGAAACCCGGATCGAGCGGCACGACGCCGCCCTCGCCGAGCACCGGCTCGAGCACGATGAGCCCGATGTCGTCGCCGGCAGCCTCGTACAGCGAGGGAATGTGGTTCGGCGTTGCGAACCGCGCCGGTCCGAGCGGCTCGAACGCCGCGCGCTTCGCAGGCTGGCCGGTGACGGCGAGCGCCCCGAGCGTGCGGCCGTGGAACGAGCCCTCGAGCGCAAGCACGCCGGCCTTGCCGGTCGCCTTGCGGGCGTACTTGAGCGCGGCCTCGTTCGCCTCCGTGCCGGAGTTGCAGAAGAACGCCTGGGCGCCGCCGAACCGGTCGGAGAGAAGCCCGGCCAGCTCGGCGGCCGGCTCGGTCGCATAGAGATTGGACGCGTGCCAGAGGCGGTCGAGCTGCGTGTGCGCGGCCGCGAGCGGCGCGGGGTGGCGGTGGCCGAGCGAGACGACGGCGATGCCGGCGGCGAAGTCGAGGTAGCGGCGGCCGTCCGTTCCCGTGAGCCAGACGCCGTCGCCCTCGACGAAGCCGATCTTCGTCTCCGGGTACGTCGGCAGGAGATGCGTCGCGACGGCGATGCTCATGCGACCACCGCCGTTGCGCCGATGTCCGCGCGCAGCCCGCTGCGCGCGGCGCGCGACGCGGCGAGGAGCTTGGGGACGATGCCGCCGTCGAAGCTGCCCTGGCCGACGAGCGCCTCCGCCTCAGCGGCGGGGATCGAGTGCAGGAGGCGTCCTTCGTGGAACACCCCGGGCACGTCGGTGAGGAAGAGGATGCGCTGCGCGCCGAGACCGACGGCGAGCGCGGTCGCCATCTCGTCCGCGTTCACGTTCAGCGGGCCGCGCGCGAGCGGCGAGACGACGGGGACGCGACCCTGCTCGAGCGCGGCGACGACCGCGGCCGGGCACGACGGCACCGGCTGGCCGACGAGCCCGAGCTCCGGTACCTGCTCCGCCTCGAGCCCGACCTCGTCGCCCGCGAGGGGTAGCGCGTCCGGGCCGATCGCCGCGCACACGGCGGCGTTGATCGCGGCGAAGCTGTCGCGCACGACCTCGAGCCCTTCCGGCGTCGTGACGCGGCGTCCCTGCACGAAGCGCACCTCGAGCCCGCGGCGCGCCATCTCCTCGGAGATCTGGGGGCCGGCGCCGTGCACGACGCAGACGGAGTGGCCGAGGGTGCGCAGCTCGCGCACGACGTCCGCCGTGCCGCCGATGGACGCGCCGCCGACCTTCAGGACGACGCTCACGAGCGGTACTCCGCGTTGATGCGCACGTAGTCGTAGGAGAGGTCGCTCGTGAGGTACGACGCGACCCCGTCGCCGAGCGCGAGGTCGATCTCGATCGCGCAGTGCCCGTTCGTCAGCACCGGCTCGTCGCCGGACGGCATGCCGCCGACGAGCACCGGCACGCCGTCGATGACGATCGAGAGCTTGTCGGGATCGAGCGCCGCGAATCCCCCGTCGTGCTTCGCCGAGCCTGCAGCTGCGGCGATGCGGCCCCAGTTCGCGTCGTGCCCGTACAGCGCCGTCTTCACGAGGGGAGAGGTGGCGACGCGCTCGGCGATCGCGCGCGCCTCGCCGTCGCTGACGGCGCCGCGCACGGCGATCTCCGCGAGCACGGTGGCGCCTTCGCCGTCGGCGACGATCTGCTTCGCCAGCTCGCCGCAGACCGTTCGCAACGCTGCGGCGAAGGCCTCGTCGTTCCGCTCGCAGCGGCTCGCACCGTTCGCGAGCAGCAGGACGGTGTCGTTCGTCGAGCACTCGCCGTCGACGGAGATGGCGTTGAAGCTCGCGTCCACCGCGGGGCAGAGGAAGTCGATCGCCTCGCCCGTCTCGAGCGGGTAGTCGGTGGTGACGACCGCGAGCATCGTGGCGAGGCAGGGATGGATCATCCCGGAGCCCTTCGCCATGCCGCCGACGGTGAAGCCGGCGCCGTGCGCGACCGACTGCTTCGCGTGCGTGTCGGTGGTCAGGATCGCCTTTGCCGCTGCGCCGCCGCCGTCCGCGTCGAGCTCGATCGCGTCGATGCCTGCGACGACCGCATCCACCGGGAGCGGCTGGCCGATGACGCCGGTCGAGAGGACGAGCACCTCAGCCGGCTCGAGGCCGAGCTTGGCGGCGACAGCGTCCGCGGTCGCGCGCGCGGCGTCGATCCCCGCCTGGCCCGTTGCCGCGTTCGCCGTCCCGGAGTTGGCGACGATCGCCTGCGGCTGTGCGCGCTCGAGGTGCTCGCGCGAGACGACGACCGGCGCGGCCTGCACGCGGTTGACGGTGAACATGCCGGCGCCCGTCGCGGGGACGAGCGAGTGGACGAGGGCGAGATCGAGGCGATCCTTCTTGCGGATGCCGGAGTGCACGGCGCCCGCGGCGAAGCCCTTCGCGGCGGTGACGCTCATACGAGGATCCCGCTGAGCCGTAGTCCCGCCGTCTCGTCGAGGCCGAGCGCGAGGTTCGCGTTCTGGATCGCCTGGCCCGCTGCGCCCTTGCCGAGGTTGTCGAGCGCGCAGACGACGATGGTCGTGCCGGTCGCCCCGTCCGCGAAGACGCCGATCTCGGCTGCGTCCGTTCCTTGTACGCGCGCGAGCTCCGGCGTCGTCCCTTCCGGAAGGACACGCACGACGTGGCTGTCGGCATATGCGTCCTCGAGCAGCGCGCGCACGTCCGCGTCGGTATGCAGGTAGCACGTCGCGAGCAGGCCGCGGCGTACGGGGAGGAGGTGCGGGACGAAGCAGACGGCGAAGCCGAGCTGCTGCGCGATCTCGGGCGCATGCCGGTGCGCGCCGACCGCGTACGGCGAGAGGTTCTCGAGCACGAAGCCTGCGTGCGAGCTCGCCTTCAGCTCGCGGCCGGCGCCGGAGACGCCGGACTTGGCGTCGACGACGACCGTCGCCGGATCGACGACGCCGGCGAGCGGGGCGAGGGCGAGCAGCGCCGCCGTCGCATAGCAGCCGGGGTTGGCAATGAGGTTCCCCTCCGGCGCGTAGAGCTCGGGCAGGCCGTAGCTCCACGCGCCGGGCGCGACCGCGTACCAGGCGCGGGCGAGTTCTGGGTCGACGAGGCGATGCGCCCCGGAAAGGTCGACGACGACGGCGCCGGCGGGCGGCTCGACTGCCGCCGCGCGCTCGTTGTCGAGGCAGAGAAAGACGACGTCGGCGCCGGCCGCGAGGGCCTCCTCGTTGGCGACGAAGCGCGGCAGCGAGCCGTTCAGCCGGACGTCGAGGGCGGCGGCGGACTCGCCCGCGAGCGAGTCGGAGCCGAGCGCGATCGCGTCGAGGTCGGGATGACGCAGGACGCGGTCGAGCGTCTCCTGCCCGGAGTAGCCCGAGACCCCGAGGATGGCCGCCGTCGACATGTGGAATATTATGCATAGAACCGCTTGTTATGCAAGAGTGCTCAGGTGCCGATCGTGACCGGCGTCCCGAGCGGCAGCGTGTACGCGAGCCGGACGATGTCTCTGTTCGGGATGCGGACGCAGCCGTGGCTGACGCTGTGGCCGATGCTCGCCGGTTCGTTCGTCCCGTGGATCCCGATCTGGCCCGGACCGCCGCCGAAGCTGTACAGCACGTGCGAGTAGGCGGAGAGCCCGAATGCGAAGGGCCCGTACGCGCCGTTCGGGTCGGGCTGCCTCAGCAGCTCGACGATGTAATGGCGGCCCGTCGGCGTCGGTAGCACCGAGCGGCCGACCGCGGCCGGGAAGCGCGCGACGACCCGCGACCGCTTCATGAGCACGAGCTCGTGGGCGTGCAGCCGGACGCGGACGCTGTACGGGTTCCAGGCGAGGCGCAGGTACCGGTCCGGCGTCCAACCGGTCGAGCCGTCGGGGCGGACGGGAGGTAGACGCGCTCCCAGCCGGCACGGCGTTCGCGCACGAGGAACGTCAGCGGCTCGCGGACGGCGGTCGGGTTCGCGAGGCGGAGGAACGCGGCGATCAGCGTGACCAGCAGGAGGAGCCGGCAGGCCCCGGCCGGCCGCCTGTCGGCCTTCATACCCCTTCCTTCCGCGAACGCTCGAATGCAGCCGGGAAACGGCAGCGGAGGCCGATCGGGTTACGGGATCGGGCCCAGGTCGTGAGCAACCTGTTAACCCCCGTAAGGGGTCCGTAAGAGGACGCGATCTCGGGCATTGCACTTGTCGCTGCGGGCACCCCTCTTCTGTCGGAGAAGGGAGTGAGACCAGATGACTTACGCACGGATACATCGAGGCGTTGCGCGGCTGCTCCTGCTGTCGGCAGCGCTCGTCGCCGTCGCCTTGGCACTTGCCGGCGGCGCGTCAGCGGCGGCGCCGCAGAACACGTCGCCGCCGACGATCACCGGCACGGCCAAAGAGGGGGCGACGCTGACCGCAACGCAGGGAACGTGGTCGAACACGCCGACCTCGTTCACGTACCAGTGGCAGCGGTGCGCGAGCGACGGAACCGCCTGCGGTGACATCACCGGCGCGACGAAGAGCACGTATGTGCTCGTCACCGGCGACGTAGGCCACACGGTCCGCGTCGACGTCACCGCTACGAACGCCGACGGGAAGGCGACCGCCGACTCGGCGGCAAGCGACGTCGTCGGATCGAAGAACGGCCCGACGAACACCGTCAAGCCGTCGGTGACCGGTTCGGCGGTCGTCGGTGACACGCTGTCGGTGAGCAACGGCTCGTGGACGCCGACACCGTCTTCGTTCACGCGGCAGTGGGAGCGGTGCGCGAGCGACGGCACCTCCTGTCTCAACATCGCCGGTGCCACCGGGCAGACCTACGGCGTCCGCTCGGCCGACGTCGGTCACCGAATGCGTGCACTCGTGACCGCGCATACCGCGACCGGTCAGACGACCGCCGTCTCGAACGCGAGCGCCGTCGTCACCCAGACGACGGTGACCACGACCCAGACGACGACCTCGGTGGTGACCACCCCGGCGCCGAGAGCGCCGACGGTGAAGTTCCTGTCGCTGCGGCGGATCGGCACGCATGTCTACGCGCGCTTCCGCATCTGCGTGCAGAAGCCCGGCAAGGTCCGCATCACCGAGCGCGACCAGAAGGCGCGGGCGCTGCCGTACACGCGCCACTTCACGGTCCGGGTCGGTTCGTGCGCGGCGTTCAGCCGGCACTGGCTGCTCCTCCCGCGGTACCGCCACCCGGGGCGGTTGCTCGTCACGCTGCGCGCGTCGAGCAACGGTCAGCTGAGCAAGCTCGCAAGCCGCTCGATCGTCATCCGGTAACGCCGGAGACGTTCCTCCAGTCGGCGGGCCGCCGCGCCTCCGCGCGCCGGCGGCCCGCCCGCTTCTCGGCTGTCGTCCGCGCACTCCGCTTGAATGAGCCGTCGCAGTTACAAAATCAACGACGGAGGATTGTTGTGCCCCTGACTCAGACTCAGCTCGCCGATGCGGTCGCCGACCTCTCCGGGACGAGCCGCGCGGAAGCGAAGCGGGCCATCGAGGCTCTCGAAGAGGTCGTGCTGGAGCAGATCGCCGCCGGCGAGAAGGTGAAGATCGGCAGCGTCGTGCAGCTCGAGGTTCGCCTCCGCCCCGCAACGAAGGCGCGTCCGGGCCGCAACCCCGCGACGGGCGAGGAGATCACCATCTCCGCCAAGCCGGCGTCGGTGGCCGTCAAGGCCCGGCCGCTGGCCAAGGCGAAGGCTGCGGCTCCCTCGGTGCAGAAGGTGAAGCGCAAGCTCGGCGCCTAGCGCACCAGCTCGCAAATGGGCGCGGCTGGGATCGAACCAGCGACCCCTCGCGTGTGA
The DNA here is from genome assembly GCA_036273155.1 of Gaiellaceae bacterium. Lineage (GTDB taxonomy): Bacteria > Actinomycetota > Thermoleophilia > Gaiellales > Gaiellaceae > Palsa-739. Next base: position 17,253 of record DASUIG010000052.1, on the reverse strand, counting down.
AGCGAGTGCTCTCCCGCTGAGCTACGCGCCCGGGACGCCTAGCTTAGCGTGGACACGGCGCGCACTTCCGTGCCGCCGGAGCACGCCGAACACCGCGCCGCAGGTCGCCGCCGCGAGCACGAAGGGGATCCAGTCGCCCGTCGCGCCGGCGATCGCGCCGCCGGCGGACGGGCCGACCACCGCGCCGCCGGCCCACGCGACGTTCATCAATCCGAAGGCCATTCCCTGCGCGAGGCCGGCCTCCTCGGCGCCGTCGGCGAGAAGGGCGAACGCGGTCGTGAACAGCACCCCGTAGAACAGGGCTGCCACGACGATGACCGGTGCGTACGCAGCGGGCCGCGAGCCGAGTGAGAGCGCGAGCGATGCCGCCGCGGCGCCGACGAGCGCGATGCGCGTCGGCCGCAGCGGTCCGCTGCGATCGCTCATGCGGCCGGCGAACGGCGCCTGCACCGTCTCGAGCGCCGCGGCGGTGAGCCACACGGCGCCGATCGCCGCCGCGCCCCAGCCTGCCGCCGCGAGATGGAGCGGCGCGAGCACGCCGAGCACACCGAACAGGAGCGAGCCGAGCGACATCAGCAAGAGACCCGACATGAACGTCGCGTTCCGCAGAGCGCGCCGGACCGCGGCGAGCGACGGCTGCTCCGTCGGCGCGGGCTCGATTCGCAGCGCCCAGACGCCGAGGACGACGGAGGACGCTGCGAGCATGGAGAACACGACGCTGCGTCCCGCAAGCGCCGCCGCCGCGCCGACGACCGGGCCGAACATCGCGCCGAACGTGGCCGAGCCCATCGCCGTGCCCATCATCTGGCCGCGGCGCTCGCGCGGCACGGCCGCGAGCAGCCATGCGAACGCGCCCGCCCACGTGAAGCCGCTGCCGCCGCCCTGCAGCAGGCGCGCGGCGAAGAGCGACCAGAAGCCGCCGGCGAACGCGAAGCCGAGGCTCGCGAGCCCGACGAGGGTCAGACCGATCAGCACTGCGCGGCGCGCACCGAGCCGTGTGGCCGCGACGCCCCCGCCGAGCCCGGCGACGAGCGCCCCTCCCGCATAGGCGGCGACGAGGACACCGGCGCGCGACTTCGACAGCCCGAACTCGTGCGCGAAGTGCGGCAGGAGCGGCGTCAACGCCGCGTACAGCATCGTGTCGACGAAGACGAGCAAGGCGCAGAGGAAGACGAGGCGGCGCATGCGCCCGAGGCTATCTACCCTGGGCGATGTGACGATCGGCCGTCGGCGCGCCGTACAAGAGGGCGTGAACGCGGCTTCGACCCCGCTCGACGCTCCGACGTCTTTCGGCGCGCGGACAGCCTTCGCCGAGGTCGTGGCCGAGCAGCTGGACGCGGTCTACGGCTACCTCGTCTACCTCACCGGCGACCGTTCCGCGGCGGAGGACCTCGCGGCGGAGACATTCGAGAAGGCGTTTCGCACGTGGCGGCGGTTCGACCCGCGCCGGAGCTCGCCGCGCACGTGGCTGTGCAAGATCGCGCACAACGTCGCCATCGACTGGTTCCGCGCCGAGGCGCGCCGTCACCGCCGCGAGGACACCTACGCGCGCGGCCAGGACCTCATCGGCGAGCTCGGGGACGGATTGCCGGGGCCGATGGAGCAGGCGCTCCGCGAGCTCTCCCCGGGGGAGCGCGAGGTGGTCGCCCTGCGCGTCCTTCTCGAGCTCGACGGACCGAGCGCCGCGCGCGTGCTCGGCATCAGCCAGACGGCGTGCTCCACGCGGCTGAGCCGCGCACTGAAAAAACTGGAAGAGAGGATCGGCGATGAGTGAGATGACGGTCGGGACGGTGCTGCGCGCACACGCGCCGCGCGCGCCGGAGTCGCTGCGCACCCAGGTGCTTGCGCTCGAGCCTCGGCGGGCGCCGTCGCGGCGGCTCGTCCTCGTGCTGGCACTCGCTCTCGGGATCGCAGTCGCCGCCGCGATCGTGCACGGGCTCGTCTCGTCGGGGACGAAACCGCAGCACGCTGCTCTGTATCGCAACGTTCCCGCGAAGCGAAATGTGCTCGCGCCAACAGTCCACGCCGGCAGCGGTGCGGCGACCCAGACGGGAGCGATGGCCCTTCCGTCTGTCGCGGGCGCACCCACCCGCTTACAGCACACGGACGCATCGCTCGAGGTGCGCGTCAAGAACACCTCCGCCGCGACGACGCAGGCGACGCGCATCGCCACCTCGCTCGGCGGCTACGCGCAGTCGGTGAACTACAACTCGGCGCCGGGCGGCGGCGGGACCGCCTCGATCGTTCTGCGCGTGCCCGCGCAGAACGTGAAGGCGGCGCTCGCGCGCCTCGAAGGGCTCGGGAGACTCGTCTCGCAGAACCTCTCCGTCACCGATCTCGAGCACGACCTCCAGCTCGAGTCGGCGCAGATCGCGCAATTGCGTCGCACGATCGTGGCGCTGCGCACGGCGCTGAAGAGCCCGTCGCTGCCGGACGCGCAGCGCGTCATCCTCCAGATCCGGCTCGCCGAGTCGAAGCGAGCGCTCTCGCAGCGGCTGCACGCCCGCACGGGCACGATCACGGCCGGCACGACGTCGCGCATCTCGCTCTTCCTCAGCACGCAGAACGCGGTCGCCCCCGTCCCGCACCACCGCGGCAGGCTGGGGCGGATGGTGCACTCGGCGGTCGGCTTCCTCGGCCTCGAGGGCACGATCGTGCTGTACGCGCTGATCGTCGTCAGCCCGGTCGCCCTTCTCGCTGCACTCCTCTGGAGCCTGCGAGAGGCTCGCCGCCGCCGGGACGAGCGCCTTGTGATGGAATAGCCCCGTGCTGCTCGCGGGGCTCTCGGCCGGCCACAAGATCGCGCTCGGCGTCGTCGCGCTCGTCTTCATCGGGTTCGCGCTGACGTCGTCCTTCGTCGCGCCGCGTCGCCGGCCCGACTTCCCGGGCAAGAACGGGCTCAGCGTCTTCATCATCGCCTGCTTCTTCATGTTCGCCGCGATGCTCAGCGCCGTGGTCGTCTTCGGCGTCGAGAGCGAAGCGAAGGGCGCAGGCGCCGAGGCAACGACCTCCGGCGCCACCGTTCAGGTGCAGGAGAAGGAGTACAAGATCACGCTCGCAACGACCAGGGTGCACCACGGCGTCGTCACCTTCGTCGTGAAGAACGTCGGCAAGATCCCGCACGACCTGACGATCCAGGGCGGAAAGCACACCGCGAGCATCGGCCCCGGCAAGACCGCGAAGCTCACCGCGACGCTGAAGAAGGGCGCCTACACGCTCTACTGCAGCGTGCCCGGTCACCGCCAGCTCGGCATGGTGACCAAGCTGACGGTGACCTGAGGCGTCGCCGGAAAGGCAGAGGCGGCCTTTCGACCGCCTCTTTCGCTTACGGAGAGGGCGGGATTTGAACCCGCGACGCACCTTTCGGCACGTACGCGATTTCCAGTCGCGCTCCTTAGACCACTCGGACACCTCTCCCGGTGAAACTGGCGGAGGGGGAGGGATTTGAACCCTCGATCCGCCTAACGACGGATAACGGTTTTCGAGACTAGCCGACGAATCGCCGCCACGCCCCATGGACAGGGCGATTGCGGTCAACTCGGGGGGCGTGCGCGCCCGGCGTTGCGCCCGAGCGTCCATCGCTTTCAACGGTAGTCCGTCTGGCCCATTTACACGCTGTCTGACGGCAGGCACACTGACTGCACAGGTCACGTCGAAGCAGAAGAGCTGGGCCGCGCACGCGGAGCTCTCCTGACTGCACAGGTCACATCGAGCAGCGGGAGGTACGCAGTGAGCAGCACAGCGGAGGCACCGGGGGCCATGGTCGCCTTCAGGGTCGATCCGACGCTGAAGGCGCAGCTCGGAGGGCTCGCGCGCACGCACGAGCGGACGCTGTCGGGTGAGGTCCGGCTCGCGCTTCGTCGCCACGTCGAGCGTGAGACCACGATCCGCGATGGCGCGAGCCGAGCCGTACGGGAGGCAGCGGCCGCATGACGTTCGCCGGGCTCCGCAGCTTGTTCGCGATGCTATGCCGGCGCCCGGTCGAGCGCATCGTCGTCGTCCCGGTCGTCATCGAGGTCGGTCGGCAGCAGACTGCCTCGCTCGCGAAGGCTGCGGCAGCACCGGCTCCCGTGTCGCCGCTCGTCGAGGCTGCCGCGCAGGCGACGGCCCAGCCGCCGACCGCGTGGCTCGCGGAGCGGCGGACCGCAGTTAGTGCGATCGAGGCGCATCTCGCCATGACCCTGCACTTGGCGCAGGCGGCCCACGACGCGGCAGGTCAGTCCGACTGCGATCCCAACCTCGTCGCGTGGACGGTGCTTGAGGCGGCCCGCTTCGACGAGGTCATGGATCGCTTGCACGGGTTCCGGCTCGACCTCGAGCAACCTGACCTCGCCTACGAGCTCGAGGAGCGCGCGAGGGAAGGCGTCTGATGGGGCCCGTCACGCTGACCAAGCCGCAGTTCCAGCAGCTGCGGCCGCAGGGCGACTACCAGAAGTACCTGTCCTTCATCGCCGCACGGCGCGGCGGGTCGCCCCAGCGGCCGCAGCCTCCGCAGTCGTCGCCGTTTCCGACGATGACGCCGGCGCAGCAGCAGCAGGAGCTCGCCGGGATTGCGGGGCTGTACCCGGCGTTGACGCCGCAGCAGATGGCCAGCCAGGCGGCCCAGTACGTCGACCCCGAGATCGCGGCCATTCAGCAGTCGTCGGCGCAGCGGTCGTCGAACGCGGCACAGCTGATCCGGGCGGCAACGGCGGACTACGCGACCCAGCTCGCGCAGCTCGGCTCGACCTTCGCGACGCCGTACCAGACCGCGGCACCGCAGCAGGCCGCGATCGACGCCGCGCTACAGCAGAGCTTGACCGGGGGCGGGTCGTCGCTCGCGTCTGGCTTATCGAACGAGCTCTCCCAGCTGCAGGGCACCTCGGGTGCATCGGCGGTGCAGCAGGCCGCAGGCGCGCTCTCCTCGCAGGGAGCATCGTCGGGTAACACCGCCCTCGCGAACGGGTCGGCGTCGCTCAGCGATCTCCTCGCGAACGCGGCGGCGGCGGGCTCGTTCGGGGCGAAGCTGCCGGCGATCGGCCAGCTTGCCGGGCTGCAACAGACCGGCAACGCGCTCGGGCAGATCCAGAGCGGCGAGCAGACACAGCTCCAGAACGCCGAGAACGCGCGGCAGTCGTACCTGGCGCAGCTGCAATCCGAGAACGCTCAGAACGCGCGCTCGCGCGCGTCCGCGCTCACCTCTGCGGAGAACGAGATCCGCAACTACAACCTGTCCGCGACGAAAGCGGACGTGTCGGCCGGGCAGTCGCAGGCGCGGCTGAACCTCGAAGCGAAGAAGGCCGCCCAGAACGCGGTGAACCAGGACCGCAACTACCAGCTGTCGCTCGCCCGCGTCGGGATCCAGCAGAAGTCGCTGCAGCTGCGCGCGGCGGAGCTCGACTACAAGCTCGCGAACGGCGGCTTTACGCCGACCCAGGTGACGAAGTTCAGCGGCACGCTCGAGCAGGGCATCGCGACGATGCCGGCGGGCACGACCTACAGCGCGTTCGTCAAGCAGGCCGTCGTCAAGGGCGTTCCGCTCAGCCTGGCGATCGAGGCTGCGAACCAGCATTGGTCGGGAACGGCGCGGCCGGCGCCGGGCGACATCGCGAGCATCGTGGGCGCGACACAGGCGGACGTGAACGCGACCGGCTTCCCGCAGCAGCTGAAGGACTACAAGAAGATGACCGGCGCGACCGCGCCGCAGCAGTACGCGCTCACGCAGCTCCCGAAGTACGGGTGGGACACTCCTTCGGAGTCGGCGGCGCTGAACGCGCTGTGGACGCGCGAGTCCGGCTGGAGCCCGACCGCTGTGAATCCGAAGAGCGGCGCGAAGGGGATTCCGCAGGAGCTCGGGCACACGGTGCCGGCGAGCTACGACACCGACCCGCGTGTGCAGATCACCTGGGGGCTGAACTACATCAAACAGCGGTATGGGTCGCCGGCGGCAGCGTGGGCGCACGAGCAGCAGTTCGGCTGGTACTAGATGGCCGACGGGTTCTGGGACAACAGCGGCTCACCCTCGTCCTCGTCGTCGTCGGGCTTCTGGAAGGGAGCGGCGGCACCGGCGAAGCCGTCCGGCGGTGGCGGAGGCGTCGGCGGCCTACTCGGTTCGATCGGGCACGTCCTCGGAGCCGGCGCGCACTGGACCGCGTCGAAGGCCGATCTCGCTGCACACGACCTCGTGGCGATGCCCGGCGGCGCCGTGACCGCGCTCGACACGGCCGTCGTGCAACCGTGGAAGAACGCCCTCACGACCGGACACCCGTACGCGCACGGCGCCGGCCAGAAGATCGACGCGCTGACGCAGCAGGTCGCACAGTCGACCGTCGCACCGCTAGCGCATCCTCTTCGCGACCCGTTCCAGACGCTACTTACGGTCGCGCCTGCTGCGAACGCTGTCGGCCGCGCCGGAATGGCTGGGGCCGCAGCTGCGGACGCTGCGCGTACCGGCGACCTTGCGGGGGCTGCGAAGGCGCTCGTCGCGAGGCCCCAGCTCGGGCCGCGCATCCTTCAGGTTCCGAAGCTCGTCGCCACTGGCGAAGAGCCGGCACAGCTCGCACATGAGCCCGTCCAGCTCGTCGCCTCGCAAGCGCCGCTCCTGCGGCTGTTTCAGGCAGCCCACGACAAGCTCGTACAAGCCTCGCTCGACCGGAACGCCACGACGGCGAACCCTTCGGCGCTCGCGAACTACGCGATGCGCCGGGTCGGGAAGGCGACAAGCGAGACCGCACGGACGGCGCAGCGGACGCAGCTCATCCCGACGCAGATGCTCGAGCGCGCCGGCAGCAGCTTCGACAAGGGCGTCTCGACACCGGCCGGACAGCTCGCGGTCTTCCTGCGCTCCAACCAGGTCCTGCCGGACGAAGCGGCGGCGTACTGGAAGGACCAGGCAGCGCGCGGCGTCAACCCGGGCCAGACGGCGAAGCTCGCGAAGCTCGCCAGCCAGGTCCACGCGCAGGGGATGCTGCGCCTCGACCCGGCCGGGAAGGTCGAGGTCAACGCGGAGGCGTTCCCGAAGCTCGCCGCGACGGACGCGCTCACCGGCGAGAACCAGGCGACGCGCGCCGCGATCGTCAAGGAGCACGGCCTGATGACCCCGGCAGGGATGCAGGGGCGGCTCGATCTCGTCGGCCGCGTCATCGCCGGCGGCCAGCACGGCGACCTACCGGCACTACCGGTGACTGAGTCGTCAGAACTCGGCAGCACGGTGCGCGTGATCGGGCAGCAGGCTGACGGGAAGCTCACCGGGATCACCCCGGCCGAGAGCGGCGCGGAGGCTCGGGGGACGGTGTTCTACCCGCGCTGGAACCGCGTGCAGACGCTGCCGCTCTCTCAGCTCGAGCACCCGCAGGGGACCGGGATCATCGGCGGCGAGAACGCGCTTCCGGGTGAGGGCTACACGCCGCTGAAGACGAGCGTCAAGCAGCTGCCGCAGACCGGAATCGCGCGTTCCCGCGTGCCGGTGATCGGCAAGGTACGCGGCTTTATCGGCGCCAAGCCGGCGACAGGCGTCGGCGTCGCCAAGGGTCTCGTCCCTGACAAGACGACCGCGGGGGTTGCGCGTGCCGCACGGGAGGCGCTCCGCTATCTCGGCACCGTCCAGCATCGCGGCCTCGTCGCCCGCTACGGCTCCGACGTGCGGCGCACCGGCGAAGACGTGCTCGTCGCCGATCCCGCAGCCGAGCACTACGCGACCGAGATCTCGGCGTCGACGAACGAGCTGCTCGGCCGGACACAGTCGACGTTGAACACGATCAGCGAGGCCGAGCATCAGGGGCTTGCGCAGGCGATGCGTGCGAAGCTCGAGGAGGCGATTCCGGGGCTGCGCGACAACTTCGCGGCCGACCAGGAGGCGCAGCTCGGCACTCCGGCACCCGAGGGGTACAAGTGGGTTCCGCGGCAGGCGCTCGGCGAACTCGTCAAGGACGCGACGCCCCGCACCGCGATCACCAAGCGGATCAACGACGTCAACTCTGCCGTGACCGCGGCAACCGTCTACTTCAAACTCTCGCACATCCCGCAGCGGCTCACCACGAACGCGACGACGAGCGCCATCTCGGGAGCGCTATTCAGTCCGGCGTCGCTTCGCGCGGCGATGCAGATGCGGTCGGCACTTTCGGATCGCGAGTACGCCGAGGCAGTCGCTGCGTCCGGCACGCACGGCTACATGGCGCTCCCGCACGAGGGCACGTCGCAGATCGCCGGGTTCGCGAGCCGAGGCGCGAACTTCTACGCGCACCGGATCGACTCCCCGTTCCGGTTCCTCAACTTCGTCCACGAGGCACGCAAAGCCGGGTTCGGCACGCCGGACAAGTTCCGGGCACTGATCGACTTTGCGAAGAGCCCGGACGCGAGCGCGGCGGATGCGGCGACGATGACGCAGGTTCTGCGCCGCTCGAACCGCGTGTCGATGATGTACGACGGGCTCGGCCAGAACGAACAGCGGATCCTCGCGCGCGGCCTCTGGTTCTACCCGTGGACGAAAGCAGCGGTCCGGTTCGCCGGGCACACGATCGCCGAGCATCCCGTGAAGGCGTATATCGGCGGACAACTCGGACAGCTCGGCGAGCAGCGGCAGAACGACCTGCTCGGCGCGCTGCCGAGCTACGAGTACGGGCTCGTCCCGTTCGGCGGAGGCGCGAACCCGATGACGAGCGACCTTGCCGTGATGACGCCGTTCGGGACGGCCGGCAACGTCGCGGAACTCCTCGCGCGTCCCGGCGGCCTCATCGGCAACCTCAACCCCGTCTACGGCGCTGGCCTGACCGCGATCAGCGGCGTCAACCAGTACGGCGACAAGACGACGACACCGATCGGCGACGCGGCCTCGCAACTGTTCTCGCCGACTCCCGAGGCACAGATTCTGTCGGCGTACATGCACCAGCCGAAGCCGACGCAGATCTTCCACAAGACCCCGAAGTCGCAGGCGGTCCGGGCGCTCGGCGGCCCGAGCGTGCCGCGCCGCACCAACCGGGCCGCACTCGCGAAAGCGGCGGCGCGCGAAAAGGCAGGCCGCTGAAAGGAGCACCGATGGACGACGAGACGACCACAACCACTACCGCGGCAGTCGAGCCGACGATCGAGACGCCGACCGAGCCGAACGTCGTCCGCATCGGCGAGCGCATTACCGACGTCGCCGAACCCGCCACCGACGAACCCGCCGTGGTCGAGGCGCCGGCCGAGCCAACGCAGCCCACCGAGCATTCGCCCGAGTACGAGGCGGGGTTCGAGGACGCGCTCGAGCAGCTCGCCGAATACGACCCAGTTCGCGGCCGACCTGCGGCAGCGCGAAGAGGTGTACGACCAGCTCGGCGCGCACGTCGGCCTCACCGGCCCGCAGGTGCAGCAGCTCCTCGAGGACCAGGTGCGTCGGAACATCGCGGCGCAGCAGCAGCAGACCGTCACCGACGCGGAGACGCGGATGCGGCAGGCGCACCTGCACACGGAGCGGCAGGACATCGTCAACGACACGCTCTCGCGCATGGAGGAAGCGGTCGGCCAGTTCGACGCCGGCGACGCCTGGGCGGAGGCGCAGCAGATCGTGGCCGAGAACCCCGACCTGGCCGCCGACCCGCAGAGCATGCAAGCAGTCCTGTACCAGGCGGCCGAGCGTTCCGCCGAGCAGATCGCCGAGGGCAACGCCCGCATCGACCAGCTCATCAACCGCGCGAACCGGATCATCGGCGCCGACCCGGATAGGGTGCGCGCGGCGGCTGACCGCGCATTCGACCCCACCGCTCCCGATCAGGGCGCAGAGATCGCACGCGCCATCTACGAAGGCTTCACGAGCGCCCCGACGCCGGTCAGGTTCGGCACACGCGTCACCGACACGTACGCCGAGATGCAGCGGCTCCATAGGGAGCTCGCGGACACAACGCCGCCGCGGGAAGAGCGCCAGGTGCAGCTGCGGCTACGCGACCAGCAGGGACGCTTCACCAACGTCGAGCGAGTCACGGACCGATACCGGCGCGAATCGTTCGAGGCCGAGCAGGAGCAGAAGCGGCTCGCGGCCCATCAGAACCTCATGCGCTCGAAGGGGCTGCTGTGAAGATCATCCTCGAACCGTCCGACTTCCCCGACACCTACTACGGGGACGGCGAGAAGTCCGCCGAGATCTGCGTCAGGCGGGCGCTCGACTTCGCGTACACGCTCGAAGTCATGAAGCAGCCGGACACGCCGCAGGGCGTGTCGGCGGCGAAAGCGACGTTCCACGACATCCCCCGACAGATCGCCGTTGAGATCGTCGGCCCGGTCGAGGTCGAGTTCGTCTTGCCGAAGAAGCCCACAATCCAGAACTGGAAGGACCTCCACTAATGGCAGCCTTCTCGCAGTTAAGCGTCACGACGAGCGCGGGCACGACGACGGTCCCGCTCGGCAACGAGAACACGATCACGATCGACAGCCCCGGCGGGCCGCCCGGCACCCCGGCCGCTGCGATCCGCACCCCGCACACGTTCAGGAGCTTCTTGCGGGGGCAATTTCAAAGAATCGGGTTAGGCCAGTATCAGAAAAACATCCCTGCTAATCGGCACCTTTTGCGGGCGATAGTCCGGGCCAGCGATCGCAAGGCCCGGTTCGCCGATCGCCTAACTGCCACGGAAAATGGCCAAAAACCCGCGAAATATGTGAAACGCCCGCGGTTCGGTTAGCTCGGATCGCCCGCCGACGCTAAATCGGTGAACGCGGACAGGCGCTTACGCCCCAGGTCTAACTGCTATCGAGAGGAAGTCGCCGCTAGGCGGCGAGCGGTGGGTCTTCGAGACCTGGTGGTTTCTCGAAGCCGAACTCAGGCTTTTCGAGGCCGAATTCTTCGGCGATCGAATTGGCGAACTGACGGCGCCGCTGCTCCATAGCGAGCGCGTGGATCAGCGAGAAGACGATGCCAACGTCAGCGCGAGCATCGTCGATGGTTCGGAACCATCTCTTCTCGGCGTTCAGCTTGAAGCGCGTGGCGAGCGTTCCGTAGAGGCCTTCCCCGTGCCCCATCCTCTTGTTCCCGAACATGGTGGAAAGCGGGCGGTTGTAGGTCAGCGGGTTGCCGAACAAGTAGTCCGGCTCCTCCTTGGGATCAGAGGGATCAACCTCGACGAAGTGATCGGGGTTCTGTGCGCGCTTCCACTTGCCCGACGTGATCGAGATCCTGCCGCAGTTCGTGCAGTCGCCCTCGACCGAGGTTGAAACCCGACCGTTCTTGAGCGTCCGATAGCGGCTGGAGACGTTGCCGGTGCCGCAGCCGCAGACGAGTTCGCGGTGGCCGTTGGCAAACCAGCTGGCGTAGCCCGCGATCGGGATACGAAGAGCCGTTTCCTTGGCAGCTCGCAACTGGCTTGACTTCTTCGAGCTGTGGCTGACGTGATGAATGTTCTCGACGTAGCCGCTTTCTCGAATCGCGAGCCGAAGGCCGGGATGGTGAAAAGCACCATCGGCGGTTACCACTCCGATCGTGTCACGGTCGAGCCGCGGAAGCACGCGCTGGGTGAAGTCTTCGCTTTTGAAGATCTTTTCCGCTTCGAGCGGCTCAGACGCGTTCAACGGCGTCAGCGACCAGGTAAGCGGCACGCCGCTCGCAGGTGCGAGCGGAATCAGGTTGTAGCCGTGGCCGGACTTATCCACCCCGGCACTCCAGGGGACGTAGCCAGCATCAGGAGCGGTGACGCTCCCCGCGTTAGTCACCTTGCCGGTCTTCGGATCGATGATTGGCGCGGTGTAGTGAATCTTGATCGCCGTGCCGTCTATACCGAGCACCTCGCATTCTTCGCGATACTCGGGGTGGTTCTCAAGGTGGTAGTCGCGCGCGGCACGCCCGAGTTCATCCCAGGCTTCGCCGCGACGCACCTTGCCAAAGCGCTTCTTGTGGCGCGAGACGGTCGCGGGTGAGGGAATGCCGTCGAGGTTCTTGGTCGCGCGCTTTGCGTTCGGCCGCGTGAAGCCGAGCGTCTCACGCGGCTCGGGGTCGGCACCGCAGAGTTTCTCGTAAGCCTCCTTGTAGGTGACGAGATTGGCCGCGCGCTGGTAGGCGAGCGCCATCTCGATCTGCTCGGCCGTGTAGGCCGCGCGGGCGCCGCGCCGATCGCGATTCTCCCGGCGATCCCGATCCATCTCCTGCAGCATCGGGCGCATAGCCGTCTTCCATGGTTGGTTGCCGACGAGAACCAGCACGCTCTGCGCCGGGGTCAGTCCGCGCAGCTCGTCGCGCCGCTTGGCGAACGGCTGCGTGCATTTGTCTGGCGGACTGGCAATCGTCTTCGCCACGCGAGGCCGCTGGTTGCGCCCGGTGAGAGGACTCACCTTCTTGATCGCTGCCATCGCGGCGAACGTAGGAGGCGCGCTGCCGAGACTTCCCAGGCAGTTCCGGTACCGAGGCAGTCAATTTGCGCAAGTCCGCTATGGCAAGCGATAACTCGTGCCGTGGCGAACCCTGGCCATCGGCGGCGGAGCACCACTCTCCGGGAGACAAAGATCGCTCTGCGCCGGGTCGAGCAGCGGATTACGCAGCGACAAGCGGCCCAAGCCGTAGGCGTGCCGTTTTCGACCTACCGAAGGCTCGAAGTGGGCGAGCTGGATGACCCCGCCATCTGCCTCGTCGTCAATGTCGCGCTCGGACTCAGCTATCCCGAGGAGGATTTGTGGGCGGCGATGGCTGTGCTCTGGGAAGACCGCTGGCCGCAGCCGGAATACCTGACGGGTGAGGTCATACATGACGCCCACCTCGGAAAGACTCGGCTGCGCACGCTACGCGAGAGCGCAGGCAGGACGCAGGAAGAGATGGCCGACGCGTTAGCGATAACCGAGCGCGCCTACCGGACAATCGAAAACGACGAGCAGGACAGCCCGAGGTTGTGGCACCTCGTGCGCGCAGCGAACTTCCTCGGAGTCTCACTGCACGAGGTCTGCGAGGAGCGCTGGCTGCTTTGGACGAAGTTCCCGAAGGGAGGCGCTGACGGCCCAGGCGACCTCGACGCGATGAGAGCGGCGGGAGTGACGCTCCTTCCGCCCGAGTGGGCCTAGTGACTCAACAGGACAGGCCTTCATCTGTCACTTTCGCGCGCGGCCTGTTCGCGAACAAAATGTGCGGGATGCTGCAGTGCGAGGAGTGCGGGTCGGAGGCGGACGAGCGGGCAGTTGGCTGGTGCGCCTACCTTGCGGGCGGCGACGAGGACGAGCCGACCGAGGAGGTGGCGATCTTCTGTGCGGCGTGCGCGGTGCGGGAGTTCGGCTGGCGGAGCTAGAGCCAGGCGCGGAAACAGCGACCCGCAGATCGCACTCGTAAGCTGAAAGCCGTGCGTCTCCCCACGGACATCACCGGTCGGTATCTCGCTCGCGTCGCCGACGCCGAGCCGTGTGATCTCGTCTCCAAGCTCGCGGCGCTCCAGTTGAATCTCGCGAACAGCAGATTCTTGTTTCGGATCGAGGCGGCGATTCAGCTGATCGCTCAGTCCGACCCGAGCGGGGGACAGTCCGCGATCACCGCCGAGCGCCTTGCCGCCTGGCTCGCGGGCAGTCCTTTCCAGTCATTCGAGGATCCGTTCAACAACACCTTCACCGAAGAGGTGATGTTCGTCGGAGGCTCTTACGTCGTCTTTCCCGGGCCGTCCGAGCAAGCGCTCTTCATCTTCCGGCACCTGACGCGTGCGCTCTTCCTGGGCGCCGACTGGCCCGAGGCCAGGGCGTATCTCCGCGACGCAGTGCGCCTCGCTGGAGCGTGTCTTCGACTGAGCGACGAAGTTGCGCGGCGGGCAGCGCTGACGCGAGGACTCGCACCCAAGTTCTCGCCCAACTTGGTTGTCCCAAGGATCGATCTACTTGGCCGAGAGTCCGCCCTGCTGCAGTTCTCGGTTGCCGAGCTTGACCAACTTCTTGGTGACCTGGGTGGATTCGCAACGCTGACGCCACTCGTGCAGGAGCCGGTTGCTGTGCCTGGCCTTGATGACTGGGGCGACGGACTCTTCTACTCACACCCTCTTGTCCGATTCGACGACGTAGTCGTCGTCGCACTTCCTCACGAGCTGATTCTGGCGCTCAACCACGCTCTGATCTCGGGCGCGGTCGAGGCGGGCCTTGCCGACGAACTCGCCTCGCGCTTCCGAGAGGCTGTCTTCGCAACAATTCACGAGCGCCTGACCGAGAACGGCATCCCGCAGGCCGCTGTTGATCTTCCGGTTCCCGACGGGTTCCCTGGGTTCAGCCGTGTGTTTGGCATCGACAGCGACAAGGCGGCTCACGTCTTGTTGCTCAGTGACGATCTAACGGGCTACGACCGAGATGCATTCGATGCACCGTGGCAGCCGGACGGTCTCAACGAGCAACTCGAAGAGATCGTAAATGCCGCCGCGCGGACGCTCTATGAGCAACCGGGGATCAATGACGTTCTCCACCTGATCGTGTCGGCTCCGGTCGGACGCACCACCATCTTCGGACTCCAAGATCGCCCCGAGGATCTGCCCGGCAAGCTCTTTGCCCTCAGCGCTGGTGACCTGGAAGTCATCACGCTTCTTGAACACGATCGCCTAGCACTCTGGAAATACGGCGTGGCCCACGATCGAGTGCGGGAGCGCACTCGGATAATGGTCTTCTCGGCGCTCGATGAGTTCGGCGCCTATCGCACGCGTGACTACAGCTACTACCTCGCCGATGACGCACGGCCGGACTTCCTGTCGATCTCTCCCGATGGCGCTGCGCCGCTAAAGGCGGAAATTCAGGAGAAGTTCGACTTCCACGGAGCAAAGCTGCCTGAGCGGAGTGCGATCACGACAGTCGCGGCCTTGCACGGTGAGCGACGAATCCCGATCTACGTGCCATTCAGTCGAACCTACCGGGTGCCTCAGCTACTGGTCGAAGGCTTTGCGCTCCCGGTCTGGGTGGTTGCCGAATACGCAGACGACACCTATCGCGGGCTTACGTTCAGCTTCTGCGACATGACTGCCTACTGGCTCTGGCAGCTCCAAGGCTCGATCCCCGTCTTCGACGCCGGTGCGGAGCTTGACGGCGATGACGAGTTCATCGTTCGCGTTCAACTCACACCCGACGAAGCTTGGTTCGGCAGCGAGGCCGACGACGACGGTCAGCAAGCGACAGACCCGTTCATCATCGTCACGAACGCAACGGAACTGACGATCACGGTCTCGCCGTTGGCAGTAGCCGAGATCGCACGTTCCGACAACGCGCTCGACCGCGTGCTTGTCCGCGCGCTCGTCGAGTCACTCGCTCAACTTTCTAACGCGGCTGCGCCGACAGCTGAACAGGTCACCGACATCGTCGATCGCGTTGCACCACTCGGTCTCAAGAAGAAGATCTCGTCGTTCCACACGGCAGCCGATCCGCGCCTCGACGACACCGGCCTTCCCGACTACCGAGGGGTGCAGGAGCCGAACAACAGTCTCCTCCTCGACGATGTCGGTGCGGCGCTTGAGCAGAGAGGTTTCGTCGAGGGTGATCTCGATCGCGCAGATGCGCAACGTGCGCTGCACGCCACGGTTGCGTTCCTATTCGAGAGATTGGAGGCGACGGTCGCGAGCCTGTCTCCCGACGGCCTACTAGAGACGCTTGTCGCCCAGGCCGAAGCCGTCGTCTCTCATCAGGCGCAGCGTGATCACGCGGTGCCGACGGAGCTGCACTGCTTCTCCACCGTTCCCGAGATGGCCGAGCGCCTGCGGAAGGAGATTCCGGCCGTCGCGCTCGCGGCAACGGCGAGCCGGTTCCTCGTCGAGTATGTGACGGCGCGGCCGCCCAGGGGTGCCAGGCCGCTGTCGATGGATCTCTATGACGAGCTGCTTGCACTTGCCGCTGAGATCTTCGACAAGGGCATCATCAGCGATTCGATCCAGTATGAGCTGACCGACGTAGAAGTCAGCATCCTGCCTTCGCAGCGTCTCGGCTTCTCGCGCGGAACGCAGTGGGAGCGGGGGCGAGATGCGTTTCTGGAGGTTCATGCCCGCAGCGAGATCGTGCGCCGGGGCGCGCGACTCGTCGCATCGGCTCGCAGACCAGATCGGAACGTCGAGGCTCCGGAAGAAATGGATGAGTTGGATCAGGCGGTCGAGGGCGAATACGGGATTGGGCTGCGCGACCTCGTCGATTTCCATATGGAGCTGATCAATGCCGGGTGGCGGCGACAAGGAGAGCCGAAGATTGCGCTTCGAGCCGAGCTGATAGAGGAACTCGCGCGCGAACTCGGCTGGTCGGAGGAGAAGGTGGAGCAGGCGATCGACCTGCACGTCCTCGAAGAACGACCGTCGTATCTCGATATGCCCAACGGCCTGCCGAAGTGGGAGGCGTTCCCTTGGGCGTTCAACCGAACGCACTCCTACGTGCGACGCCCGCTGCTCGCACGTGGTGACGAGCTGATATGGGGCGCGCGGCACGTCTATGTCGCAAGCCGCTTCTTCGTTGATCTTGCAGCTGGAGGTCGGCTCCAGGCGCGAACGAAGCGGCTCATCCAGATCATCAATCGTTGGCGACAGCGTGACGCACGCGAGTTCAACGACCGCGTCGCTGCGCTCTACAAATCGCAGCGACTGCCGGTGCTTGTCCGTGTGAAGAAGATCGGCGGGTTGCGCATCGCCCGTGAGTCCGGGGAGACGATCTCTGACATTGACGTGTTGGTCGCAGACCTGAAGAAACGTCGCCTCATCGTGACCGAGACGAAGTCGCTCGTTGTCGGGCGCACTGCCTGGGAGCTAAAGAACGAACGAATCGACACCTTCGTCGGACAGCCCGGAAAGAAGTCGGAGATCGACAAGCTGAAGGAGGTCACCGACTGGGTGAAGGATCATCGAGCTGAGGTGTTGCAGGCGCTAGGGATCGATGAGCAACGCCCTCAACGCTGGCAGGTTAAGCCGCTGATGGTGGTCGAAAACGAGTTGCTGACGCCCTACCTGGTGGATGTTGGCCTGCCCGTGCTCTCCTTCCAAGAGCTGCGTGAGCGGATCGAGTCCGGCCGACTCATATAGGAACTCACTAACGACCACGTCATCACCGCGAGGACGAGCTGATCGTGGTTAGGGCCAGCGCTGCGGCTTCCCGAGTCCGATCGTCACTCAGCGCGTGAAGACAGGCTGCGACGTAGCTGACCTCGTTCGCGGTCGCCTCGGGTCGTTCAGCAATGAAGAGTTTGAGCCATCGATCGGCGAAGCGCGCGACTCGATCAGGCGAGCGTTGCGCGACGAGAAGCGTAAGCGCAAGCGCCTCGTCAAGCGACACCTTCCCGATCTCGCGCGTGGTCGCCTCGGCGACGAGGAGGTTTCCTCGCGCTATCGCTCGGCTGAAGACAGA
>DASUIG010000051.1:0-63964 GCA_036273155.1 Gaiellaceae bacterium | reverse complement strand
GGGAGTGTCAGACGAACGGTGTAAACGCTGTTGTCCATGTTGTTAGTTGTTGATCTCGATTCTTCCTTCGAAGGTGATCGCGAAGGCGTTCAGTGCGGGCTTCCATCTCGTGATCCAGCGTGCTCGGCCGCGTCCGGTGGGGTCGAGGCTTCGCACGGTGAGGTACAAGCATTTCAGAGCGGCCTGCTCGTTGGGGAAGTGGCCGCGGACTCGGACGGCACGACGGAAGCGCGCGTGCATGCTCTCGATCGCGTTCGTCGAATAGATGACGCGGCGGATCTCGGCGCTGTAGGCGAGGAAGGGCACGAACTCCGGCCAGGCGTTTTGCCAGAGCTTGATAATCGCCGGGTAGACGTCGCCCCACTTGCCGGCGAACTCCTGGAAGGCGAGCGTCGCGGCTTGCTCGGTGGCGGCGGTGTAGACCGGGCGCAGGTCACGCGCGAGCTCGTCCCAGACCGCACGGCTCGCGTAGCGGAAGGTGTTGCGGATCAGGTGCAGCACGCAGGTCTGCACGATCGCGGCCGGCCAGACCTCGCCGATTGCATCCGGCAGGCCGCGCAGTCCGTCGCAGACGACGATCAGCACGTCGGCCGTGCCGCGATTCAAGATCTCCGACAGGACCTGATGCCAGTACTTCGCGCCCTCCGAGCCGTCGCCGACCCAGAGCCCGAGGATCTCGCGCTCGCCGTCGACGCTGACGCCGACAACGGTGTAGATCGGTCGGTTGGCGACTTTGCCGTCGCGGATCTTGACGTGGATCGCGTCGATGAACACGACCGGGTAGACCTGGTCGAGCGGCCGCGACTGCCAGGCGGCGAGCTCCTCGAGCACCGCGTCGGTGATCCTTGCGATCGTGTCCTTGGAGACCTCGGCGCCGTACACCTCGCCCAGGTGCGCGCTGATCTCGCCGGTCGTCAGCCCCTTCGCCGCGAGCGAGATCACCATCTCGTCGACGCCGACCAGCCTGCGCTGCCGCTTCCTGACGATCTTCGGATCGAACGAGCCCTCGCGATCGCGCGGCACCTCGATCTCAACCGGGCCGACGTCGGTGAGGACCGTCTTGGCGCGTGCACCGTTGCGCGAGTTGCCCGTGTTGTTGCCCTCGACGGCGTGCTTCGGGTACCCGAGGTGCTCGTCCAGCTCGACCTCGAGCGCCGTCTCGAGCACCGTCTTCGTCAATCCCGCCAACAGGCCGCCGGGCCCGACGAGCTCGACGCCCTCCGAGCGCGCACGCTCAACCAACTCTTGCGCGAGCGCCTCATCGACTGTCACCCCGACGCTCTCTTCACCCGACGGCGGTGTAGCCAAATCAGACATCACAGCTCCCTTCCGCCAGCCCCACGGCCAGCAAGTCAGGACACTGCGTTTACACCGTTAATCGGACAGTCCCCCAATCGACGGGTGCTAACGATCCTCCTGTTAGCACGGCGACATCGGCGTCTTCAATGCGGAAAACGCAAACCGTCCGTTTCCAGCGGTCCTTTCATGGGCCGAACCGGGTATTGCGCGAACCCCGATGTGGCCCTGACAGGCTCTCCGTTCGCCCTCGACTGAGGTCGGCGCTACAGCCGCAGACCCGGAGGGGTTAGGTCAGGCCGTTGCGCGAGGAGACCTTCGAGGTGGCTTTCGGCCCATGGCTCGATCTCCGGGCGAAGGCGGCTGTTGTTGTGCTGATCGATCACGCGCACGGCATCGTTGGTGAACCGTCCGCTGGTGGCGATCACGAGGACGTCGACCGGCGGCGGCTCGGACAGCGGAACTCTTGCGAGAGCTGCCTGGACGATGTCCGGGGTCACCGACTTCGACAACCAGTGCTTGCAGGCGATGATCACGTGTTGGCGCTTCGTCCCTCCGAGTGGGTCGATGTGGACACGTTCCACGGAGAGGTCGCGACCGCCATCGGGCGCGTGTGTCTTGGTAAGCCAGCGCGGGTTCTCGTAGCCGGGCGTGTTGCTGATCAGATTGAAGATGAGCCGTTCGAAGCCTTCGTCATCAATCGCGGCCCAGTCGAGCTTGGTGCTTAGACGGCCCTCGAGCCGGCTTTCTGCGAGTGTTCCGAGGTCGGCTCCGGTCACGGGCATGGGCTCGGTGTCTGTGTACAGGCCAGCGTTGATGTCGGCGAGGACGCTCGGCCAGTCATGGATGGCGATGTCGTGCAGGTCTACCCCTTGAGCCCACGCGAGGTGGCGGTGGAGTTCGCCCCAGCGTCCCTTTCGAGGTGTTGAGCTTCCAGCGAGCCGTTCGATCTCGCTGAGCGCGTCCCGCAGTTCGTCCCATTCCGGGTCAACTATCGGCTCGCGATCGGAGTCGATTCGGCTCGTGAGCGACTGTAGGTGGCCTTCGATCTCGGCGATGAGTTCGAGGATGCGGTCGCGCGCGACTCTGCGGCGCGCGCGGTTGAACCGGAACCGGTACTCGCGGATCGCCTCACCCGGCTGCGCGATGCCTGCTTCCACGTCTGTGATCGCCTCGATGTACCCGACCTCCTGCGCGTCGAGCCGGTTCTGGGCGACGTCGTCGAGCCGCATTGGTTCGGCGTCGATCCGGAAGCCGTCGATCGGCGGCAGACCCTCGGACAGGTCTCGGAAGGCGCGGCAGAGATCCTCGTGCTCGATCCCCTCGGGGCTGTCGCCAACGAAGGCGATTCCCTGCGGGACGAGCGCCGCCAGCCGCTCCCAAACCGACTCAAGGCGGCGAAGGGTCGTCTCCGCCGCATCGAAGTCGCCGATCGCCTGATTCAGATCCACGGTCTGAGTTTGGCAGTCCGAGGACCCGCGCCTCGTGCTGAGACACTGTTGGCGCGACCCCGTACTCCGCCGCGTCCGGACGACGGCGTAGCCTCGGCGGCTGTGGATGCCACGCAGGCCCTTGCCATCGTCGGCACGGTTACTGGAACGACCGGCACCCTCTGGGCGCTCTTTCTGAGCGTTGTCTACGACCGCGCGCGCGTCAGTGTGACCGTTGCCGAGGCTGTCCAGACGCAGCCGGGCGGTCCGCTCCCGAACCGCGACGTGCTCTGGGTGAAGGTGCGGAATCGTGGGCGTCGACCCACGCATATCGAGACGGTAAGCCGAGTCAAGAGCGCTTGGCGGGGCGGGCACGAGATGTCCGCCGACATCTCACAGCAGCTCACGCAGCCGTGGCGCCTCGAGGAGGGCCAGTCGCACAGCTTCGTGCACGGCGGGCAGGGCGGTTACGCCAAGGGCCAGTGGTCGCTGAAGCGCTGGTACGTGGTGGACGGGGGCGGCCGCACCTTTCCGCTGCGGGCGGCGACAACGCTCCTGAGAGACTCGATCTCGCCGACGAGATTCTCAACGGGACCGGCGAGGATCTGCGCCGTGACAAGGTCTTCGACGTCGTGCGTCGGTTGGCAACGGGCGAGATCACCTGGGAAGAGTTCGCAAAAGTAACCAAGAAGGGCCTGATCCCGAAGGAGCGGCCCGAAGTCCCCGTAGCCTCAGCGGAGGCGATCCCGCTCGCGGGCGCGCGGGATGAACTTGCGGCGCGTCTCTCGGGCGATACGGCGGTCGGACTCGAAGAAGCGTGGCGAGTCTTCGTCGAATGCGCGCGGCAGCCCGTTGCGGCTGCGCCTCCGCTCTACGTGGAGAACGACATGTGTCTCTTTCAGTGGGGCGCCTATGACTGGGGTGAGGGGCAACACTTCGAATGCGACTTCACGCGCCAGTTCGTCCTGCATGACACCGACGGCGACTACGACCACATGGAGCAGTTGAGCCTCGCGCTCCTCTTCGACGCGGATGACTCGGACCTGGCCAAGCTGGGTTCAGGCGACCTCTGGTCCGGCGACGACCTTGAGAAATGGGTGCAAGAGGTCGAGAAGCTCGATGCGTTTCGCATCGGAAGTACGAAGGCGCCGCGCGGCCACCGGGTCCAGCAATCCGAGGTCTAACGCAGTCAGAGCGCGCGGCAGAGGGCGCCTTACCAGAGCTTCCGCGACCGGGTCGATGCCTCGCGGATGGTGTCGCCGTCGATCGACATCCGCGTTACCGGAATCGTCACGGCGGGCCACTCGCAAATGAGCGTCACGTCGCCGCCCGCCGGGATTGACCAGACCCAGTAAGTCAGCTCACGGTGGGTCGTTCGGTTGAAGAACTGCGGATGCTGTTGGCCGATGTACGGCGCGTCGGGCGGCGCCTCGTCACTCTCGTCATCGTCGCTGTCGGAGTCGTCCGGCAAGGCGTAGTCCATGTTTGTCGCGCGGCGCCCATCGGCGTACTCGACGGCGATGCGAAGGAACTGCTCCGAGTGCGGGTGGACGACGTGGTCTTCGATCGGGCCTAGGCCGTCTTTCGCCCACTCGCCAAGCAGGCTCAGCTCGAAGCCGTTGCTGTAGGCGACGATCGAGCGAAGGGTGATCGCCGCGGTCTCGGTTCGGGCAACCGGTTCGTCGACGACGATCTCGACACCGAGTTCGTCGTGCGGGGCAGCGAACCACTCGGGCGGACGCCACTCGCCAGGATCCGGCTCGGGTGGGACCTCGAAGTAGCTCATTCCATACTCGCAATAAGCCGGCGGGCCCGTGGCGCTGCTTCGGTGATTTGGGTCGTGTGGATGTCCGCACGAGAGATCGGGACCTCGAATGCCGGCCATTCGCAGACGAATGAAATGCGCTCGCCTGTGGGCAACGGCCACAGCCAGTATCTGATGTCGACGTCCGATCCCGACCCGCTCCCGCCACGCTGGCTGAGCACGGGAGCGTTCGGGGGCTCGTCGCGGTCCCTTATCGAACGTCGCTCTTCCGCGCCAACGAGATTGGTTGCCTTGCCCCCGTCCGCGAGTTCGATGCCGAACCGGAAGAACACCGGTGAGAGCTCTCCTTCGGTGTACTCCGCGTGCAGGATCTTGTGGAAGTCGCGGTGCGGGTTTCGCGTCGCCCGCTCGTCTCGCCCCCTAAGCTCGACCGTCAGCGACATGCCGGCAGGAAACGCGTAGAGGCTGTGCACGAGCACCGCGACATCAGGCGTGGTCGCGAGCGCAATTCGGGTACCGACCACGCCGCCAACCCATCCCCTTGGCTCCTCGAGCCACTCCGGGACTGGAGCAGGCTGCGCGACCGGCTCCCTCGGCGGATTCGGTTCGAAGAAGCTCACGGTGACGGACCCTAGCGCGCCCGGCCGTGCAGGCTTTCCGTCGGTCGCGGCGCACCGACACGGTTCTGACACGGCGCCGACTGGCGACCGACCACCCGTCGCACGGCTGTAAAGCTCTCGTAAGCCCTCGCCGGCGGCTGTGATTTTTGGGGGTCGAAAATGGCCTATCTATGTAGAAGGACTAATCGCGCTCGCCCGGCGTGTCCGTCCGGGCGGGCGTGACGTTGACCTTCGGCTCCTCTGCCGGCGCGTCGACAACCGATGGACGATCACGATGCGCCACCCGGCGGCAACGTTGTGCCGCTGCGTCTCAAGACAATCGATGACGGTGAGATCAGGCTCGGCCCGGCGAGGGTCGAGCCGCTCACCGCTGCTCAGGAAGCGCAGGCGGTCGAGCTGCTGACCGCCCTGTTCGCCGCCGCCCTTCGGCACCAACGGTCGCTTAGGCGGGCGGCGTGACGGTACTGCTTCTACCGCCGCGCGGCATGGGCCGTTCTGGCGTCCGTTCTGGGGGCCGTTCTGTAGTCCGTTCTGTAGTCCGGTCCGGACCGGATCCCCTCGAGGCAGGGAAAGCGCGTGCACACTGCGCGATTCCGAGTCCTCGTAGAGCACCCGACAAGGTGGAAGAAAGAAGAAGCTGTGCTGTTCGTGGCTGGACTGCTGGCTGCGCGGCGGACGCCGCGCTTGCCGACGGCGTGGTCGAGCGCGCCCGGATGGGCGCTCTCGGCCTTCGGCGGGACGCGAGCGACTTGACGTTCGCCGGGATCGATGGCCTCATGGACGACCACGACAACGGAGGGCGTCGCCCGTGATGCGGGTCTGTCTCTACCAGCGGATCTCGACCGACGAGGATCACCAGCCGACGTCTCTGAAAACGCAACGGGAGCGGCTGGAGCGCTACTGCGAGGCGATGGAGGACTGGCGGGTCGTCGCCGCCTACGAGGACCAGGCCTCGGGTACCAGCCTCGATCGTCCCGGCTTGCGGCAGGCGCTCGACCTCGCCCGCGAGAAACGGATCGATCTGCTGCTCGTCTACCGCGTCGACCGCCTCAGTCGGAAGGTGCGTCAGCTCGCGGGGCTGTGCGAGGAGCTCGACCAGCTCGGTGTCGTGTTGAAGTCGGCGACCGAGCCGTTCGACACCGGTTCAGCGGCGGGACGGATGATGCTGCAGATGCTCGGCGTGTTCGCCGAGTTCGAACACGCCACCATCGTCGACCGCGTCACCGCCGGACTCGAACGCCGCGTCCGCGAAGGCAAATGGATGAGCGGCCGCACTCCCTACGGCTACACCCGCGACAAAGAGACCAAGCTGCTTGTTCCGGACGAAGTGAAGGCGCCGGTCGTCCGTCGCATCTTCGACCTCTACGCGGAAGGGAAGCTGGGCACGACCGCGATCGCGCGCACCCTTGACGCGGAAGCCGCGCCGCCGCCGCGCAAGCAAGGTTGGTCACCGAACGCGCTGCAACTGATCCTCGCCAACCCCGCCTACCGCGGGCTTGTCCGCTGGAACGGTGAAACACATCCCGGTTTGCACGAGCCACTCGTCGACGACGAGACGTTCGACAAGGCGCAGGAGATCCTCCGCCGCCGCGGCGAGGATGTATCGCTGCGTCGCGGCAACCCGACCGACTTCCTGCTCTCTGGGTTGGTCCGCTGCCACCACTGCGGCCGGGCCTACGTCGGAACCAGCGCGCATGGACGCAACAGTCGCTACACCTACTACGCCTGTTCCACCCGCTACAAGTACGGCCCCGCCAAGTGCAAGGGCGACCGGCTCCCCAAAGACCGGCTCGAAGCGGCCGTCCTCACCCAGCTCGCCGAGCTTTACCGCGACGGCCGTGTGATCGAACAAGCACTCGCCGACCTCGCGAACGTCACCGAGTCCGAGCGACCCGAACTCGAAGAACAACTCGCATCGGCGCGCGCCGAGATCGCGCGCGTCGAGAGCAAGCTGGAGCGTTATTTCGATGGCTTCGAAGAGGGCCGGCTCGCTGCCGACCTCTTCCAAGACCGCGTTCGTGGCCACCGTGACCGCCTCGAAACGCTCCGCGAACGAGAAACCGACCTCACCGCCCGCCTCGCCGCACAGGCGCACACACCGCCCGACGGCGCCGCCCTCCGCGGCCTCGCCGACCAACTCGAAGCGATCGTCGCTGACGAAAACCCTGAGCAAGCCAAGGAGCTACTCCGGCTGCTGATCAAAGAGATTCAGGTACACGACCGCCGCCGGATCATCCCGACCTACAGGATTCCGGCGGCGGTTCGCGCAATACCTCGTAAGGTGGGCGGTACTGGGCTCGAACCAGTGACCCCCAGCTTGTCGAGCTGGTGCTCTCCCAACTGAGCTAACCGCCCCGGGTCGCCGGGCAGTGTAGCCGCTTCGTCAGCCGCCGAGGAACTTGCGCGGGTCGACGGCGACGCCGTTCTGGCGCACCTCGAAGTGGAGGTGCGTCCCCGTGCAATAGCCCGTGCAGCCGGCGATTCCGAGCAGCTCGCCGCGCCGAATCTCCTGGCCCGGGTGCACCTTGAACGACGAGAGGTGCGCGTACAGCGTGACGACATCCGGCGTCACCTGGACGAGGACGATGTTGCCGTAGCCCTCGAACCCCGCGGCGTACCCGACCGAGACCACCTTGCCGGGCGCGGCGGCGCGCACGTCGAGCGAGCGCAGCATGCCGATGTCGAGCCCATGGTGGTACGCGGTGAACGGGGTCGTGATCGTCCCCTCAGCCGGCCAGGCGAACTCGAGCGTCCGCGACCTGCTCACATGCCGCGCGCCGGCGACGTGCCGCACGCTCGCATGGGAGAGCCCGCCTACCGGCATCGCCGCCGCGGGAGCCGCGACAGCGCAAGCGGCGGCGAACGCCACCACGACCTGGATTCCTCTCCTCCCCATCGGAGGCCCGGGACCCTAACCCACCGTTTGCCCGATCCGGCAACGAGCACCCGCAGAAACGGCTCAACCAAGCCGTTCCCGTTCCGACTTGACAAATCCTTAAAAGATCTCAGGACACCATGGAAGCGGCCGCCAACCGAACACCGCATCTGCCCGGGCGATCGCGCCCGGCGCGAGCTCCTCGACTCGCAGCGCATCCCGCAGCTCGGCGAACGAGACCGCGCCCAGGTATGCCGACCCGAGGGCGTCGACGTCGAGCGCGATCTCGGCCGGATCCTCGGTCCGGGCGGCCTTCCCGCCCTCGAGCTTCCAGCGGCCCTCGTTCCACGGGCAGAACGCGTCGCGCACCTCGAACACCACGGTTCCCTCCGCCGCGTAGGCGCGCCCGGAAAGCGCCGCGCCGACGTCGACGAGACGCACCCAGAGCCCGTCCCACCGCCGGTAGCTCGCGCGCCGCGGATTGGCGAGGAGCAGGAAGAGCGGATGGTCGGGCGGGATGAGCGGCGCGGTGATCGTCTCCATCCAGTCGACGTCGAGCAGGTAGCGCCAGATCTCCGCCAGCGCCTGCGGGGTCGCCCCCACCGCCTCGAGCACCTCGAGCTTCGCCTTGGAGACGAAGCCCTCGAACGCCGCCGTCGTCTTGTAGATGGCGTACGCCTGCACCGACCCGTCCAGCTCGAGCGCGACGAGCCGCTTCGGCGTCGCCTTCTGCTCGTCCGGCGTCCGCAGGATCCGCTCCCTCCACCACGCGCCCGTACGCACGAAGACACCCGAACGCTGCCCGCGGAATGCATCCCACACCGGCGGGAAGAGCGTCGCCGCTTCCTCCGCCGTCACCGAGCGCACGCGGCCGCGCCGCTCGAGCGAACGTGCGAACGCGCCCCGGTCGCGTGTGATGGTCACGTCGCCCGACCAGGACGCGATGCCGTACCCGAAACGCCCGTAGATCGTCTCCTCCGACGCCCACAGCACCGCGAGCGGCTCGCCGCGCGCGTGCGCGTCGTCGAGCTGCGCGCGCATCATCGCGCGCAGGATCCCGCGCCGGCGATGCGTCGGATAGACCCCGACGACGGTCACGCCCGCGCACGGCAGCGATCCGCCCGGAACGCTGAAGTCGAACGTGAACGCGCCCGCGCCGCCGACGATCTCACCGTCCTCGAACGCCGCGTGCATCCGCTCCGCGCCGACGAAGCCGAGCCAGCGGTCGACCGCGTCATCCGGGGGCTCGGGCCCGAAGTACTGGAAGATCCCGTACAGCGCGCGGGCGAATTCCGCGCGATCGGCGCAAGGACGGACTTCGATGCTCACGGCCCGACCCTAAATCTTTTCCAGCGGCGCGTAATCGAGCATCAACCGGCGCTCGGAACCGTCGCCGGCGAAGCGCACGACCGCGACACCGCCCGCCTCGAGCCGGAGGACGACACCCTCGCCGAGCGTCCCGTGCCGCACGGAGTCGCCCGCCGACAGCGTGGGAACGTTCTGCACCCTCGGCACGGAGCTCTTCGGCGAGCCGTAGTTCGACCACGACGCCGGTCGCAGCTGGTCGCGCTCGACCCACTGCTCGGGCAGCTCGTCGAGGAAGCGGGACGCGAGGTTGTACGAGCGCCCGCCGTACAGCATGCGCGACGACGCGTGCAGCAGCGTCAGCTTCTCCATCGCGCGCGTCATGCCGACGTAGCAGAGCCGCCGCTCCTCCTCGACGCCGTGCTCCTCGATCGAGCGCGAGTGCGGGAAGATCCCCTCCTCGAGCCCGATGAGGTAGACGGCGCGGAACTCGAGTCCCTTCGCGTTGTGCAGCGTCATCAGCGTGACGAGCGAGCCCTCGCCGCGGATCGCGTCCTGGTCGGAGTAGAGCGAGACCTCCTGCAGGAACGAGGACAGACTCGGCTCGGTGTTCTGCTCCTGCCACTCGCGCGCGAGCGAGACGAGCTCCTGCAGGTTCTCGATGCGCCCGTCCGCCTCGATCGTCCGCTCGGCTTCGAGGGCGGCGATCGTGCCCGACTGCTCGAGCACGCGCTCGATCAGCTCCGGCACCTCCAGCTCGAGCGCGCCCGACATGCACGACTCGATCATCGTCCGGAACGCGCGCACGGCCTTCTGCGGCGCCGCGCCGACGCCGGCCTCCTCCGCGAACTCCGTCGCCTCCCAGAGCGAGATGCCCTGCGCGTCGGCATAGCTCTGCAGCCGCGCGAGCGTCGAGTCGCCGATCCCGCGGCGCGGCCGGTTCGCGATGCGCACGAGCGAGACCGCGTCGTACGGGTTGTCGATCACCTGCAGGTACGCGACGAGATCCTTCACCTCGGCGCGCTCGTAGAAGCGTGGGCCGCCGATGACCTGGTAGGCGACGCCCTGGCGGACGAGTACGTCCTCGAGCACGCGGCTCTGCGCGTTCGTCCGGTAGAAGACGGCGATCTCGCTGCCCGAATACCCCTGCTCGACGAGGAGCGCGATCTCCGCCGCGACGTAGCGCGCCTCCGCGTGCTCGTCCTCCACCTCGACGACGCGCACCGGCTCGCCGTCGCCGAGCTCCGACCACAGGTTCTTGTCCTTGCGCTCGCGGTTGTGGCGGATGACCGCGTTCGCCGCCTCGAGGATCGCGTTCGTGGAGCGGTAGTTCTGCTCGAGCGCGATCGTGCGGGCGCCCGGGAAGTCGCGCTCGAACTCGAGCACGTTGCGGATGTCGGCGCCGCGGAAGGCGTAGATGGACTGGTCGGGATCGCCGACCGCGAAGACGTTCTGGTGCTTCTCGGCGAGCAGCTGGAGGAGCCGGTACTGCGCGTGGTTCGTGTCCTGGTACTCGTCCACGAGGACGTACCGGAACGCGTTCTGCCAGCGCTCGGCAGCTTCCGGGAATCGCTCCAGCACGTCGACGGTGAGGTAGAGCATGTCGTCGAAGTCGACCGCGTTCGACGCGAACAGCCGCTGCTGGTACAGCTCGTACACGTCGGCGACCGTCTGGTCGTAGAAGCTCGAGACGCGGCTCGCGTACTCCGCCGGGCCGACGAGCTGGTTCTTCGCGTTCGAGATCTGCGAATGGATGCCGCGCGGCGTGAACCGCTTCGGGTCGCGGTCGAGCTCCTCCAGGCAGCGCTTCACGAGCCGGTGCTGGTCGGCGGAGTCGTAGATGGTGAAGTTCGTGCGGTACCCGAGCCGCGGCGCCTCGCGGCGGAGGATGCGCCCGCACGCGGCGTGGAAGGTCATCACCCAGCACGCACGCGCAGGCGGGCCGACGAGGTCCTCGAGCCGCTCGCGCATCTCCGCGGCGGCCTTGTTCGTGAAGGTGATGGCAAGGATCTCGGGCGGCTTCGCGCCGACCGCGGCGAGGAGATGCGCGATGCGGCGGGTGAGCACACGCGTCTTCCCGGAGCCTGCGCCGGCGACGACGAGCAGCGGCCCCTCGGTGGTGAGAACGGCCTCCCGCTGGGCCGGATTCAGGTCCTCGAGGTACGTCTCCGGCTGGGTCGCGGCCACGTGTTCGATCGTAGCGGGGTGCCCCTTGACTGATTTGCGAATGGCCTTCATCGTTATCCGCCGTACCTACGATCGGAGGAGGGCATCTTTTGGGCAGGGGATTCTTGGCGCGCCGCGCGCCGCGGCTCGCAGCGGTCATCTGCGCCGTCGCGGCCCTGGCGGCGGGAGGCGCGTTTGCGGCAGCGGCGCTGACGGGCGGCTCGACAGCCGCCGACGGCGTCGTCCACGCCTGTGTCAACAAGACGAACGGAGACGTCCGGATCGTCGCGGACGCGTCTCAGTGCCGGACGAGCGAACGGGCTGCGGAGTGGAACGTCGTCGGCCCGCAGGGACCGAAGGGCGACACAGGGCCGCAGGGCCTGCAGGGTGAGCAGGGGCCGACCGGCGACACCGGGCCACGCGGCCCGGCCGGGCCGGCAGGCTCGGGCCTCATCGGCAGCCCGTGCACGGCCGGCGGAGTCGGAGGAACCGTCAGCGTCACGTTCGCGTCCGACGGCGCCGGCTCGATCCGGTGCGACACCGGCTCGTCGAGCGGCGGTGGCGGCGGCACGACCACGACCGTCGAGACGCCTCCGGCGGAGTGCAGCGGGACGGCCCCGGCCGTCGCGCACGGAACTGCGGGCTGCGTCGGCGGGAGCTTGCAGCTCACCTCCTGCGACAGCGGTTGGGTCGACGCCGACAACAGCGTGGCGGACGGCTGCGAGTTCGACCTGTCCACGCTGCAGTTCGATCCCAAGAACTGCGGCCTGGTCGGCAACGACGTGACGCACGTCCTCTCGCATGCCACTGCAGGCTGCCGCCAGGGACAGCCGTACATCCTCGTGTGCGACCTGGGCTGGTACGACCACGACGGGCTGACGGCCGACGGCTGCGAGACGCAGAATCCCGGCTGCTCCCCGACGTACATGCACTCGACCGGGCTCGGCCAGACGTTCGTCGACTGCGAGCCGCTCGGAGCCTATTCGCTCGGCCTCGCAATCGAGGCAGCCGCCTGGTGGAGCTCAGGGACCTCCCTCGACAACCAGGTCATCACGTGCGGCGACGGCTCCGGCCTCGTCGGCGCCGCAAACGGAGCATGGGCGGTGTGGGCGTACAGCGGCAGCCTGGCCGGACACGTCTCGACGGGATCGGGAGGCACGCCGTCGTGCCCGACCTCGTCGGACGCCACCTGGCAATAAGGAGTGTCTCGAGGGCGGCGGCACCGGCCGCCGCCCTCACTCCTTCGCCGCTCTGATCTCGACCTTGCCGGCGCGTACCCGCGTCTCGTAGCGCGGCTGCGGAAAGACAGCCGGGCCGCCTTCGACGTCGCCGGTGCGGAGATCGAACCGCGACTGGTGCCACGGGCAGATCACGGTGTCGCCGTCGCGCTCGCCCTCGTCGAGCGGGCCGCCCATGTGCGAGCACACGGCCGAGACGGCGCAGATCTCGCCGTCCTCGCACTGCGCGACGACGACGGCTTCGCCCTCGAGCTCGACACGGTGCAGGCCGCCGTCCTCGAGCTTCTTCGCGTCGATGACGGGCGCGTACCGGTCGCGTGGATGCTCGAACGCGGTGTGGTTGACGCGGACGCCGAGCCCGAAGGAGAGGCGGCCGCCGAGGTGCGCCGAGTACACCGTGCCGAGGTAGGCGACACCGGAGAAGACGCGCGCGAGACCGCGATGGCCGCGCCGGCGGAGGAGAACCGAGCCGATGTTCAGTGTGAGCGCCGCAGAGTTGAGCACTGCGTGCCGCACGCCGAGCCGCTCCGGCTCGCCGTTCAGGTAGCTCCAGTCGTTCAGCCCGGTGAGCGCCGCCGGAAGCGCGGCGAGCACGCCGACGGCGAGCGCATCGTCGGCGGCCTCGGAGCCGAGGATGTCGAGCGCGGCTGCTGCAGTCCAGGCGCCCAGCGGGACGTCCGTCAGCGCAGGATGGAGCGGCGTCCCGAGCCAGACGCCGTCCAGGACGTCCCGCACCGGCTGCGGAACCGCCTTGACCGCGTTCTGAACCGTCCCGGCGTCCACCACCCCGTCGTTTCCGCGCCCCGGGACCGGCAAACTCCCGGCGTGCGCGTCGCACTCATGATCGAAGGGCAGGAGGGCGTCACCTGGGACCACTGGTGCGCGCTCGCGGACGCATGCGAGGAGCACGGCGTCGAGACGCTGTTCCGCTCCGACCATTACATCTCGCAGGCGGACGAGAGCGCGAACGTCGCCCACGACGCCTGGACGACGATCGCCGCGCTCGCGGCGCGCACGACGACGCTCCGGTTCGGGACGCTCGTCTCCCCCGCGACCTTCCGCGCGCCCGCGCTCCTCGCGAACGCCGCGGCGACGGCCGACCACGTGTCCGGCGGCCGGATCGAGCTCGGGCTCGGCGCAGGCTGGATGGAGCGCGAGCACCGCGCCTTCGGCTTCCCTTTCCCGGAGACACCGGTGCGCGTCGAGATGTTCGCCGAGCAGCTCGAGATCGTGCACCGTCTCTGGACCGAGGAGCGCGTCGACTTCAGCGGCCGGCACTACGTGCTCGAGAACGCACCCGGTCTGCCGAAGCCCGTGCAGCAGCCGCGACCGCCGATCGTCGTGGGCGGCAGCGGCGGGCGGGGCACGGTCGAGCCCGCGCTGCGCTTCGCCGACGAATACAACACGCCGTTCGCCTCACCGGAGTACGCTGCGCGCATCCGCGCGAAGGTGCCGTCGCTGCGCTTCTCCGTCATGACCGGCTGCATCGTCGGAACGACGCACGGCGACGCGCTCGACAAGGCACAGGAGCTCTACGGGCGCCGGCCGCGCGACACCGGCTTCGACGACTGGCTCGCCGCGTACTCGGAGCGCGCGCTCGTCGGATCGGTGGACGAGGTCGCGGCCCGCCTGCACGAGTATGAGCAGGCGGGCTGCGACCGCGTGATGCTCCAGCACTTGCAGCACACCGATCTCGATGCGGTGCGCCTCATCGGTCGAGAGCTCAGTGCTTCCGCGCCTCGACCTTGACGAGCGTCTCGACGCCGTTCACGAGCGAGCACTCGATCTTCGCGCGTGCGCCGACCTGGAGGCCGAGCAAGGCGGCGACGTCGAACGTCGCAGGGATCGCGCACGTGAGACGGCCGACCGTGATCGACGTGCTCGAGGACGCGGTCACCCGTCCCTCGGCCTTCGTGGCGTGCGGGGACACGGACGCGCAGCCGCCCGGCGAGAGCTCGACGGCCGAGCCGCCCGACGTCCCGCCGATCCTGCCGTTCGTGAAGCCTCCCGTCGCGCTGAACGTGGCGGAGACGTTCGCGAGCACCTGCTGGTGCGGCGTCGCGCCGTGGCCGGACGCGAGGCCGGCGATCGACCCGCGGTCGTAGACGGCGCTGAAGTGCGACTGCGTCTTGCCGATCCGCAGCGTCCCCGAGACGACGCCGACGCCGTCGGTCGTGTCGAGCACACTGCGCGCCTCGATCGTCGCCGCACCGGTGAGGTCGGGGCTCCCCGACGCCGTGCCGGTGTACGTCGCCTTCGTCGAGGCGACGGTCTTGCCCGCCGCCGTCGTGCAGGTGCGCGTGTCGCTGCCCGTCACCGACGTCGCGGTGAAGCTCGCGTTCACGGGCGTCGCAACCTGCGCTCCGCCTTCGATGCCGTGCGCGACCGCGACGCCCGCGCTCGCGAGCGCGGCGACGACGATCACGGCGATGGTGAGCCTCTTCATCAGGATTCCCTCCCAGCCGGGGTTGTCGCCAGGAGAGATGCGCCCGGAGCGTCGCTTCTTGCGGCGAGGCCGGTAAAAGCCGCGTAAAGCGCCGTCCTCCTCCCCCGCCACGATGCACCGGATGGAGCAGGGAACCGCCCGCCTCGAGACCTTCAGCGACGGCGTGTTCGCGATCGCCGCCACCCTGCTCGTGCTGGAGTTCTCCGTCAGCTCCGGCCGCAACCTCGGCCACCAGCTCGTCCACCTCTGGCCGTCCTATCTCGCCTACGTGACGACCTTCGTCACGATCGGGATCATCTGGATGAACCACCACCACACGGTCTCGCTGATCGGGCGCGTCGACCGAAGGATGCTCTTCGTCAACAACCTCCTGCTCCTCATCGTCGCGTTCCTGCCGTTCCCGACGAAGCTCGTCGCCGACTACCTGAACAGGGACGGCGAGCGGGCAGCGGTGCTCGCCTACGCGGCGACGTTCGTCGTCATGGCCGCGATGCATCAGGTGTGGTGGCAGTACGCGCGCCGCAACCGGCGGCTGGTCGCAGACGGCGTCTCCGACGCGGCGCTGCGCGCCGTCGACCGTGCCTACGCGCCCGGCGTCCCGATGTACGGGACCGTGTTCGTGCTCGCCTTCTTCAGCCCGCTCGCGGCGGTGTTCCTCACCTTCGCGATCGCGGCGTTCTATCTGCCCTCAGCCGCGCTCTTCGATCGCTGACGCGAGCCACGCGGACGCCTCGGCGAGCTCCTTCGCGTCGCTCGACTTCACCACCACCTCGACCTGCGGCCCGTCGAGCGGGAACGTCGGATACGAGCCGATGACGACTCCCGGCCAGCGCTCCCCCGCCTCGGCGAGCAGCGACGCGATCGCGCTCTCGCGCGTCCGGTAGGTCTGCCGCCAGGAGCCGATCGGCTCCCCGCGGCGGAAGTCCTCCGCGACCGCGTCGAACATCGCCTCCATCTCGGCCGGCAGCCCGGGCATCACGTAGACGTTTTCGAGCGCGAAGCCGGGCGCGCCGCCGAGCGGGTTCGGAAGCGGCTTGCTCCCCGCCGGCAGCCGCGCCCACGCGGCGGCGTACTCCGGATCGCGCGTGAAGCGTGCGCGCAGGTCGGCGGCGACGTCCGGGACCTCCTCCTGCTCCGCCCCGAACGCATGCGCGATCGCCTCGCGCGTCAGGTCGTCCGGCGTACCGCCGAGGCCGCCCGTGACGAGCAGGAAGTCGACGAGCGGCGCCTCCCGGCGCACGAACTCGGCGATGACGTCGACCTCGTCCGGGAGCGCCGCGATCAGCCGGACGGAGACACCGAGCGGCGCGAGCCGTTGCGCAAGCCAGGAGCCGTTCGAGTTCGGGACGTCCCCCGAGACGAGCTCGTTCCCGATGGTGAGGATCGCCGCGGTCGCCATCAGAGCGTGATCGTACGGCTCGCGCCGAACCGCTCGAGGAAGCGACGGTCGTGCGTCACGAGCAGCACGG
This sequence comes from Gaiellaceae bacterium, assembly GCA_036273155.1. Lineage (GTDB taxonomy): Bacteria > Actinomycetota > Thermoleophilia > Gaiellales > Gaiellaceae > Palsa-739. The sequence goes on along the minus strand of DASUIG010000051.1, from coordinate 47,354 downwards.
TCCCGTCGTATTCCGCGAGCGCCCGCTCGAGCTCCTCGATTGCCTCGACGTCGAGGTGGTTCGTCGGCTCGTCGAGCACGAGGCAGTTGACGCCGCGCGCCGAGAGCAGCGCGACGACCGCGCGCGTCCGTTCGCCGGGCGAGAGCGACCTGCCGGCCCGCACGACGTCGTCGGCGCCGAGTGCGAACTTCGCGAGCAGCGTGCGCGCGTCCTCGTGACCGAGGCCGCTCAGGTGGACGAACGCGTCCACGAGCACGTCACCGGAGTCGAACGTCGCCCGCGTCTGCTCGAGCTCGCCGAGCACGACTCCGCGGCCGAGCGTCCTCGCTCCGCTCGCAAGCGGGATCCGCCCGAGCAGTGCGTCGAGCAGCGTCGTCTTGCCGCTCCCGTTCCTGCCGGTGAGCGCGATGCGGTCGCCCCAGCGAACCTCGAGGTCGAGCGGCCCGAGCCGGAAGTCGCGCCGGACGACCTCCGCCTGCTCGAGACGGAGGACGACGTCGCCGCTCCTCCCGCCCGCGCCGAGCTCGAGTCGCAGCTGCCACGGCTCGTACGGCTTGTCGACTCGCTCGATCCGGCCGAGCCTGCTCTGGTACGTCCGGCGCACGTCCTTCGACTTCTTCTTCTTCCTGCCCTGGCCGTATCCGCGGCGCTCCCATTCCTGCATCCGCCGCATCTGCTCCTCGATGCGCCCGCGCTCTCCGACGTACGCCTGCCAGCGGACGTACTGGCGGGCGCGGCGCTGCTCGCGCTCGGCCTCGTACTCGCTCCAGCCGCCGGGATACTCGCGCGTGCCGTGCGTCCACTCGTCGAGCTCGACGATGCGCGTCGCGATCAGGTCGAGGAACGCGCGGTCGTGGGACACGATCACGGCCGCGCCGTCGAACGCGGCGAGGGACCGCTCGAGCCACTCGAGGCCGACGAAGTCGAGGTCGTTCGTCGGCTCGTCGAGGAGGAGCACGTCGAACCGGCCGTCGAGGACGGTCGCGAGCGCGGCGCGCGCGGCCTCGCCGCCGGAGAGCCCGGCGAGCTCCGCACCGCGCTCCTGTCCCAGGTACCCGATCGAGGCCCGCCGGCGTATCGCTCCGCGGTCGGGCTCCGCGATGCCGGCCAGCAGCTGCAGAAGCGTCGACTTGCCGGCGCCGTTGGGCCCGACGAGCCCGATGCGCGCGCGCTCCGGCACGACGAGGTGGACGTCCTCGAGGACGACCTCGGCTCCATACGACTTCGAGACGCCGACAGCGGCGAGCAAGACATGACCTCCTGGCAGAGCAGGGACGAGAGACGCGGAGTGAGTAGCTCGTCAGTCGGTCATGGACGGCGCAGACGCGCCGCCGAGAACTCTACGCCGTTCACGAGACGGACGATCGGCGTGCTCTCGACGAGGTCGACGATCGTGACGCCGCCGTAGCGCAGGTCGATGCGGAAGATCCACTCGTCCGGGATGCCGAGCCACGCGGAGAGGGCGGCGCGGATGACCCCGCCGTGCGTGACGACGATCGCGCTCTCGTGCTCGGCGCTGATCCGTCCGAGGCTGCGCAGCGCACGCGCCTTCAAGTCCGCGTAGCTCTCGCCGCCGGGGAAACGCACCTGCGTCGGCGTCTCCATCCAGGCGCGGTAGAGCACGGGCTCGCTCGCAGCGATCTCGTCGAACGTTCTTCCCTCGAGCTCGCCGAAGTCGAGCTCGCGCAGGTCGTCGTCGACGAGCGGAGCCGCCGAGAGCGGCGAAGCCGTCTCGCGCGCACGGAGTCGTGGGCTCGTCCAGACGGCGCCGGCCGAGACGCGCGCCGCCAGCTCGCGTGCGTGCACGCGGCCTGTGTCGGAGAGGCCCACGTCGAGGCTGCCGTAGCAGCGGCCGCGCATGTCCTCCTCGGGCTCGCAGTGACGGACGAGGACGAGACGCGTCACAGAAGTGCGACCGCCGCGATCAGCGCACCGGTCTCCGACAGCTCGGCTGCCGCTCCGAGCACGTCGCCGGTGACGCCGCCGAGCCAGCGACGGGCGGCGAGCCCGCACGCAATCGCGATTCCGGCGACGACGGCGAGCAGGAGCGCTGCGCCGAGCGCGGCGCAGAGCGCGACCGCGATCGCGACGGCGACTGCGGCGCGCGGCCATCCCGTTCCGCCGAGCACCCGGCCGAGCCCCTCGGAGGGACGCGCATATGGCAACGCGGCCGAGAGGACGACGGGGACAGCGCGCCCGGCGGCGGCTGCGCACACGACCGCCCGCAGCGCGTCGTGATGCGGGACGAGCGCGGCGAGCGCTGCCGCCTTGACGCCGATGTCGAGCACGAGGGCGACCGCGCCGTACGCCCCCACCGCATGGTCGCGCATGATCTCGAGGGCGCGCTCGCGGGTCGGCGCAGTCAGCGCGTCGGCCGTATCGGCGAGCGCGTCGAGGTGCAGCACACCGGTCAGCGCCGTACCGGCGGCGATGCCGAGCAGCGCAGCGACCGGCGTCGTGAGCGAGGCGCCCGTCGACTGGGCGATGACACCGACGACGGTGCCGATCCCGGCGCCCACGACGGGGAAGAGCGCGCCGCCGCGCGCGACGTCAGCGGCGTCGAGCTCGATCCAGCGGCCGACCGGGATGCGGGTGAGGAACGAGACCGCCGCGGCGAGGCCGCGCAGCTCAGCGGCCGGCATCGGTGACACCGGCATCGCCGAAGGTCGCCATCTCGGCGAGGATCGCGATCGATGCGTCCAGGATCGGCAGTGCGAGCGCGGCCCCGCTGCCCTCGCCGAGGCGCAGGCCGAGATCGAGCAGCGGCTCGAGACACAGGGCCTCGAGCACGAGCGTGTGCCCGGGCTCCGACGAGCGGTGCGAGGCGATCATGACGCCGACCGCCGACGGCGAGACGCGCGCCGCGGCGAGTGCGGCGGCTCCCGTGATGAACCCGTCCAGCAGCACGGCGACGCGCCTGCGCTCGCAGGCGAGCACGATGCCCGCGAGGAACGCGATCTCGAAGCCGCCGAGCGCGGTGAGCGGGTCGGCATCCTCGTTCGCGGCGACCGCGCGACGGACTACGTCCACCTTGCGCGCCACGCCGTCGTCGTCGAGGCCCGTCCCCCGCCCGCACACGAGCTCCGGCTCGACTCCGAGCAACGCCGCCGTGAGCGCGCTCGCGGACGTCGTGTTCGCGATTCCCATCTCGCCGAGGCCGACGACGTCCACACCGTCCAGCTCGCCGACGATCGCATCGGCGGCCGCGAATGCGCGCTCCACGTGCTCGGCGCGCATCGCCGGACCGAGCGTCATGTTCGCGGTGCCGGCGCCGATGCGGATGCTGCGGACGAGCTCATGCTCGAACGGGACCGCCGTGCCGGCGTCGACGACGACGAGCTGCGCGCCGGCGCGCCTGGCGAGGACGTTGATCGCGGCTCCGCCGGCGGCGAAGTTCGCCACCATCTGCGCCGTCACTTCCTGCGGATAGGCAGACACGCCTTCGTCGGCGACGCCGTGGTCGCCCGCGGCGACGACGATCGCCGTCTCGAGCCGGTCCGGAACGAACCCGCGGATGGCCGCGAGCCGGCAGCCGAGATCCTCGAGCCGTCCGAGGCTGCCGCGCGGCTTCGTCTTCGCGTCATACGCACGCCTCGCCTCGTCGTACGCGCTCATGCGAGCCTCAGCGTTCGGCCGGCGACGACGAAGTACGCCTCGTCGGCGGCGGCGACCCACGCTGCGTTCACGCGGCCCAGCGAGTCGCGATACGCGCGCGCCAGCGCATTGTCCGGGACGATGCCGAGGCCGACCTCGTTCGTGACCGCGATCGTCAGGCCGCCGCGCGCAGCGGGAACCGCGCCGTCGCCGCCGTTCGCGACCCAGAGCGAGAGGCAGTCGACGATGACGGTATCGGTGTCGGACACCGAAGCGAGCGCGGCGGCGAGCTCGCGCGGCTCCTCGACCGTCGTCCATTCACCCGGACGCTCGCGCTTGTGCCGCTCGATCCGCTCCGCCATCTCCTCGTCCCCCGCCTCGCCCGTGGCGATGAACGTCACGGCGGCTCCTTGCGCCTTCGCGCGCTCCACGGCGAGCGTCGACTTGCCGCTGCGTGCCCCGCCGACGTACACGACGAGCGTCACAGGATCGCCTCGACCGCTCGCACCAGAAGATCGTTGTCGGCGTCCGTCCGGACCGCGACTCTGACGTAGCGGTCGTCGAGGCCGGGGAAGCTCGAGCACGGGCGCACCGCGATCCCGTGCGCCCGCAGCGGCTCCACCGCCGCCGGGAGCTCGGCGAGCACGAAGTTCGCGACGCTGGGCCACACGCGGACACCGAGCTCCCGCAGGGAGTCCACGAGACGTTCCCGTGCGGCGGCGACCTCGGCCGCGACACGCAACGGCGTCTCGCGGTCGCGGGCACACGCCTCGAGCGCCGCGCAGGCGAGGCTGTTGACGCTCCACGGCTGCCGGTGCCGCTCCAGCTCGGCGACGACGTCGCTCGAGCCGAGGAGATAGCCCGCGCGGATGCCCGCAAGCCCCCACAGCTTGGTGAGGCTGCGCACGACGACGTCTCCTTCCGGATCGAACGGGACGAAGTCGGCGAACGAGCCGTCGACGACGACGAGCGCGCCGTCGCGGCCGAACGGTTGACAGACGTCGCCGGTCGGATTGTTCGGGTTGCCGACGACCACCAGGTCGACGCCGCCGGGGATGTCCGCCGGATCGAAGGACCACCTCTGCGGCTCGCGCATGACGCGCACGACCTCCGTGCCGGCAGCAAGGAGCGCAGCTTCCGGCTCGGTGAACGCCGGATGCACGACGGCGGCGCGGCGCGGACGCAGCGCCTGGGCGAGGAGCCAGAACGCCTCGCAGGCGCCGTTCAACACGAGAACCTCGTCCGGCGATCGCCCGTGACGCTTCGCGAGCACGCGGCGCGCGGCGGACTGGTCGGGATAGCGGTCGTTCGCCAGCGCAGCGCCGAGCGCCCGTTCGAGCGCCGGCGAACGCGCGGCCGGCCAGACGTTGACCGCGAAGTCGATCATCCCGGCGCCGGCGAGCGTGTCGCCGTGGAGGCGCAGTCCGCTCATCGGCGCGCGGCTCCCAGGGCGACGAGGACCGCGGCAGCGCCGACGAGCCGCGCGAGCACGACGGCGCGGCGGATGTCGGTGACGTCCGGCGGTCGGCCGCCGCCGAGGTCGGGACGGCGCTCGGCGCCGTGCGCGTAGTGGTTGAGCCCACCGAGCCGGAGGCCGAGCGCGCCGGCGAATGCTCCTTCCACCCGACCTGCGTTCGGGCTCGGATGCCGGCGACCGTCCTCCCACGCCGCTCTCCAAGCGGCTCGGGCGGAGCCGCCGACGAGCGGCGCGCACGCGGCGGCCAGAAGCACCGTGAGGCGCGCCGGCGGCCAGCTCGCGCAATCGTCGAGACGGGCGGCGAACCAGCCGAACTTCCGGTAGCGATCGTGCTTGTGACCGATCATGGCGTCGAGCGTGTTGACGGCGCGGTACGCCGCAGCGGCGGGCGCGCCCCAGGCCGCGGCCCACAGCAGCGGCGCGACGACGGCGTCGTTCGTGTTCTCTGCGACCGACTCGACCGCCGCGCGCGAGAGCTCAGCCGCGTCGAGCCGGGACGGATCGCGTCCGACGAGGGCGGGCGCGAGCCGGCGCGCCTCCTCCACGTCTCCCGCCTCGAGCGAGGCGGCGAGCCGAAGCGCAGCCCGCTCGAGCGAGCGCCCGCCGAGCGTCGCCCAGACGAGGGCCGCCGCCACGAGCGGACGGCGGCGTACGACGACGACCGCCGCGGCGCCGACGGCCGCGACGAGCGCCACGACGTGCGCGATGCCGGAGACGCGACGTGGGCTCCACAGCACGCGCTCGAGCGCCGCGGCCGCGGCGCCGAAGCCGGCCACCGGATGAAGACGCGCGGGATCGCCGAGCGCGCGGTCGGCCGCGAAGCCCAGCGCGATCGCCGCCCGGGCGCTCAGAAGTCGATCCCCCGGCGGGCGCGAATCCCGCGGTCGTATGCATGCCGCAGCTTCACCATCTCGGTCACGGTGTCGGCGACGTCGACGAGCTCCGCCGGCGCATTCCGGCCCGTGGCGACGATGTTCACGCGCGCGGGACGTTCTCGAATCGTCGCCGCCACCTCGGCGCCGTCGATCCAGCCGTAGTTCATCGGATACGTGACCTCGTCGAGGACGACGAGCTCGTACTCCCCGCTCTCGATGGCCGCGCGCGCGAGCGACCATGCGGCGCGCGCAAGCCCGGCGCTCGTCTCGAGATCGGTCGACTCCCAGGTGAAGCCGTCGCCGCCCTTCAGCCACTCGACGCCGAGGCGGCGGCCGACCGTCTCCTCCCCCACCTTCCACTTGCCCGACTTGATGAACTGCACGACGCACACGCGCCAGTCACGGGCGACCGCGCGCATCACGACACCGAATGCGGCGGTCGACTTGCCCTTGCCGTCGCCGGTGTTGACGAGAACGAGCGAGCGCGGGCGCGGAGGCGTCCCCGGGTCGCGGCTCATGCCGGCGCTCCGAGAGGCAGGACCGCGTCCAGATCGAGGTGACGCTCGACCGCGTCGGCGAGCTCGTCGAAGGCCCGCTCGAGCGATCCGTCGCCGGCGTGCCCGAACAGCCGGGCCAGCACCTCCGGCTGCTCGAACAGACCGTGCGCGGCAAGCGCAAGGATGCGGCCCGATGCGAATCCGAGGCCGTCCGGCAGTGCAGCCGGGGCGGTGCCGGTCGTCGCCCCGTGCCGGATCTCGTATCCGCGGAAGCGCGCGCCGGAGAGCGCCTGCCAGCGCCCCTCGAGCGCTCCGAAGCGAGCCTCGACGTCGCGCGTCGTCTTCTCGCGGCGGAACACCGTGCGCACGGGGAGAAGGCCGAGACCGTCGGCGTCCCCGTCGACGCCCGCCGGATCCTCGATCCGTTCGCCGAGCATCTGCATGCCGCCGCAGATCCCGAGCAGCGGGACATCCGATGCGATGAGCTCGCCGGCGATGCCCGATGCGCGCAGCCATGCAAGGTCGGCGGCGACGTGCTTCGAGCCCGGCAGGACGACGAAGCTCACGCCGTTGAGCGCGCTCGGAGTCGTGATCCAGCGAACCTGCGCAACGCGCTCGAGCGGCTTCAGCTCGTCGAGGTTCGATGCCGTCGGGTAGCGCACGACGCCGATCACGGGGCCACTGCCGTTCGGCTGCGTGACGAACGCGCCATCCTCGTCGGGGAGCGCGTGCCGGAGCCAGGGGAGGACGCCCAGCGTCGGGATGCCGGTGAGCTCCCGCAGGCGCTCGGGCGCCGGCGGCAGGAGCGTCGCGTCGCCGCGGAACTTGTTCAGGACGAACCCGTCGATGAGGGCGCGCTCGTCGGCCGGCAGCAGCGCCCAGGTCCCGTACAGGCTCGCGAACGCGCCGCCGCGGTCGATGTCCGTGACGAGGATCACACGCGCGCCCGCCGCCTTCGCCGAGCGCATGTTCGCGAGGTCGGTGTCGCGCAGGTTGATCTCCGCCGGGCTGCCCGCGCCCTCGAGCAGGACGAACTCGTGCTCGGCCTGCAACGAAGCGAGCGCCCCTTCGATCACGGGCCACAACGCGGCGCGGCGCGCGCGCCAGGGCAGACGGCTGAGCTCGAGGTCGGGACGGCCGAGCACGACGACCTGGCTGCGATTGTCTCCCTCGGGCTTCACGAGGATGGGATTCATGCGGACGTCCGGCTCGACGCCGGCGGCGAGCGCCTGCAGGTACTGCGCCGTCCCGATCTCTCCACCGTCGACGACGCGCGCGTTGTTCGACATGTTCTGCGCCTTGAACGGCACGACGTCGACGCCCCGGCGGCGAAGCACGCGTGCAAGTGCGGTCGTGACCAGGCTCTTCCCGGCCGAGCTCGCAGTCCCCTGCACCATCAGCGCGCTCATCGGCGGAGAGGGAGGACGAAGACGCCGTCGTCGTCGTGCACGATCCGAACCTCCGCGCCGTAGTAGGTGCTGACGTTCGGCGCGGACAGGACCTCGTGGGCAGGCCCGTCCGCGACGACGAGCCCGCGGTCGAGCAGCAGCAGGCGGTCGGCGTACTGGCCGGCGAGCGTCAGGTCGTGCATCGCCGCCACGACGGTCAGCCCGTCCGACCCCGCTCGGAGCGAGTCGACGAGCGCGAGGACGCTCTGCTGGCGGCCGAGGTCGAGCGCGGAGGTCGGTTCGTCGAGCAGCAGGATCTGCGCCTCCTGGGCGAGAGCGCGGGCGAGGACCGCGCGCTGCAGCTCACCGCCGCTGAGCGACCCGAGGCTGCGCGCGGCGAACTCCAGCAGGTCGAGCCGCCCGAGCGCGCGTTCCGCCGCCGCGCGGTCGTCGCGAGTCTCGGTCGCGAAGTACCCGAGATGCGGCGTCCGTCCGAGCAGCACGTATTCGGCGACCGTCATCGACGGCGGCATCTCCGGGATCTGCGGGACGAGCGCGACGAGGCGCGCGAGCTCGCGCCGCTTCAACGCCCGCGCGTCGCGCCCGTCGATGCGGATGTCGCCCGAGAACGGCACCAGCCTGCAGAGCGCGTGCAGGATCGAGGTCTTGCCGGCGCCGTTCGGACCGATCAGCGCGACCCACGACCCCGGCTCGAACGTCGCGCTCAGCTCGTCGACCGCGCGGGCCGCCCCGTAGCTCACCGACACGCGATCGAGCTCGACGGCGGCTGCGCTCATCGCATCGCCTTGGAGGTGCGCAACACGATGGCGAAGAACGGCGCGCCGAAGAACGCCGTGACGACGCCGATCGGGAGCTCGGATGGGGAGAGCACGGTCCGCGCGAGCACGTCCGTCAGCACGACGAAGCCGCCGCCGACGACGAACGAGAGCGGGACGACGGCGCGGTAGCTCGTGGAGACGAGCAGGCGAACAGTGTGCGGGACGATGATCCCGACGAAGGCGATCAGCCCGCTCACCGACACCGCCGCCGCAGTTCCAACCGTCGCCGCGGTCACGATGATCAACCTCGTTCGTCCAACGTCGACGCCGAGGCTCTTCGCCTCCTCGTCCCCCAGGCTGAGGACGTCGAGCACTCGGCGGTGCGAGACGAGGACCGCGGAGCTGACGAGGATGTATGGAGCGGAGATGACGACGTCGTGCCAGGTCGCTGTCGAGAATCCGCCGAGCAGCCATGTGAAGACGTCGCGCAGCGAGTTCGTGTGCTCCTGCTGCACGAACGTCTGGACGGCGGTCATGAAGCTCGTGACGGTGACGCCGGCGAGGATGAGGGTGCCGGTCGTCCGCCCGCTGCCCGCGGAGCTGCCGAGTGCGTATGTGAACACGACCGCGATCGTCGCTCCCGCGAAGGCGGCGACGGGGACGATCGCGCTCTTGGTGCCCGCCGAGCCGTCGGCGATGGCGATTGTCGCGCCCAGCCCGGCGCCGGCAGCGACACCGAGCAGATACGGGTCGGCGAGCGGGTTCCGGAACGAGCCCTGATACGCGGAGCCGGCGATCGCCAGCATTCCGCCGACGAGCGCCGCGAGCACGACCCGCGGCGCGCGCAGCTGCCAGAGCACGGCGCGCTGCACCGCGTCGAGCGACGAGTGGACATGGAGCAACGGCACATGCGAAAGCGCGGCGGCGACTATCGACCCCGCGCCGATGTGCACGGGGCCGACAGCGAGGCCCACGACGATCGAGCCGGCGAGGAACGCGACCGCGCCGGCTCCCCAGCGGAGCGACACCCCGCGGGGCTGGACGCGCGGCAGCGGCCGCGACCGGAGCGACTCGACCGCCATCTAGGAGCGCTTCGCGACCGCGGCGACGAAGCGCACGAAGTCGACGATGCGCGGCCCCCAGCGCGACGCGATCGAGTCGTCGACCGCGATCACGCGGTGATGCTTCACGGCCGCGACGTTCTGCCATCCCGGCCGGGCGGCGACGATCTTCGCCGTCTGGCCGCAGCAGACGCTGTCCGAGAGAACGACGATGTCCGGGTTCTGGGCGATGACGTACTCCGCCGACACCTTCGGATAGCCGCTGTGCGTCGGGTCCGCGCCGTCCGCGATGTTGCGGAAGCCGAACAGCTTGTAGATGCGGCCGATGAAGGTTGCGGACGTCGCGCTGTACAGGTCGGGGCTGAGCTCGTGGAAGACCTTGAGATGTCTCGAGCCCTTCGGCACGCTCTGGATCAGGTGCGTCAGCTGTTTCTCCATCGACCGGACGAGCGTCGTGGCGGCGGCGGTGTGTCCCGTCGCCTTCCCGATCTGGCGGATCTCGTCGTAGGCGTGCGCGAGGTTGTCGGCAGCCGGCTCGAGCATGACCGCGATCCCGAGCTTCTGGAGCTGGGCGACGATGCCGCCGTCGTCCGAGACGACGACGAGATCGGGGTCGTACGTGGCGATCGCCTCGGCGTTCGGCGTGTAGCCCGAGAGGCTGGTGGTGGGAACGCCCTTGGGATAGTCGGAGTCCTGGTCGACTGCGACCACCTGCGGGCCTGCGCCGATCGCGAACAGATCCTCCGTCGCCGTGGGCGACAGCGAGATGACCTTCGTGGGGCGAGCCTTGATCACGACGTCGCCGTTGGCGGCGTGGACGGTGACCGGGAACGACGACGGCGCGGGCCTGGCGGCCGCGAGCGGCAGGACGACGAGCGCCGTCGCAAGGATCGCGAGGGCAATGAGGGAACGGCGAAGCACGAATCCTCCCTTCCGCGAGGGGTTCGGTTTGCGCGGCGGGCGACAGGTCTTCTGACTCGGGGCTCCCTCCCCCACCGCCTTCCCAGGCCCTCGGGCCCAGTGGCGTGTGGTGGGGAAGCGTCTCCCCTTACAGCGGCGGGACCGTCCCGGCCTTGCACCGGAGTTCCCTTACCGCTCGCCGGTTTGGAGCGCGACTCTAGCATGGCGCCCGGTGGACGCAGTTGCGCTCGATCTCGATGCAGTGCTCGCCGACACGCGGCCCCTGTGGCGTGACTGGGTCGAGGACGCGGCGCGCCGCACGCGCGTCGAGCTCGACCTGCCGGAGGACCGGGCGGAGGCGGCCGCGCTGCTCGACGAGAGCCTCGGCGACTGGCGGCCGCTGCTCGAGCGCTTCGCCGCCGACCGTGGCCCGCTCCATTTCCGGCCCCGCGCGGAGACGAGCGCGTCGCTGCGCCGCCTGGACGGCGCCGGCGTCCGCATCGGCGTGTTCACCGACGCGCCGCGCGAGCTCGCCGAGATGGCGCTCGCGCACGTGGGCGCGGCCCGGCGGGTCGCGATCGTCGGCTCCCTCGACGAGGTGCTGCGCGAGCTCGGTCCGGGCACCGTCGTCGTGCACTCGCGGGCCGAGCTGGCGGATCTACAATGAGCCCGTGGACAGCGAGCTCTCCGACCGGCGCTTCGAGGTCCTGCTCGAGCGGCTGGACCGGATCGGCGACGAGCTCGCGAAGGTGACGAAGCGGCTCGACAACGACGAGCACTTCCTGCGCCTGACGAAAGAGCTTGCGACGCTGAACGAGTCGCTGCAGGCGTTGGCTTACGCTGCGTTGGGGCAGCAGGCACCGAACGTTCGGCGCCGCAGAGCCGGCTAGCGCACGCTCCAGATATCGAGAACGCCTGACGTGAGGTGGCTGTTCGCGTTCCCCTCGGGGAGCGCGACGTGGCCGTCGACGACGATGGGGCTGTTCCAGTGGCCGCCGCCCGCGGGGAGCGTCGTGACGAGCGCGCCCGTCCCCGGCCGGTAGACGTTCAGGCCGCCGTTCGGGTTGTAGACCCAGAGCAGGCCGCCGGCGACGACCGGGCTCGTCCCGCCCGTCGCGTGCCGCCACACGGGGGTCAGGTGACCGTTGCGATAGCGCCACGCCGCCGTGCCGCCGTTGTCCGCGGCGAAGAGCCACGTCGACGATCCCGTGCGCCAGACCGCCGGCGCCGTGAAGAGATCGGTCCCCGACGGGGTGGACACGATCTGCACCTCACCGCCCTTGTGCGGCGACGTGCCGCGCATCGCAGCCACGGAGAGCACGCGGATGTGCCCGTCCTTCCCGCCCTGGGCAAGATGGCCCGCGTCGAGCACGACCGGCGAGGTCGAGCCGAGGTCGCTGTCCGACGCGTTCAGCTGGTCGGTGTTCGCCGGGGTGTAGTTGCCGACCAGGCGGCTTGCGTCCGGCGCCAGGCGCAGCACCGCGTCACCCCAGTTCGTCGACCCGTTCCACGGCGCGTTGCCGGTGGCGACGAGGAGGTCGCCCGTGGACGGGTCGACGACAGCGCCGGAGCGGCCCCAGATGGCGGAGTCGCTCGCGGCGCAGCTGCTCGGCACGAGCAGCCCGGCGCGGTTCGAGCACAGCGAGTTCCACACGTGCAACAGGCGCCCGCTCGCGCCGTCGATCACTGCGACGTGGCCCTGGTACGGGGGCGCGTCGCCGATGTACCCGCCGGTGGTCGCGATCACGTGCCCGTTCGCGAAGTTCAGCGCGCCGGCGATCTTCTCGCGCGAAGCGAGCCGCGTGATCGAAACGCTCCACGCCGCGTGGCCGCTCGAGGCCGAGAGCTTGTAGATGCGGCCGCCCGGCGACGCCGCGTAGATCCACTTCTCGGTCGGGTCGGCGACCGGCGTCGCGGTCGTGATCTGCGAGCTCCCCGCCCACGATGAATAGCCGGGCGGCGTGAATCGCCACCGCACCGCGCCGGTCGAGGCGTCGATCGCCTCGGTGCGACCATAGGTGGTCGTGACGACGAGGAGGCCGTGGACGTAGATCGGCGACGAGTCGACCGTGCCGTCCAAGGTCACCTTCCGCAGCCTCAACGACTTCACGTTGCCGGCGGCGATCCCGGTCGCGTACGGATTGACGCCCGTGCGCGAGGCGGACCAGTCGAACGTGAGCCAGTCATGGCTGCCGGTCGTCCGAGCGGTCCCCCCGATCAGGAGCGATGCAAGAGCCGTTACCGCCGCAAGAGCACGCGTCGGAGCTCGTCCTCCTTGCCGGGTTCGAGAATGGCGAGCACCTGGTCACCCGCCTCGAGCTGCGTCGCGCCGACGGCGATCTCGGCGCGGCCCGAGCGCATGACGGAGATCAGACGCGCGCCGTCGGGCAGCTCGAGCGCCTCGACGCGCTTGCCCGCGGACGGCGAGTCGCGATCGATCTGCACCTCGACGATCTCGAGGTTCTCCCTGCGCAGCTCGAGCAGGTGGATGAGATCGTGCTCGGGAACCTCGTGCTCGACGAGCGCCATGATGCTCGAGGTGGCGCAGACGGTCGGCGAGATGCCGAGCAGGTCGAAGTGCGCCTGGTTGCGCGGGTCGTTCACGCGCGCGATCACTTGCTCGACGCCGTACTTCTCCCGCGCCAGCTGCGCGATCACGAGGTTGTCCTCGTCGTCGCCGGTGAGCGCGAGCATGATGTCGGGCGGACGCGCGATGCCGGCGCGCTCGAGAACGTGCAGCTCGGTCGCGTCGCCGCGCTGAACCTGATGCTCGAACTCGTCCTCGAGACGCTCGAACCGGTCGCGCTCCTGCTCGATCAGCGTCACCTCGTGGCCGAGCCGCAGCAGCGACCGCGCGACGTTCGCGCCCACCTTGCCGCCGCCCGCGACGATGACGTACATCAGCCGGCCACCTGGGCGGGCGGCGCGATGCCGCAGCTGCGCACCGCGTCCATGAGCGAGTCGATGGCGGTCTTCGTCGGGCAGACGGTGCGGAGCCCGCGCGCGTTGTAGAAGTCCGCGCGAGCTGGATCGAGCACGCGGGCGACGACGCACTGGATGTCGAAGCGCTTCTGGGCCACCTGCGCGATGACGATGTTCGTGTTGTCGCCGTCGGTGGCCGCGACGACGGCGTCCGCCTCCTCGATGCCCGCCTCGCGGAGGAGGTCGACGTCCATCCCGTGGCCGACGATGAAGGCGCCGGGCCAGTGCTCCCCGAGGCGCGCGAGCGCGTCCTCGTTCTCGTCGACAACGGTCACGTCCCAGCCCTCGCGCTGGAGCAGCAGGGCAATGGACGAGCCGACACGGCCGCAGCCGATGATCAGGGCGTTCATCCGGGTTGCAGCGTAGCGCCGGAGGAGTCTTCGAGCGCGCCCTGGGGGAACGCCACGATCAGGACCTCGGCCGGCGACCTGCGCAGCACGTAGTCCACCGTCGGCGAGAAGAAGCGCGACTGGCGCCGCCAACGGGGCGACGAGCCGAGGACGATGAGGTCGACGCCGTCCTGCTCGGCCGCCTCGACGATCGCCTCTCCGATCGAGCGCGCCCGAACGGTCTTCCCGACCACCTGCACGCCGTGGTCGGCGCCGAGCGCCGCCGCCTCGGCGATCGAGGCCGCAGCCCGCTCCTCGGCGTCGAACATCGGCGCGTCAAGCGGCTCCTCGAGCGGGACGCGAATGACGTAGAGCGCCTCCACCGCGGCGCCGCGCTCCTCGGCGAGCTTCACCGCGGTCGCGACCATCTCCTCGCCGATCTCGCCGAGCTTCATCGGCACGAGGATCTTCGAGAACGCGGCCTGCGGCGGAAGCACCTGTTCGTCGCTCGCCAGGACGTGCTCGAGGAGCCCGGCGCCGCGCGTACGGCGGACGAGGAGATACATGACGACGCCGCCGACGAGCCACGCCGAGCCGCCGTAGCGCGCGCCGTTGTGCGTGATCATCGCGGCGACGAACACGGCGGAGGTCGCGAGCGCGCCGACGACCGCCGGCACCGGGATGACCGCGCCGCGGACGCGGACTCCGAACGGCACGCGGAACGGGCGCCGCAGCTCCGGTTTCGACACGCGCAGCCTGATCACCGCCAGCTGCGCGGCGGTGAACGCCAGCAGGACTCCGAAGCTGAACATGCTCGCCAGGAACGTGACCTCGTGTGCGAGGAACGACGTGCCGATCAGGAGGCCGATCGCGATGCCGGTGGCCGCGATCACCGAAGCGGGCGACACGAGCGTGCGGCGGTGCAGACGGCCGAACGCGCGCGGAAGCTGGCCGTGCTCGCCGAGCGAATATGCGAGCCGGCCGAAGCCCGAGACGGACGTCGTCGCGGCCGCGAAGAGGACGAGCGCGCCGGTGAGCCCGACGTAGACGCGCAGCACGTTCCCGAACCAGTGCGCGACGTGCGCCTGCAGCGCGGAGACGACGCCCATCAGCGGCGAGCGCAGCCAGTCAGTTCCGAGCGCGGTTGTGCCGTGCGTCGCCGGGAACGCCGACAGCGCGACGAGCGCGATGAGCACGTACACGACGACCACGACGCCGATCGCGCTGAAGAGGCTGCGCGGCAGGTCGCGGCCAGGCCGGCGGGCTTCCTCGGCGTAGTTGGCGACGGTCTCGAGCCCCGTGTAGGCGAGCATCGCCAGCGGCAGCGCGAACGCGATCTGGTGCCATGACGGCGACGTCCCCAGTGACGTCCCGCGCGAGAGCGCGCTGCCGGAGAAGAGGATCCCGAAGCCCAGTACGACGAGCAGGATCTGCGTGACGAGGTCGAGGAGCGCAACGACGATCCCGAACGTGTACAGCTTCGTGCGACGCGCGAGCCTCGACGCGCCGATCAGCGCGACGAGGACGCAGCCGGTGATGACGTCGCCCGGATGACGCGCGATCGGATGGATCCCGAGCGCGAGGCCCAGGTAGTGCGGGAAGAACAGCGCCGAGAGCGCGATGACGATCAGGTAGTCGAGGAAGAGCACCCAGCCCGTGAGGAAGCCGGCGAAGTCGTTGAAGGCGACGCGGACGAACGTCGCCGCCCCGCCGGTCTCGCGGATCGACGCCGTTCCCTCCGCGTACGAGAGCGCGACGATGACGAACAGCAAGCCGACGATCCCCAATACCGCCGGCGTGAGGCCGAGCGCGTGCAGCGCGATGATCCCGAGGGCGAAATAGATCGAGGAGGCGATCTCCCCGTAGGCGACGGACGCGAGAGCCGGCGCGTCGAGCGCCCGTTGCAGCCGGGGAAGCTTGCGGGCCATGCCCGCGGGACACTAGCGCCGGTACAGAAGGTAGACGCGGCCGACGCCGACTGCGACGAAGAGCAGTCCGATGAGCACGCCGATGAAGTTGGGCGTGCGCACCATGATCGCGATCCCCAGCCCGACGGCGACGGCGCCGAAGACGACGGTGCTCCGGCGGTACATCCCCATCATGCCGCCGCCCTCCCGGTCGCGACCATCACGCGGCAGGGCGCGTGCTTGAGGACGAAGTCGACGGTGTCGCCGAAGATCCGCTTCTTCCCCGCGGCGAGGCGGACGCGCCGCGGGCCGCCCATGACGATGATCTCCGCGTCGCGCCGCGCGGCCTCGTCGACGATCGCCCGGCCGGAGTTGCGGGCGCGCACGAGGCGCGGGATGACGCGCACGCCGTACGACTCGCCGATCGCACGCGCCTCGTCGAGCTGCTCGTTCGCCTCCGCCACCTCCTCCGGGAGGTAGACGTCGAGCGGCAGCTCCAGCGGCACCTCGATCACGGTCAGCGCGACGATCGTGGCGCGTCGTTCGGTCGCGAGGCGGCAGGCGACGTCCATCGCCTCGTCGGAGGCGTACCCGGGCGCGACCGGAACGACGATCGTCCGGTACTCGAGTGCGATCGCCGGCCCGATGACGACGGGTGCGCGCACGGTCTCCGTGAGCGACAGCCCGAGCCGGCGGCGGTACAGGACGTACGCGGAGAAGCCGAGCACGAGCCAGCCGATCCCGGCGTAGCGCGTGCTCGGGTACTGCACGACGACGTCGAGCCACGAGAGCCCCGTGCCGAGCCCGCCGATGATCGCGAACAGCGGCCAGTCGACGCCGCGCCAGTTGAAGTTCGGGCGCGCGCGGAAGGCGAGCTCCTCCCCCGCGCGCTTGCGGCGCAGTTGGATCACCGCCGCATGCGCGACGGTGAACGACAGCATCGCGCCGAACGAGTACATCGTGCTGAGGAACGTCGTCTTGCCCGGTAGCAGAACGAGGATCGACATCAGGCCCGCGAAGACGACGAGCGACAGCCACGGAGTCTTGAACTTGGGGTGCAGCCGGCGGAATGCGCTGGGCAACTGGCGGTAGCCCGCCATCGCGTACGTGATGCGCGACGCGCCGATGACCCCCGCGTTCGTCGCGATGAAGAGGATCGTCGCCGCGAGCAGACCGACGTACACCTTCAGCACCGAGAGGAGCGTCCCGCCGATGCCGAGATGCTCGACGAGCCCGAGCACCGGATCGTTCGCGAAGCCCCCCTTCTCGGGGCCGAGGCCGAGGATCGTCTCGTAATGGCCGCCGACGAGGCGGACCGGCATGGCGGAGAGCGCGATGAGCGGCAGCGTGAAGTAGATGGCGAAGACGGCGATCGCGACCATCGAGATCGAGCGCGGGATGCTGCGCACCGGGTCGCGCGCCTCCTCCGACAGGTTGGAGACGGTCTCGATGCCGGTGTAGGCGATCATCCCGACCGGGATCGCGAGCAGGAAGTGCGCCCACGTCGGCGCGATGCCGAAGTGGACGTTCGCGGTGAGCCGGTGCGGGCTCAGGACGAGGACGAAGCCGAGGATCACGAGAAGCACCTGCGTCGCGAAGTCGACCGCGGCGAGGCCGACGTTGATCCGCGCCGACTCCTGAATGCCGAGGATGTTCAGGCCGACGAGAAGGGCGATGACGATCGCGCCGACGATGATGTCCCACGGGTTCTGCTTCAGCGGCGCCCAGAAGATCGAGAGGTAGTGCGGGACGAAGAACGCCGAGATGGCGATCGTGATGACGTAGTTGAGCATCTGCGCCCACGCCGCTCCGAACGAGGCGAGCTCGTTGAAGGCGTGGCGCGCGAAGCTGGACGAGCCGCCCGCCTCCGGATAGCGGACCGTCCCCTCTGCGTAGGTCGCCGCAGTCGCCGCGAAGAAGATGCCGGCGATGACGAAGACGAGCGGCGTCAGCCCGAGGGCGAAGAACGCGGTGACGCCGAGCGCGTAGTAGATCGACGAGCCGACGTTGCCGTACGCGGTGGCGAAGAGCGCGTTCGCGCCGAGGACGCGCTCGAGGTCCTGCTGCTGGCGGCGCCGCCTGGCCACGCGGTGACTGTAGTCCGTCGCCCGGCGAACGGCCCTGTCGCGATCATCACCCGGCAGGGCGCGTAGCGGACGATGGAGAGGACGTCGCGCGGGAAGGCGCGGCGGAAGCCGAGCCGGGACTCGACCGGTGCGCCCACCACGACGAGCTCGGCGCGGTGATCCTGCGCCGCCTCGGCGAGCTCCTGCCCGAGGGCGCGCTCGCGTGTGCGAATGACCCGGCGGATCGCGGTGGCGCCGTACGACTCGGCGATGGCCGCCGCGTGGTCGAGCGCCCGGCGGAGGGCTCTGACCTCGCGATCGAAGTGCGCAGCGAGCGGGAGCTCCTGCGGGACGACGAGCGGCGCGACGAGCACGACCCGGGCGCCACGGTCCGCGGCGAGGCGGCAGGCGAGGTCGAGCGCGTGCTCCGTCTCGGCCCGCCCGAGGAGCGGCACGACGATGCCGCGGTAGCGGACGGCGGCCGTGCGTCGGGCGATGCGGCGGGCCTTCCGGCGGAATGCGCGGAGATTCGGGCGGGGCATCACAGGAGCTGGTACGGGACGCTGGCGAGGATGACGCCCGGCTCCAGGAGCAGCAGCCGCTTCACGTACAGCGCCTTCTGGTTGTGCAGGATCCGTCGCCAGCCGCGTGTGACGACCTCGGGCATGACGACGAGCACGGCCGTCTCCTCGTCGGCGGTCAGGTCGCGGAGGTAGCCGAGGAGCGGGCCGCGAATGTCGCGGTACGGCGCCTCGGGCACCTCGAGCGGAAGCGCAGGGCCGTGCAGAGCCCAGGCGCGGCGGATGTCGGCCGCGTCGTCGCTGTTGAAGGCGAAGTGCACTGCGCGCGCGTCCTCGACGCCGAGCGCGCGCACGTAGTTGATGGCTCGCATCGACGCGGCGTTGACGTCGGAGACGATCACCCGCGCGACGAGGCGCTGGACTTGCGTACGCGCGCCCGGCAGAACCGGAACGTTCGCGACGACGACGCCCGGCTCCGCGAGCAGCCGGAGCTTCAGCGCCAGCACCAGCGGGCGGCGCACCTGATCGAAGATGGAAGGTGAGCGGAACAGCTCGGGGATGACGACCGTGACGAAGTCGGCCTCGCCGCGCGGCAGGCGCCACACCTGCTCGAGGACCGCATCCGCTGCCCCTGCGTCGGGGTCGAGCATCTCCAGCAGTGGCAGGTCGTCGCGGAACCGGAACCAGCGCGGCCTGATCCCGGGATCGGTCGACCGGGTTGGCACGTGCACGGCGCGGAAGTCGTTCGTCGAGACAGCGCGCGCGAACCACGCCGCCTCTTCAGTCGCCTCGTCGAGCGACTGGACGACGAGGATGGTCGTGTTGCACGGCTGCGACGCCGCTGCGACTGCTGCAGTGCCCGCCCGCAACCGGCGTGCGAAGCGCGCGTAGTGGCGCTCGATGCCGAGCATCCCGAGGACGAGCACGGGGATGGCGACGGTCACGATCCACGCGCCCTCGGTGAACTTCGTGTAGACGACGATGACGGCGACGAGGCCGGTCGCGGACGCCCCGACGGCGTTCACCGCGGCGCGCACCTGCCAGCCCTTGTTCCGCGTCCGCCGCCAGTAGCGCACCATTCCGGCCTGCGACAACGTGAACGCGGTGAAGACACCGATCACGTACAGGTGGATGAGGTTGTTGGTGTTCGCGTTGTAGATCCACAGCAAGAGGCCTGCGACGGTCGCGAGCACGAGCATCCCGTTGGAGAAGACGAGGCGGTCGCCGAGGTTCGTGAACTGCCGCGGGGCGTAGCGGTCGCGCGCGAGCAGCGCCGAGAGGCGGGGGAAGCCCTGGAACGACGTGTTCGCCGCCAGGATAAGGACGAGGAGCGTCAGCCCCTGGACGGCGTAGTACATGAAGGCTCCGGCCGATCCCGCCGGGAAGACGGCGCGCGCGATCTGCGAGACGACGGAGTCGGTCGAGCTCGGCATCGCGTGCAGGTGCACGGCGAGATACGAGACGCCGAGAAACAGCGTGATCGCGATCACGCCGAGGATCGCGAGCGTCTGCGCCGCGTTCTTGCCATGCGGGCGCCTGAACGCATTGACACCGTTGGCGATCGCCTCGACGCCGGTGAGCGCGGTCGATCCGGACGAGAACGCGCGCAGGAGGACGAAGAGCGTGATCGTCCCCGCGCCCACGGGAAGCGGGTGCGGTGTGACCGCGTGATGCGCCGTGCCGATGGCGAGCTCGACGATGCCGGCAAGGACGAGCGTGCCGATCGCCGTCACGAAGAGATACGTCGGCAAGGCGAAGAGGAGCCCCGACTCGCGCACGCCGCGGAGGTTGACGAGGACGATGAGGGCGAGGGCTCCGATCGAGAGCCCGACGCGATGAGACTCGAGCGGCGTCGCGAAGGAGGTGATGGCGAAGATGCCGGCGGAGATCGACACCGCCACTGTGAGCACGTAGTCGGTGAGCAGCGCCGCGGCGCCGACGAGGCTCGGCAGCCTCCCGAGATTCTCGCGGGCGACGATGTACGCGCCCCCGCTCGTCTCGTACACGCGCACGGTCTGCATGTACGAGATGACGACGATCGCGAGCAGGATCGAGATGGCGATCGAGATCGGGAACACGAAGTGCGCCGATGCGGCGCTGACGCCCACGAGCACGACGAGCGCAGACTCCGTTGCGTACGCCACCGACGACAGCGGGTCGGACGCGAAGATCGGTAGCGCGAGCGTCTTCGGGAGGAGCGTCTCCTCCATCTGGCCACTGCGCATCGGGCGGCCGATGACGAGGCGCCGCGCGCGGCGCGGAGCTTCGACGGGAAGGGTCACGGCTCCAGCGCTCCGAGCACGCGTGTCAGCGCGCGCGGCAGGAGCTCGTCGTGCTCGCCGTAGAGCGCGCTCGCCGGGTCGTGGAGCAGCTGGTCGACGTGGAGCACTCCGAACGCGCTGACAGGCCGGTCGTCGCCCAGACGCTCGGCGAGCGCGGCAAGGAGCGCTGAGCTGCCGCGGATGGCTGTGCGGTTCAGCGGGGCGGCGGACGGCAGCCGCTCGGCCGACGCCGCGCGCACGATGCGCCGTACCTCGCGCTGCCGCGCCGCGCGTGCGCGGCGCGAAGTGAGCTCCTCCTCACGCCACTGCGGAACGCCGTGGCCGCGGAGGATGCGCTCGTCGGCGACCCGTCGCGCGGCATGCCGCCCGCTCGCGAACTGCGCGCGGCGTACGCCCGCCGCGGCCGCGAACACGCCGGCGCCGGCGACCCCGGCCGCCCAGGGGATTTTCGGGGCGGCGTCGAGCGCGAGCGAGACGGCGGCGAGCACCAGGAACGGCGCGCCGGGACGAAGCGACACGGGACGAAGCGATGGGAGCGAGGCCACACTCCGACGGTAGGCAGCGCGGCCTCAACCGATCCTCAGCGTTCGCCCCCTCCGCCTCAGGAAAGGCTCAAGACACACCTTCGCACGACACTCGTAACGGGGCCTGGCCCCAGCCTGATGTTCTGAGCAGGCGCTTTGGCCACCGCAGCCACGACCGGGGCCAGGCCCTGTTACATCGGGGTCACGGATTCGGCGCGACGAGCCGGTAGCCGGCGCCGGGCTCGGTGAGGATGTAGCGCGGGCGCGTCGGATCCGGCTCGATCTTCCGCCGCAGCTGCGAGACGTAGACGTGGAGGTAGTGCGACTCGTCCGCGTACCCCCTCCCCCACACCTCGCGCAGGATCGTCGCGTGCGTGAGCAGCTTCCCCTCGTTGCGCACGAAGAGACGCAACAGTCCGAACTCGTGCGGCGTGAGCTGCACCGGCTTGCCGCCCGTCCAGACGGCCTGCTTCTCGAGGTCGACGCGCAGCTCGCCGATCTCGTACACCGGCCCCGGCGCCGGCTCGACGCGCCGCATCGCCGCGCGGAGACGTGCAAGCAACTCGTCGACGCCGAACGGCTTCGTGACGTAGTCGTCGGCGCCCGCGTCCAGCGCTGCCACCTTCTCGCTCTCGTCGCCGACGACGGACAGGACGATCACCGGCACGGTGCTCCACGTCCGGATCTCTCGGCAGACGTCGGTGCCGCGGCCGTCGGGCAGGACGAGGTCGAGGATGACGGCGTCGGGCGGCGAGAGCGCAGCCGCGGTGAGCGCGCCTTCGGCGGTGTCGGCGGTGTCCACGTCGTACCCTGCGCCGCGCAGGCTCGCCTTCAGCGCGCGCAGGATGTGCGGCTCGTCGTCGACGACGAGCACGCGGCCGCTCACGCGCGCACCGCCGGCTGCGCCTCGCCGGCGAGCGCGAGCACGAAGTGACCGCCGGCCGGATCCTCCTGCGTCCAGAGGCGCCCGCCGTTCGCTTCGGCGAAGCCGCGCGCGATCGCAAGACCGAGCCCGGAACCGCCGCCGGCTCCACGCCGGAACGGCTGGAAGATCGACGCCCGGTCTGCCGCGGTGATCCCGGGCCCGCGGTCGACGACATGGATGCGCAGCTCGGTCGCGCCGTGCTCGGCGCGGACGACGACCGGCGATCCCGCCGGCGAGAACCGGAGCGCGTTCTCGATCAGGTTGGCGAGGACGCGCTCGATCTGACCCGCGTCGACCCGCACCGGCGGTGACCGCGGGTCGAGCTCGACGACGATTCTCTCGGGATCCGCGTGGACCGCGTCGAGCGCCTGGCCGACGAGCTCGTCCACCGACCACAGCTCGGGATTGCTCTCGACGGCGCCCGCCTCGAGTCGCGACACGTCGAGGAGGTTCGCGACGACGCGGTCGAGCCGTTCGGCTTCCTCGCGGATGGCGGCGACGAGCGAGTCGTGGTCGCCTTCCGCGAGGTCGAGCTCGTCGCTCGCGAGCGCCTCGGCGCTTGCGACGATCGCGGTCAGGGGCGAACGGAGATCGTGGGACACCGCGCGCAGAAGTGCGGTCTTGACGATGTCGCTGCGGCGGAGCGCCTCGGCCTCGAGCGCCTCTGCTTCGAGCGCGGCGCGGCCGACGGCGACCGCGAGCAGCGCGGCGAGCGCGGGAAGGAACCGTTGCACGACCGCGCGGTCGGGCGACTCCGACGCGTCGACGAGCAGCGTCGCAACACGGCGCAGGTCGACCTCGACGGGCACGGCCTGCTCCCCCGGCCCGGGCTCGGCCTCGCCGAGCTCGAGCCGTGCCGCGCGCGCTCCGAGCGCGCCGGCTGTCAGGTCGGCGAGCTTGTCCAGCTCTGCGGTCAGCTCGACGCCGCGCAACAGGTCGCCGGCCGCCTCGGCGAGCACGGCCGCCTCGCGGCGCCGCTGCTCGGCGTCCTCCTGCCGGTGCCGCGCTCGCGCCGCCAGGGCGCTGACGACGACCGCGGTGACGAGGTAGACGGCGAGCGCGAGCCAGTTCGCTCCGTCCCGCAGCTGCAGCGTGTGCTTGGGCGGCAGGAAGAACCAGTTGAACGCGAGCATGCTCGCGATCGAGACCGCGACAGCGAAGCCGAGGCCCCATGCGACCGCGATCGGCAACACCGCGAACACGTAGAGCACGCCGAGGCTGAGCACCGGCACGTACGGGTGCAGTCCCTCGATTGCAGCCGAGACGAGGACGACCGCGCCGACGCTCGCCAGCAGGCCAACGATGAAGTCGACGCGCTTCACAGAGGAGAAGGTACTCCGGCGGCGGCCGTCGAGGCCGCCGCCGGAGCAAACGAGCCGCTAACCGTGTATCGAGATCAGCAGCGGGATGATCAGGATCGCGACGATGTTCGTGATCTTGATCATCGGGTTGATCGCGGGACCGGCGGTGTCCTTGTACGGGTCGCCGACCGTGTCGCCCGTGACCGCCGCCTGGTGGGCGTCGGAGCCCTTGCCGCCGTAGAGGCCGTCCTCGATCAGCTTCTTCGCGTTGTCCCAGGCGCCGCCGCCCGAGGTCATCGCGATGGCGAGGAAGAGCCCGGTGACGATCGTCCCGATCAGGAGCCCGCCGAGCATCCGGATGTTGATGATCCCGACGATGATCGGGAAGAGGATCGGCACGAGCGCCGGGAGCAGCATGCTGCGGATCGCCGACTTCGTGACGATGTCGATGGCGCGGCCGTACTCGGGTCGCGTCGTGCCCTCCATGATCCCGGGGTTCTCGCGGAACTGGCGGCGCACTTCCTGTACCACCTCGCCGCCGACGCGCCCGACTGCCTGCATGGCGAGCGATGCGAAGAGGAACGGCATGAGTCCGCCGATGAACAGGCCGGCGATCACCCAGGCGTTCGAGAGGTCGAACGTCAGCACGCCGAGCGAGCCGTGGCCCGCGCCTTGCGTGTGAATCCCGTCCGCGTAGGACCCGAAGAGGACGAGCGCCGCGAGAGCGGCGGAGCCGATCGCGTAGCCCTTCGTCACGGCCTTCGTCGTATTGCCGACCGCGTCGAGCGGATCGGTGATCGCGCGTACCTCGGGCGGAAGGTCCGCCATCTCGGCGATGCCGCCTGCGTTGTCCGTGACCGGGCCATACGCGTCGAGCGCGACGATGAGGCCGGTCATCGAGAGCTGCGCCATGACCGCGACCCCGATGCCGAACAGGCCCGAGAAGTGGTTCGCGAGCAGGATGCCGATCGCGATGACGATCACCGGCGCCGCGGTCGCCTGCATGCCGACGGCGAGCCCCTCGATGATGTTCGTCGCATGACCGGTCTGCGACGCGGCCGAGATCTTCTTGACCGGGTTCCAGCGCGTGCCGGTGTAGTACTCGGTGATCCCGACGAGCAGCGCGGTGATGGCGAGGCCGATCAGCGCGGAGCCGTACAGGTGGCCGAACGAGAAGCGCCCGCTCGTGCTGAATGCCTTCGTCACCGGGATGAAGATCGCAGCGGAGACCACGGTCGCAACGAGAACGGCGCGATAGAGCGCGTTCATGATGTTGCCGCCGTGCTTCACGCGCGCGAACTGCACGCCGATGATCGACGCGATGATCGACACGCCGCCGATCGCGAGCGGGTAGAGGAACAGGTTCTTGCCCTGGGTCGCCGCAGCGCCGGTGATGCCGAGGAGCATCACCGCGACGGCCGTCACCGCGTACGTCTCGAACAGGTCGGCAGCCATGCCGGCGCAGTCGCCGACGTTGTCGCCCACGTTGTCGGCGATGACCGCCGGGTTGCGCGGGTCGTCCTCGGGAATCCCCGCCTCGATCTTGCCGACGAGGTCGGCCCCGACGTCCGCGGCCTTCGTGTAGATGCCGCCGCCGAGTCGCGCGAACACGGAGATGAGAGAGCCTCCGAATGCCAGCCCGATGAGGTCGTGGATCGCCGACGCCGCCGAGTGGTTGACCACCTGGACGAGGATCCAGTAGTAGCCGGCGACGCCGGCCAGACCGAGGCCGACGACGAGCAGTCCCGTCACAGAGCCCGCGCGGAAGGCAACGTTGAGCGCCGCCGGCAGGCCGGAGCGCGCGGCCTCCGCCGTCCGCACATTGGAGCGGACGGCGACGTTCATCCCGATGAAGCCGGCCGCGGCCGAGAAGGTCGCGCCGATCAGGAAGCCGATCGCAGTCCCCCAGCCGAGCGAGTGGTAGAAACCGAGGAGGAGGAACGGCACGACCGCGACGATCGCGATCGTCGTGTACTGGCGGCGCAGATACGCCGCCGCGCCTTCCTGCACGGCGCGGGCGATCTCCTGCATGCGCTCGGTACCCGCCGGGCGGCCCAGCAGCCAGGTCGTCAGATAGATGCCGTAGAGGACGGCGGCGACTGCGCACAGGAGCGCGAACAGCACTGCGTGATGCATGAACCAGCTCATCGCTAGAGGGATCTCCTTGTCACAAAGTCAGCGCCGGGGACTCCCGGCGCGGGCGGGATGCTATCGAACGAGGGGGACGCGGGCGTAGAAAACCAGGAGCGAAGCGGAATCCCGCCGGATCCGGCCCGCGAGGCGCTCGACCGCGTCCACGTACAGGCTCGAGTGGTTGTACCGCAGGAGCGCCGCCCGCTCGGCGCCGGGAGCCCCGGCGGCCCGGAGGAACCGGGCGGCGGCGAGGATGGCGGCGTGCGGGTCGTGAACGTCGCCCCGCCCATAGCTCGCCCACGTCGAGGGCATGAACTGCATCGGGCCCTGCGCCCCGTCGACGCTGGACTCCCGCAGGCGCCCGAAGTCGGACTCGACGAAGTTGACCGCGGCGAGGACCTGCCAGGAAACGCCGCTGCGTCGCTCGGCCTCCGCGTAGTAGCTCCGGAGCCGCGCGACGGGGAGCGCCGGCCCGAGGCGAATCGGCGGGCCCGGCTTGTGCGGTGCGAGGAGCAGGAGGTCGCGGCGTGCGCCGACGTCGTCGGCGACGTCCCGCGCGAGCATCCGCGGCAGCTTTACGAGGACGCCGTGCTCGAGCCGTGGATCGCGCGCCATGCGGAGCTCGATCCGCTGTTCCGCGAGCGCCGACTGGACGACGGCGGCCGGCGGAGCCCCCGACCCGTGCCACCGGGCGATCCCCCGCTGGAGCGCGAGATCGGCGGCGATGAGGGCGGCGGCGACGGTCAACCTGCGATGCGCTCGCCGGCTGCGATCTGCTCGACGAAGATCTGCTCCATCGTCGCCCCCTCCGCGTGGCGGGCGATCTGCCGCTCGGCGGCGTTCCGTTCCGGGATCGCGAGCCACGGTGTCGCGCCGAGCTCGTCGGCCACCGGCCGCACCCACTCGAGCAGCCGCTCCAGCCGAGCTCGCGCCGGAACGGCCTCGCCGCGGTCGAGGTCGATCAGCTCGCCGGAGAGGCCCCAGCGAATCGCGCGCCAGAGGTTCTCCTCCAAGAGCCGGTTCGGCCACGACGGCAGTGGCTCTCCCTCGTCGAGCGCACGCGCGATGCGCGCGGTCAGCGAATAACAGAGCGCCGCGAGCGAGCGCGCCTCTCCGAGCTCCGGCTGCGCGTCGCAGATCCGGATCTCGACGGTCGGAAACGCGAGGTGCGGACGCACGCTCCACCAGATCTGCGTGTGCTCGGTGACCGAGCCGGTCGCGTAGAGGAAGCGCACGTACGACTCCCACTCGTCCCAGTCCGCGAAGACGTCCGGAATGCCGCAGCGAGGAAACATGCGCGTGAAGATCTCCGTGCGCGCGGAGTGCAGGTGCGTGAAGACGCCTTCGACGAACGGCGAGCTCGACGACAGCGCGAGCAGCTCGGGCAGGTAGTTGCGCAAGGCGCTGTTCACCCGCACTGCGCGGTCCGGGCCGTTGATGCCGACGTGGACGTGCAGCCCGAACGTGTTGTTGCGCCACACGACGTAGCGGAGGAGCTCGTCGTTGCGGCGGTAGTGCGGCGTGTCGATGATCCGCTGGTCCTGCCACCGGCTCCACGGGTGCGTGCCGGTGGACGACAGCCCGACACCGAGCGACTCGGTGAGCCCGCGCAGCTGGATACGCCGCTCGCCGAGCTTCTCCGCGGCGTCGGCAAACGTGTCGCAGCGCCCGGTGCGCACCTCCACCTCGGAGGCGATCAGCTCGCCGACGAGGTGCGGCTCGAGGTCGGTCCCCTTCGCACCGTCGCGGACGTCCTCGAAGCGGTTGACGAGCTCGAGCGTCGACGGATCGAGCAGCGCGAACTCCTCCTCGACCGCGACCGTGAAGTCGGGAACGGCCTCGAACGCGGCCCGCGAGGTCGCGAGGAGCTCCTCGTACCCGACCTTCTGCTCGTCGCCCACTACAAAAAGGTTAGTCGGCCGGCCGGCAAAGCCGGCTCGGCCTCTTCTGGTCGGCATCGCGAGCGACGCCTAGGTAACAAACGGCTCGAGCAAGCGCCCGGCGACCGCGGGCCAGCTCCACTTGCGCTCGACGGCGCGGCGGGCGGCGGCTCCGAGCTCCTTCCGCTCCGCCTCCGGGAGCGCGAAGAGCTCGCGCAGGCGCTCGCGGAGCGCGTCCGCGTCGCCGGTCGGGAAGGACGTGAGGTGCGACAGCTCGGGGGGATAGTCGGCCCCCACACCGGCCGCGATCTCGGCGAGCCCGGAGTGCGCCGCGACCACCGGCGGCACTCCGGCGGACGCCGCCTCGGCGGCGACCATGCCGAAGGCCTCGGGGAAGATGGACGGGACGACGGCGACGTCGCACAGCGGGAGCAGGTGCACGAGGTGGCGGTGCTCGAGCGCGCCGGTGAACAGCGTCCCGGGCGGGGCGGTCGACTCGAGCGTCGCGCGGTAGTCGCCGAACCCGACGACGACGGCGCGGACGTCGAGGCCGCGCAACGCCTCGAAGAGGACCTGCACGCCCTTGTTCTCGATCAGCTTGCCGACGTAGACGACGGTCGGCTCGTCACGCGCGAACGCCTGCTCGAAGCGCGCCGCGTTGCCTGGATCCGGGTGACGCTCGTCTGCGCTACGCGCCTGAGGTTCGTCGAGCTCGGACTCTGCAATCAGGCCGGCGAACGCACGCAGCCGGTCTTCGGGAACGAACTCGTCGACGTCGACGCCGGGCGGAACTTCGTAGACGCGGTCGACATGGCCGACGACGTCCTCGAGCACGGCGCGGATGTGCGCCGAGCCGACGAAGATCGCGTCCGCACCGGCAAGCGCCTCGGCGGCCAGGCGCGCCAGCTCCGGTCGTCCGCGCATCGAGTACTCGAGCTCGGACCCGTGCGCCTTCACCGCATAGCGTGCGCCGGTCGCCGCGGCGACGGGCCCGCCGAGCAGCACGTGGTTCGCGAACACGAGGTCGGCCGGAAGAAGCTCCTGCACTGCGGCCGCGTTGGCCGCGACGTAGCGCTCGCGCTCCTCGGTGGTGAAGTCCTGCAGCAGCCGCGGCTCGAGCCCCTCGTAGCGGTCGAGCACGAACACGGGCAGCAGGCGGTCGGGGAGCTCGGGTACGACGACGCGCGCACCGCCCAGGTCGTAGCGCTCCGGGCTCCTCTCCTGGCAGACGATCGTGACGTCGTGGCCGGCGTTGCTCCACTCGCGGGCGAGCGCCCGCGTGTACACGTTGGAGCCCGTACCTCCGAGGAGGTACCCGTGCCAGATGACGATGCGCACTGCGCCTACTACCGGTCTTTTAGGTCAGGTGGAAATACAGGGCATAGAGCAACTCCACCGCCGGATTGGACGTGTGCACCGTCACGTCCGAAGGCGTCTCGAGCAGCGCCTCCGAGTAGTTGAAGATGATCTTCACGCCCGACGCGACGAGGTCGTCGGCCGCACGCTGCGCGGCTGAGGCCGGAACGGCGAGCACGCCGACGATGATGTTCTTCTCGCGGACGGCCTCCTGTAGGCGTCCGTACTCGCTGACCGTCACGTGTCCGATCGGCCGGCCGAGCTTCTCCGGATCGGTGTCGAAGACGGCGGCGATGTTGATCCCGTGCTCGGCGAAGATCGGCGAGCTTGCGATCGCCTGGCCGAGGCGACCGGCGCCGATGAGCGCGATGTTGTGCTGCCCCTGCGTGCGGAGGATCTTCCGGATCTCGCCGAGCAGCGAGTCGATGTTGTAGCCGACTCCGCGCTTGCCGAACTTCCCGAACGCCGACAGGTCGCGGCGGATCTGCGTCGCGTTGATGTTCGTGTACTCGGCGATCTCCTGCGAGGAGATGCGCATCTTTCCCATCTTCCGCGCCTGTGTCAGCACCTGGAGGTACCGCGACAGGCGAGCGGCGACGCCCACGGTCAGGCGATCCGCCACGCGACCTCCTCATGAAGCTTGTAACAGCGGGAGTTGTTCTACCAGGCCGGACTACCGGCCTGCTTGTGCAACCGCCCGCCGGAGGGCGTCGGGCTGAACGTGATACGTGAACCGGCGCCGGCCGTCTATCTCCACAACCGGCAGCCACTCGCGGTATTCGGCCTCGAGAGCCGGGTCGCCGGTGATGTCGACCTCGCGCAGGTCGAACCCGAGCTCCTGCCGAAGCTCGGCCACCACGCCGCGGGCGCGCTCGCACAGATGGCAGCCCGCGGCGTGGTACAGCACGACCTCCGCTACGGGTAGATCCCTCTCGTCACCGTGGCCTCGGCGACGCGCTGGACGGCCAGACCGTAGGCGGCGACGCGCATGGGCATGTCGCGCTTCTCCGCCGTCTCCCACGTCTCCTCGAACGCGCGGCTGACGATGTCGTTCAGCTTCGCGTTCACCTCGACCTCCTTCCAGAAGTACTCCTGGAGGCCCTGCACCCACTCGAAGTAGGAGACGACGACGCCGCCTGCGTTCGCGAGCACGTCGGGGAGGATGAGCACGCCCTTGTCCTCGAGGATCGCGTCGGCGGTCGGTGTGACCGGCCCGTTGGCGCCCTCGCAGATGATCGACGCCTTCACCTGGTCGGCGTTCCGATCCGTGATCACCTGCTCGAGCGCGCACGGCGCGAGCACGTCCACGTCGAGCAGCAGCAGCTCCTCGTTCGTGATCTGCTCGGCGTCGCGCAGGCCGGCGAGCGTGCGGTGCTCGCGCTTGTGCGCGAACGCCGCGGGCACGTCGATGCCCTTCGGGTTGTGCAACGCGACCGTCGAGTCGGAGATGGCGACGACGATCGCGCCCTCCTCGTGCAGGAACTTGGCGAGGAAGCTGCCGACGTTGCCGAAGCCCTGGACGGCGACGCGCATCCCGGCGAGCGAGCGGTCCCGCTTCGCGACTGCGTCGCGGATGCAGTACAGCGCACCGCGGGCAGTCGCCTCCTCGCGGCCGAGCGACCCGCCGATCGTCAGCGGCTTGCCGGTGACGACGCCGAGCACCGAGTGACCCTTGTTCATCGAGTACGTGTCGAAGATCCACGCCATCACCGAGCCGTCGGTGCCGACGTCCGGCGCCGGGATGTCCTTCTCCGGCCCGATCTCGTTGATGATCTCGCTCGTGTAGCGGCGTGTGAGCCGTTCGAGCTCCGAGCGCGAGAGGCGCTTCGGGTCGCACACGACGCCGCCCTTCGCGCCGCCGAAGGGAATGCCCATCAGCGCGCACTTCCACGTCATCCACATCGCGAGCGCCTTGACCTCGTCGAGGGTGACGTCCGGGTGGTAGCGGATGCCGCCCTTCGACGGTCCGCGCGCGACGTTGTGCGTCACGCGGTAGCCCTTGAAGACTTCGGTGTGCCCGTCGTCCATGCTGACGGGGATGGAGACCTCGACGGCCTTCTTGCACGCGCCGAGCACGGCGACGAGGTTCGGGTCGATGTCGAATGCGTCCGCGACCCGACGAAGCTGATTGCGGGCGATCTCGAACGGGTTCTCGCGGAGGTGGGAGACCCCGGCCTCTACTGCTGTCACGGTCTGCTCCTTGTCGGAGTTTGACGTTGTCCGGTGCCAGTGAACATCCAAGACCTCGGATCCGAGTATATGACCGGTCAGCGGAGCGTAAATCGGAGCTGTCGCCGGCTCGGCGGGCTGCCGTCGGCGGGATAGGCGATGACGTCGGCGACGTAGCGGCCGGGCTCGAGCGGCGCGCCGCCGGGCCCGCGGCCGGTGAGCCCGAACGTGTACCGGCCCGGAAGCACGTCGCGGATGCGCGCGAGCAGACCGACGTTCGTCCCGTCGCCGCGGCGGAGGACGACGTCGAGGCGCGCAAGCGGCCGGACCTCGATGCGGCCGGCGGTGGCGATCACGCGTCCGGCTTCGAGCGTGAGGAGCGCGGGATGGGTGTCCGAGGCGCTGAACGTCGTCTTCGAGAGCGCTGCGTGCCCGATCAGGTCGACCGGCTGTGCGTCGAACGCGAGCGCCCAGGGGATGCGGACCGTTCCGCCGCCGGCGACGGCGCCGATCACCGCGCCGTCGGCGGTCTCGTTCCCGGTCGACTGGGACGCGGTCAGCACGTCGACGTGCACGAGGACGCTGCGACCCGGCCGCAGCACGACGTGCGACGGCCGCAGCGTGAAGTCGACGGTGGCGGCGCCTTCGTGCTGCGTTCGGATCCCGAGCGCGATCGTCAGCCGGCGCGAGGAGAGATTCGTGAGCGTGAACGCAGCGCGCACCTTGCGGCCCGGCACGGTCGACGTCCCGAGTGCGAGCGTCGCCGGGGACGCCGCCACCTCGCCCGCGACTGCAGCTGCGACGTCGAGCGCGCCCGAGCCCTGCGCCGTGACCGGATCGCGCTCGACCGGCCGCGCCGTGCCGACGAGCAGTCCGCGGAGCGCGTCCGCCCCGAGCGCGGGCCGGCCCTGCGCGAGCACCGCGGCGGCGCCGGCGGCGACCGCGGCCGCGACGCTCGAGCCGCTGGCAGCGACCGTGCTCCCGGTCCCCACCGTCTCGATGCCGACGCCGGGCGCGACGAGGTCGGGCTTGACGCTGCCGTCGAACGCGAGCCCGGTGGAGGAGAACGGCGCGACGTGCCCCGCCCCCTCGTTCGGGATCTCGCGCGCAGCTCCGACGGTGACCGTCACGCGTGCGCCGGCTGCCAGCCGTTCGAGCACCGCGTGCGCGACTCGCTGCGGGAGCGACAGGACGGGAACGTCGACGCCGCTGCCGAGCCCGCCGGCGGGCAGCGTCACGCTGCGCCCGTAGAGCAGCACCGCGGACGCGCCCGCCTCGGCCGCACGCTCGGCGGCCGGGCCGGGCGACGAGCCCGCAGCGAGGAGCGCCGCACGGCCGGCGACGCGGCTGCCCCCGCTGCGCGTGAAGAACGCGGTCAGCGATGTACGTCCTCGCCGCGATCTCGCCACCCGAAGGTCGAGCGCGCGACCCGGCGATGTGTCGCTCGCGAGCGGCATCGTCGCGTCGAGGAGCGTCCTCAGGCCGGAGCGCACCGTCACGTGCGCGTCGGCCTCGCCCGGGCGCGTGTCGAGAGCGCCGACGGTGAGCGCATCCGGCGCGCCACCGGGAGCGGAGAGGTCGCCGTACGCTGCGGCCGTCGAGCCGTCGTTGCCTGCGGGTGCGACGACAAGCAGGTCGAGGGCACGCGCGCCGGCGACTGCAAGAGCCTCGGGCCCGTCGGTGAAGCCGGCGAACGGCTCGGCGAGGGCGACGAGCGCGATCCGTGCCGCGTCGTGAGCGTCTCCGTCCCCGTTGGGATCGACGGCTCGGTCGAGCCCGGCGAGGAGCTGGTCGCTGCGCGCATACACGGCCCATGTGCCCGCCGCACCGGGCTGCCATCCGGCGACGCGGATCGGGAGCACCGCCGCGCCCGCGGCGACGCGGGCGACGACGCCGGCCATCTCCGTGCCGTGCTGTTCGAGTCGCGACGGATCCGCAGGCGATGCCGCGGCGCGCGCGCCGGGGTCGCCTCCGACGAGGTCGATCCCGGGGAGCACCCGGCCGCGCAGCAATGCCGGATGCGAATCCACCCCGGTGTCGAGGATCGCGACGGTGACTCCGCGCCCGTCGACGCCGGCGGAGGCGAGCGCGCTGCCGGCGTCTGCCGCGTCGGCCGTCAGCGAGCTCGCGGCGATCGTCGCCGGATATGCGACCCGCACGGGATACACGCCGGCCACGTCCACGTCGCGCTCGACGACGGGGACGACGCTCGGGGGCACGAGCGCGGAAAAGCCGTCGAGCACGCGGGTGAAGCTCAGCGCCGGGTGGACGATGACGCCCTGTAGCGCAAGGCGCGAGACGAGCAGCCGCTGTGCCGACTGCACCACCTTCGTCCACGCCTGTTCCTGCTCGATGTCGACCGCGCCGCCGGCGGCGGCGACGCGCTGGCCGAGCGACGGTGTCTTGAGCACGACGATGACGCGCTGACCGAGTGCAACGCGCGGACGCGAGCCGACGAGGCCCTGCCACGCCTGCGCCGAGGCGGACGAGAGCGACGGGACTTCGGCGCTCCTGCCGCCGGTTGCGAGCAGCGCGGCCGTCGCCGCCGCCGCAACGACGGCGAACAGCGCGGCGTACCGCGTCTCAGCGCGAGGCGTACGCATCGAGACCGAGGTAGCCGGGATACGCGATCGTTGCGGCGAAGCGTCCGGCCGACGCGATCATCGCCGCGTTGTCGGTGCAGAGCTCGAGGGGCGCGAGCGTCGCGTCGGGCAGGGCGGCGCGCAGCTCCGAGTTCGCGGCGACGCCCCCGACGACCGCGATGCGCGGTGAGCCGAGCTCGGCCGCAGCTTCGCGCATGCGGCCGACGAGTGCGCGGACGATGGCCCGCTGATACGACGCTGCGAGGTCGGCGCGCCGCGCATCGAGCTCGTCCGCGCTCAGGTCGCGCGTCGCGTACAGCAGGGCCGTCTTGAGGCCGGAGAAGGAGAAGTCGAGCCCGGGCACGCGTGCAACCGGGAAGTCGTACGCGGCCGGGTCGCCGTCGCGGGCGAGCCGGTCGATCTCGCGGCCGCCCGGGTAGCCGAGGCCGAGCAGCCGCGCGCCCTTGTCGAACGCTTCTCCCGCAGCGTCGTCGAGCGTCGTCCCCAGCACGTGCTCCTCGTCGTACCCGCGGACGTCGAGCAGCAACGTGTGGCCTCCGCTCGCGAGCAGGCAGAGGAACGGCGGCTCGAGCGGGTCTGGCTCGAGGTAGAGCGAGGCGACGTGGCCGCGCAGGTGGTCGACCGGGACGAGCGGCAGTCGCCGCGACCACGCGATCGCCTTGGCCGCTGCGAGGCCGACGAGCAGCGCGCCGATGAGGCCGGGGCCTTGCGTGACCGCGACCTTGTCGATGTCGTCGAGGGTGGTCTCCGC
This sequence comes from Gaiellaceae bacterium, assembly GCA_036273155.1. Taxonomy (GTDB): domain Bacteria; phylum Actinomycetota; class Thermoleophilia; order Gaiellales; family Gaiellaceae; genus Palsa-739. The sequence continues at coordinate 13,054 of DASUIG010000051.1, read as the reverse complement.
GTTGGCGAGCGCCTCGCGCACGACCGGTGCGACGAGCTCGAGATGCCGCCGCGACGCGACTTCGGGAACGACGCCGCCGAACGGCGCGTGCAGCTCCGCCTGCGAGGAGACGACGTTGGCGCGAATCTCGCCGCCGGCGGTGACGAGCGCTGCGGCGGTCTCGTCGCAGCTCGTCTCGATCCCGAGGATCACGCCCGCTCGCGGGCGACCGGGTCTTTCCACATGATGAGCGCGTCCTCGCGGTTGTCGGTGTAGTACCCGCGGCGGACGCCTCTCGCTTCGAAGCCGAGCCGTTCGTACAGCGCGATCGCGACCGTGTTCGTGACGCGTACCTCGAGTGTGTAGCCGCGCCGCGCATCGTCGGCGGTGAGCTCGAACAGGCGCTCGAGCAGGAGCGTGGCGATGCCGTGCCCGCGATGGTCCGGATCGACGGCGACGTTCATGACGTGCCACGCGTCGACGTAGCGCGACACGATGAGGTAACCGTGCAGCGTCCTTTCGCCGTCCTCGTCGCTGTCCGCGCTGAACGCGCCGATGCAGATCGAGCTCGGCTTCGCGAGCTCGCCCGCGAACATCGAGCGCGACCAGGGCGTGCGGTACGAGCGACGCTCGATCTCCTCGATCGCGAGGAGGTCGCCGATCCCGAGCCGGCGGAGCTCGAGCGTCGTCAATGGACGCTCCGCTCCGCGTCCGGGACGCGCAGGTACAGCGGCTCGATCTCGTCGACCGGACCGAGCTCTCCGGCGAGCGCGGCGTGGAAGCGCGCGCGCGGGATGTGCCGCTCGTCCTCGTCGGGCGGTATGACCGCGCCGCCCGCCTCGAACAGAGCGCGGTAGCGTCGTGCGCCGTCGCCGACGAGCACCGTTCCGGGCTCGATGGTCACATCCGCGGGCGCGAGCACGGACGGCTCGCCGTCGACGAGCGCGAACACCTCGCTCCGGCGCGCGTCCACCACCGGGATCGCGCCGGGCGCGCCTGCTGCGAGGGCGGCGAGCGTCGAGACGCCTGCCCCCTGAAGGTCGAGCGCGAGCGCGAGCCCCCGCGCCGTGGCGAGGCCGATGCGCACGCCGGTGAAGCTGCCCGGCCCGATGCCGACGGCGAGCGCGTCGAGGTCGCGGGAGTGCGCGCCGCCCTGGCGGAGCAGCGCGTCCACGTCCTCGAGGAGCGTGCGCGCACGCGAAGCACGCTCGGCGAGCACCTCGCCGTCGTCGACGAGCGCACTCGTCGCCACCTCCGTCGCCGTGTCGAAAGCCAGCATCAGCACTCGTCGATCGAAACCACCCTCTGCGCGTCCCCAGCATGCCGCAAGCGCACCCGGTAGCGCGGCTCGGGGAGGACGCCCTCCCCCGCCTCCGGCCATTCGACGAACGCGATCGCGTCGTCGAAGTACGGCTCGAGGTCGCCCCACTCGGCGGCGGACACGGTCGTGAAGCGATAGAGGTCGAGGTGCGAGACCTCCCCACCGGCGGCGTGATAGCGATGGCCGATCGTGTACGTCGGGCTCGTGACGCGCTCACGGACCCCGAGCGCGGAGCAGGCGCCGCGCACGAACGTCGTCTTGCCCGTGCCGAGCTCACCGGCGACGGTGACGACGTCGCCCTGCTCGAGCCGCGCCGCCAACGTGGCGGCCAGCGCTTCCGTCTCCTCGGGGGAGCTCGTCACCGTGTCGGGCACGGAGCGAAGCGTAGAGTCCCGGCCATGCCTGCGTACGTCATCGTCGAGACCGACATCCACGACCCGGAGCAGTACGAGCGCTACAAGGCCGCGTCGCCGGGCGCAGTCGCCGCCGGCGGCGGTCGCTTCGTCGCCCGCGGCGGCGAGCTCGCCGTCCTCGAGGGCGATTGGCACCCGAGCCGCCTCGTCATTCTCGAGTTCCCCGACCTCGAAGCGGCGAAGCGGTGGTACGAGTCCGAGGTCTACCAAGAGGCGAAGGCGCTCCGGGACGGCGCCGCGAGCCTGCGCATGGTTGCGGTCGAGGGGATCTAGAAGAGGCCGAGTTGTTGTGCCGGCGGGCCCGGCTCGGGGACGAGCGCGAGCTCGGGCTCCGGCACGAGCGCGCGGCCGAGCAGCTCGGGGATGCGCGCGAAGTCCGATTCGAGCACCTTCAGCATCGCCGGGGTGTACAGCGCGGCGGCCGGGTGGTACAGCGGATACAGCATGACCTCGCGGCCGCCGAGCGTCGTCGCTTGTTCCTGTCCGTGCACGCGCGTGATCCCGAGCGGGCGGCCGGAGAGGAGCTTCGTGGCGAAGTTGCCGAGCGTCGCGACGATGGTCGGCTCGATCAGCTCGATCTGCCGGAAGAGATGGCTCTCGCAGGCTTCGATCTCGTCCGGCTGCGGATCGCGGTTGCCGGGCGGGCGGCAGTTGTGGACCACTCCGCCCGCGGTCACGAAGTTGTGCGTGTCCTCCACATCGATGCAAAAGAAGGTCTTATCCGCACGGTACCCGTCCGTGATGTCCTCAATCTCGGCCTCGGCGTAAAACGTCTCGGTAGGACCACGTTCCCAGCGGGTCGGATCGAACGGAACGGACGCCTCGATCTCAGGATGGAGCTTGTATCGCATGGACGGCGGCACCAAGGAAGCGATGACTTCCGAAAGACGCCGCGTGGCCCGGACGTCAAAGTGGATGCGGCCGCGCAATGCCTTTCCGTAGACACCCAATCGAGCAAGGGCCTTGAGGAGCACTGCGATGTCCGCATCCGTGAAGGCGCACGTCGCAATCTCCGCTCGCGGTTGACGGCCTTCGCGGATCCTGAGATACCCATCGTCCATGAACCAGACCGCAAGCATGCGGTCGTTCAATTCGCCATCGAGCCAAACCGGCACTCGCTTCGTCGGCCCGTAGAAATCTGCGCGAAGAATGCGCACGGCTCGATGAGCCCGCGTCCGGACATGCACCGTCGGGTAAACCCGCGCGCCGCCCGCGACGGCCGCAACTGCTATCTCGGTGGTTCGCGCGTCAAGCTCACTAAGCAGGTCGGCCTTGAATGACGCGTACTCGGCTTGGCGGCTGGAATGAGCCATTTGGACGTAGCTGCTCTTCATGTTGATCGAGGCGTCGCCGAGAAGGGAGCCACAAAGAACATCCCGCGCCACGCGGCTCAAGCCTTGACCGACCGCCACGCGGTCGCCGGGACGTATCTCCGACACCGCCACCCATCCTCGATCGGTCCGAACCTCGTGGTCGCCCGTAAGCTGGGCAGCGACCCGACTCGAGCCCGCCGCCTTCGCCGAACGGTAGGACAACTTGAACACCGAGCGGTCGCCCACGGGAGATTCGTACCAGCCCGTGACGCGCTTCGGCACGAGCTGCCCCTCATGATCGAGGGACATCACGGTTCCCGCGTAGCCGGCGCGGACGAGCCAACCGATCCGCTCCCACGACCCGTCGCCAAGCTGGACGAGAGTGGTGTATCTGAGGCATTTCAAGACGTTCGCCACAAAGACGTCGCTGCGCTGCAACCCGATCCCGGCGAGCAGCTTCTCGAGCAGCTTCCCCGCCTGCCCGACGAACGGCAGGCCCTGCTTGTCCTCGTGGAAGCCGGGCGCCTCGCCGACGAACATCAGCTCCGCGCGCGGGTTGCCGGCGCCGAACACGACCTGCGTCCGTCCCTGCGCCAAGCGGCAGCGCGTGCAGCCGGCGACCGACTCGGCAAAGGCGGCCAGATCGTCGGTGCGCTCGACCGGTACTGCACTCACGGATGGTGAGTCTACGAGCCCGCCCGGACGCTGACGATTCGTGCGCGCCAGGCTCCGCGCGGCGCCTCGACGACGACGTCGTCGCCCTCGGAATGGCCGAGGAGAGCCCGGCCTACCGGCGACTCGGGCGAAACGCCGCCGACGCTGGAGATGACGACGGTCATGTCCTCGCCGTCCTCGCGGGTGAGCTCCACGTGCGAGCCGACCGTGACGACGCCGCCGGCGGCGACCGTCGACTCGTCCACCTCGACGGCGTCGTGCAGCCGAGCACGCAGCTTCGTGATGCGCGCCTCGAGCAGGCCCTGCTCGTTCTTCGCCGCGTGGTACTCGAAGTTCTCGGACAGGTCGCCGTGCTCGCGAGCGGTGGCGATCGCGGCGACGGCCGCCTGGCGGCGCGGGCCTTCGAGCTCGGCCAGCTCCGCCTCGAGCTGCTCGCGCTCGGCGCGCGTCAACTGTTCCACTAGTGGCCGCAGCCGCAGGAGCCGCCGCAGCAGCCTCCCCCACCGCCGCCGAACGAGGGCTGTTTCACGGCCCCGTGGACGGCGAAGGTGGAGAACTGCTTCGAGACGTTCGTCGCGGTGCAGTCCGGGCAGGTCACCTGTTGGTCGCCCCGGACGAGCTCCTCGAAATGCGACTCGCACTCCATGCAGACGTACTCGTAGATCGGCACGGGGGGATTCTAGCGTTACAATCCCAGCAGCCCGGCATCCACTACGGAGCTGGAGCGACACCGTGTTCACACGAATCGACGTCATCGGCGCAGGCCGCGTCGGCGCGGCCGTCACGGGCCGCCTGCGCGAGCGCGGCCTCGACCTCGAGTCCGGCGATCCGGAGCTCGTGCTCCTGTGCGTGCCCGACGGCGCGATCGCGGAGGTGGCGGCATCGCGGCCGGTGGGCCCGTGGATGGCGCACGTCAGCGGCGCCACGCCTTTGTCGGCGCTCGACCCGCACGAGCGCCGCTTCGGCATGCACCCGCTGCAGACGTTCACGCGCGCGCGCGGGCCCGAGCAGCTCGACGGCGCCTGGGCGGCGGTCACCGCTGAGAGCGAGGAGGCCCGAGGCGCAGGCTTCTGGCTCGCCGAGACGCTCGGCCTGCGCCCGTTCACGCTCGACGACGCGTCGCGCACGCTCTACCACGCGGCTGCGGTCTTCGGATCGAACTACCTCGTCACGCTCCATCGCGCCGCATCGCTCCTCTTCGAGAGCGCGGGCGCGCCGCCGGAGGCGCTCGAGCCGCTCATGCGCCGCACGATGGAGAACGGCTTCGAGCTGACGGGGCCGATCGCGCGGGGCGACTGGGCTACGGTCGAGGCGCACCGGGCAGCCATTCGGGCCGAGCGCCCGGAGCTCGAACAGCTGTACGAGACCCTCGCCGGCGCGACAGCGGAGCTCGCAACGTGAAGGTCGTGCGCGCCGTCTCCGAGCTCAGGCTCGAAGGCGAGGTCGGCCTCGTGCCGACGATGGGCGCGCTGCACGCGGGCCACGTCTCGCTCTTCGCGCGCGCGCGGTCCGAGAACGACGTCGTCGTGGCGTCGCTCTTCGTCAATCCGGCGCAGTTCGACGAGGAGTCCGACCTGATGCGCTACCCGCGCGACGAGGCCCGCGACCGGAAGGTCGCCGAGGACGCAGGCGTCGACGTCCTGTTCGCGCCCTCCCCGGACGAGATGTATCCGCCCGGCTTCGCGACGTGGGTCGACGTCGAGGAGGCCGGCGCCGAAGGAGAAGCGCGGCCGGGGCACTTCCGCGGCGTCGCGACCGTGTGCCTGAAGCTCTTCAACATCGTCCGCCCCACACGCGCGTACTTCGGCCAGAAGGACGCGCAACAGGCGATCGTCGTCCGCCGCCTCGTCCGCGACCTGAACCTCGGCGTCGACGTGCGCGTGCTCTCGACGGTGCGGGACGCGGACGGCCTGGCGCTCTCCTCCCGCAACGTGCAGCTCAGCCTGGACGAGCGCAAGCGTGCGCTCGGCCTTCCGCAAGCCCTCGCGAAGGCGGCGGAGAGCGACGATCCCGTCGCCGTCGCGCGGGCGGAGCTGAACGGTCTCGACCCCGACTACGTGGAACTGCTCGATCTCGACGGCGCGACGCTCCTCGCCGCTGCCGTCCGGATCGGCTCGACACGCCTCATCGACAACGTGCTCGTGAAAGGAGCGCTCCCGTGAGTGAGAAGCCGAAGCCCCAGCGCTATGCATCGTGGACGGTCGGGAAGCTGCCGCTGCCCGAGCTGCGCGAGATGAAGAAGCGCGGCGAGAAGATCGTCATGGTCACCGCCTACGACGCGCCGGGCGGACGGCTCGCCGACGCGGCGGGCGTCGACATGATCCTCGTCGGCGACTCCTCCGGGATGGTCGTGCACGGGCGCGAGTCGACCGTCGCCGTCTCGCTGGACGAGATCGTGTTCATGACGCAGTGGGTGACGCGCGGCGCGAAGCGGCCGATCGTCGTCGCCGACATGCCCTTCGGCTCCTACGAGGTCTCGGACGAGCAGGCGGTCGGGAACGCTGTGCGGCTCGTGAAGGACGGGGGCGCGGATGCGGTGAAGCTCGAGCGCGGCGGCACGTCCGTCTCGCGGGCGCGCGCGATCGTGGACGCCGGCGTCGCAGTGATGGGACACGTGGGGCTGACGCCGCAGACGGCCACCGTGCTTGGCGGCTTCAAGGCGCAGGGGCGCACCGCGGAGCGCGCGCAGCAGCTCGTCGGCGAGGCGCGCGCGCTCGAGGCGGCCGGGTGCTTCGCGGTCGTCCTCGAGGCCGTTCCCGCGCAGGTCGCGCGCACGATCACGCACGCGCTCGGCGTGCCGACGATCGGCATCGGAGCCGGAGCGGACACCGACGGCCAGGTGCTCGTGTGGCACGACATGCTCGGTTACTACGAGGGGAACGCGCCCCGGTTCGTGAAGCGCTACGCCGACCTCGGCGCTGCGATCACCGAGGCGCTCGGGCGCTACGCGCAGGAAGTCCGCGGCGGAACGTTCCCGGAGCAGCAGCACACGTACGCGATGCCGGAAGAGGAGGCCGAGGCCTTCGAGGCCGTCAGACGACCGACGCGGCGACGATGAGCGCCGGCACGACGGTCGCGATCGCAACGGCGCCGAGCGCGCGTGCGAGCGTCCAGCCGTGCACGGCGCGAACGCCGATGACCAGGAGGCACACGCTCCACGCGAGCGCGCCGTAGTAGATGCCGCCGAAGATCGCGTCCCCCCGCCCGTAGTCGTTCCCGCCGGTGCGGAACAGGTCGACGCCGTAGACCGCCATGCGGACGGGCCACAGAGTCAGGAGGGAGAGCGCGAGCGGCGCGCCTGCGAGGCCGATCACCTGGCGCGAGCGGCGCCACGACCCCGCGCTCCCGAGCCGTCGCGACGCGCCGAACAGGAGCGCGCCGCCGAGCCAGTAGAACGCGAGCGCATAGATGACGCCTCCGAAGAACGCCCACACGGGAATGAGTGCCGTGGACATCGACGCGTCGTTGAGCAGCTGCCGCGCAACTGGCGTGCCGAGCACGCCCGCGATGCCGGCGAGCCCGATCACGGCCGTGATCGGCTCCTGCCGCTGCTCGGTCGCCTCGCGCGTCTCGTCGCGGAGCGAGACGAAGACGGCGCGCGGCGCGACGAGCACGGCCGGCGCGCGGAGCCACCACGTGCGCTCGATCGCCGACCTCGGAGCCGCTTCGCTGCTCACGGCGGGCAGGGTAGCCTCCCGCCCGTGGACGCCGCCGATCCCGATCTCACTGCGCAGGTCGCGGCCGCAGCCCCTTTCACCGCATTCCTCGACATCGAGATGGTGTCGGCCGAGCCGCGTGAGGTCCGCGCGCGCCTCGCGTGGAGCGAGCAGACCTGCACCGCCGGCGGCGTCATGCACGGCGGTGCGTTGATGGGGCTCGCCGACAACGTCGGCGGCTTCTGCGCGTTCCTCAACCTGCCGGAGGGCGCCGGCGGGACGGCGACGATCGAGTCGAAGACGAACTTCTTCGGGCCGGTGCGCCAGGGATACGTGCACGCGGTCTCCCGCCCGCTGCACACGGGTCGGCGCACGATCGTGGTCGACACCGAGCTCTACGACGACGCAGGCAAGCTCGTCGCCCGCGTCACGCAGACGCAAGCCGTTCTCTAGCGGCGGCGACAGCGGTGGCTAGGCGGCGACAGCGGTCGCCGGCAGCACGTGCCGGAGGAATTGCCCCGTGAAGCTGTCCTCGACCTCGGCGACTTCCTCGGGCGTGCCGACGGCCACGATCTCGCCGCCCGCCTCACCGCCCTCGGGGCCGAGGTCGACGATCCAGTCGGACTGCTTGATCACGTCGAGGTTGTGCTCGATGACGAGCATCGTGTTGCCGGCGTCGACGAGCCGCTGCAGCGTCTCGAGCAGCTTCTCGATGTCGGCGAAGTGGAGGCCCGTGGTCGGCTCGTCGAGGATGTACAGCGTCTTGCCGGTGGCGACCTTGGAGAGCTCGGCGGCGAGCTTCACGCGCTGCGCCTCTCCGCCGGACAGCGTCGTCGCCGGCTGGCCGAGCTTGATGTAGTCCAGCCCGACGTCGTGCAGCGTCTGCAGACGTCGGCGGATCTTCGGGATCTTCGCGAAGAACTGCAGCGCCTCCTCGACCGACATGTCGAGCACGTCTGAGATCGACTTGTTCTTGAAGCGCACTTCGAGCGTCTCGCGGTTGTACCGGGCGCCCTTGCAGGTCTCGCACGACACGTAGACGTCGGGCAGGAAGTGCATCTCGATCTTGATCTGGCCGTCGCCCTTGCACGTCTCGCAGCGACCGCCGCGCACGTTGAACGAGAAGCGCCCCGGCTTGTAGCCGCGCACCTTCGCCTCGGGGGTGAGCGAGTACAGCTCGCGGATGTGCGTGAAGAGATCCGTGTACGTCGCCGGGTTCGACCGCGGCGTCCGCCCGATCGGCCTCTGATCGATCTCGATCACCTTGTCGAATGCGTCGATCCCCTCCACCGAGGCGTGCGCGCCGGGCTTCACGCGCGCCCTGTTGAGCCGGTTCGCGAGCGACTTGAAGACGATCTCGTTCACGAGGGTCGACTTCCCGGAGCCGGAGACGCCGGTGACGCACACGAACTTCCCGATCGGGAACTCGACGTCGATGTCCTTCAGGTTGTGCTGTGAAGCGCCGCGCACGACGAACGTGCCGCGATCCTCGTCGCGCCGCTCCGGGATTGCGATCGTGCGCGTGTGTGCGAGGAACTGTCCCGTCGTCGAGCGCCGGTTGCGCGCCACCTTCGCCGCCGGCCCTTCCGCGACCACCTCGCCGCCGTGCAGGCCGGCGCCCGGCCCCATGTCGACGAGCCAGTCGGCGCGGCGCATCATCTCCTCGTCGTGCTCGACGACGACGACCGTGTTGCCGATGTCGCGCAGCCGCTCGAGCGTGCCGATGAGGCGCGCGTTGTCGCGCTGGTGGAGCCCGATCGACGGCTCGTCGAGGATGTAGAGCACCCCGACGAGCTGTGAGCCGATCTGCGTCGCCAGCCGCAGCCGCTGCGCCTCGCCGCCCGACAGCGTGGCGGCCGCGCGGTCCAGCGTGAGGTAGCCGACGCCGACGTCGTCGAGGAACGTGAGCCGCTCGCGGATCTCCTTGACGATGCGATGGCCGATGAGCTGCTCCGTCTCGGTGAGGCCGAGCTCGTCGAGGAAGGCGAGCGCGGCCGACACCGACATCTGGGTGAAGGCGTGGATCGAGCGCGCGCCCACCGTCACGGCGAGCACCTCGGGCTTGAGTCGCGCGCCCTTGCACACCGGGCACGGGCGCAGCGACATGTACTCCTCGATGCGCTCGCGCTGCTGGGAGGAGTCGGTCTCCTTGTAGCGGCGCTCGAGGCTCGCGACGATGCCGTCGAAGGCGAGCATGTACTGGCGGCGCCGGCCCATGCGGTTGCGGTACTGCACGTACACCCGCTCGCCGTCGGTGCCGTACAGGAACCGGTTCTGCTGCTCCTCGCGGAGCTTCGACCACGGCTTCGACGTGTCGATCTCGTAGCGGTCGGCGATCGCCTGGATCACGGCCTCGTAGAACCCGGACGACCCGCCCACCGACCATGGGACGAGCGCGCCGTCGTCGATCGAGAGCGACGGATCCGGCACGAGCAGGTCGGGGTCGATCTCCTGCTGCGACCCCAGGCCGGTGCAGCGCGGGCAGGCGCCGTGCGGCGCGTTGAAGGAGAAGATCCGCGGTTGCAGCTCCGGCAGCGAGACGCCGTGGTCGGGGCAGGCGAAGTTCTCCGAGAAGAGCAGGTCGTCTCCGTCGATGACGGAGACGACTAGGACACCGTCGGCGAGCCCAGCCGCTGTTTCGATGGACTGTGTGAGTCGCAGGCGGAGATCGCCCTTCATCACCAGGCGGTCGACGACCACCTCGATCGTGTGCTTGAACTTCTTGTCGAGCGGCGGCACGCCCTCCTCGAGCACGTACTGCTCGCCGTCGACTTTCACGCGCGTGAAGCCCTCGCGCAGCAGCTCCTCGAAGACGTCCTTGTACTCGCCCTTGCGGTCGCGCACGACCGGCGCGTTGACGGTGAAGCGCGTTCCTTCCGGCAGCTGCAGAACCTGCTCGACGATCGAGTCGATCGACTGTCCCGCGATGGGCTTGCCGCAGATCGGGCAATGCGGCCGCCCCACGCGCGCGTACAGGAGGCGCAGGTAGTCGTAGATCTCGGTGACGGTTCCGACCGTCGAACGCGGGTTGCGCGAGGTCGTCTTCTGGTCGATCGAGATCGCCGGGCTGAGACCGTCGATGTGGTCGACGTCCGGCTTCTCCATCATCTGCAGGAACTGGCGCGCATAGGCGGAGAGCGACTCCACGTAGCGCCGCTGGCCCTCCGCATAGATCGTGTCGAAGGCAAGGCTCGACTTCCCGGACCCGGAGAGCCCGGTGATGCAGATCAGGCGGTTCCGCGGCAGGCGGACGGTGATGTCCTTCAGGTTGTGCTCGCGGGCGCCGTGGACGACGAGCTCGTCGGCAGCCATGGAGCGGCCATTGTACTGCACCGAACGTGTGTTCGGAAGGGCTAGTTCTTCTTCGGAACGCGGTGCGGGAGCAAGCTCCACGCGGCGGTGTTCCGGGTGGACGGGAAGAGATCCCGCCAGTCCTTGATCACGAGCCACGAGCCGGCGGCGGTGGCGGCGAACGTCGCCCGGCTCAGCTCCCAGGCGTCGGCGAGGCCGCCGGCGAGGAGCGCGGCGAGCACGGCGAAGCCGAGGGCGAACTCGTGGACGCGCAGTCCGCAGACGAAGATGCGCGGTCCAAGCCGATGACGCTCCAGGCGAAGCACTCTGCCAGGGTATGTCGGCTGGATCAGGCCCGGGTTAAAGCCCTGCTGAGAAATCCCTGCACATCGACCGGTCTCGCGACGCAGCTGATCTCGAGGTCTCCGGCGACGAGGGTGCCGTAGCCCAGCAGGCGGCCGAGGAGAGACTGCTCCACCTCCACCGTCTGGATCTTCTCCAGCCGGACGGCGGCGGCGCGCCGGCGCAGGGTGCCGTGGACGACGAAGAGCTTGTCCGCGGTCAGGACGACGCGCGTGCGGTCGAAGCGCCAGACCGCGACGACGGCGCCGAGGGCCGCGAGCAAGAGCAGCGCCGCACCGGCGGCGGACACCGGCCAGCCCCCGAGGAAGGCGACCGCGCCGAGCAGCGCGAGCACGAACGCACGGCCCAGAGGCCGGACGAGCACGACGCCGTGCCGGCGCGCGTCGACGTAGATCTGCTCAGGGACGCCTTCGGCCATGGGTTTGCGTCATTCGCCGCGAGGCGACAAACCCCTCGCCATGGGTGCTACTGCACGCCGCGCGGCGACGGCGACGCTGGTCGCGCTCTCGATCGTCGTCGCAGCGCTCGCACTGTGGAAGATCAAGGCGGTCATCGCCCTCATCTTCCTCGGGTTCATCATCGCGGCGGCGATGCGCCCCGGCGTCGAGTGGCTGAACCGGAAGGCGCGGATCCCGCGCGGGCTCGGCGTGCTCGTCCACTACGCGGCGTTGCTGGGGCTCGTCGCTCTCGCGTTGTGGCTGATCGTCCCCCGCGCCGTCAGCCAGGTCGATCAGGCGATCGGGAACGTCCCCACCTCGTCCTCGCAGCTCCAGCACCAGGTGAATCACTCGAGCGGGATCAAGCACGAGATCCTCGTCGGCATCCAGAAACGGCTGAAGAAGCTGCCGGCGGCCGGGAACCTCATCCACAGCGCGGTCTCGGTGACGAAGACGGCCTTCGAGGCGCTCATCGGCATCTTCTTCATGCTCGCCGTGGGCGCCTACTGGATCTTCGAGCGCGACCGCGGGATCGCGCTCGTGCAATCGCTCGTCCCGCGACGCCACCGCCGAGTGACGAGGGACACGTGGCTTCTGATCGACGACAAGCTCGGCGCGTTCGTTCGCGGCGAGCTGCTCCTGATCGTCTTCGTCGCGGTCATCCTCTCGTTCGCGTTCTGGCTTGACGGCGAGCCGTACTGGCTGCTCATCGGGGCGGCGGCCGGCGTCTTCGAGATCGTCCCCGTCATCGGCCCGCTCGTGATCGGCATCCTCGCGGTCGGCGTCGGCCTGACCGTGGACTGGAAGACCGCGCTCGGGGCAGGCATCGCCGTGCTCGCGCTCCGGCAGATCGAAGACCTGTTCGTCGCGCCGCGGGTGCTCGGGCACGCGGTCGGCCTCTCCCCGCTCATCGTCCTCGTGTCCGTGACCGCGATCGGGATCCTGCTCGGCGGCTTCTACGTCCTCATCGCGATCCCGATCGCAGCCGTGCTCAGCACGCTCGTGGACGTCGTGCTCCGGGGGGCCGATCCGGCCGAGGAGGAGGTGCCGCCGCTGCTCTTCCCGGCGCAGGACGCCGAGCGCTAGATGTAGGACCCGAGCAGGTTGGTTCTGGTGATCGGGGGTTGGTGGCTGAGGGCTGAGTGTCGTCGTTGATGGTTGTAGTGCCAGAGCCAGCCGTCAAGGGCGGCGGTGCGTTCGTGGCTTGAGCCGTAGATCGCGCCGTAGGCCCAGCCGCTGAGCATGGTGCGGATGAAGCGTTCTGCTTTGCCGTTGGTCTGCGGTCGGTATGGGCGGGTGCGGAGGTGTTTGATGCCGAGCGTGTGGCAGGCGAGTGCGTGCAGGGCCGAGCGGTAGCCGCCGCCGTTGTCGGTGAGGAGTTGCTCGATCCTGATGCCGTGCCGCTGGTAAAACGCGACGGCGCGACGCAGGAAGCCGACGATCGTGACTGCTTTTTCGTTGTCGAGCACTTCCGCGTAGGCGAGTCGGCTGTAGTCGTCGACGGCGACGTGGACGTATTCCCAGCCGACGGTGCGGCGGATGTTGCCGGCGGCGTCGGTGTGAGTGGGGTTCTTGTGTTGCGGGCCGCCGCGGACACGGTGTCCGG
>DASUIG010000050.1:0-75853 GCA_036273155.1 Gaiellaceae bacterium | reverse complement strand
GTCTCTGTCATATGCACAGGCTAGCTCGCGGGCGGCGGAGTCGCCGCCATCCAGGCGAAGAGCTCGAGGGTGGCCGCAGGCGTGAACAGGACGCCGGGATCGGCCCAGTCGCCCCACCAGTCCTTCGACCACCAACCCGTGTCGTCGCGCGCGTCGTCCTTCGCCGCCTCGGCGTTCTCGTACGCGAGCGCATACCACGTCGGATTCCCGTCGTACGCGTACAGCGCGAGGATTCCCTCGAGGTAGATCGTGTCCGCCTCGGGCACCCAGGGATGGAGCGTCGGGAACGTGTTCAGCGACGCCTGCGCGAGCGACTCGGCCCGGTTGCAGTACGCCTGCTGCTTCGTCGCGAGGCAGAGCTGGACGTGCGCCGCGATCATCATCCCCTCGACGTAGTCCATCGTCGTCCCGTCGGTCGCGTTGCGTCCGTACAGGTTCCCCTGTTGCGGATTCAGCGTCTTCGCGTCCGCCCATGCGAGGTACTTCGTCGCGAGCTTGAGGTAGTACGCCTTGTGCTGGACGCGATACAGCGTCGCCGCGATGAGCGTCGCGGCGGCCAGCGGCTCGGAGGTCTTGTAGTTCGCGCCCGTGTCCCACCAGATGCCGCCGTTCTTGGAGTCCCAGCCGTACCGGTCGATGTAGGCGAGCACGCGTCCCGCGTCCCACAGCCAGCGCGTCTTCCCGGTCGCGCGGTATGCGTCGAGGTAGGCGATCCCCCACCAGCCCGCGTCGTCGAAGTACGCGTTCCCGCTCGGGCTGAGCCCCCACTGCCAGGCGATACCTCCGGTGCCGTTGATCGTCGGGTCCCAGAACCCTTCCGCCGCCTTGAACGTCGTGTTGACGAGGTCGACGTTCGCCGGCGTCGGATCGGCGATCGCAACTGCCGCCACGAGCTCCATCATCGGATACGACGACCACACGCTCGCGACCTGCCCGTCGTCGGGCGACCGGTTGTCGTACCAGCCCCGCTTCGCGTTCCACCACCCCTGCTGCATCCGTGCGAGCCCCTGCTCGGCGAACTGCTGGTACTGCGCCTGGTTGGCGACGAGCGTCGCGTGCGAAGGCAGCGGGAGCACGATGCTCGCGGCGACGAGCGCAAGGATCCGACCCACCCCTACACGATACGCTCTGCGGTATGGCGACGATCGAGACGAACCCCAAGCTCGGACAGCAGGTCCAGGAGGAGGCCAAGCGCTATGTCCTCCACTCCTGGTCGGTGCAGAACGCGATCAATCCGATCGCGGTCGCAGGCGCCGAGGGGCGCTACTTCTGGGACTACGACGGCAAGCGTTACCTCGACTTCGCGTCACAGCTCGTCAACGTCTCGATCGGGCACCAGCACCCGAAGCTCGTCGCGGCGATCAAGGAACAGGCGGACAAGCTGTGCACGATCGGCCCGCCGATGGCGACGGAGCCGCGCTCGACGCTCGCGCGGCTCGTGGCCGAGGTGACGCCCGGCGACCTGTCGATGACCTTCTTCACGAACGGCGGCGCGGAGGCCAACGAGAACGCCATCCGCCTCGCGCGCTGGTACACGGGCCGGCACAAGATCATCGCGCGCTACCGCAGCTATCACGGAGCGACGGCGGGCTCGCTCACGCTCACGGGCGACCCGCGCCGCTGGCCGTCGGAGCCCGGCATCCCCGGCGTCGTGCGCATGTTCGACCCGTACACCTATCGCTGTCCCGCGGGCCACCCCGATCCGTGCCCGGTCTGCACGGGCGCGCCGCATCTGGAGGAGATCCTCCAGTACGAAGGAGCGCACACGGTGGCAGCGGTCATCCTCGAGACGGTGACCGGGACAAACGGGATCATCGTCCCGCCCGACGGCTATCTCCAGTCGATCCGCGAAGTCTGTGACCGGCACGGGATCCTGCTCATCGCCGACGAGGTGATGGCCGGCTTCGGACGCACGGGCAAGTGGTTCGCGGTCGACAACTGGGACGTCGTCCCCGACATCCTCACGATGGCGAAGGGGATCAACTCCGGCTACGTGCCGCTCGGCGCGATGTCCGTACGCGAGCCGATCGCGGCGTGGCTGCAGGACAAGTACTTCGCGGGCGGCCTCACCTACAGCGGCCATCCGCTCGCGTGCGCGGTCGGCGTCGCCTCGATCGAGGCGTTCCGCGAAGAAGGGATCGTCGAGCACGCCGCCGAGTTGGGCCCGGTGTTCCGCGCGGCGCTCGAGGGACTCGCCGCGAAGCACCCGTCCGTCGGCGAGGTGCGCGGCATCGGCTGCTTCTGGGGCCTCGAGCTCGTGAAGTCGCGGACGACGCGCCAGCCGCTCGTGCCGTTCAACGGCTCGGGCGAGGACGCGGCACCGGTGGCTCGAATGGCGAAGGCGGCGCTCGAGCGCGGCCTCTACCTCATGACGCACTGGAACGTCGTCATGGTCTGCCCGCCGCTGACGATCACGCCCGACGAGCTGGCCGAGGGCATTGCGATACTCGGCGATGCCCTTGCAATCGCAGACGAGTACTACGTCGACTGAGCTCTGCCCGCGCTGCAACGCGGAGATGGAGTGGCGCCAGTCGACCTGGCAATGCCCGACGTGTCGCTATAAGGCTGGATGCTGTGAAGGCGAGACGGGCGAGTGCCGCGATCCCGGCTAGAGGAGCTCGAGAGCTCCGGGCTGGAGGCGCGCTCGGGCGAGCTGCTCGTCGTGCTCGCCTGGCTCGTCGCCGGTGAGCTCGGCATCGACGAGAGCGACCTGAACGCCGCACGCCGGCGCGCGATGTTCGTGCTCGCCGCCGGCGGCGATCCGCACCGCGAGCTCGACCACGACTCCGTCGCCGCCGAGCGCCTCGCGGCCGAGCTGGACACGCCGGAGCGCCGCCGGGCGCTGTCCGGGGCGCTGGACGGGCTCGCCACCCACGCGGACGGCCTGCCGGTCGTGACGGAGGCGCTCGACCTCCTCCGTTCCGAGCCCGATCTCGCCTGGCGAAGCCTTGCGCTGGCGCTTCTGGCGGACGAGCTCGCGGAGGAATAGCGGAGGGCCGATTCCCCGCCTACACTGGCCGAAAGTCCGATCCATAAGCCGCAGCCGTAA
This sequence comes from Gaiellaceae bacterium, assembly GCA_036273155.1. Classification (GTDB taxonomy): domain Bacteria; phylum Actinomycetota; class Thermoleophilia; order Gaiellales; family Gaiellaceae; genus Palsa-739. The sequence goes on along the minus strand of DASUIG010000050.1, from coordinate 72,804 downwards.
GCCTCTCCACTCCAAATCCTCGGCGCCGGATAACCCTCCCGCGCAACCTGCCGGACGGTCGCCGCGTCCAGCCCTATTCGCGTGTCGACGCGCCGTACTTCCGGAGCCCCGGCTTCTACGTCCGCGTCGGCGGCCTCGCAGTGGTGGTCGGGATCGCGATCTGCCTGCTCGTGCTGCGCGCGTGGTCGATCCAGATCCTGCACGGGCCCTCGTACAAGAAGCTCGCGACGCACCAGGCGTTCCGCACCGTGAACATGATCGGCTCGCGCGGCGCGATCGTCGACGACAAGGGCCGCGTGCTCGCAGCCACGACGGGCCACGTCGTCGTCGCCGCCGACCCGGGCACGCTCGGCGCGTTCGACACCCACGGCTGGAAGCCGAGCGTCGCCGGCACCGCGGTGCTGCGCAAGTTCTCGCAGCTCGCGCACGTGCCGGTGCCGACGCTCGTGACACGCATCGAGCGCGCGGTCGTGCGCTCGCCGTTCGCGCCCGCGGTCGTCGTGCCGCGCCCGACAGCAGCGTTGCAGTACTACCTCGACGAGCGCCCCGCGTCGTATCCCGGGATGAAGGTGTGGGCCGTCCCCTCGCGCCTCTATCCGCAGGGCAACTTCGGCAGCGAGTTCCTCGGCCTGCTCGGCGAGATCAGCCCGCCGGAGATCGGGACGAAGCGATACGCGCACGCGACCGCCGGCGAGCTCGTCGGGCAGACCGGCGTCGAGGCGACGTACGACTCGCTGCTCAATCCCGGCTTCGTGCCCGCGCACGTGCGCGTCGACTCGCTCGGCCGCATCGCCGGCCCGCTCGAGGTGCCGAAGGGGAAGGCGCTGCCGACCCTGAAGCTCACCGTCGACGCGCGGATGGAGCGCGCCACCGTCGCCGCGGTGAAGCACGGGATCCAGCTCGCGCAGGCGATCGGGCGGCACCCGACCGGCGGCTCCGCCATCGTCATGAACCCGTACACGGGCGCGATCTACGCGGTCGCGAGCGTGCCGTCGTACAACCAGGTGGCCGCCGCGAACGACCCGAGCTACAACGCGAAGCTCTACACCGACCCCCGCAACCTGCTCCTCGACCGTGCGATCGCGGGCGTCTACCCCACCGGCTCGACGTTCAAGCCGATCATCGCCGAGGCCGCGCTCTCGGCCGGGATCATCAACCCGGACACGTCATTGCTTTGCTCCGGATCGTTCGACCTCGGCGGCTTCGTGTTCCACAACGTCGAGGCCGGCGTCTACTCGAGCATGACGCTGCACACGGCGCTCGCGCAGTCGTGCGACACGTGGTTCTACCGGCTCGGCGACCGCATCTGGGCCGCCGATCCGAGCAGGCAGGGAACGCTCATCCAGGACTGGGCGCGGAAGTTCGGCCTCGGCTCGACGCCGCCGATCGACATCACGGGCGCGGCGCCCGGCCTCATCCCCACGCCGAAGTGGTTCTTCAAGAGCCGCGGGTTCCCGTGGACGGAGGGCCAGACGATCAACCTCGCCATCGGCCAGGGCGCGCTGCAGGTGAGCCCGTTGCAGCTCGCGGTCGCGTACGCGACGATCGCGAACGGCGGCACCGTCGTCCGGCCGCACGTCGCAGCAGCGGTCGTGCACGACGGCGTGACGAAGAAGCTGAAGTTCCCGCCGGTTCGAAAGCTGAAGCTCGTCGACGTGGACGCGATCCGCCAGGGTCTGTACGAGGCCGCGCACGTCGGCACGTCGGCCGCGATCTTCTCGACCTACCCCGTGCCTGTCGCAGGGAAGACCGGCACGGCGGAGGCGCCGCCCGGCGACGACCACTCCTGGTACGCGTCCTGGGCGCCCGCCGGCCATCCCGAGGTCGTCGTCGTCTGCATGATCGAGCACGGCGGCTTCGGCGCCGAAGCGGCCGCGCCGTGCGCGCGCGACATCTACAACGCGTTCTTCCACATCAAGGCGACCGGCTAGGTCTGGAACGCGTAACCCGACCGCGCTCTGCGACACTCGGAGGGAAGGTCCGAGCGAACAGGGGGGACACAGGATGGCGAAGTTGAGCGACAAGCAGGTCGAGCTCCTGCGCGGCCGCAATTGGGGAACGGTGACGACGCTGCGGAAGGACGGCTCGCCGCACTCGACGCCCGTCTGGATCGACACCGACGGCGAGAACGTCCTGTTCAACACCTCGATCGGACGCACGAAGGAACGGAATCTGCGGCGCGACCCGCGCGTCTCGGTCGTCGTCCTCCCCGCTGAGGACCAGCAGTCCGGCTACGTATCGGTCACGGGCACCGCGTCGATCACCGAAGCAGGCGCCGTCGACCACATCAACAAGCTCGCGAAGAAGTACGTCGACCTGGACGAGTATCCGTGGCTCCAGCCGGGCGAGCAGCGAGTGATCGTGAAGATCACGCCCGACAAAGTCGACGGCATGGGAATCGAGTAGGTCAGCGCCGCGGCAGCTCGACGACGAACGTCGAGCCGCGGCCGGGCACGGACGAGACGCTGATGCGCCCGTCCATGCGCTCGACGAGCTCGCGGCAGACGTAGAGGCCGAGCCCGGTGCCGTTGACGCCGCGCGTCTGGTGCGGGTCGAGGCGATAGAACTTCTCGAAGATCCGCGTCAGCTCGTCGGCCGGGATGCCGACCCCGTGATCGCTGATCGCGAAGCGCGCCCAGCGGTCGTCCTCGTCCACGCGCAGCTCGATTGCGCCGCCGTTCGGCGAGTACTTGATCGCATTGTCGAGCAGGTTGTCGAGCACCTGGCGCAGCCGGCCCGCGTCCGTCTCGATGGTCGAGCTCTCGGTTACCGCGCGTAGCCCGACTTCGGCGCTCTCGCCCGCACGGGTGCGCGCGGCCTCGACCGCCGCCCGCGCGACGTCGACGACGTCGACGGTCGCGGGCTCGAGCCGCAGACCGCCGGCCTCGAGCCGGCCGACGAAGAGGATGTCGTCGACGATCGCCGACAGGCGCGCCGCCTGTTCCGCGATCTGGGTGACGAGGTCGCGCCGCAGGTTCTCGCGCCCGGTGAAGTCGCGCTCTGCAAGCGTGATCGCCGCGCCGTACACGGCTGCGAGCGGCGTGCGGAGCTCGTGCGAGACGGTGGCGACGAAATCGGACTTCAACCGGTCGAGCTGACGGTCGGCGGTGACGTCGCGGAACGCGTACGCCGTCCCGTCGGAGGATGGAACGCCCGAGATCGAGAGCCACAGCTCGCGGCCGTCGATCGTCGCCGGGACGGTGCGCGGGGTCGCACCCGCCACTGCGGCAATCTCGTCCCAGCCGTCGAAGACCGTGGACGCGCTGCGGCCGCGCACGTCGGCGGCGGCGACACCCGTGATCGCCTCAGCGCCCGCGTTCCAGATTCGGATGGCGCCACCCGCGTCGACGAGGAATACGCCGTCGGCGATCGAGTCCAGCGCCTCGGACGCCTCCGCACGCTGCTCGGCCTCGTTGAAGAGGCGGGAGTTGTCGACGGCGACTGCTGCTCGCGACGCGAGCTCCTCGGCCAGGCGCAGGTCGCTCTCGGTGAAGACGCGCCGCGACTCGGCGGAGACGAACAGGATGGCGCCGATCGTGCGCCGGCGCGCGATGAGCGGGACGCACATGGTCGAGTGCACCGCGATCTCTCCGAGCGCGCTCGCGAGCTCCTCCGGCTCCTCGACGTCCGCGGCGGTCGAGATCGGGGACGCCTCCGCTTCCAGCTCGGAGCGCCCGGTGCGGATCACGGCCGGCACCCCGACCACCGCGTCCGGGAGGATCGGATGCGCCTCGAGCACCGACCGGATGAAGTCCTGCCGTCCGCCCGCGTGCTCGACGGCTCGCCGCTCGATCGCGCCGCTCGGCCCGACGATGTAGATGACGCACCAGTCCCCGAGGCGCGGCACGGCGAGGCGCGCGAGCGCGGTGAGCGTCTCGTCATAATCGAGCGAGCTCGCCAGCACGTCGCTCGCCTCGACGAGGAACGCGATGCGCCGCTGCGCCTCCAGCTCGCTCCGGTAGAGGCGGGCGTTCTCGATCGCGAGCGCTGCGCGGTGCCCGAGCTCCTCCGCGAGAACGATGTCCGAGCCGTCGTACCGGCGGCCCGACTCCGACCACGCGAACGTGAGCGCACCGAGCACGCGGCCCTGCGCGACGAGCGGGACCGCCATCGCCGAGCGTGGATCGAGCTGCGACATGAGCTCGAAGTGCCGGTCGTCGAGCGTCGTCTCGCGCAGCGACTCGGGAGTGAACTCGGAGAGATGCACGGTGCTCGCGTTCGCGAGCGCCTGTGCCGCCGGCTGGCCGGAGCCGGACACCGGCGGATAGTCGCGATGGAGCACGTCGAGCAGCGCCTGCTTGCCCGGGTCGGCGGCACGGACGGCGACGCGCTCCAGCGTCCCGTCCTCCCCGACGAGGTCGACGATGCACCAATCGGCGAGACGCGGGACGACGAGATCTGCGAGCGTCGCCAGCGTGACGTTGTAGTCGAGGCTCTCGGCGAGCGCATGGCCGGCGGCGGTGAGGAACGCGAGGCGCGACTCAGCCCGCTCGCGGACCATCGCGGCGGCGACGAGGTTCGCGACGCTGCGAAGGAAGACGACGTCGTCGGGCACGACCGGCTCCGCCGAGACAACTGCGAAGACGCCGATCATCCCGTCGCCTTCGCCGCGGACCGGGGCGACCGCCATGGTCTCCGTGATGGTGGAGTCGCGCTCCAGGTACGCACGGGCGATCGGCGAATCCGCGCCGACGGCGACCGTCTCGCCGGTCTCCCATCCATGCGCCGCGACGGCGACGAGGCTCTCCCCCTGACGCTCGAACAGCGCGACCTGGACGGCGCTCAGCCCCTCCGCGACCGTGGCGACCGCGTCCGCGACGAGCTCGGGAACGGTAGCGCCCGTGAGCGCGGCACGGCCCAGCTCCGCCACGAGGAGCTGGTGCTGGTCACGACGGGTCATGGACGAATCAGATGCTACGTCCGCTACCGTCCGGCGCGATGACCGCAGGGGTTTTTCTCGTCCTCTCGGCGTTCCTGGCCAGCGCGGTCGAAATGGTGGAAGCGCTCACGATCGTGCTCGCGTCCGGGATCGCGCGCGGATGGCGCTCGTCGCTCGCCGGCATGGGCGCCGCCGTGCTCGCGCTCGCGGTCATCGTCGCCGCGCTCGGCCCGGCGCTGACGGTCGTGCCGCTCAATGCGCTGCGCCTCGTCGTCGGTGGACTGCTGCTCACGTTCGGGCTCCAGTGGCTGCGCAAGGCGATCCTGCGCGCGAGCGGCTTCAAGGCGCTGCACGACGAGGACGCGATCTTCGCCAGGGAGCTCGAGGAGGCCAAGACCGCGGCGCGGGACGAGCGCGCCGGCGTCGACTGGTACGGGTTCACGCTCTCGTTCAAGGGCGTGCTCCTCGAGGGCCTCGAGGTGGCGGTCATCGTCATCACCTTCGGCAGCACGCAGGGCAGCATTCCGCTCGCCGCAGTCGGCGCCGCAGCGGCGCTCGTGCTCGTCGCGGGCGTCGGAGTCGCCGTCCGCGCGCCGCTCGCGCGCGTGCCCGAGAACACGCTGAAGTTCGCGGTCGGCGTGATGCTGACGACGTTCGGCATCTTCTGGTCGACGGAGGGCGCAGGCGGAAGCTGGCCGGGCTCCGACGCCGCGCTGTTCGGCGTGCTGGCCTTCGTGATCCTGCTGTCGCTCGCGTCCGTCCGGGTCCTCCGCAGGCGGAGGCGGACGATGCTCGTTGCTGCCGGGGCACACACGTGAGGTACCTGGTCGGCTTCGGGCGGTTCTGGTGGGACTTCGTCGTCGGGGACGACTGGCGCGCCGCAGCGGCCGTCGTGGTCGCGATCGGCGCGACCGCCGCGCTTGCCGCGGGCGGCATCGCGGTGTGGTGGACGATGCCGCTCGCCGTGGCGGCCGTGCTCTACGTCTCGCTCCGGCGCGCGAGCGCTGCGTAGACGAGGACGAGCGCGGCCGCGAGCTCGACGCCGCCGGCGCTCTCCTGCCACGTTCCCCAGAAGCGCTCGTGGTAGCCGAAGAGGCCGTACTGCGTGCTGACGGCGAACGCCGCGAACGTGCTCAGCGCGAATCCCGCGCAGACGACGAGGACGAGCACGGAGCCGCTCGCCGCCAGCGCGGCCGCGAGGATCGCGCCGACTGCCGCGTTCGCGAGGAAGAGCTCGCCGACGACGTGGACGCGATGGAAGTAGTCGAACCAGAGGTAGAGGTGAATCGCACCGGTGGCGGCGACGAGGAGCGCCGCCGCCACCCGGACGATCGAGGGTCTAGCCCCAGGTGCTGCCACTGGTGGTCGTCGTGCCGTACCCGGGGTTCGGGCTCGGCGTCGGGCTCGAGCTCGAGCCGCCCGCGAGGGCGTGCTTCACGAACGCGCCCTTCGTGTTCACGACGTACCACTGCTTTTCGAAGCCCTGACCGCTGACCTGGCCGGCCTTCGTGTCCCCGGAGAAGGTGTACATCGGGAAGCCCGCATAGGTGACCTGGCGCATGCCGTTCGACGCCTTGACCGTCCCGAGCAGGGACGCCTGGATGCCGGCGCCGCCGGTCGGCTTCGCTCCCGCCTTGACGAGGAGCCGTGGCCAGTACTTCGCGCAGGTGGCGTTGCTCGTGCAGCGGTTCACGCCCTTGCTGTCCAGCGTGTACCGGTAGAGCGTCCGGCCGTGCGCGTTGACGAGCACCTTTCCGAACTTGGCGCTGTCGACGACCTTCACGACGGGCGTCGCCGAACCGACCGCGCTCGTCGCCGCCATCGCCGCACCGGTTCCGATCGCCGCGATAAGCGCGACCGGCAAGAGCCAACGGATCATGCGTGGTTCTCCTTTCCTGGGAGCTACCCTCGGCATGGATACGCGGCTGCGGCGCCGGCGGATTGCGTGACTCATTTCCCGACCTTAACGATAGGCGCGTTCAGGACGACGTGCGCGTCCCGTAGGGTCAGCTTGCCCCTCTTGGCGAGCCCGGTGATCTGATCGTCCTTGACGAGGAGCACCGGCTTCACTGCGGCCTTCCAGGTCACGAAAAACTCCTCCCAGAGTGGGTTGTAGTCGGTCTCTCCGGGCTCGGAGCCGAAGACCGAGAGCTGCCCGGCCGCCGCGCGGCCCTTGACGAAGTACTGAGCGGGCGCGCCCTTCACGCGTGCCAGCTCCTTGGAGAAGTTGATGTGCAGAGCGCTCGCCTGCGACTTGCTCGACACATCGGTCACGAAGTACGTGTCTTTGTGGCCGTCGTAGAAAGCCTGGAACGCGGTGCGCTCCGTAGTGGTGCCCGGGCCGAGCGGAATCGAGGTCTTCGTGGCTGCAAATGCGCTCGCGGTGCCCGCGGCGAGCGCGACCGCGCCGATCGCGGCCGCCCGTTTCGAGAGCGTCATGTTCCCCCCTTGTCGCGGTTTCATGGGGATTACGGGAGAGGCGCGGAGGCGGTTTGTTCGACCGTCATGCGAAGCGCGCGATGCTTACTGCGACCGACGAAGACGAGCGAGCCAGACGCTTGCGGGCCGCTTGCAGCTCTAACCCTGCCGCGAAGCCGTTCAGACGCCGGAGGGCGGCTCGAGCCGCCCTCCGAAATCAAAGTCTGCGAAAGACGATCAGCCGGGCGGGTTCTTGCCGTCCGTGGCGACGTAGCTGACGCAGTCGCCCTGGTTCTTGAAGATGCCGTAGGTCTGCCAGCCACCGTTTTTGCACGAAAGCGGCGTGTGCGTGTCCGGGTAGCTGATCGCGAGGACGTGCTCGTGGAAGACGGTCCAGAGCTGCCCGCTCTGATCGACCGAGAGGTCGAACGCGCCGTCGAGGTTCGCGTCCGGAATGGTGACGGACGAGCCCGTGGACTCGACGCCGCAGTGAGCACAGGTTGCGACCTGGATGAATCCGTTCGCCGAGAAGACGTACGGCGCAGGGTCAGGGCCCGAGTTGCCGGTCTGTACGAGCGCCGTGAAGACGTAGGGCTTGTCGAGCTGGGCGTTCGAGAGGTTCCACTCGTTCCCGTCCGCGAAGACGCTCTCGCCCGGATCGAGATTCTGTGGGACCGTCTGCGAGATGACCGACACGTCTCCGTTTCCGGTGCTGATGAAGATGTTGCCGCCTGCGAGAGCGGGGTCTGTGACCGTGACCGTGAACTGCTCGGTGACCTCGCCGCCGGCGGCCGGGACCACGTTCGGGATCGCAATCGCGGAGGAGTCGAATCCCAGGCTCCCGCCGTGCACGCTCCCAGGTGCTGCGAAGCCCAGGTTCATCGTGCCGGTCGGATCGAGGCTCGGCTGGCTGCACGAGCTCGGCAGCGTCGCCGTCGGTAGCTGACCGTTGAACACCGACGGATCGAGGCCGCTCGAAATCGTGATCGTCGGATCGGTGACGGTCGCAGCCGAGTTGTTCGTGAACATGATACCCCACTTCGGGTATAGCGGAACGGTCGCGCTGCCCGAGACGTTGTTCATTCCCTCGGGTACGTCGTACTTGAGGAACGAGAAGATGTTGGCCCCGAGGCCAGGGTTGTTACCCGTCGGGCCGTAGTGAATCGTGCACTGCGAGGGCGAATCCGACCGCGCCGCCTGCGCAGGAACGAACAACACGACGAGCGCCACGAGGCCTACTAGTGTCCCGAGTCGTTAATCCGCTGGCAGTAGGCGGCGATGCTGTCGAGGATCTGATCGGCGGTCTTGTGCCAGACGAATGGTTTGGGGTCGTCGTTCCAGTTGGTGATCCAGGTGCGGATGGAGGCGACGAGGTCGCGGACGGAGCGGTGGCTGCCGCGCTTGATCCATTTCGTCGTCAGCTCCGCGAACCAGCGCTCGACGAGGTTGAGCCAGGAGCTGTAGGTCGGGGTGAAGTGGAGCGTGAAACGCGGGTGGCGTACGAGCCAGCGCTGGATCGTCGGCGCTTTGTGCGTGGAGGAGTTGTCCAAGACCACGTGCACATCCAGTCCTTCGGGAACCGAGGAGTCGATCAGGTTGAGGAAACGCCGGAACTCCTCGGCCCGGTGCCGTGGCGTCATCTCGTTGATCACCTGGCCAGAGGCGACGTCAAGGGCGGCGTACAGGTTGGTGGTGCCGTAACGGACGTAGTCGTGGCTGCGCCGCTGTGCAACACCCGGCATCAACGGCAACACCGGCGCCGAGCGGTCGAGCGCCTGGATCTGCGACTTCTCGTCCACGCACAACACGACCGCCGCCTCGGGCGGGTTGAGGTAGAGGCCGACGATGTCGCGCACCTTGTCGACGAACTGCGGATCCGGGGAGAGCTTGAACGACTCGCTTCGGTGCGGCTTCAACCCGAACGCACGCCAGATCCGGCTCACCGCCGACTGCGACATCCCGGTCGCCGCCGCCATCGAACGCGTCGACCAATGCGTCGCGTCCTTGGGCTGCTCCTCGAGCGTCTTCACGATCACCCGCTCCACGTCGGCGTCGCTGATCGAACGCGGCTTCCCCGGCCGCGGCTCATCGTGCAAGCCGTCCAGTCGTCGCCGCGCAAACCGGCCCCGCCACCTGCTAACCGTGTTGTGGTTGCAGCCGAGCTCGGCCGCGATCTCCTTGCTCGCGCGGCCGTCCGCGGCAGCAAGCACGATCCAGCAGCGAAGCGCAAGCGCCTGCGCGCTCTTCGGCCGCCGAGCCCACCGCTCCAACACCTCGCGCTCCTCAACAGTGAGCACGACCTCAGCAAGAGCCCCCATAACCGCCCCCAATCGTCGTCGATGACCCAGACGACTTCGCGGCCGACCAACGGGACCCTGCCAACTACCGATTCAGGACACTAGTGGCCGTTGGCCGAGAAGTGCATGTAGTCCTTCGTCGAGCCGTACCACGATCCGCCCCAGCCCCAGCCGACGGAGTGGAACGCCGCAAGGACTGCGGGCGTCACCATCCCTTTCCGGAGCGGCGTGCGCTTCATGAACGAGACCGAGACCTTGTCCCGCGTCTGGCCGCACCCGACGTACGGGTTCTCGATCGGATTGACGTCGATCGCCTCGCCGTACGCGTGCATGGACCAGTGGCCGGTGGTCGCCTTGTTGCCGTTGCAGGGCGACGCGGCCGCCTGCCTGCACGAGAACACGTACGTCACGTCGAGGTCCTTCGGCCACACGCTCACCGGGCCGTACGCGTCGCTCAGCTTCATGTGGTGGATCTCGTAGCGCATGTCGTAGAACTTGTGGAAGACGGTGGTGAGCGGTGCGACGGCGTTTGCGTTCATCACGAGCTGGCCCGTGTGCACGCGGCCGTCCCAGCCCCAGTAGTCGAGCGTCACCAGGCGCAGGCCGGAGAGCGGGACCGGGCACTTGGGGGACCAGTGGTTGCTCGCGATGAGCTCGTGCTTGGCGGTCGCCGTCAGAGGCTGCGAGGTGGCGTGGTAGGCCTGCGCCGACAGCGCGGCGAGGACGGCTGCGACGAGGAAGCGCATCGGCGACAGTGTGCCCTGGATTTCGGAAGTCAGTCGGCGTACGGTTGACGCAGCCTCGACTGCGGCGGGAGGCGTGCCTGGACACTCCCGATGGGTCGAGTCTCAGGGGGCGCCCAGGTGGCGCCGCAGCCGCCGGGCGCCCCTTTTCAGCCCGGGCGCGCGGCGTGGCTCATCGGGTCACGCAGGTGTGTCCTCACGTCAAAGCTCGGCCAGGCGACGCAGCAGCGCCACCGCCTCTACGAGCACCGCCTGCTCCTTGGCGCTGAATTCGTCGGCGATCGCCTGTGAGAGCCAGTCCTCGCGCCTGCGCCGCTCGTCCTTGATGAACTCGCGGCCCTCCTGTGTGAGCGCGACGAGCAGCTGGCGGCGGTCGGTCGGATCCGGCGTGCGGTCGACGAGGCCGTCGCTCTGCAGGTCGGCGACCACCTCGGCCATGGATTGCGGTCGCATGTGCTCCGCGGCGGCGAGACCGCTCGTCGTCTGCGGGCCGCCACGGTCGAGGCGGCTCAGCACCGCGAGCTGCGACTGCGGCCGCGTGTTCTCCGAGCGGAGCCGGCGCATGAGCTGTCCCAGCACGGCGCGCAGCTCGGTCGCCGCGCGGGTCGCATCGGCGCTCCGCGGCATGCGGTCATGATAGGGGTCTTCAGGTAGCCTGTCTTTCTCGATGGACGCCGGGCCGCGCTACAAGTGGATCGCGCTCTCGAACGTCACGCTTGGAGTGCTGCTGGCGACGCTCGACGCGTCCATCGTCCTCATCGCGATGCCGGACATCTTCCGGGGCATCCACCTCAGCCCGCTGCAGCCCGGGAACAGCTTCTACCTCCTCTGGATGATCCTCGGCTACCTCGTCGTGACGAGCGTGCTCGTCGTCGGCCTCGGCCGGCTCGGCGACCTGTTCGGGCGCGTGCGGATGTACACGCTCGGCTTCGCGATCTACACCGTCGCGTCCGTCCTGCTGACGATCGACTGGATGCACGGTTCGGCAGGGGCGGACTGGCTGATCGGCTTCCGGCTCGTGCAGGGTGTCGGAGCAGCGTTCCTGATCGCGAACTCGGCGGCGATCCTCACCGACGCGTTCCCCGCGAACCAGCGCGGGCTCGCGCTCGGGCTCAACAACGTCGTCGGGATCAGCGGACAGTTCATCGGTCTCCTCGTCGGCGGACTGCTCGCACCCGTGAACTGGCGGCTCGTGTTTCTCGTCTCCGTGCCGTTCGGCCTCGTCGGGACGGTGTGGTCGCATCGCAAGCTCAAGGAGATCGGGGTACGCAACCGGGCGCCGATCGACTGGGCCGGGAACGCGACGTTTGCAATCGGGCTCGTCCTGATCATGATCGGGATCACGTACGGCATCCGTCCGCACGGGTCGAGCCCGATGGGCTGGACGAGCCCGTTCGTGCTCGGCTGCCTCGTCGTCGGCGTCTTCTTGCTCGCGTCGTTCACGCTGCTCGAGTCGCGCAGCGCGCACCCGATGTTCAAGCTGCCGCTGTTCCGGATCCGAGCCTTCACGTTCGGAGTGCTCTCGAGCTTCCTCTCCGCGGTGGCGCGCGGCGGGCTGATGTTCATGCTGATCATCTGGCTGCAGGGCATCTGGCTGCCGCAGCACGGATACAGCTTCAGCCGCACGCCGTTGTGGGCCGGTATCTACATGCTGCCGCTCACCGTCGGGTTCCTCGCGGCCGGCCCCGTGTCGGGATTCCTGTCCGACCGCTTCGGATCGCGTCCGTTCGCGACGAGCGGGATGATCGGTTCCGCGCTCAGCTTCGTCCTGCTCGACGTGCTGCCCGTGAACTTCTCGTACCCGCTCTTCGCCGGCGCGCTGCTGCTGATGGGGCTCTCGATGGGCGCGTTCGCGTCGCCCAACCGCGCCGGTGTGATGAACAGCCTCCCGGCCGGCGACCGCGGCGCCGGAGGAGCGATGAACCAGACCTTCCAGAACTCCGCGCAGGTGCTGTCGATCGGGATCTTCTTCACGCTGATGATCGTCGGGCTCGCGGCGACGCTGCCGTCGTCGCTGGCGGCCGGGCTCGAGGCGCACGGCGTGCCCGCCGCCGCCGCGACGCACGCCGCGCATCTCCCCCCGGTCTCCGTGCTGTTCGCGGCCTTCCTCGGCTACGACCCGGTGCACGCGTTGATCGGGCCGGGCGTGCTCGCGCACCTGTCGCCGGCCAACGCGGCGGCGATCGGGAACCACAGCTTCTTCCCCAACCTGATCGCGGAGCCGTTCCGCTCGGGGCTGCACAAGGCGTTTGCGTTCGCGATCGTCGCGTGCGCGCTCGCGGCGGTCATGTCGTGGTCGAGAGGCGCACGCCGCCCTGAGCGGCGCGCCGCGGTCCTGACCGACAGCTCCGAGCCCGACACCATCTAAGGAGGCACGCAGTGCGCATCCGCTGGTATGGACAGTCCGCATTCCTGCTCTCGGGCGACCACACCGTCTTCATCGATCCGTTCGGCGACATGAGCGCGCTCGCCGCCGCACGAGGCATGGAGTTCAACTATCCGCCCGTCGCCGGAGTGACCGCCGACCTCCTGCTCGTGACCCACGAGCACGGCGACCACAACGCGGTCGACGCCGTCGGCGGCGACCCGGCGACGATCCGCTCGACGGCGGGACGGTTCGAGTCGCTCGTCGGCGAGATCGTCGCCATCGCGTCGGAGCACGACGACGCAGCGGGAACGGCGCGCGGGCCGAACACGATCTTCCGCTTCGAGCTCGACGGCGTTCGCTGCTGCCATCTCGGCGACTTCGGCCAGCGGGCGCTCCGCCCGGAGCAGCGGGACGCCATCGGCGAGGTCGACGTGTTGTTCGTCCCGGTGGGCGGCGGTCCGACGATCGGCGGCGAAGCGGCCGCCGATCTCGTGCGCGCGATCGCGCCGCGCGTCGTCGTGCCCATGCACTACAGGACGCCGGCCGTGAACTTCCTCGAGCCGCCCGACGAGTTCATCGCAGCGCTCGGCATGCCCTCGAGGACGGCGCCGACGAGCGAGGTCGAGGTAGACACGGTCGAAGGAGTCGTGCTGCTCGCGCCACCGACGAACAGCTAGCGCGCCCGCCGCTCGCTTCAACGTCGGTTTGGTTCATGGCGGAGCGGCCACAAGCGCCGCGGGAGACGGTCGCCACATGACCCTGCTACCGTCTTGAGCGTTCGGATCACAAACCGCGTGATCTGGCGTGGTATGTCCTCCCGCAGGCGTCGCGGCCGGAGCCCGCCGAGCGAAGGAACCATGCAGTGTCCGTGACGAGGGCCGGCGATCGCGTGCCAGCCATCCTCGAAGACCCGAGCGGAAAACGCGCCCGCTGGCTTCGGCGTGGAGGCCGAGTCGTCTTCCTCGTCTTCCTCGCCTGGCTGGTGGCGACCGTGCTGGGCGGGCTCGGTCTCATCCCGGTGACGGGAATTCCGTTCGCGCACGTGCTCCGGCCTACGGTAGGTCCGCCGCCGATCTTGAAGCCGCTGCGACCGCGGCAGCCCTCCATCTCGGATCTTCGGCCGGCGCTCCCCGCCGTGACGCAGCTGCCGACCGCCCCGAAAGGCGCGCGCGGCAAGAGCACCGTCGCGCCGGGGCAGACGCGGACGACGACCACACACGGGAAAAGCGCCGTCGCCCCGGGACAGACGCGGACCGCAACGACACACGGCAAGAGCACGACGGCGCCTGGCCAGACGACAGCGAGGCACGGGAAGAAGTCGTGATGCAGACCCTGTTGCGGCTGCGCGTTCCCGCGCACTGGCGTCTGCTGTCGTTCTGCTTCTTCGTCGGGGCCGTTGCGATCCTGTTCGAAGGAATTGCGACGCACACCGTCGGAGCGAGCGCCGAGCCGCACGAGAGCGGCGGCGGGCAGGCACCGCTCGTCAACAGCCGGCCGATCCTCGTCGCGCAGGGCTCGCATCTCGTCTCGAGGCAACCGCCTCCTGGACGCCGAATCGCACTCACCTTCGACGACGGCCCCGACCCACGCTGGACGCCCGAGATTGCCGCCGTCCTGCGCCGTGAGCACGTGCCTGCGACGTTCTTCGTCATCGGCAGCGAGGCGACGCGACATCCAAACGTGATCCGCACGCTCGTCCGGGACGGCGACGAGATCGGCAACCATACGTTCACGCACGTGGCGCTCTCGAACGGGCCAGGCTGGGAGCGGCGCCTTCAGATCGACCTCACCGAGGCCGCCATCGCAGGGATCACCGGCCGCTATACGCGACTGATCCGGCCACCGTATTCGGCCACGCCCAACGCAGTCACGCCGCTCGACGAACGCGACCTGGCAAGGCTCGCGGGGCGCCGCTATCTGATCGTTCTCGCCAACTACGACTCCGAGGATTGGACGCGGCCCGGAGTCGCCGAGATCGTCCGCAATGCGAGCCCGGCCGGCGTCACGGGCGGGATCGTGATGCTCCACGACGGCGGCGGAAACCGCAGCCAGACCGTGAGTGCGGTGAAGAAACTGATTCCCCTGCTGCGCGCACGTGGCTTCCGCTTCGTGACGGTCTCGCAACTCGCCGGTCTCACGCGCAACGAGGTCGAGCCGGCGGCTCCTCAGTGGGAGAGGCGTCGGGGTGTCGTCTTTGCGGCAGCGGTGCGCTTCGGCTTCCTCCTCGTGCGCATCCTCCTGCTTGCTGTTGCGCTGGTCGGCCTCCTCGTGGCCGCGCGCGTTGTGCTCGTGTTCGGGTTCGCCGTACACCAGGTTCGCGCCGCGAAACGCAGACCGTCCGCCCCGACGTATCTACCGCCCGTTGCGGTGATCGTCCCCGCCTACAACGAGGCGGTCGGGATCGAGCGTGCCGTTCGGTCGCTCGCCGCGAGCGACTACCCGGACTTCGAGGTGATCGTCGTCGACGATGGGTCGACCGACGACACGACGGAGATCGTCGACGGGCTCGCGCTCGCGCGCGTCCGCCTGGTGCGCAAGGAGAACGGAGGCAAGGCGTCCGCTCTCAACACGGGCATCGCCGCTTCGCGCGCGCCGGTGGTCGTCATGGTCGACGGGGATACGGTCTTCGAGCCCGAGGCGCTGCAGCGCCTTGTCCAGCCGCTCGCCGATCCGATCGTCGGTGCGGTTTCCGGGAACACCAAGGTCGGTAACCGCCGCGGATTGCTCGGCCGCTGGCAGCACATCGAGTACGTCACCGGCTTCAACCTCGACCGCCGGATGTATGAGGTGCTCCAGTGCACGCCCACGGTCCCGGGCGCGATCGGGGCGTTCCGGCGAGCCGCGCTCGAGGAGGTGGGCGGGGTCTCGGGCGACACGCTCGCGGAGGACACCGACCTGACGCTGGCGATCGGCCGCACCGGCCGCCGGGTCGTCTACGCGCCGGATGCCCGCGCCTGGACGGAGGCTCCGTCCAGCCTCGGCGATCTCTGGAGGCAGCGGTACCGCTGGTCGTACGGCACCATGCAGGCGGTCTGGAAGCATAAAGGCGCGCTGCTCACCCGCGATCCGCGCGAGCGACGGATCGGCCGGCTCGCGCTGCCCTACATCATCCTGTTCCAGATCCTGCTGCCGATCGCCGCCCCGCTCGTGGACCTGTTTGCGCTCTACGGGCTCGTCTTCGGCAACGCGACTCTGGTCCTCGCGTTCTGGCTCGGCTTCAACGCGCTCCAGCTTCTGCTCGCGGCGTACGCGTTCAGGCTGGACAAGGAACGGCTCGGTCCGCTCTGGGCGCTACCGCTGCAGCAGTTCGTCTACCGGCAGCTGATGTATGTCGTGATCATCGAATCGACCGTGAGCGCGCTCGCCGGCGCCCGAGCCCACTGGCGTCACCTCACCCGTACGGGCGAGGTCGAGGTGAAGACCGTCTGAGCTCCGCGGCCCCGTGTGCCGCGAAAGCGGCGTTGTCCGTGATTCTGACTCCCCGAAAACATGGGCGGAACCAGACATCGCGCAAACCAGCCACGAGTCAACCCTCAAGGGATTGAAGTCGGTGCAGGGTTGAAGTCACCAGCGGCGCCGCATAAGGTCGCAGTCCTACGTATCTAGCGTAGGTAAGGCGGCATTCCTGCTGCGGCGACGGCGATGGCCGTCGGGAAAGGCGGTTCTGGTAAATGAGGGCAAACTTCCTGCGGCGTGCTCTTGCGCGCGCGCTCGTTCTTGTCGTTGTGGTCGTTGGAGCGGTGTCGGCGCTCGCTTCCTCTGCAGCCGCGTCCGGGCCGTCGGCCCTGAGCACGACGCCGTGGCAGGTCTTCGTCGACAACCAGATCTTCAGTAACCCGAGCCCGTCCGACGGCCACGGCAACACCGGTGAGTACCAGGCCGCGCCGGACGTGCCGTCCGCAAACGACTCCGGCTGGGCGAACTGCGGCGCCGGGGCGCCGATCCGCTACAGCCCGTACTCGGGCAACTTCTCGATGTGTCCCAGCAGCAGCACGATCGGGATGTCCGGCGGGTCGATCCTGACGGACTGCATGTCCCACTTGAACTTCACGTTCTTCCAGAGCTTCGTGAGCATCCCCGCGAACACGAACGTGTCGGAGTTCAAAGTGGTGATGAACAGCGCCGACGACGGTGCCCGCATCACCCTCTTCAACTCCGCGTACCCGAACGGGCTGGTCATCAGCGGGAGCTACATCTTCCTCGGGCCTTCCCAATCGACGTCCGACCTGTCGCCGTATGTCGTCGCCGGCGAGGTGAACCGCGTCGTCGTGACGCAGGTAGACGACTGCGCGGTGGGCAACAACCTCGGGTACGCGGCGATCACGCTGAACGGTTCCGTCGTCCACGTGGCGGACGCCGATCTCGCGATCTCCTCCGTGGGAGACATCACAACGCCGGCGACCTCTGCGAACGGCGCAGTGGTGACCTACACGCCGCCGACGGCGAGCGACGAGTCCGGTGAGACGCCGGCGGTGAGCTGTGATGCTCCGTCGGGCTCCACGTTCCCGATCGGCACGACGACGGTGACCTGCACCGCAACCGATTCGGATGACACAAACAGTCCGGTGTCCACGAGCTTCACGGTGACCGTGTTCGACCCGACGCCGCCGGTGATCACGCCGACGGTCACCGGCACCCAGGGCAACGATGGCTGGTACACCTCGGACGTCGGCGTCTCCTGGGACGTGAGCGACCCGGAGACGGCGATCAGCTCGGAGACGGGATGCGGGAGCCAGTCCGTCACCGCCGACACGGCGGGCACGACCTTCACCTGCACCGCCACATCGGCTGGCGGGACGTCCTCGAAGGAAGTGACGATCAAGCGCGACGCGACCGCGCCGTCGATCGCCTTCAGCGGCAACGCGGGCACCTACACGGTTGCCGACACGGTCGACATCACGTGCACGGCGACGGACGCGATGTCCGGGGTCGCCTCTACGAGCTGCCCCGGTGTCATCGATGAGCCCGCCTGGTCGCTGGCTCTTGGCAGTCACACCGTGTCGGCGACCGCGACGGACGACGCCGGCAACACGGGCTCGAAGTCGGCGTCGTTCACGGTGACGGTCGACGAGGCGAGCCTGTGCGCGCTCGTTCGGCAGTTCGTAACGAACCAAGGCATTGCAAACAGCCTGTGCGCCAAGCTCGACGCGGCGGCGCGCGGACAGGCGAAGACGAAGGCGAACATCCTGCACGCGTTCGACGACGAGGTGCGCGCGCAGTCCGGCAAGGCGCTCACCGCCGACCAGGCCGCACTTCTCGTCAATCTGGCGGCGGCGCTCTAGCTGCGGGCGGGAACGGGGGCCGGCTCTGCGCCGGCCCCTCCGCCTACCTCGAGGTCTGCGCAGTCTTCGAAGAAGATGGGCGGAACCAGACATTGCGCAAACCACGTCGTCGTGGCCGAACCGCTGAGTCTGGCGTAAAGCCTGGCAGGGTCGCAGTCGCCGATGGCGGACGAAGCGGCACTGCTAGGTCGTATCCGTCGGCGCCGGGTGCGCAGTGAGGAATTCGCCGACGGGCGTCCGATCCCAGCCCCAGAAGCCGGCGTAGCGCATCCCTTCTTGATGCGCCATCCGCGAGACAGCGCGGAGCGCTACGGCCAGATCGTCGTCGTTGTGGTCGCGGAAGACCGTCCGACGCATTGTCGAATCCTTGACGAGTTGGTCGGCGACAGGCTGCACGCGCTCCTGGTTGAAGCGGGCCCAGTTCGTGTACCAGCCTGAGTCGTCGATGCTGTCGGCGCCGTCGATCGCGGCGAAGTTCGAGAGGAAGTCGAACTGGGCGAGGCTGGTGAGGATCTCGTCCTGGTCGTTCGTGTCGGGGTGCAGGCTCGGCTCGCGCTCGACGACCTGGGCAGCCAGGGTGAGCAGGCTGAGCTCGACCTGCTGACCGTCGTCGCGCCGCTCGGTCAACTGCTGTGCGCGCGATGCCATCACCAGGCCGTGCCGGAGCCAGTTCTTCCAGTAGTCGTCGATGCGTTCTGGGTGTTGAAGCGTCAGCTGCCGTACCGCTTCCCATCGCCGCAGACGAACGGCGAGCGCACCTAGGGCAAAGATGCGCTCGAGTACCTCGAGGAAGACTTTGGGCGCCTTGGAGTCAGGGTCGATGCCCGTGCTGAGGCTGAAGGCCCGGTCGTCGTGGGGGCCTAGCGGCAGCGAGTAGATCTGGGCGAAGACGCCGATGACGCGCTCAAAGAGGTCTTCCTGTTCGTACTCGAGGCAAACGGTGGCGATCGCGGCAAGCTTGTCGAGTAGTTCCGCCAGCTCGGTCTCGATCTCGTTCCTGTCGATCGCCGACATCGCGCGCGGTCGCGCGTCGTTCAGCAGATACAGCAGGCCGACGAGGTCGTCGGCGCGGACGAGTTCGAGCACACCGACGCGCAACTCGTCGGCGGAGAGGCCGAGGTTCATCGTCCCGAGTGGCGCCTTCGCCAGTTCGCGCCCCGCATAGCCGGCTTCGATCTCTTCGCGCTCGCGGCGACGAAGCTCCTGCTGTTCCTCCATCCAGATCTCCTTGGCGCCCGCGATACGCCGCTCAATTACCTCGCGCATCCCTTGTTGCGAGATGCGCACGCTGCGCGTTCCGTCTCGCCAGAAGATCTCGCCCTCGCGGAAAACGACCTTCATCTCACCCTTCTTGCCGCCGGGCTTCGGGTACTGGCCGACCGCCTTGAAGACGGCGTACCCGTCGGGGTTCGGCGCGACGAAGAGGATGACGACCGTGTGCTCCTTCCATTCGGTTACTCGCGAGTGGATCGTCAACGGCTCTGCCAGGTACTGCGTCAACTGCGGAGCGAGGTTGGCCGAGTCGAACAAGCGCGGGTCGCAGCCGTCCATCGTCCCGTTCGGGACGCCGTGGCCATCGACGCCGCCGATGATGTAGCCACCGGCGACCTGGAAAGCGCCGACGTCTTTGGCCAGCTCCACAAGGCCGGCCTTGCCGGTAAGGTCGATCGTCTGCTTGAAGTCGAGCATCGGGTGCTCGGTCTGCAGGTCGAGCAACTCGGCGAGCTTCTCGTCTGTTACGCGGCCGTCGAGGACGATCAACTTGTCGCCCGGAGTTGTCACGGTGAGACGGTAGCCCCTCGGACTCACTTCGGCATATCGTCCCTCGGTGTGTTGAGCCCTTCCCGCTCGCGGCGGAGAACCCGCCGCCCGTTGATGGTCGGTGTGGTGATTGTGGTCATCGTTGGCGTGGCCGGGCTGCTCGTGCGGGAGCGGATCGACGCATCGAAGCGGGGCTACTCCGACACCTACGGTGCGAAGGTCGTCCATTACACGCTCCGAAGCCGTCTTCTCGGGCGCAGCCTGGCTGAGATCGGCATCGTCCCTGCCGGTGGCGGCGCACGCCCGCTGCTGATCCTTCTGCATGGGAGGCACGACCCATCGCGGTTGTCGTGGCTCATCCCATCGAAGACCGGTCCGGAATCGATGATGAGCAACAGGCTCTTTGAGGGTCTCGCGCGTCTCGGAACGCGTGCCCCCGTGGTTGTGCTGCTCAACGGCGGCGGGCACAGCTATTACCACGACCGCCGCGACGGACCGTGGGCGTCGATGATCCTGAGGGAGGCGATCCCGGACGCGGAGCGACGCTTCCGGACCTCGGCTGGCCGAATCGCAATCGGCGGCGAATCGATGGGAGGTTACGGCGCGCTCCACATTGCATCTCTCCGGCCGAGCGAGTTCTGCGCGGTCGGCGGACATTCAGCCGCGTTGTGGCTGAACGCCGGTCAGACCGCGCCCGGCGCCTTCGACGACGCCTCGGACTACGACCGAAACGACGTGTTCTCGGCCGCACGACGGGGAGCGTTCGACCATCTGCCGGTCTGGATGGACGGCGGGACCGCTGATCCCTTCCGAGCTGCTGACGCCGCCTTCGTGGCGCTTCTACGCAGGAACGGCGTCCATGTGATGTACCACGTATGGCCGGGCGCGCACACCGGGTCGTATTGGAACTCTCACATGGCCGCATACCTCCGGTTCTATGCCGCTGCGCTCGCCACCTGTCCCGATTAGACGGAACCTTCTTCACAACCAGCTGATCCGTGATGCCGTGATCTCCATGCAGTGAGAACTGACGAAGCGCCCATCAGCCGGACCGTTGTGGCTGGTCGGGCAGGGGCGGGAGAAGCGTCCACGTTTGTCCGCGGTTGGAGCTACGAGCGAGGTGGCCGTCTGACGTTTCCGCGTAGAGGATGCTCGGGGCGTCGGGGTCGATGAGCAACTGCTGAACCGTGCTGCTCTTTGGTCGTACCGCTGACCCCTGGTCAGCCGACGGTGCAGGTACTCGACCCGTGTACGCGATCCAGTGCTGCCCGGCGTCGTCGGTGCGGAAGAGATGGAAGCTTGTTGCCGCCGTATGGTCAGGATTTGATTGGTCGCCGGTGACGTAAGCGACGGCGGAACTGCGCGGTGCGAAGACGATGTCGTAGGTATTGATCAGCCGCAGCGATGGGCTCCAGTCGAGTCCGCCGTCTCCGGTGTGGAAAACGATCGAGGTGAACTGCCCGTCGTACGGGCCGGTTCCCATCTGCCTGTCTGATTGACCGTCCACGAACGCGCGAGAGGTGGCTGTGGGTGAGATCGCGACGACGTCGTAGTAATCGGGGTGACCGTACGGGTGGGGTAGATCTCTCTGGAGCGTCTTCCAGTTGCGGCCGTTGTCGGTGGTCTCGAAGAAACCCCCTTCGGTGGTAACCAACAAGGCCCCGGAGGCGGATGGTGCAACGGCCACGGCATTCGGCTCGTAGGTGGCGACCCTCTTCCACGTCACGCCGGCGTCGCTGCTTCGGAAGAGGCCCCCGGGCGGCGGGCCTGAGGTGAGGCCGCCGTGCGCGCCGTAGAACCCCCAGGCGTAGATGATGCGGCCGTCCGACGGCGCGATGGCGACACCTGTCGCCCGCGCGGACCCGGGCAGCTTCAGTGTTGTCCAATGCGAGCCCGCGTCGTCGGTGCGCGCAAGCTGGTCGCCATTTGTGGCGAACATCAGATTTGGTCGCTTCGGGTCGAGACCGACCAAAGAGCAGGGGACACCCTCGACCCCGCGACCGAATCGTTGCCACGTCGTCCCGTGTGATCGACTGACGTAAACGACACCGGACCGTCCTTCGGCGAACACGACACTTCCAGTTCGCGCTGGCGCCACGCCGAGGAGAGACGGCGGTCCATGTTGTGCGCCCTTGAGATCGAAGTGTCGCTGCGGCGTCGAACACGGGACGTATGACGAGACGAACGAGCTGCCACACCCGACCCCTGCAGCCACGACGAATATGGCGACCGCGGGCGCCAGGCATACGGCGGAGCGACGCGGACTCCATCTCGGCACCCTCATGACGTCACGAGGATACGTCGCACGCGCGAGAGACCCGGTTCATCCACTGACCCGACGCCGACACGCAGCCGACACGGAGCGTGGCGGTGCTCGGATTCTGTAAATCCTGCCCGGTCGGCTGTGACTTTTCGGGGGTGAAAAGCGCCTTTCTATATGGGAGGTCCAATTCGCGTGTCACTTTTGGGGCATCGAAAGGGCCTCTCTGTATAGGGGCTTGTTCCGTCCGGCCCTCCGTTCAGACATATCTGTTGCACGTTGGGCTCCTCTGCTGGCCCCGATGGTGATTGGCGAAGAAGAACGCGAGAGGTGAGATCAGGTTGTTGCCGCCGCGGCGGGTGCCGCTGTCGGCGGCGCAGTACGACGAGGCGGTTTCGCTGCTGGCCGAGCTGCTGCTCGACGTTGCGGGGAAGCGTCGGGCGGGCCGTTCTGCCGGCGTTATCGACGGCGCTTCCGACGGCGCTATCGGCAGCGTCATCCCGCTCCCGCAGGAGCGCGAGAAAGGGCGTGAGGCCGCGTGATCCGGCGCACTCACGAACTCCGACAAAGAAGGGCGAATGGTGAGTCTGGAACTGGTGCGTTGTCGCGTGCTCGGCGCGTGGGCGCCGAGCGCGTGTTCGAGTTGGCGCGGCATCTGACCGAGCGCGACCGGGAGGTCGCGCTCTGCCTGCACGACCAGCAGCTGCTGACGACCGATCAGCTGACGCTGTTGTTCTTCAGCTCGAAGCGTCGTGCGCAGGATCGGCTGCTGTTCCTGTATCGGCAGCGCGTGCTCGATCGCTTCTATCCGCCGTCCCGGTTCGGCACGGGGAAGCCGCAAGCGCATTGGCTGCTCGACGAGGCTGGCGCCCACCTGGTGGCCGCCAGCCTCGACATCGACCGCCGCCACCTGCCCTGGCAGCGCAGGGAGGACTGGCGCTCGCATCCGCAGCTCGCGCACCGGCTCGCTGTCAACAGCTTCGTCACCGACCTGATCGCGGCAACGCTCGACGACCCCACACTCGGGGTCACTTCATGGTTCGGGACGCGGGAGGCGGCGGCGCGGCTGGGCGAGCGCATGCGCGGCACCGTTCGTCCGGACGGCGAGCTGATCCTGCTCACACCTGCGGGGCCGGTCGATCTGCTGCTGGAGCGGGACCGCGGCACCGAAACGCTGGACCGCCTCGACAAGAAGCTGCGCCGCTACCGCATGGCCGAGTACAAGCTCAAGTACGAAGACGACGAGCCGCGCAGCATCCTCTTCGTCCTCCCTGGGCCTCGACGACTGGAGAACGTACGCGAGCTCTGCGCCACGCTCGACCGCGACGGCAGCTGGCCGATCCTCGCCACCACCGCTGCTGAGTTGCACACTGCCGGTCCGCTCGGCCGCATCTGGCAGCGGCTCGACACCGACGAGATGGTCAGCACGCTGACCGAGCTGCCGGTCCGGCGCGACCTCGGTCCGCTTGATCCGGCGTTGGCGCTCGGGCGCCGCTGGCGGCACGAGCGGCCTGGCTTCTGGGAGCGGCTCTCGCCGCTCGGCCGCACGGCTGCGGGCGACTTGCCTCCGTCCGGGATCGATGGCTTCATGGACGACCCGGAAGCCGACGAGGAGGAGTCATGGCGCTGATACGGGTTTGCATCTACACGCGCATCTCGACGGATGAGGAGAACCAGCCGACCTCGTTGCACTCGCAGCGCGAACGGCTGGAGGCGTTCTGCAAAGCGCAGGAGGGCTGGCGGATCGTCGCGCACAAGCAAGACCAAGCGACCGGCACCAAGCTCGACCGTCCCGGCCTGCAAGCCGCGCTCGACCTGGCGCGGTCCGGGTCGATCGATCTGCTGCTCGTCTACCGAGTCGATCGGCTCAGCCGCAAAGTGCGTCAGCTCGCGCAGCTGACCGAGGAACTCGACGCACTCAATGTCGTCTTGAAGTCGGCGACCGAGCCGTTCGACACCGGCGCGGCTGCCGGGCGGATGATGCTGCAGATGCTGGCCGTGTTCGCCGAGTTCGAGCACGCCACCATCGTCGACCGCATCAGCGCCGGGATCGAACGCCGCGCAAAGGAAGGACGCTGGTTCGGAGGACGCCCACCCTTCGGCTACCAGTTCTCCAACGAGGAACGCGTGCTCGTCCCCGACCCGGTGAAAGCGCCCGTCGTGCAGCGCGTGTTCGACTTGTACGCGCGTAGGCGGCTCGGCACGCGCACGATCGCGCAGCAACTCCGCGAGGAAGGCGCGCCCGCACCCTCCGCGGGCTGGGGGCACCCTGGCGTGCACTGGATCGTCACCAACCCGACCTACGTCGGGAAGATCCGCTGGCGCGACAAACTCTTCGACGGCATCCACGAACCGCTCGTCGACGAGTTCACGTTCGCCAAAGCGCAGGCGATCATGCGCGAACGCGGCGACCATGCGAAGCGGCGCGGCAACGCGAGCGACTTCATCCTCTCCGGCCTGCTCCGCTGCGGGAGGTGCGGCAAGGCCTACATCGGAATGTCGGCGAACGGCAACGGCGGCCGCTACCACTACTACGCCTGCAGCGGCCGCCAGAAGTACGGACCAAAGGCCTGCGACGGCGAACGGCTCCCACGCGAGAAGATCGAACAAGCCGTCATCCACCAGCTCGCCTCCCTCTACCGCGACGAGCACGTGATCAACGACGCGCTCGCCAGGGCGAACGCAGACGCCGAGAAGCTCAAGCCCGAGTTCGAACAACGGCGCGCCTCGATCGGCGCCGAGATCGCTCGCGGCGAACAGTCCTTGGAGCGCTACTACGAGGCCTTCGAGACGGGCAAGCTCTCAGCCGAACGCTGCGAAGACCGACTCGCCCGCCTCCAGGCACGTCTGGACGACCTGCGCGCCCAAGAAGCCGAACTCTCGATACAGGCGCCACACGAGGCCGCACAGGCCGCCACAGCCGCCGACCTCGCCGAGATCGCCGACGTTGTTGAAGCCGTCGCCGCCGAAGGAGACCCACCCAAGGCCAAGGCGCTCCTTCAACTGCTCATCGACGAGCTCCGTGTCAACAGCCGCGCCGAGATCCTGCCGACCTACCGGCTCGTCACGCCCGAGGTTTGCGCAATGTCCGAAAAAGTGGAGGCGGCGGGAATCGAACCCGCGCAAGATTTCGACCGCCCGTGGTGCGGGCTCGTTATAGGGAGCCCGGCGAACGCCTCTGTGCAGTTGTCCTAGCCGGAGGTCGTTTTGGCGTCCTCGATTGTGAGTTCGCGGTCTTCTCGCGCAGCGGCGATCGTTGCCTTCTCGATCGCTTCTTGGCGGCTGTCGTGGTAGCTCTGGGCGTAGCTGCCATAGTCGACCTGCCAGCCGCCGGCTTCTTCGTGCACGCGGATCGGCGCCGTTTCAGCACGCGTCGGGGGCACGGGCTCCTGGGAGGCGGTAGCGGTCTCCGTCATCTCGGAAGGTCGAGCGCTTCAGCCGGGACGTCGGATACGAGTTCTCTTGGAGTGCCATTCTTCAACTGCGGCGACTGCGCGTGCACTGTCTGGCGCACGAGTAGAAGGTGGCTGTCGACAATCGCGATGGCGATGTCTGAGAGCTTGCGACCGGTGTGCTGGGAGTGGTCGCGCAGCATCTCGAACGCCTTGTCTGCGTCGATCGAGTGGCTGGCCATCAGGATCCCTTTCGCCTGCTCGATCACTGCCCTGCGCCCGAACGCTCCCTGCAGACTGTGATACTCCGCGAAGCGCTGCAGGGTGATGTCGATCGCGCTCTGCAGCTCCTCCGGCGTGGTGTCGACGATGTAGGCGAAGACGCCGCGTTTGGCCGCCTCGTGGATGTACGCCGGCTCCTCGGCGGCAAGCAACGCGATCACCGGACAGGAGGATTCCCGGACGATCAGCTCGATCATATGAAGGGCGTGCTCCGATGACTGGCCGAGACCGACAAGCGCAACATCAGGTTGCTCGCGCGCCGTCACCTCCGCGATCGTCTCCACCTCGACCTCGCTCGCGATCACCTCGTGCCCGAGCCCTGCGATGACCTGGGCCAGCAACTCGAGCCGATCGCGACGCTCGTTTGCGATCAGAACACGTAGTCCACTCCCTTCCAAAGAAGCCAAGGTTCAGACCCTCGAGCGGCGCCCAAGCAGGGCTACGGCGAGCACAACAATCAACACGACGAACAGAAACTTCGAAATGAAGATGCCTCCACCAACCGCAAAGAGCAGGAGCACGAGAACGAGTAGCCAGATCATGCGTCTGGATGCTCGACGACGCGGTCGCGGACGACGGTCGTTTCCCGACCGCCGAAACCGCCCCAGCTCGACCAGAAGAACAGCGACGTCGCGAAGCCGACAATGCCGACGATCAGGACAATCACGCCGACCGTGTGAATGTCCACGCCAGCCACCGACGCGTTAACGGCCCAAAGCAACACCGCGCCGCCAGCGGCCAAAAGCAAACTTACGCTGATACCCATGTCGCGCCTCCGAATCAGCCTGAGTTCATCGCCGACGACAAGCCATCCGTCGGCTTGCTCCGACCTGCTCTGCTGAGGGCGGACCTTCTTGCGGCCGCCGCTGACTTGGCGACCGCTACTGACTCGCTGCGCCAATCAATAAGGCGCCGCTATGGCAGATCGTACCACGTGGCACGAGACAAACGCTCTCGGTCGACCCCGACCGGGTAAGCAGCGGGAAAAATGGAGGCGGCGGGAATCGAACCCGCGTCCGCAGCCGCACCGCATGAGCATCTACAAGCTTAGGCTGCCCTTTGATTTCGCCCGACGGCCGGAGTGCAGCCGCCCTACCGTCGCGCTAGCCATCCTTCAGTGTCGCGCTCCGGGCGATTGGCTCTCCCTCGGCGCCGAGCCCGTTAGTTGGCGCCGCCTCCGGGCCACGGGCCCAACTCGGAGGGGCGTCGCCTTCTAGCTCTTACGAACTAGGCAGCGATTGCGAGATCACGAGGATTCGCATTTGTTTTTTGCCGGTGGATTTACGAGGCCAACCGGCGACCTCGGCTTGCAGCTCATCCGGATGGATCGACCACGTCGAAACCAGGTCGCCCCCGTATGTTCGTTCGTGCCATTCTAGCTAGGGTCCGCGCCATGCCACTCGAGCGCCCCACGATCGAGAAGCCGGAGGGCGACATCCCCTTCGACCTTGGCCTCGAGGACGTCGTCGTCGGCGAGGGCGACGAGGCGACGGCGGGCTCCAAGGTCACGGTGCATTACGTCGGCGTCGCGTTCCGCACAGGCGACGAGTTCGACGCGTCGTGGGACCGTGGCGAGCCGTTTCGCTTCGCTCTCGGCAAGGGTCAGGTCATCCCGGGCTGGGATCGGGGCGTCGCCGGGATGCGCGTCGGCGGCCGGCGGAAGCTGACCATCCCCTCCGCGCTCGCGTACGGCGCCCGCGGCGCCGGCAACGGCGTCATCGCGCCGCACGAGCCGCTCGTGTTCGCCGTCGACCTGCTCGCGGTCGACTAGCTAACGCCGCCGCCCGAGCTCGCGCTCGATCTGCCTTTGCGCGTCCCGCGCGGCGATGTCGCGCCGCTTGTCGTGCAGCTCCTTGCCGCGCGCGACCGCGATCTCCACCTTCACGCGGCCGTCCTTGAAGTACATCCGCGTCGGGACGAGCGTGGCGCCCTTCTCGCGCACCTGGCCGTACAGCCGATCGATCTCGCGACGGTGGAGCAGGAGCTTGCGCGGCCGGTCGGGATCGTGGTTGGCGCGGTTCCCCTGCAGGTACTCGGGGATGTGCACGCCGACGAGCCAGGCCTCGTTCTCCGCGACGTCCGCGTAGGCGCGCTGCAGGGACGTCTTCCCCTCGCGCAGCGCCTTCACCTCGGTGCCGGTGAGCACGACGCCGGCCTCGACGCGGTCGCCGAGGTGGTAGTCGTGCCGCGCGCGGCGGTTGTCCGCGATCATCTTCTCGCCCTTGGCCTTCGCCATCGGGCCAGTCTAGGCCCGCCCTCTAGCGGCGCCGGTAGCCGCGCGCCATGAAGCAGCGGTCGCACAGCGTCGCCCACGGCGCCGTCCGCGCGCCGCACGCGCGGCAGCGGCCGATGGTGGGATCGTCGATCTCGGCCCGCAGCTCCTCGACGACGCGTGCCGACGCGGCCTCCTCGAGGGCCGCAGCCTTCTCGATCGTCACGCCGGCGACGCCCGGGTACTGGAGCGCGAACCAGCGCAGGATCGATGCCTCCCGCGCCGCCTGCTCCGCCTCCTCGAGCCCGGCCGCCTGCAACCGGGCCGGGTCGAGCAACCAGCCGATGACCGTCTTCTGCGGATTGTCGCCCGCGAGAGCGCACGCGAGCGCCCCGAGCAATCCGAGTGCGTCCTCGTCGATCGGCGCCTGCATGAGCTTCCACACGTCGGCGAGCTCGAGTCGCCGGCGGCAGTGGTGCAGTGCGTCGCGCACCGCGTCGAGGCGTTCGAGCAGCGGCTGGATCGACTCGACCTCGAGCCAGCCGTCGACGCTCCAGTAGCGGAGCGCGGCCTGCCGCCACGCGTGCAGCGCCGGCTCGAGCTCGTCCACATTCCTGACGTTCAGGTCGGAGAGCTGGGGCCGGAGCCGGCCGGTGTCGACGACGCGATAGCCGAGGTGCCCGCCGGGCAGCTCGACGTGCGGCGTCAACGCAGCCCGCACGAGCTCGGGGTCGGGGCCTGCCCACGGGAGCCCGGTGAGGACGCCGACGTGCCCGCGCTCGTGGAAGCCGAAGCGCCCTGCGCGCCCGGCGATCTGCGCGATCTCCCACGGCTCGAGGTCGCGCCGCTCCCTGCCGTCGAACTTCTCCGTCTCGGCGAAGAGGAGCGTCTCGCACGGAAGGTTGACGCCGTGCCCGAGCACGTCGGTGGCCGCGCACACTTCTGCGGCGCCGGACAGGAAGCGGTCGATCTCCACGCGCCGCGACGCGAGCGGCATCGCTCCGTACAGCGCGGCCACGCGACCCGGATGCAGCTGGTTGAGCTCGCCGGCGATCCCGATGACGGCGCGGCGGCTGAATGCGACCACGACCGTACCCGGACGCAGGCCGGTGATCGGCTTGCGCCCGACCCAGTCGAGCGGCGCCTTGCGCTCGAAGAAGCGCACGTCGGCGTCCGGGAACGCGTGTCGCACGAGCGGAAGCGCCTCGACCGCGCCGAGCAGCAGGATGTGCCGGTACTCGCCGCCGAGCATGAGCCGCGTCCACGCGGAGCCGCGCTCTTCATCCTCGGCCCACTGCACCTCGTCGAGGACGAGCGTCTCGCCGCGCATCGGCGCCATCTCGGCCGTGCAGCAGATGATCGGCGCGTCCGGGTTGACGCGCTCCTCGCCGGTGACGATGCCGACATGCTCCTCCCCGATCTCCGCCGAGAGACGGCGGTGCGCCTCTTGCGCGAGCATGCGCAGCGGGGCCGCGTATACGCCGCGACCCGTCTCGACGAGGAAACGCAGTGCGTCATGCGTCTTGCCGGAGTTCGTCGGACCAAGGTGCGCGACGACGGTCTCCGGGTCTGTCGTCCGGTGGGGCAGCCTGACGGTGAGCTCTGCGACGGGCTTGCGCCGAGGCTGACGGCGCTCGTATCGCTGGCTCCGGGACGGTCGCTTCTGGCGCCGGGAGGCCACAGCGCCACGGTAGTGGCTACGAGGGTGGGCGTGCGAGCGCGTGCAGGGCGGCGAGCAGGGCTTCGTCCTGCGGCGTCGCCGGGTCGTCTACGGCACGCAGGCGCGGGACGATGCCGACGTGCTCGATGCCCTCGCCGTCGGGCGTGAAGTAGCGCGCGACGGTGAGGATGAGCGCGGCGCCGTTGTCGAGCGGATCGACCGCCTGCACGACGCCCTTACCGAACGTGCGCTCGCCGACGAGCAACGCGCGGCCGTGCTGGCTGAGCGCGGCGGCGACGATCTCGGCGGAGCTCGCCGTGTACCGGTCGACGAGCACGACCACCGGCAGTCGCGTCGCTTCGCCGGTGCTCGCACGGAACACCTCGTGCACGAAGTGCGCGCCCGAGAGCGAGACGACGACGCCTCCGTTGAGGAAGAGCGACGAGACCGCGACCGCCTGGCTCAGCAGCCCGCCGGGATCGCCGCGCAGATCGAGCACGAATCCGTCCGCACCGTTCCGCGCGAGACGCTTCAGCTCGCGCGCGACGAGCTTCGCCGCTCCGGTGCGGAAGCTCGCCAGCCGGACGTAGCCCCACTTCGCTCCTGCGTACGTGACGAGTCGTCCCTGCACCGTCGGCGCGTGGACGAAGCTGCGGTGCAGGCTGAGATTCACGATCCTTCCCTGGCGATCGAGCACGAGCCGGATCCGTCCGCCGGGAGCGCTGTCGACGCGTGCAAGCGCCTTGGAGGCGTCGAGGCCGACGACCGTCCGTCCGCCGATCTCCACGATGACGTCTCCACGCTGCACACCTGCGTGGGCGGCCGGGCCTGGCGGCACGGTGACGACGACGAGGCCGCGCTCCGTCGGCAGCACCTCGACGCCGATCCCGGAGTAGCTCGCGGCGGTGTCGTGCCGCACGAGCCGGTAGCCCAGCGGGGTGAGGTACGCCGTGTACGGGTCGCGCAGCGCCGAGAGCATGGCGTTGACCGAGCCGAGGCGCAGGACCCCGACGGACACCGGGCGGTAGTAGCGCGCGGCGAGCGCCTCCCGCACCTCGTCGACGGTGGACGGAATCGCCACCGGCGCTGTGGCGCGGTCAGGCCGCGACAGGAGGTAGCCGGCCACGAACGGGCCGGCGAGGACAACGACCGCAGCCGGGAGGATCAGCGCGCGCCGCATGCGACGCGCGGGAGCATACGGCTCCCGGGGCCTGGAAGCTAGACCTTCAAGAAACGCCTGAGCGTCAGGCCGGATCCGGCCGCGCCCAGGAGGAGGCCGGCGGCGAGGAGCGACAGGGCGTTCAGGGCGAATGGGAGGGCGTGGACGTCGCTCGTGCTGTGCAGATGGCCCAGGATCGAGGGCAGGGCGACCGACTTCCCGAGCACGAGCAGGACGACCGCGAAGAGGGAGCCGACGAAGCCCTGGAGGAGGCCTTCGAGCATGAACGGGCCGCGGACGAACCAGTTCGTCGCACCCACGAGCTTCATGACCTCGATCTCTCGGCGGCGCGCGAAGATCGAGAGGCGGATCGTGTTCGCGATCAGGAGCATCGAGGCGGTCACGAGCAGCACGATCGCCACGAGGAAGACGATCGAGACCACCTCGGCGACCGTGAGGACGCGCTTCGTGGTCTTGTCACCCCACTTCACGTCGTTCACGCCGGGCCACAGCGCCTGCTGCGTCGGCGTCCCCTTGACCTGCGACTGAATGTCGCGTCCGACCTTCGGCGCGTCGTTCGCATCCTTCAGCTTCACGATCCACGAGTCCGGCAGCGGGTTCGACGGGACGTTCGCGTACAGCTGCGGCAGCTTCTTCGCCTGCGCCCTGAACGCGGCCGTCTTGGAGACGAACGTCGCCAGCTTCACGCGCGAGTCGCTGCGCAGCCGCTGGCCGACCTCGGCCTCCTGCGCCTGCGTCGGCTGGTGCGCCCCGGTGGCGAAGTACACATGGACGACCAGTTCGCGCTTCACATGGTCGCTGTACGAGAGCACCCACGTCCCGAGCGCGATGAAGAGGCCGAGCAGGAACATCGAGATGAGAACGGTGATCGTCGCGGCGAACGTCGTCGAGACGTTCGCGGAGATCGAGGACCACGCCTCGGAGAAGATCAGGCGAACCTTGCTCACTCGGAGGCGTACCCTCCGCGGCGCTCGTCGCGTGCGAGCCGGCCGCCCTCGAGCGCGATCACGCGCTTGCGCATCTTGTCGACCATCTCGCGGTCGTGGGTCACCATCAGGATGGTCGTGCCGGCGCGGTTGATGCGGTAGAGGAGCTGCATGATCCCGACCGACGTATCGGGGTCGAGGTTCCCGGTCGGCTCGTCGCAGACGAGCAGCGGCGGATGGTTGACGACGGCGCGTGCGATGGAGACGCGCTGCTGCTCTCCGCCGGAGAGCTCGTCGGGGAACGAATTCATCTTGTGCGCGAGGCCGACCATGTTCATCACTTCGGGCACCTTGCGCCGGATCGAGGCGCGGCTCTCGCCCTGCACCTTCAGCGCGTACGCGACGTTGTCAGCGGCGCTGCGGCTCGGCAGCAGCTTGAAGTCCTGGAACACACAGCCGACGTTGCGGCGCAGGAGCGGCACCTTGCCGTGCTTCAGGCGCGAGAGGTCGCGGCCGCCGACCATGATCCGGCCGGTCGTCGGCTCGATCTCCTTCAACAGCAGCTTGACGAGCGTCGACTTGCCGGAGCCGGAGGCGCCGACGACGAACACGAAGTCGCCCTTCTCGATCACGAACGTGACACCTTTCAGCGCCGCGACGTCGGGCTCGTACACCTTCGTCACGTCGTCGAAGGTGATCATCGAGCCGGCGCCGATCGGCGCCCGTTCGACTTTTCCGACTTCCGCCGGCTGTGGCTCTATCTCAAGCTCTGTCACGTTACGAACCGGTCGCAGAGACCCCGCACCGAAACCCGAGTCTAGCGAACCTTTCGGGGCGTCAACTCCCGTTTCCTGCAGATTGCAGCAGAAATGCGCGAATGAAACCGTCGAGATCTCCGTCGAGCACGCCCTGGGCGTTCCCCGCCTCGAAACCGGTGCGCGCGTCCTTGACCTGCTGATACGGGTGCAGGACGTAGCTCCTGATCGCGTTTCCGCCGAATCCCATGTTCACGCCGCCGCGCTCGCGGGCGAGCTCGGCCTCACGCTCCTCCTCCGCCTTCTCGGCGAGGCGGGAGCGGAGGATCTTGAGCGCGGTCTCCTTGTTCGCCGACTGGCTGCGCTCGTTCTGCACCGACACGACGATGTTCGAGGGCAGGTGCGTGATGCGCACCGCGCTGTCGGTCTTGTTCACGTGCTGGCCGCCGGCGCCGGATGAGCGGAACGTGTCGATGCGGATGTCGTCGTCGTCGATCTCGACGGCGGCCGCGTCCTCGAGCAGCGGCGCGACGATCACCTGCGCGAAGCTCGTATGACGCCGGTGCGCCTGGTCGAACGGGCTGAGACGCACGAGCCTGTGCTTGCCGCGCTCGGCTTTCAGGATCCCGTACGCGTTCTCGCCCTTGACGATGAACGTCGCCGACTTGATCCCGTACTCCTCCCCCGGGCTCGTCTCGAGGATCTCCGTCTGGAACCCGCGGCGCTCCGCCCAGCGCAGGTACATGCGCAGCAGGATCTCGGCCCAGTCCTGCGCGTCGGTGCCGCCGGCGTCGGCCTGGATCGTGACCACGGCGTCGCCGGCGTCGTATTCGCCCGAGAAGAGCGCATCCTCCTGCAGTTGTGCGAGCTCCTGCTGCGTCTCGTGCAGGACGGGGAGCAGCTCCTCCTCGGGGAACGTGCCGGCGCCCTCCTGCAGGAAGGCGAAGTTGCTCTGCAGGCGCTCGTAGCGGTCGAGCTTGCGCTGCCCGCGCGTGTGCTCGGCCGACACCTTCGCGGCGCGCTGCTGGTCGTTCCAGAAATCGGGTTTCCCGAGCTCCTCTTCGAGCTCGGCGATGCGGGCCGTCAGCGAAGCGACGTCAAAGGTAACCACGGACCCAGTCCAGCTGGGCCCCGATCTCCTCGAGCTGTTCCTGCAGTGTGCGTTCGCGCTCGTCGGCCATTGCGGACGGCATGGTACCGGGCGTCACGGATGTGTCACGTGACCCCGACGCTC
Organism: Gaiellaceae bacterium; assembly: GCA_036273155.1. Taxonomy (GTDB): domain Bacteria; phylum Actinomycetota; class Thermoleophilia; order Gaiellales; family Gaiellaceae; genus Palsa-739. Next base: position 39,155 of record DASUIG010000050.1, on the reverse strand, counting down.
TCGTTACGGGGAGTGTCCCCGATACGGAAGTGTTCAGAAGTCGGTCAGGCGCCGTGGCACTTCTTGAACTTCTTGCCGGAACCGCACCAGCAGGGGTCGTTGCGGCCGACCTTGGCGTGCTGGCCGGTCTGCACGGCAACCGGCGAAAGGCCGAGAGTCGTCGCAGGCACTGCGCCGCCGGCGGCTGCGATCGCCTCCGCGCCCTGCGCGGTCTCGTGCTCGTACCGCACGTTGCCGTTGCCCTGCTGCTGCTGCGCGAGCTCCTGCTGCGCCTGCTCCGGCGCGAGCTCCGCATGGAAGAGATGGAGCACGACCTCGCCGCGGATCGAGCGGCTGAGCTCGGTGAACATGCGCTCGCCCTCGGCCGTGTACTCGACGAGCGGATCCTTCTGCGCCATCGCGCGCAGCCCGATGCCCTCGCGCAGGTAGTCCATGTGCTCCAGGTGCTCGCGCCAGCGGACGTCGACCACCTGGAGGATCACGAAGCGCTCCAGCTCGCGCATCAGCTCCGAGCCGAACTCCTCCTCCTTGGCGTTGTACTCGTCGCGCGCGTCCGTCTGGAACTCCTCGACCAGCGCGTCGCGGGAGATGTCGCCCAGGTCCTCACGCAGCTCGGCCGCGGTGATCTCCGTCTGGTACAGCGCCGCCATCGCGTTCGTCAGCGCCTCGAGATCCCACTCCTCCGCGTAGGCCTCCTCGGTGAACTGGGCGACGGTGTCCTCGATCACCTCGTCGATCCAGAGCTTCACCTGCTCCGACATGTCCTCGCCCTCGAGCACCTGCCGGCGCTGCTCGTAGATGCGCCCGCGGTGCCGGTTGAGGACGTCGTCGTACTTGAGGACGTTCTTGCGCATGACGAAGTTCTGTTCCTCGACCTTCTTCTGCGCGCCCTCGATCTGGCGGCTGAGGATCTTCGCCTCCATGGGCTGGTCGTCTGGGATCTTGAAGCGCTCCATGATCCCCTTGATCCGGTCGCCCGCAAACAGGCGCACGAGATCGTCCTCGCCGGAGAGGTAGAAGCGCGTCTCGCCGGGATCGCCCTGGCGGCCCGAACGGCCGCGAAGCTGGTTGTCGATGCGGCGCGACTCGTGGCGCTCGGTACCGAGCACGTACAGCCCGCCGACCTCGACCACACCCTCGCCGAGCTTGATGTCGACGCCGCGGCCCGCCATGTTCGTCGCGATGGTCACCGCGCCGGCCTGCCCCGCGTCCTTGATGATCTCCGCCTCGCGCGCATGCTCCTTCGCGTTGAGCACGTTGTGGCGCACGCCCTGGCGCGTGAGCAGCTGCGACAGGTACTCGGACGTCTCGACCGCGATCGTGCCGACGAGGACCGGCTGGCCTTTCTCGGCGCGCTCCTTGATGTCGCGCGCGACGGCCGCGAACTTCCCCTCCTTCGTCTTGAAGACGACGTCCTGCTTGTCGTCGCGTGCGACGGGCACGTTGGTCGGGATCTCGACGACGTTGAGGTTGTAGATCTCGACGAACTCCTTCTCCTCCGTCTTCGCCGTGCCGGTCATGCCGGCGAGCTTCTCGTACAGGCGGAAGTAGTTCTGGAGCGTGATCGTCGCCATCGTCAGGTGCTCTTCCTGGATGCGAACGCCTTCCTTTGCCTCCACGGCCTGGTGCAGGCCTTCGCTCCAGCGGCGGCCCTCCATGATGCGGCCGGTGAACTCGTCGACGATCTTCACCTCGTTGTCCTGGATGACGTAGTCGACGTCCCGCTGATAGAGCGACTGCGCCTTCAACGCCTGGATGGCGTGGTTGACGAGCTGCGAATTCTGCGGCGCATACAGGTTCTCGATGCGCAGCGCGCGCTCGACCTTCGCGACGCCCTGCTCCGTTATCGCGACGGTCTTGTGCTTCTCATCGAACTCGTAGTCCACGCCGAGCTGCTCCGCGTGCCCTTTCGGATCGCCCGGGCTCGAGCGGTGCCCGACGAGCTGCGTGGCGACGCGCGCGAAGTCGTAGTAGATCTGCGCGGCCGTCTCCGGCTCGCCCGAGATGATGAGCGGAGTGCGCGCCTCGTCGACGAGGATGGAGTCGACCTCGTCCACAATCGCGTACGGATGCCCGCGCTGCACGACGCCGTCGAGCGATACCGACATGTTGTCGCGCAGGTAGTCGAAGCCGAACTCCGAGTTCGTCCCGTAGGTGACGTCGGACCGGTAGGCCTCCCGCCGCGGCTCGAACGGCATCATGTTCTCGATGAACGCGGTGCGCATTCCGAGCGCGTGGAAGACCGGCTCCGTCCACTTCTGGTCGCGCTGCGCGAGGTAGTCGTTCGTCGTCACGAGATGGACGCCCTTGCCGGCGAGCGCGTTCAGGTACATCGGCTGCACGGCGACGAACGTCTTGCCCTCGCCGGTCTTCATCTCGGCGATGTCGCCCTCGTGCAGGACGATGCCGCCCATCAGCTGGACGTCGAACAGCCGCACGCCCATCGTCCGCTTGAACGCCTCCCGCACGGCGGCAAACGCGTCGAAGACGAGGTCGTCGAGGGTCTCTCCGTTCTCGATCCGCTGCCGGAACTCCACCGTCTTCGCGGCGAGATCGGCGTCGGAGAGCTTCTCGAACTCCGGCTCGAGCGTGCCGATGTATGCGGCCTGGTCGGCGAGCCGCTTGAGCCGGCGACCCTCGCCGGCGCGGAGAACCTTTTCGAGAGAACCGAGCTGCTGAACCATCCGAGACAGGGTAGCCGTGCTTACAAGGCCGACGCCCTGACCTCCCAAAGGTCGCCGTCGAGCCGTTCGGCGTGCACCGCGTAGTCGCGCCCCTCGCGCGCGCCGCGCACCTCCAGCGCAGGTATCGAGCCGAAGATCCTCTGGCCGTCGACACTCACGACGCGGTCGTCCGGCGTTTGCGTGAGATCGATCGCGTCGCCGCCCGGCGCGTCGGGAAGCGACAGCACCTCGATGCGCCGCGCCTGCACCGCCCAGAGATCGCCGCGCTGACGTGCCGCGCGTGCGCGGTACGGCGGCGGCAACTGTTGCTCGATCGCGTCGGCGAGCGGCTGCAGCTCCGAGTCGGATCCCTCTTCGACGAGCACGGAGCCGTCGGGAAGCACGACGAACGTGACCGCGTCGCCTTCGATGCCGGGCGCTTCCACCGTCTGTGTCGCGTCCCATTCGCGCGGGCGCTGCATGCCGTGGACACCCACCTCTCTCCACGGCGCCGATGGGGGCGACGGCGCGCGCTCGACGAGCCCGCCCTCACGCGCGAGGCGCTCGTGCAGCGACTCTTTCCGCCCGAAGAGGCTCAAGCGTCGGGGGCCGCAGCGTCGGCGGCGTCGAGCGCGTGCTTGTCGATCTTGCGCTTGCCCGCCTTGCGCTCGCGCTCGTCCTTCACCTGCCGCAGGAGCTTCTCCGTCAGCTCGTCGATCGAGGCCTTCATGTCGCGCGTCGACTCGCGGGCGCGCAGCGTGTGCCCCTTCAGCCAGACGGTCGCCTCCGCGACCTGGTTCGCTGCGATGGACGGGTTCTTCTCCACGGCGAGCTCGAGCTCGACGCGCACGAGCTTGCTCACCTGCTTGTCGAGCTTGCTCAGCTTGCGCTCGGCGTAGCTCCTGATGGCGTCGCTCACCTCGAGGTTCTTGCCCTTGACGTGGAGCTCCATCTCGCCTCCTCGGGTCGCCGGATGTCCTTCTTCCTACCTTAGTCCGCCGGTCCGAATCGCGCGGGCAAATGTCATCACATTCACATGTTTCGCTCCGGCGGCCCGAAGCGCCGCAGCCGCCGCGGAAACGGTGGAACCGCTCGTGTAGACGTCGTCCACGAGGAGAATCTCGCCGGCGGCCGGTCGGGCGGCGAAGGCCCCGGCGACGTTGCGGCGCCGGTCGGCGAGCGCGAGGCCCCGCTGGCGCGACGTTTGCCGCGTTCGCACGACGAGCGGGCGGCAGGGCAGCTGCCAGCACTCGGCCAGGGCGCGCGCGAGCCGCTCGGCGGGATGGTGCCCGCGCTCGTCCCGCCGGCGGCGGTCAGCGGGGACGAACGTCACGAGGTCGGCCGCCGGCGGCGGCAGCCGCTCGGCGATGAGCGCGGCCGCCTCGTCGGCGAGGCTGCGCAACCCGTGCTCCTTCCAGCCCGCCACGAGCCGGCGCACCGCCTCGTCGTACGCGACGGCCGCACGAGCCCGAGTGAAGGCGAGGCGCCGCCCGGAGCACTCGCGGCAACGGCGCACCGGCCACGCGGTCGGCGCGCCGCAGAGCTCGCACAGCGGCGGCTCGAGCCGCGGCAGGCCGTCCCGGCAGCCGCCGCACAGCATCGCGCCGCCCGCGCCGCAGACGAGACACCGCCGCGGCAGCAGCAGCTCCAGCACACCGTGACGTTAGGCGGCGAAGTGTGACGTCAATCGAGCGAGTACGTGTCGCGCGCGGGCAAGCCGGCGCGCTCTCGCATCAGGTTGTCGGCCCCGAGCAGCTGCTCCGGATCGCCGATGTCGTACCAGCCACCCTCGAAGCGATAGGCGTACACGGGCTCCCGCTCGTGCAACCACGCGACGTAGTTGCCGGGCTGATCCGGCGGGTTCCCCTCCTCGAGATACGCCGGCACGAGCCGGGCATGCTCGCGCGCGTACAGATACGTCGCGGTCGCCGCGAGCGTGCTCGGCGGATCCTCGGGCTTCTCGAGGAATCCGACGATCCGGTCATGCTCGTCGACGGAGACGATGCCGTACTTCCGCGCGAGGACGCGGTCGCCGACGTCGTGCACGGCCAGCGCGCTCGCGCCGTCCTTGCCCCGCCAGAACTCGACGTAGTCGGACAGGCTGTAGTCGAAGAGATTGTCCCCGGCGATGACGAGCAGGTCGTCGTCGATGTCCGCTCGCTCCTGCACGAAGCGAACGTCACCGATCGCGCCGAGCCGGTCGTCGTTCGACATCGTTCCGTCGTCATGCACGACGACGTCCTTGCCGTCGGCCCATTGCCCGAACTGCGCAGCGAACCGGGCGTTGGACACGAGGTGGACGTCGTCGATGCCGGCTTCGCGGATCTTGTCGAGGATCCAGTCGACCATCGGCCGCCCGCCCACCGGCAGCAACTGCTTGGGAACGCTGTCGGTGAGCGGGCGAAGCCGGGTGGCGTAGCCGGCCGCCAGGACGAGAGCTTTCAGGTGCCCTCGTCCCACGAAGCGAGATAGCGCGCCTGTTCCTCCGTGAGCGTGTCGATCTCCACGCCCATCGTCTCGAGCTTGAGTCGGGCGATCTCCTTGTCGATGTCGGCCGGAACCGGGTACACCTTGCGGTCGAGCTCGCCGGCGTGCTGCACCGCGTACTCGACGCCGAGTGCCTGGTTGGCGAACGACATGTCCATGACGAGCGCCGGATGGCCCTCCGCCGCGGCGAGGTTGACGAGCCGGCCGTCCGCGACGAGGTACAGCCGCTGCCCGCCCGACATCGTGAACTCCTCGACGAACTCGCGTGCCATGCGGGTATCGACCGCGAGCCCGCGCAGCGCCGGGATGTCGATCTCGACGTTGAAGTGGCCCGTGTTGGAGAGGATCGCGCCGTCCTTCATCAGCTCCATGTGCTGCTTCGCGATGACGTGCTTGTCGCCCGTCGCGGTGCAGAAGATGTCGCCGACTGCGGCGGCCCGGTCCATGCTCATGACCTCGAAGCCGTCCATCGACGCCTCGAGCGCGCGCAGCGGGTCGACCTCGGTGATGATCACGAGCGCGCCCATTCCACGTGCGCGCGACGCGACGCCGCGTCCGACCCAGCCGTAGCCGGCGACGACGAACTTCTTGCCGGCGAGGAGGACGTTCGTCGCGCGGATGATCCCGTCGACGGTCGACTGGCCGGTGCCGTAGCGGTTGTCGAAGAGGTGCTTCGTCTGCGCCTCGTTGACGGCGATGATCGGAAAGCCGAGCTTGCCTTCCGCCTCGAGCGCCTTCAGCCGGATGACGCCGGTGGTCGTCTCCTCCGTGCCGGCGATGATGTCGCCGAGCTGCTCGCGCCGGGCGGAGTGGAGCACGCCGATCACGTCGGCGCCGTCGTCCATCGTCAGGTGCGGCTTGTGGTCGACCGCAGCCTCGATGTGCGAGTAGTACGTGTCGTGGTCCTCGCCCTTGATGGCGAAGACGGAGATGTCGTACTCCTCGACGAGCGCCGCGGCGACGTCGTCCTGCGTCGAGAGCGGATTGGAGGCGCACAGCACGACGTCTGCGCCGCCGGCCTTGAGCGTGCGCATGAGGTTTGCGGTCTCGGTCGTGACGTGCAGGCACGCCGCGATGCGGTGGCCGCTCAGCGGCTGCTCCCGCTCGAAGCGCTCGCGGATCGCGGCGAGCACCGGCATCTGCCGGTCGGCCCACTCGATCCGCCGCTTGCCCTCGCCTGCGAGCGCGAGGTCTTTCACGTCATAGCGTTTCGTCGCTGCCATTCGATCCTTTCGTTATGCGGCCGGAAGAAGTTTCTCGTGCTTGCGCTGCTCCCACTCCACCCACGCGAGGTCGTCCGCGCCGGCGAGCCAGCCGTCGACCGCGCGCCGGAGCTCCGGCTCGCGGCGCAGCCGGGCGGCGAATGCGATCTCGGCGAGGTCGACCCGGAACCGGCGCCTGAGCTCCGCGAGCGAGCGGAGCTGGTTCAGCTCCCGCAGGCCGTAGCGCCGGTAGCCGGCGGCCGTCCGCGCCGGGACGACGAGGCCGACCCGCTCGAGATACCGGAGCATGCGGGGCGACCAGCCCGTGCGGGCGGCCGCCTCGGAGACCTGGGTTCCATCCATCGGAAGAACCTTAACACAACTGTGTCAAGGTTCGGTCGTACCGGCGCGGCCGTACGCATCCTCGAGCCGGACGACGTCGTCCAGCTGGGGCGTCGAGACCTCGATGATGGTCGTGTCCTCGAGCGCCGTCACCCGGTGGACGGTGCCCGGCCGGTACCGGAAGCAGGCGCCGGCCGAGACGACCTCGGTCTTGAGGACGGCGTTGCCGGTCTCGCCCAGCTCGAGCTTCGCCCGCCCGCTCTCGACGTACCAGCTCTCGTCCTTCACGCGGTGGAACTGGAGGCTCAGCGAGTGGCCCTCCCGGACGAAGAGCACCTTGCCGACGTAGGCGTCCGCATGCGCCCAGATGAGCTCCCAGCCCCACGGCTTCTCCACCCGGCGCGGTTCGAACGCCCACCGGTCGAGCCCTTCGTAGTTCGGGCCGTCGACGCTCAAGCTTGTCTCTTCGGCTTCCAGTCGGGGTGGTCGGCCATGAACTCCTCGGCGCGCCTGAGGTCCTTCGGAGTATTGACCGTGAGCCAGACGCCCTCGTGGCGGTAGCCGCGCAGCTTGCCCTCGGCGGCGAGCTCCGGAAAGGTCGTTTGCTCGTGGTCACCGCGCTCGGGCAGGCGCGCGATCGCCTCGTCGTCGAGCACGTAGACTCCGGAGTTGACCCAGTCGGAGAGGAGCGGCGCCTCGTGGAAGCCCGAGATGCTGCCGTCGTCCTCGATCGCGACGACACCGAAAGGGGACCGCACCTGCGAGACGACGATGGTGGCCGCCGCACCCCCGCGCGTGTGCGCGTCGAGCAGCGCGACAACGTCGACGTCGAGCAGCTCGTCGCCGTTGAGCGCGAGGACGGCGCCGTTCTCTCGCCGGCGCGATGCCGCGAGGCGCAGGCCCCCGCCGCGGCCGAGCGGCTCCTGCTCCCCCACCGGCTCGATCTCGGCCCCGAGGCCGGCGAGCGCGTTCACGAACGTGTCTTCCTGGCCGGCGCGGCACGCGACTATGACGCGCGTCACCCCGGCGGCCACGAGCCGGCCGACGGTGTACTCCGCAAGCGGAAACCCGGCGACGGGGACGAGCGGCTTCGGCAGGCCGTGGGCCGCCTCGCCCATGCGCTCCGCCTTTCCGCCCGCGAGGAGGAGCGCCTCCATCAGATCGCGGCGGGCGAAGCGTGTCGCGGGCGGCCGATCCCTTCGTACGCGAACCCGGCCGCCTGCGCGGCTTCCGGGTCGAGGAGGTTGCGGCCGTCGACGATCAGCGGACGCGCCATGGCGTCCCGCACCTCGGCAGACGCGAGCGTGGCGAGCTCGGGCCATTCGGTGACGATGACCGCTGCGTCGGCGTCGCGCACCGCGTCGAGCACCGTGTCGCTGAGCTCGATGCCGGTGAGGTCGTCGGGGCGCGCGACCGGATCCCAGGCCCGCACCTCCGCGCCCTCGGCGAGCAGCCGGTAGGCGATGACGCGGCTCGGCGCCTCCCGCATGTCGTCCGTGTTCGGCTTGAACGCGAGGCCGAGGAGCGCGATCTTCTTGCCGCGCAGCGGGCCGAGATGCTTCTGCAACTTTTGGACGACGCGGCGCTTCTGCAGCTCGTTCACCTCCCACACTGCGTGCAGCAGCATGAACGGGTAGCCCTCGTTGCCGGCGAGCTGCTTGAGCGCCGAGACATCCTTCGGAAAACAGTTGTCCAACGTCAAGCCGAAGGTCGTAACGAACGTATGCGCAGGCGGAACTTCCATCGAATAGACAAAGCCTTCAAATTCACGGCGCACAACGTCGACTACGCGGACCCAGGCAGCGTTCTCGGCACGCCTATAACCGAGCGGTGCGATCCGCTTGGATTGACGCGCGATCGAACTGCGGATCGCGTCGTGGTCGTGAGTGGGCACGAAGTCGAGCAGCTGTTCCACTTGGTCAGCGCCTGAGATGCGCAGCCAATACGTGTCGCAGGTCGACTTCTTGGTGCGGCCGACGCGCAGGGATGCAACGATGCCGAGTTCTCCGAGCAGACGCAGCATGCCGTCTGCGAGCTCGCGGCTCACAGTTCCGTACTCGAGGATCACGCTCGGGCCGCCGTTCACGTAAGACCACGAACCGTCGCCCAGCCACGCGCCAGCGAGGAGAGCCCGTTTGTGGCGGGCCGACTCGCTCCAGATCATGTCGGGAAGCCGCTGCTCGTACGAATTCGCCCCGAGGCCGAGAACACGCGTCCACCACGGCCTCAGGAGCCGCGACGCGACGTCGATTCTGGCGGTTGTGGCTGGATAACTGAGCCGCGGCTCCACACCCACCGATCGCCAGAAGCCCATCACGTCGTCCACGAGATCTGTCTCATCGCGGTGAAATGTCCAGATGAGCGAGTTAGAGCTGGCGCATCCTTCGGCGATGTACAGGCCGACGACTCGCCAGAACTCTTTGTCTGCACAGATCGAAGCAGGAACGTAAGTGCCGTTCGTCCCAGTGCGGACGTGAGCATCCTCGATCTCTACGTCGAGCGCCGCAGCTTCGCTGAGCCGCAAGGCTCCCGAGCGCAGACTGTTGTGCGATCGATCTACGAGGCCGCGCGCGTTAGGAAGCGCGGTAAGTCCCTCCTGGATGCCGCGCGAACCGATCGCCTGAAGTTCCGATGCGTGCGGACGAACAATGACTTTGTCGGGATCGAGGCCGACACGCTCAAACGCGCCGACGACATTAAGCCGCCGCGGCCGCACGCGTACGCCTGCGGGGGCGCCTTGCGCGAGCGGGATCCAGTCCTTCGTGGTGAGGTCTTCGGCGAGTTTCAATCCGTCGCGGGTGACGAACGGATGATCCGGCGTGGTTAGCACACGGCGACCCATCTTCGTGCGAACCTCGAGAACGTCGCCGGTGTACTCGCGCCGCGTCAGCACGTCCACGTGAAGAAACTCCGGCCCGTCACCGCTGCGATGCCATGACAGGACTTCGAGCTCTTGACCCGGCACCGTCTCCTCGTACAGCTGCTCCAGTGAGATGAGCCGCGTCTTTCCGTCCGCGCGAGCCAGAACCGTCTCTTCGCCGAGGACGCAACTTCCGCCGAAGCCAATCCCCGCGTGCAGGAAGTGCGGACCGAGACGATGGTCGAGCCCGACGCCCTTCGCGACGTCGACGACGTCGGCGCCGACGAGCTCGCACACGTTTGCGATCTCGTTGATGAAGCTGATGCGGGTGGAGAGGAATGCGTTCGCGGCAAGCTTCACGAGCTCGGCCGACGGCACGTCCGTCCTCACGATTTGGCCGTTGATGCCGTGGTGCAGCTCGACGACGCGGTCGGCATCGTCGGAGTCGAACGCGCCGACGACGATGCGGTCCGGGCTCTTGAAGTCGGCCACCGCACTGCCCTCGGCGAGGAACTCCGGATTCGAGACGTAGCCGACGTTCGACAGCCCGCGCGCGTCGAGTCGTGCGCGCACGTGCTTTCCCGTCCCCACGGGGACGGTGCTCTTCATCACCACGATCGGCCGCCCCGGCACGTCCATCGGCAGCTCGTCGACGACCGACCACACGGCGGCGAGGTCGGCGTCGCCGGACTCGGTCGGCGGAGTCCCGACCGCGACGTAGAGGAACTCGGCGCCGTCGACCGCCTCCGCCACGTCGAGCGTGAAGCGGATCCGCTCGCTGTTGCGGACGAGGACCTCCTCGAGGCCGGGCTCGTAGATCGGCACCTCGCCGGCCTGCAACCGCGCGATCCGCTCCGGGAGGATGTCCCGGATCACGACCTCGTGGCCGAGGTCGGCGAAGCAGGCGCCGGTCACCAGGCCGACGTAGCCGGCGCCGAACATTCCGATTTTCACCGGCTAGCCGCCGCTCGCCGGCGGCGCCATCAGGACGCGCGGGTCACCCGCGCGTCCGTCTGCTCTGCCGGACTCCAACGTTCGAGATTCACACACGCGGGAAGCCTAGTGCGCCTTCGAGAGGGGCTGCAGGCCCTTCGCGATGGCGATCATGGTCTCGTTCGAGAGCTCGTCCCGCAGCGTGTTCACGACCCAGTAGCTCGCGTTGCCCTGCCGCAGGACGATCATGTGGATGTTCCCGCCGGTGGTGTAGAGCCGGTACGTCCGGCCGCCGATGTGCTCGAACGCCGTGGGGTGACGGAGCACGGGCGCGTTCGTCCAGTCGGTCTCGATCACCTGCCAGTAGACGTTGCCCGCGCCGGTCACGAAGGTCAGGGCGAGCTCGTGATGATGCGCAATCGGCTTGAACGGGCGGACCGGGTCGAGGGAGGACAGCCGGGAGCTCTGCTCCACGTTCGTGGGCACCAGGATGCGGAACGGCACCTTCGAGCGGACCTGCTCGAGCGAGTACGTCGTGAGGCTCGCCTCGCTGCGGACCGCCGGCGCCGTGTGCACCGGGATCGGCGCGACGTGCGCCTGAGGGTTGTTCAGCTCGCCGTTGAAGCTCGAGCCGACGACGACCACGGTCAGTGGGTTGCCCGCCTCCTGCGCGAAGCCGGAGAGCTCGGGCGGGAGCGCCGCGATCGTCGTATGCGCGCCGAAGGCCGTCTTCAGCTCCGCGGCGGCCTGCTTCGCCTGCGCCTGCACCGCGTCGTAATAGACCGTCGTGCCGTAGTAGCCCTGGCTCGGAGCGTCGGCGAGCACGGTCGCCGGTAGCTGCACCGTGTGAAAACCGGCGACCGAGAGCTGGTATGAGGTGTCGCGCGCGAGCCCGGGAACCGTCGTCCCGTTGAGGACGAGCGTCGAGACTTGCGCCGCCTTGAGCGGCGGCTGCTTCGGGGCCTTCGGCTTTCGCCCGAGGGCGACGGCAGTCGCCGTCGACGCCTGCTCCACGTCCGGATGGTCGAACGAGTCCACGGCCGTCTGGACGTCGGCCGGCTGCGAGATCAGCTCCGCGCCGCCGATGCCGTACGGCTGGAGGTTCTGGAGGTTGACGCGGAACAGGTGTCCCGGCGGCAGCTTGTACGCGAGGCCGGCGTACGACTCGATCTCGGAGATGCTCGGCGCGCACGTCGCGCAGTTGCCGCTGCCGATCTCGACGTTGCCCTTCAGCGTCCCGATCAACTTCGGGATGTCGAAGATGGAGACGCCGGTCGCGAGCCGGTCCTTCAGCGCCTCGACGAATAGCTGCTGCCGCGCCACGCGATAGAGGTCGCTGTCGGTGTGCCGGAAGCGCACGAAGTCGAGCGCCTGCTCGCCGTCGAGCCGCTGATAGCCGGGCTCGAGGTTGATCTTCGCGTAGCCGCCCGGGCCGCCGACTGTGTTCAGATAGCGGTGGTCGACATCGATGTAGATGCCGTGCAGCTTGTTGACGAGCAGCTTGAAGCCGTGGAAGTCGATCGTGATCAGGTAGTTGACGGGAATGCCCGTCAGCTTCTCCACCGTGTTCAGCGTCCCCGCCGGGCCGCACGTGGTGAACGCGGTGTTGATGCGGTCGGTCGTGACCGGGGTCGTCTGGTCGTGGCAGTAGATCGGGACGACGAGGTCGCGCGGGAATGAGAAGAGCGACAGCGTGTTCTGCTGCGGATCGGCGCGGACGAGCATGATCGTGTCCGAGCGCGAGCCGGAGGCGCCGAACGAGTCGACGCCGGCGCGCGCGTCGTAGCCGATGATCAGACCCGTCGCGGCCTGCGACGGCGGCACCGTCTGGAGGTACTTCGTCGACTCTTTGACCGCTTTCGAGTGCGGCGCGAGCGCGTTCAGCGTCTGATGCGCGTACAGGTAGAGCCCGCCGGCGAGGCCGGCGACGACGACGAGCAGCGCGAGCATGATCCAGCCGAACACCTGCGCGAGCAAACGCTTCGTCGAACGGCGTGGCGGATCCGGCTGCCGGTAGCGCCGCATCGGCTCGATCGCAGTCGGCGGGAGAACGCCGTGACCGTTGCCGTTGACGGCCGCCCCGCGGCCGATTCCTCTCTTCAGCGTCGTCCGCACGGGCGGAGATCAAGGTTAGCGGGCCACGCGGCCGACCCTCCCGATGGTCGCCGACATTACAAAAGCGCTAAAAAACGGTCGCACTTGCGTCACCATGCTCGTCGCGCGCCGGGATAGGCTCACACCGACGGGGCGGGAGGTGGGTTCTCCCGGTGAAACACGCGTGTACCTATTTAGACGGGAACGGCGACCGGCTCGTACGCGAGGTTCGGGCGCAGCCAGCGCTCGGCCTCGGCGACCGAGACGCCCTTGCGAGCCGCGTAATCCTCGACCTGGTCGCGGCCGATGCGGCCGACGGAGAAGTAGCGCGAGTCGGGGTGCGCGAAGTAGACGCCGCTGACGGCCGCCGCCGGCATCATCGCGAAGGACTCCGTCAGCTCGATGCCGACCTGCTCGGCGCCGAGCAGGTCGAAGAGCTTCCGCTTCTCGCTGTGATCGGGGCAGGCCGGATATCCGAACGCCGGCCGGATGCCGCGATAGCGCTCCGCGGCCAGCTCCTCGCTCGAGAGCTTCCGTCCGGTCTCGTACCAGTCGCGGCGCGCGACCTCGTGCAGGTATTCCGCGAACGCCTCCGCGAAGCGATCGGCCAGCGCCTTGACCATGATCGAGCGGTAGTCGTCGTGCTCGGCCTCGTAGCGGGCGGCGAGCTCGTCCACGCCGATGCCGGTCGTGACTGCGAACGCGCCGATGTGGTCGCCGGCCGGCGCGACGAGGTCGGCGAGGCCGCGGTTCGCCCGCGAGTCGCCGTAGGCGGACTGCTGGCGCAGGAAGCAGAACCGCGTCCCCTCGGCGAGCACGACGTCGTCCCCGTCCGACGATGCGGGCCAGAAGCCGTACACGCCGCGGGCCTGCAGCAAGCCGTCGCGCACGATCTCCTCGAGCAGCTCCTGGGCATCGTCCCAGAGCTCGCGCGCCGCCGGCTGCTCGAGGATGGCGGGGAACTTCCCCTTCAGCTCCCAGGCGTGGAAGAAGAACTGCCAGTCGATGTACTCGCGCAGCGTCGACAGCTCCGGCTCGACGACGCGCCGGCCGGTGAACGCCGGAGTGGGCAGATCGTCGAACGGCAGTTGTTGCCGGTTCGCGCGCGCATCCTCGATCGTGAGCAACGGCTTCCGCTCTCGCTCGGCGTACTGATCGCGCAGGCGTTCCTGCTCGTCGCGATTCTCCGCGTCGAGGCGGCGCCGCCGCTCGGGATCGAGCAGGTCGGAGACGACGCCGACGACGCGCGATGCATCGTGCACGTGCACGACCGGCTGCGAGTACTGCGGCGCGATGCGCACCGCGGTGTGCTGTCTGGACGTCGTCGCCCCGCCGATCAGCAGCGGCAGCGACAGGCCCCGCCGCTCCATCTCGTGCGCGACGTCGACCATGTGGTCGAGCGACGGCGTGATCAGGCCCGACAGCCCGACGACGTCCGCCCCGTTCTCGAGCGCCGTGTCGAGGACCGTGTCGCCCGGCACCATCACGCCGAGGTCGATGACCTCGTAGTTGTTGCAGCCGAGGACGACGCCGACGATGTTCTTGCCGATGTCGTGGACATCGCCCTTGACCGTCGCGAGCACGACCTTGCCCTGCACGCGCCCGGAGTCCTTCTCGTCGGCCATGAACGGCTCCAGGTAGGCGACGGCCCGCTTCATCGCGCGCGCGCTCTTCACCACCTGCGGCAGGAACATCTTCCCCGCGCCGAACAGGTCGCCGACCACCTGCATCCCGGCCATCAACGGCCCCTCGATCACGTCGAGCGGGCGCGCGAGCTTCTGCCGCGCCTCCTCGGCGTCTTCCTCGATGAAGTCGACGATGCCGTGCACGAGCGCGTATTCGAGCCGCTTCTCGACCGGCGCCTCGCGCCAGGAGAGATCGCGCTCACGGCGCGTGCCTTCGCCGCGCACGCGCTCCGCATACTCGACGAGCCGCTCCGTCGCATCGTCCCGCCGGTTGAAGATGACGTCCTCGACGCGCTCGAGCAGCTCCGGCTCGATGTCCTGATAGACGACGAGCTGGCCCGCGTTGACGATGCCCATGTCCAGCCCCGCGGAGATCGCGTGGTAGAGGAACGCAGAGTGCATCGCCTCGCGGACGCGGTCGTTGCCGCGGAACGAGAAACTGAGGTTCGAGATGCCGCCGCTCGTCTTCACCCCCGGACAGCGCTCTTTGATGAGCGGCAGCGACGCGATGAACGACTTCGCGAACTCCGCGTGCTCCTCGATGCCGGTCGCGACCGCGAGGATGTTCGGGTCGAAGACGATGTCCTCGGGTGCGAATCCGACCTCGTCGACGAGGAGCCTGTACGCGCGCTCGCAGATGGAGACCTTGCGCTCAACTGTTTCAGCCTGCCCCTGTTCGTCGAACGCCATGACGACGACGCCGGCGCCGTAGCCCAGCACGGTCCGCGCCTGCTCGAGGAAGGCCTCCTCTCCCTCCTTCAGGCTGAGCGAGTTGACGACGCCCTTCCCCTGCAGGCACTTGAGGCCGGCTTCGAGCACCGTCCAGCGCGAGCTGTCGACCATGATCGGCAGGCGCGCGATCTCGGGCTCGGTGGCGACGAGGTTGAGGAACGTCGTCATCGCCTGCACACCGTCGAGCAGATCGGCGTCCATGTTCACGTCGATGAGGTTGGCGCCCCCACGCACCTGCTCGAGCGCGACCTCGAGCGCCTGCTGGTAGTTGTCCGACTCGACGAGGCGGCGGAAGCGCGCCGACCCCGTGACGTTCGTGCGCTCACCGATCATCACGAAGTTCGTGTCCGGCGTGATCGCGAACGGCTCCAGCCCGCTGAACCGCGTCAGGCGCGGCGGCGACGGTACGCGACGCGGCGCGACGCCGTCGACCGCCGCCTTGATCGCGCGCGTGTGCTCCGGAGTCGTGCCGCAACAGCCGCCGACGATATTGACGAGGCCGTCGCGCGCAAACTCGCCCAGGAGGCGGCTCGTGTCGGCCGGCTGCTCGTCGTGCGTGCCGAACTCGTTCGGCAGGCCCGCGTTCGGATAGCAGGCGACCCACGTGGTCGCGACCCGCGAGATGTCCTCGACGAACGGCCGCATCTCGGTCGCGCCGAGCGAGCAGTTCACGCCGACGACGAGCGGCTTCGCCTGCTCGACCGAGACCCAGAACGACTCCACCGTCTGCCCGGACAGGTTGCGCCCGCTGCGGTCGACGGCCGTGAACGACAGCCACAGCGGAACCTCGGGCGCCGACTCCCGCGCGGCGACGATGGCCGCCTTCGCGTTCAGCGAGTCGAAGATGGTCTCGATCAGGAACAGATCGACGCCGCCGTCGCGCAGCGCCGCCATCTGCTCCGCGTACGTCTCGACCACCTCGTCGAAGGTGACCGCCCGGAAGGCTGCGTCCTCGACCTTCGGCGAGAGCGACAGCGTGACGTTGAGCGGGCCGACGGAGCCGGCGACGAGGCCGCCGAACTCGTCCGCGACCTCGCGCGCGATGCGCGCGCCGGCGAGACTCATCTCCGCGGCGTAGTCCTCGAGCGCATAGTCGGCCTGGCCGATGCGCGTCGCGGTGAAGGTGTTGGTCGAGGCGATGTCCGCGCCCGCCTCGAAGTACGAACGGTGGATGTCGCGCACGATCTCCGGCCGCGTCAGGTTGAGCAGATCGGGATCGCCGGCGACGTCGCGCGGGTGGTCGCGGAAGCGCTCGCCGCGGTACGCCTCCTCCCCACGCACCTCGCGTTGGATGAGCACGCCCCACGAGCCGTCGAGCACGGCAATGCGCTCGCCGAGGATCGCTTCCAGTTTTTCGCGTGCGTCCCGCATGTCCCGTCTCCGCTCCCGCCTTCAGATCCGGGAGCGCCGGGGAGGCGCCCACGGGCTCTTTAGGCGTTTGTTAGACCGGTCGCCAAGCTGCCTGTCAAAGCTCTCCGGTAACTGAAGGGTACCAATCGTCCCTTCGGTAGGGTGCCGCCGGAATGTCCGAGGTCCACGACGGGGCGACTCTCCGCGCTGCGCTCGCAGAGATCGCGGGCAACTTTTCCTTCAGCTGGACCCCCGGCGCGCGCCAGCTCTTCGCCGAGCTCGACCGGCGGCGCTTCAGCGAGCTGATGCACAACCCGACCGCGCTCCTCTCCGAGCTGACCGACGAGGATCTCGCCCATGCGCTTACGCCCGAGTACGCGATGCGGCTCGGTCGCGTGCAGGAGCGGCTCGCCGCCGAGGCCGAGCGCCCCAGCTGGTGGGAGACCCAGGAAAGCCACCCCGAGGACTTCCTCGTCGCCTACTTCTCCGCCGAGTTCGGGCTGGACGAGAGCCTCCCGATCTACTCCGGCGGCCTCGGCGTGCTGGCCGGGGACCACCTGAAGTCGGCGTCCGAGCTGGGCGTGCCGCTCGTGGGCATCGGGCTGAACTATTTCCGCGGCTACTTCCGGCAGAAGCTGGACGAGGGGGACCGGCAGGTCGAGCGCTATCCGCGCAACGACACCGTCCGGCTGCCCCTGACGCTCGTGCCGATGGCGCCCAAGGTCATGCTGGCCGACGACGACGGCAACGTCGTCCCCGTGCGCATCGGCGTCTGGCGCGCATGCGTGGGCCGGATCTCGCTCTATCTCCTCGACACGAAGGTGGAGGGCAATCCGGACTGGGCGCGCGACGTGACGAACACGCTGTACGGCGGCGACCGGCAGAACCGGCTGCGCCAGGAGCTCGTGCTCGGCATCGGCGGCGTCCGCGTCCTGCGCCAGCTCGGCCTCGAACCGACGGTGTTCCACATGAACGAGGGCCACTCCGCGTTCTTCCAGCTCGAACGGCTGCGGGAGCTCGTCGAGGAGGAGGGTCTCGACCGCGACGCCGCGCTCGAACGGCTGCGCGCTTCCACGGTCTTCACCACGCACACGCCCGTGCCGGCCGGGAACGAGGTGTTCGATCCCGAGCTCGTGCGCCGGAACGTCGGGCCGATCGTCGAGCGCTGCGGTTACTCGTGGGAGGAGTTCGAGGCGCTCGGCAAGGTGGACGCTGAGGAATCCGGGTTCGGGATGACGCCGTTCGCGCTCAGGACGTCGGCGTACGCGAACGGCGTGTCGAAGCTCCACGGCGCAGTCTCGCGCGAGATGTGGCACGACCTCTGGCCCGACCGCCCGGTCGACGAGGTGCCGATCACGTCGATCACCAACGGTGTGCACGTGCGCACATGGCTGGGCGGCGAGCTCGAAGGGATGCTCGGGACGAACACGCCCAAGCTGGAGCGCGCGCTCGAGCTTCCGGCCAGCGTGCTCTGGGACGCGCACTGCTCGGCGAAGGAGCGGCTATTCGAGTTCATCTCCCGCACGCGCGGCGCGCCCGAGCTCGATCCCGAGGCGCTCACGATCGGCTTCGCGCGGCGGTTCGCGACGTACAAGCGCGCCGGGCTCCTGCTCAGCCAGCCGGAGCGGCTCGCGGCGTTGCTCGGCGATCCCGACCGTCCGTTGCAGATCGTCGTCGCCGGCAAGGCGCATCCGGCGGACGAGGGCGGCAAGGACGTCATCCGGCAGGTGGTCGACTTCTCGCGCAGCGCCGACGCGAACCACCACATCGTGTTTCTGCCCGACTACGAGATGACGCTCGCACGAAGGCTCGTCCAGGGCGTGGACGTGTGGCTGAACACGCCGCGCCGGCCGATGGAGGCGTCGGGGACGTCGGGGATGAAGGCGGCCCTCAACGGCGTGCTCAACTGCTCCATCCTCGACGGCTGGTGGGCGGAGGGGTACACGCCCGACCGCGGGTTCGCCATCGGCGGCGAGGAGCAGGCGGGGACGGAAGAGGAGCAGGACGCGGCCGACGCGGAGGCGCTCTTCGCGGTGCTCGAGCAGCAGGTGCTCCCCACGTTCTTCGAACGGAACGCGGACGGGTTACCGACGCGCTGGGTCGAGATGATGCGCCACGCGATCGCGGAGCTCGGGACCGAGTTCAGCACGAACCGCATGGTGCGCGAGTACGTCGAGCGGCTCTACCTGCCGGCGCATCGCGACCTCGCGGCCGTACTGACCGCTGCCTGACTCTCGTGCCACCTACGTCCGGGTACCTGTTACCCGCACGAGAGTGTCACGACTTCCCGGCCCCGCCGTTACGGGGAGTGTCCCCATCACGGGACCGCCGGGGTTCCGTGACGAAGTCGTGAGCCTTGGCGTGCTAGCCCGCGGCGCCGCTGACGTTCAGCTGGTTCTCCGCGTGCTTGATGCGCTGCTCGAGCTGCCAGCGGTCGGCGGTCGAGTCGCCCGCTTCGACCTGCTGAAGCTCGGCCTGCGCCTCCTCCAGCTGCTGCCGCGCCCGCGCGACGTCGATCTCGGAGGCAACGACGGCGTCGTCCACGAGCGCGATCGCGCGGTCCTCCAGCACCTGGAAGAACCCCGGCCCGGTCGCGAACGTCTGGATCTGGTCGCTGTCCATGTCGAGGTAGACGCGCGTCGACCCGGCGTTCAGCATCGCCACGAGCGGCGCGTGCCGTGCAAGCACGCCGATCTCGCCGGTCGCACCGGGCACGACGATCATCTCCGCCTCGCCCTCGAACGCAGGGCCCTCCGGCGTCACGAGCGACACCGAGAACTTCGGATGTGCCATGCCGGCTCCTACGCCTCCGCCAGCTGCTTGCCGCGCTCGACGGCCTGCTCGACCACGCCCACCATGTAGAACGCCTGCTCGGGCAGGTCGTCGTGCTTGCCGTCGAGGATCTCCGTGAAGCCGCGGATCGTGTCCTCGAGCTTCACGTACTCGCCCGGCGTGCCCGTGAACTGCTCGGCGACGAAGTTCGGCTGCGAGAAGAACCGCTCGATCTTGCGGGCGCGCTGCACGACGAGCTTGTCCTCGTCGGAGAGCTCGTCGATGCCGAGGATGGCGATGATGTCCTGCAGGTCGCGGTAGCGCTGCAGCATCTCCTGCACGCGCGTCGCGCACCGGTAGTGCTCGTCGGAGACGATCCCCGGCTGCAGCGCGCGCGAGGTGGAGTCGAGCGGGTCGACGGCCGGGTACAGACCCTTCTCCGCGATTCCGCGCGAGAGCGTCGTCGTCGAGTCGAGGTGGGCGAACGTGCTCGCCGGCGCCGGGTCGGTGAGGTCGTCGGCGGGGACGTAGACCGCTTGGATCGAGGTGACCGAGCCGGTGCGCGTCGAGGTGATGCGCTCCTGCAGTTGGCCCATCTCCGTCGCCAGCGTCGGCTGGTAGCCGACGGCGCTCGGCATCCGGCCGAGCAGCGCCGACACCTCCGAGCCCGCCTGGACGAAGCGGAAGATGTTGTCGATGAAGAGCAGCACGTCCTGGCCCTGGTCGCGGAAGTACTCCGCCATCGTCAGTCCGGAGAGGCCGACGCGCAGGCGCGCGCCCGGCGGCTCGTTCATCTGCCCGTAGACGAGCGCCACCTTGTCGATCACCTCGGACTCGGTCATCTCGAGGATGAGGTCGTTGCCCTCGCGCGTGCGCTCCCCCACGCCGGTGAACACGGACACGCCGCCGTGCTCGCGCGCGACGTTGTGGATCAGCTCCTGGATGAGGATCGTCTTGCCGACGCCGGCGCCGCCGAAGAGACCGACCTTGCCGCCGCGCACGTACGGCGCGATCAGATCGATGACCTTGATGCCGGTCTCGAAGATCTCCACCTTCGGCGACAGCTCCCCGAAGGTCGGCGCGTCGCGATGGATCGCCCAGCGCTCGCCGCTCGCCGGCTCGCCGCCGTCGACCGGGTCGCCGATGACGTTCCAGATGCGGCCGAGCGTCTGGTCGCCGACGGGGACGGAGATCGGCGCGCCCGTGTCGACGATGTCGACGCCGCGCGCGAGCCCGTCGGTCGAGTCCATCGCCACCGCGCGGACACGGTCGTCCCCGAGGTGCTGTTGCACCTCCGCGATGAGCTCACGCGTGCCGTCGCCCTCGGACACCTGGATGCTGAGCGCGTTGTTGATCTCCGGCAGGCCGTTCGGGAAGACGGCGTCGAGGACGACGCCCTTGATCTCGATGATCCGGCCGGTGCTCTTCTGCTTCGTTGCAGCCATGTGTCTCCTTTATGCGGTCAGCGCGTCGGCGCCGGCGACGACTTCGAGGATCTCCTGGGTGATCTCGGCCTGGCGGGCGCGGTTCATCTGCAGCGTGTAGGTGTCGATCAGCTCGTTCGCGTTCTTCGACGCGTTGCGCATGGCCGTCATCTGCGCGGCGAGGAACGACGCAGCCGACTCGAGCAGCGCGCGGTAGACCTCGGTCTCGAGATAGACGGGCAGCAGGCGTTCGAGGATCTCTTCCGGCTCCGGCTCGTAGATGAAGTCCCCGCGCAGCGCCTGCTTCTTCGGGTCCTCGTCCTCCTCGGAGCCGCCTTCGAGCACGTGCTCGGGGATCGGCAGCAGATCGGAGACGACCACGCGCTGGACGAGCGGTGAGACGAAGCGGTTGTACACGACGACGACGCGGTCGACCTCCTCCTCGGTGTACAGCTCCGCGAGCTTGTGCGCGACGGCCTGGGCGTCGTGGTAGGTCGGCTTGTCGACGAAACCCTCCCAGTGCGCGGCGATGTCGTACCGGCGGAACCGGAGTGTCGACGCGCCCTTGCGCCCGACCACCGTCCACACGACGTCGCGTCCCTCGGCGCGCTGCTCGCGCTCGAGCTGGAACGCGCGGCGCAGCACCTGCCCGTTGAACGGGCCGGCGAGCCCGCGGTCGCCGCTGAAGATCACGACGCCGACGCGCTTCTCCTCGCGCCGCTGCATGAGCGGCAGGTTGCGGAACGACGACGCCGCGCGTGCCGTCCCGACCATCAGCTCCTGCATGCGGTCGGCGTACGGCCGCATCTCCTCGATCCGCGTCTGCGCGCGCCGTAGCCGGGCGCCGGCGTCGAGCTCGAGCGCCTTCGTGATCTTGCGCGTGTTGCGGACGGAGGCGATCCGCCTGCGAATGTCCTGCAGCGAAGCCATCTAGACGAGGCCGGACTCTTCCTCGACGTTGAACGTGTTCTTGAACTTCTCGATCTCGCCGTTCAGCTTCTCGCCGAGGTCGTCGGGCAGCTCGCCCGTGTCCTTGATCTGCTTCAGGACGCTCCCCTCCGCACGCAGGAACTCGCGCAGCTCGTCCTGGAAGCGCTGCACCTGCGGCGTCGGGATGTCGTCGAGATAGCCGTGGATCCCGGCGTAGATGGCGACGGTCTGCTCCTCCAGCGGCCACGGCTGGTACTGCGGCTGGTTCAGCGTCGCGACCATCTTCTCGCCGCGCGTCAGCGCCTGCTGCGTCGAGCGGTCGAGCTCGGAGCCGAACTGCGCGAACGCCTCCAGCTCGCGGTACTGCGCGAGGTCGAGGCGCAGGCGCCCGGCGACCTTCTTCATCGCCTTCGTCTGCGCGGAGCCGCCGACGCGCGACACCGAGATGCCGACGTTCACCGCCGGCCGCACACCGGAGAAGAACAGGTCGGACTGCAGGAAGATCTGCCCGTCGGTGATGGAGATGACGTTCGTCGGGATGTACGCCGACACGTCGCCGGCCTGCGTCTCGATCACCGGCAGCGCCGTGAGCGAGCCGCCGCCGTTCGCGTCGGAGAGCTTGCACGCGCGCTCGAGCAACCGCGAGTGCAGGTAGAAGACGTCGCCCGGGAACGCCTCACGGCCCGGCGGGCGGCGCAGCAGCAGCGACAGCTGCCGATACGCGTCCGCGTGCTTCGACAGGTCGTCGTACATGACGAGCGCGTGCTTGCCGTTGAAGAGGTAGTGCTCGCCCATCGCGCAGCCGGCGAACGGCGCCATCCACTTGATCGGCGCCGCCTCGTTCGCGGACGCGGTCACGATCGTCGTGTACTCCATCGCGCCGGACTCGCGCAGCCGCTCGTAGATGCCGGCAACGGTCGACGCCTTCTGGCCGATCGCGACGTAGATGCAATGGACGTCCGTGTCGCGCTGGTTGAGGATCGTGTCGATCAGGATCGCCGTCTTGCCGGTCGAACGGTCGCCGATGATCAGCTCGCGCTGCCCGCGGCCCACGTTCGTCATCGAGTCGATCGCCTTGATGCCGGTGGCGAGCGGCTCCTTCACCGGCTGGCGCTCGATGACTCCCGGCGCCTTGAACTCGAGCGGGCGGCGCTCGTCCGACTCGATCGGGCCGCGCCCGTCGAGCGGGTTGCCGAGCGGATCGACGACGCGGCCGAGCAGTGCGTCGCCGACGGGAATGCTGGCGACGGTGCCTGTCCGGCGCACCGGCTCGCCCTCGCCGACCTTCTCCCACTCGCCGAACAGCGCGACGCCGACCTGGTCCTCCTCGAGGTTGAACGCGAGGCCGACCACGCCGTGCTCGAGCTCGAGCATCTCGAGCGCGACCGCGTTCTCGAGGCCGTAGACGCGCGCGATGCCGTCGCCGATCGAGAGGACGGTGCCGACCTCGGCGAGGTCGGTCTCGACGTCGTACTGCTCGATCCGCTGACGGAGGATCGACGTGATCTCTTCGGGGCGAAGCTTCAAGGGTCTCTCCTATCTCCTCACGAGTTCTTGTCTCAAGCGTTCCAACCGTCCGCGGACGCTCGCGTCCACGCGGTACGAACCGGCCTGCAGGACGATGCCGCCGACGAGACCGGGATCCACGCTACGCGTCGCCTCGACCTTGCGGCCCGCCGCCTTCTCGATCTGCGCGACGATGTCTCTCGCTTCGTCGTCGGTGAGCTCGCGCGCGGTGGTCAGCTCGACGGTCAGGCGGCGCTCCTCGCGCGCCATCAACCGCTCGAACTCGCGCGCGATCTCCTCGATCTCGCCCGCGCGGCCCTTCTCGGCGACGAGCAGGAGGAAGTTCTTGAAGAGCGGCTCCTCGTCGCCGGCGAGGTCCGCGAGGATGCGCGCCTTCTCGACCGACTCGAGCTGCGGGTTGCGCAGGACCATGCGCAGCTCCGGCGTCTGCTCGACCGCGGCGGCGAAGTCGACAAGCGCCTCGTGCACCTGTGCGAGCCTGCCGTCCTCCTTCGCGGCGCCGAACAGCGCCTCGGCGTAGATGCGCTGCGCAGCGGCTATGCGGACTCCTCGAGGCGCGAGAAGTCGAGCGAGCCGATCGCCTCGCTGATGAGCGCCCGGTCGCTGTCGGCGTCGAGCGCGCGTCCGACGACGCGCGACGCAGCCTCGAGCGTGAGGTCGGCGACCTCGTTGCGAATCTGTTCCAGCGCACGTGCCGTCTCGGACGCGATCTCCTTGCGCGTCTCCTCGAGCCGGCGCTGCCGCTCGGCCTCGGTCTCCTCGCGCATGCGCTGCTCCATCGACTCGCGCGTCTTGCGCGCCTCGGCGAGGATGCCCTCCGCGTCGGAGCGCGCCTGCCCGATGAGCTGACGGTGCTCCTCCAGCAGCCTGCGCGCCTCATCGCGCGCGTTGTCGGCCTCCTCGATCGAGCGGCGGATCTGCTCGCGCCGCTCGTCGATCATCCGCTGGATCGCGCCGAAGGCGAACTTCTTCAGCGCGAAGAAGACGATCAGGAAGAAGACGATCGTCCAGATCATCAGCCCCGGGATGATCTTGGTGAGCGGGCTGCTGGCTGCGACGAGCATCAGGTGTTCGACACCAGCACGAAGCCGAGGAAGCCGCCGACGAGACCGTAGAACACGACCGCCTCGGTGAGGGCGAAGCCGAGCCACATGATCCCCTGCAGCTCGCCGCGCAGCTCGGGCTGGCGGGCGACCGACTGGATCATCGAGGCGAACACGGTGCCGATGCCGATGCCTGCGCCGAGCGAGCCGAGGCCCATGCCGAGACCGAAGCCGAGCGCCTTGGCGGCCTTGATCGTTTCCCCTGCTGCAAACAGTAGATGCACGTCCCTTCTCCTTTTCAGTGAGCCGGCTCGATCGCCGAGCCGATGTAGATGGCGGTCAGGGCGGCGAAGATGAACGCCTGGATGGCGACGACGATGACGACCTCGAAGACGTAGAAGAGCAGTCCGAGCAAGAGGAACGGCGGAACCGCGATCCAGAACGTGACGCCCGAGAGAATGAAGAGCAGGCCGATGCAGACGAGGATCAGCATGTGGCCCGCAACCATGTTCGCGTAGAGCCGGACGCTCAGGCTGATGACGCGGAACACGTGCGAGATCGTCTCGAGGACGGCCATCACCGGCACCATCGCCTTCGGCACGCCGGCGGGGACGAAGCTCTTGAAGTACTTGAGCCCGTTGTACCGCACGCCTTCGACGTGGGTGAAGACGACCGTCAGCACCGCCAGCACGAGCGTGACCGAGAGCTGCGACGTCACCGCGTAGATGCCCCACGTCGGGACGCCGTGCCACTTCTCTCCCGTGAGCGGGAGCGGGATGAAGCCGACGAAGTTCATCGTGAAGATGAAGAGGAAGAGCGTGGCGACGTACGGGAACCAGCGCCCGATCGCCTTCGCCGGAAGCCCCTGCTCCGCGATCTGCGTCTGCGCGATCTCGTACAGCGCCTCCCCGACCGTCTGCCGCTTGCTCGGCAGGAGCGCGAGCCGGCTGCGCATGGTGAAGATGCCGACGAAGATCGTCAGCGTGGCGCTGATGGCGAGGTACACGACCGCCTTGTTGATCGACAGGTCGAGCGGGCCGAGATGGATCCCGACCCATTGCTTGAGCTCGAACTCGTTCGCAGGATTGAACGTCGCGGCCAGCATGCTCATCGAATCTTCTCCGACCCGAAATACTCGAGGAGGGATACCCCGAGGGTGAGGGAGTACGCGAGCGCATACAGGACGACGGCGGAGACGCCGAGACCCTTGTTCGCGACCGTGACCGCGAGCAGGACGACCATGACGCCGATTCCGCGGAACGACATCGCGAGCGCGACCATCCCGGACTTGCGCAGGTGGTCGGCCCCGGTCGGAATCCGTCCGAGCCACAGGCTCAGCGCCTCGCCCGCGGCCCAGAGGACGGCGGCGAGCGCCCAGCCGCCGATCGGGAAGCCGCCGACGAGGAAGACCGGCAGGCCGAGCACGATCACCGCGGCTCCCGCGAGCGCGGGAACACGGCGGCCCGGGACGGGTCGCGGGGTGGAGAACACGCCTGCCATCACGAGAAGTAGCCCTTGAAGCGGCGGTAGACCGCGAAGACTCCGGTGGGGATGCCGACGACGACGCCGCCGAGCACGCCGATGCCGGTGGAGCCGAAGCCCCAGCCGACGAGCGCGCCGCCGGCAGCCCACATTCCCGTCGTGCCGGCCAGGATGGCGCCCGCTTCGACGGGTTGGAACGACGAGCGGGAAGCGGCCTGCATGCGCGGCGAGAATAGCATGTTCGGCGCCCGAAAAGCACGTACTTTGTAACAGTGGAATCCGTGATGGGAAAAGGGCCGCGGCTTTTGTTCGTGCACGGCAGCGTGCTCAACGGCGAGGCCACCTGGAACGCCCAGCGGCCGCTCGCCGAGCGCTTCGAGCTGGTCGTCCCGAATCGGCGCGGATTCCCGCCCGGGCCGGACGTGGACCGGGTCGACTTCGAGGACGAAGCCGTGTGGCTGGAGCGGTTCCTCGAGCCGGAGACGCATCTCGTCGGGCACTCCTACGGCGGCGTCATCGCGCTTCTCGCCGCAGCGCGCCGGCCCGAGCTCGTGCGCTCGCTCACCGTGATCGAGCCGCCGGCGTTCGGGATTGCGCGCGGCGAGCCGGCCGCGGACGAGTTCGTCGCCGGCGGCGACCTGCTGTGGCAGGACGGGCCTCGCGACCCGGAGGCGTTCCTCCGCGCGTTTCTCAGCTCGGTGGGCGCGCCTGCTCCTCCGGGCCGGCTCTCCGCCGCGCTTCTCCAGGGCGCACGGACGCTCATGGTGGAGCGCCCTCCCTGGCAGGCCGATATCCCGCTCGACGAGCTGGCGGCGGCGCCGTTCCCGAAGCTCGTCGTCAGCGGCGCCCACAGCGCGGCCTTCGACGCGGTCTGCGACGTGCTCGAGGCGCGGCTCGGCGCGCTGCGGGCGGTCCTGCCGGGCGCCGGCCACTCGCCGCAGCGCCTCGGCGAGCCGTTCAACGAGCTGCTCGCGAGCTTCGTCAAATAAATCGCGTCCCTGCTGCGTTACATCCTTCGGTGGAGGCAGCTGCCGCGAAGCTCGAAGTCCGCCCGCGCGACTATGCGGCACTCGGCGCGGCCGGAATCACCGTCCTCCTGTGGGGCTCGGCCTTCGTCGGGATCCGCTCCGCCGGCCGGAGCTTCTCGCCGGGCGCGCTCTCGCTCGGCCGCCTCGCCGTCGCCGTCGTCGGGCTCGCGATCCTCGGCTCCCTGCGCGGCGAGCGCCTGCCGAGCCGCGATGCCCTGCGCGAGGTCGGGGTACCGCTCCTCGTCTGCGGGCTGCTCTGGTTCGGCGCGTACAACGTCGCGCTGAACTCCGGCGAGCGGCGCGTGGACGCGGGGACGGCGGCGATGCTCGTCAACGTCGGGCCGATCCTGATCGCGGTCCTCGCGGGCCTGCTGCTGCACGAGGGATTCCCGCGCACCCTCTTCGGCGGCCTCGCGGTCGCGTTCGCCGGCGTCGTGGTCATCGCGGTCGCGAGCTCGAGGCACACGGCGACGACAGCCGGCGTCCTCCTCTGCCTCGCGGCCGCGGCGGCCTACGCGGCCGGGGTGGTCACGCAGAAGGTCGTGCTGCGGCGGCTCACGCCCATTCAGACCGTCTTCTGCTGCGCGGTCATCGGCGCGGTCGCGTGCACGCCGTTCGCGCCGCAGCTCGCGCGTCAGGTCGGCCCCGCGCACGGCGGCTCGATCGGTTGGATCGTGTACCTCGGCCTCGCCCCGACCGCGCTCGGCTTCATCACCTGGGGCTTCGCGCTCTCGCGCACCGACGCCGGGCGGCTGGCCGCGACGACGTACCTCGTCCCACCCGTCTCGGTGCTCCTCGGCTGGGCGTGGCTGAACGAGACGCCGGCGTCGCTCGCCTACCTCGGCGGAGCCCTATGCCTCGCGGGCGTCGCGGTATCCCGTCGCAGAGGTGTTACGAGGCCTTGCGGAGCGGGTCGTCCGCGGCGCGGCGCCGCTGGTACGGGTTCGCGATCTTGACGATCTCGAGCACGTAGACGACGTAGACCGAGATCGCGAGCGCGAGCAGCGCGATCGCTGCTGCGCCGACCGCCGGCCACGTGTGCCAGTGCCCGTGCGCGTGGATCGGCAGGAAGCGCGTGCCGAGCGCCGCGGCCGCGAGCGATAGGCACCAGACCCAGATCGTCATCGTCGCCTGCGGCTGCGAGAAGCCGCGGCGCAGGAAGCGATGGTGCAGGTGCGCCTGGTCGCCCTCGAACACCGGCTCGCCGTGCTTCAGGCGGCGCGCGACGACGAACGTCGTGTCCACGATCGGAACGGCCAGCACGATCAGCGGGAAGAACAGGGCCACGGTCGCCGCCGTCTTCAGCAGGCCCTGCACCGACACGGTCGCGAGCACGAAGCCGAGCAGCAGCGCGCCCGAGTCGCCCATGAAGATCCGCGCCGGATAGAAGTTGTGGCGCAGAAAGCCGAGCGACGCTCCGAGCACGATCGCCGACAACACGGCTGCGTCCGGCTTGCCGAGCGACAGGGCGATGACGGCGAACGTGCCGCCCGCGATCGCAGCGACGCCGGCGGCGAGCCCGTCCAGCCCGTCGAGGAAGTTGACCATGTTCATGATCGCGACGATCCAGATCACGGTCAGCGGCATGCCCACCCACGCAGGCAGCGCATGGATCCCGATCACCGGGAACGTGAAGCGGTCGACCCAGACGCCGAACCCGACCGGGATGCCTGCGGCCAGCACCTGGCCGGCAAGCTTCTCGAACCAGCGCAGGCCGCGGAAGTCGTCGACCGCGCCGACGGTCACGGCCACCGCCGAGCCGAGCAGCAGGCCGCGCGTCTCGTGCCCCAGGTGCAGGAACGCGAGCGCCGGGACGAAGATGCCGAGGAAGAGCGCGAGGCCGCCGAGCCGCGGCACCGGGCTGCGGTTGAGCCGCCGGCCGCCGGGCGCGTCGACCGCGCCGAGAAGCCGAGCCATCCCGCCCACCGCCGGGGTCAGAAGGACGACGACGACGAGCGCGACGAGCGCGCCCCATACGACCTGCAGATGCTCGTCCAGCTGGTCGAGGACGTCGTAGTGCGCAGCGGCAGCGCCGATCATCGTGAGTTACTTCGTGCCGTAGAGCCTGTCTCCCGCGTCGCCGAGCCCGGGAACGATGTAGCCGCGCTCGTCCAAGCCGCGGTCGACGGCGGCGCACACGATGTGCACGTCGGGATGCCGCTCGTGCACGTGCTCGACGCCGGGCGGCGCAGCGACGATGCAGACGAGCGTCACCGACTGCGCTCCGGCCTCCTTGACCGCGTCGATCGCGGCCGCGCTCGAATGGCCCGTCGCGAGCATCGGATCGAGCACGATGGCGTCGCGGTCGGCGAGATCGGTCGGGAGCTTCGAGTAGTACTGCACGGGCTCGAGCGTGTCCTCGTCGCGGTACATGCCGATGAAGCCGACGCGGGCGCTCGACACGAGCGAGAGCACGCCGTCGAGCATGCCGATGCCCGCGCGCAGCACCGGGCAGACGGCGACCTTCTTGCCGGAGATGCGCTGCGCGGTCATCGCCTCGAGCGGCGTCTCGATGTCGTAGTCCTCGGTGGGAAACTCCTTCGTCGCCTCGTACGTGAGCAGCAGCGTGATCTCGTTCGCGAGCTTGCGGAAGTGGACGGTCGGCGTCTCCTTGTCGCGGAGATAGCTGAGCTTGTGCTGGACGAGCGGGTGCTCGACGATCGTCAGCCGGCGCGTCTCGATCACGTGAAGCTCGTGTACCCGCGCCAGCCCGGATAGAGCGGCCGCTTCGCACACAGCGCCGCGACGCGCGCGCGCAGACCCTCGATGTCGGGCGACTCGACGAGCGCCTCGGCGATGATGCGGCCCGTCTCGCGGAAGTCGTCCTCGTCGAAGCCGCGCATCGTCATCGCGGGCGTGCCGACGCGCACGCCGGAGGTCACGAAGGGCGAGCGCTCGTCGAACGGGACGGTGTTGCGGTTGACCGTCACGTTCACCTCGGCGAGCCGTTCCTCCGCGTCCTTGCCCGTCCAGTCGGACTTGCGCAGGTCGACGAGCAGCAGGTGCGTGTCGGTGCCGCCGGTGACGAGGTCGAGCCCGCTCTCCAGCAATGCATCTGCGAGCGCGTCCGCGTTCGCGCGGATCTGCTGCTGATACGAGCGGAACGCGTCGGTCATCGCGATGCGGAAGCACGTCGCCTTGGCGGCGATCGTGTGCATGAGCGGCCCGCCCTGCATGCCCGGCATCACCGCGCTGTCGAGCGCCTTCGCATGCTCCTCTCGGCAGAGGACGAAGCCGCTGCGCGGCCCCGCGAGCGTCTTGTGCGTCGTCGAGGAGACGAAGTCGCAATCCGGAACAGGGCTCGGCAGGAGACCGGCCGCGACGAGCCCCGCGAAGTGCGCCATGTCGCACAGCAGGAGCGCGCCGACCTCGTCCGCGATCGCCCGGAAGCGATCCGTCTCGACCGTGCGCGGGTACGCGGAGCCGCCGCAGACGATCACCTTCGGCCGCGCCTCCTTCGCCAGGCGCAGCACCTCGTCGTAGTCGACGGTCATCGTCTCGGGCGAGACCCCGTAGTGCACGACCTTGTAGAGCCGGCCGGAGAAGTTGACCTTGTGCCCGTGCGTGAGGTGGCCGCCCTGGTCGAGCCGCAGCGCCAGGAGCGTGTCGCCCGGCTGCATCGTCGCCGCGTAGACCGCCATGTTCGTCTGCGCGCCGGCGTGCGGCTGGACGTTCGCGTGCTCGGCGCCGAAGAGCTCCTTCGCCCGCTCGATCGCGAGCTCCTCGATCTCGTCCACGACCTCGCACCCGCCGTAGTAGCGGCGGCCGGGATACCCCTCCGCGTACTTGTTCGTCGGCACCGACCCGACCGCCTCGAACACCGCCGGCCAGGTGAAGTTCTCGGACGCGATCAGCTCCAGCTGGCCGCGCTCCCGCTCCAGCTCCCGCGTCAGGAGACCGGCGACCTCAGGGTCTGCCTCGTTCAGGCCGATAGAGGTCAGGTGCTGGAAGGTCAGCTGAGTCGTCGCCACGCCCGGAGATGGTACTCGGGCTGCCTGCTGCCGCTCGCAGCAGCCCTGGTCGCCCTCGCGGCCGCCCCCGCCGCGCTGGCGGGCCCGTCGCTCTTCGTCGGGGCGGCCGAGGACGGCGCGGTCTGGGGCGACCCCACCACCCAGATGGCGCTCGCGCAGCAGGCCGGCTTCGACTCGATCCGGATGACGGCGCAGTGGGTGTCGGGGAACACCCGCCTCGACCCGATCATCGCCGCGAAGCTCCGGAACGCCTCCGCTGCGGCCGAGGCGCGCGGGCTGCGGCCGGTCGTCTCGATCTACAACACCGACTCCGTCCAGGCTCCGGGCGACCCGATCCTGCGCTCGGAGTTCGCGGCCTTCGCGCAGGACGTCGTCCTCACACTCCCGGACGTCAAGACGTTCATCGTCGGCAGCGAGCCCAACTCCTCCTACTACTGGCAGCCGCAGTTCGACACCCGCGGCGCCGACATCGCAGCCTCCGCATACGAGGCGCTGCTCGCGGATACGTACGACGCGATCAAGAGCGTCCGGCCCGATGCCACGGTCATCGGCGGCGCGCTCGACTCACACGGGACCGACAACCCCAAGTCGCGGCCCTCGCATTCGCCGCTCGTGTTCCTCCGCGACATGGGCCGCGCGTACCGCGCGAGCAAGCGGACGCGGCCGATCATGGACGTCTTCGACCAGCACATCTACGGCGACAACTCCTCGATGCCGCCGAGCATGTCGCACCCCAACTCGAGCACGATCACCGAGGGGGACTATTCGAAGCTCGTCGCAGCGCTCGGTCAGGCCTTCGACGGCACGGCGCAGCCCGGGTCGAGCCTGCCCATCGTGTATGGCGAGTACGGCGTCGAGTCGGCCATTCCCCCGAACGAGGCCGGGAGCTACAGCGGCCACGAGAACGCGACCGCGAAGCCCGTCGACGAGGCGACGCAGGCGAGCTACTACATCCAGGCGATGAAGCTCGCGATGTGCCAGCCGAACGTCGTCGGGATCATGCTCTTCCATGTCGAGGACGAGGCCGGACTCCCGGGCTGGCAGTCGGGGCTGTTCTACGCCGACGGAACGCCGAAGTCGTCGCTCGACGCGGTGCGCACGGCCGCGGCCGCCGCGCGCGCGGGCACGCTGACGACGTGCCCCGACTCGACCGCTCCGGTGGTCAGCGTCGGCTCGGCGGCGAATGGGACGCTCGTCGCCCAGGCAAGCGACGACGTCGGCATCGCCAAGGTGGAGCTGTATGCGAACGGCGTCTTCGCCGGAACCGACTACGCGGCGCCGTACACGTTCTCGCTCGCGGCCTTGCCGAAGGGGACCGTGAACCTCGTCTTGAAGGCGTACGACGCCGCCGGAAACGTCGGCCAGGCTACGGTCGTGCTGCGCCTTCGCGCAGCACGCGCGGCTCGTCGCCGGTGAGATCGAGCACCGTCGAGGGCGTGCCCGGAAGCTCGCCGGCGTCCACCACCGCTCCGCACGCGTTGCGGATCCCCTCCGGAATGTCCTCGACGCGCCGGGCGTTCGGACCGCCGGCCGCGTTGGCGCTCGTCGCGCACACGGCACCGACCTCGTCGAGAACCTGAGCCGCCTCGCGCGGGAGCTCGGGGATGCGAACGCCGATCGCGTCCGAGGTGTCGCCGGTCAGCCACGGGAAGCGGTGGGCCGGGTTCGGGACGATCAGCGTGTACGGCCCGGGCAGCAGCCCCTCGGTGAGGGTCACATCGAGCTCGGGGAAGATGGCGAGGAGCGCGTCGAGGCCGGCGGCGAGCAGGGCGATCGGCTTCGACATCTCCCGCCCTTTCATGCGATAGAGACGCTCGACCGGCTCGGGCCGGAAAGGCAGCGCGCACAGGCCGTAGACCGTGTCCGTTGGGAGGATCACCGGCCGGCGCGCACGGAGTGCGGCGACCGCTGCGTGCACCTGGGTCAACGTTCCCCCTCCACGACTCTCGCAATCCCGCTCAAATCTGCCGTGATCACGACGTTTCGGTAGGCGAATGCCTCGAGCGCCGCGGCGACGCGCTCCGCCTGCCCGTCGCCGACCTCGAGGACGAGCGCGCGCGCGCGGGCGCTCTCGGCGATCCGCTCGTGCAGGCCGGAGCCGACGAGCGCGACCTCCGGCTCGTAGCGCAGCTCCGGCTGGAGGCCGTCGAGCGTGTCGACGTACGGGGGGTTGGAGACGACGAGATCCCAGCCGTCTTGCGCGGTCTCGAGACCGCCGACCTTGAGCTCGACCTCGATGCCGAGTCGCTCGGCGTTCTCGCGTGCGAGGGCGAGGGCCGCCTCAGACTCGTCGACGCCGGTCACGTGTGCGTCGGGACGCTCGTCCTTGAGGGCGAGCGCGATCGCGCCGGAGCCGACGCCGACGTCCAGAACGCGCGGCGCGTCCGTCCCGTCGAGGAGCGCCAGCGCCCGCTCGACGACGACTTCGGTCTCGGGCCGCGGAACGAGGGCGCGCGCGTCGGTCTTCAGCGTCAGCCGGCGGAAGCCCCATTCGCCGACCACGTACGCGAGCGGCTCACGGGTTTCCCGCCGCGCCAGCAGCGGCTCGAGCCCGTCGACCTCGCGGTCGAGGTCGGCGTAGAGCTGCGTGCGCGAGACGCCGAGCACGTGGGCGACGAGGATCTCCGCGTCGACGCGCGGCGTGTCGACGCCGGCGGCTGCGAGCCTCCGCTCCGCCTCGGCAATCGCCTTGCGGACGCTCACGCGAGCGCGCGCTGCCGCTCTTCCGCGATCAGCGCTTCGGTGAACGCGTCGAGCTCGCCCTGAAGCACGCGGTCGAGCTGGTGCTGCGTCAGCTTGATGCGATGGTCGGTGACGCGGTTCTCCGGGAAGTTGTACGTGCGGATCTTCTCGGCGCGCTCCCCGGTGCCGATCTGCGCGCGCCGCGTCGCGTCGAGCGCTGCACGCTGCTGCTCCAGCTCGCGGTCGTAGAGGCGCGCACGAAGCACGCGCATCGCCTTGTCCTTGTTCTGGAGCTGCGACTTCTCGTCCTGCATGGAGACGACGATGCCGGTCGGGACGTGCGTGATGCGCACGGCGGAGTCGGTCGTGTTCACCGACTGGCCGCCCGGCCCGGTCGAGCGGTAGACGTCGATCTTCAGGTCGTTCGGGTCGACGTCGATCTCGACCTCCTCGGCCTCCGGCATGACCGCGACCGTGGCGGTGGATGTATGGATGCGTCCCTGGCTCTCGGTCTCGGGCACGCGCTGCACGCGATGCGTCCCGCCCTCGTACTTGAAGACGGAATAGGCCCCGTCGCCCTTGACCGCGAACGTGACCTCCTTGTACCCGCCGCCGTCGCTCGGGCTCGAGCCGAGCTCTTCGATCTTGAATCTCCGGCGCTCGGCGTAGCGGGCGAGCATGCGATAGATGTCGCCGGCCCAGATCGCCGCCTCGTCGCCGCCGACGCCCTGGCGCACCTCGAGGATGACGTCCTTGTGGTCGGCCGGGTCGCTCGGCGCCATCGCCAGGCGGAGCTCCTCTTCGATGCGGGCCGTCCGCTCCTCCAGCTCGGGCACGAGCTCGCGCAGGTCGGAGTCCTCGCGCGCGGCGGCGAGATCCTCGCGGGCTGCGCGCCATTCGAGCGCGAGGCGATGCGGCGCCTCGAGCTCCTTCAGGCGCCGTCCGACCTCGGCCGCCTCGCGGCGGTCGTTGTAGACGGCGGGATCGGACATGCGCTCCTGCGTCTCCGCATAGTTGCGCTCGATCTCGTCGACGAGGTTGTCGAGTGTGGCGGCCATTTCGTCACCGCACAGGGTAGTGGCCCCACAGGCCACGGCCGGGGCCGGGCCCCGTTACTGCGGTGTCACGACTGTGTGCCGTTTCGATCGGCGCGCCTCATGTACATAGTCGGCCGCCACGCCTCGTGCGCCTTTCGGCACACATCGGTAACAGGGCCTGGCCCCGGCCGTGTTTTGCGGGGACACTGTGCGACGTCGCGTCCGAGCTCGGCGCACAGGTCGGCCGCCTCGTGCTGCACGTGAAGACGGCGCACGTGTACGAGCCCGAGCTCGGGCTGATGGCCTCGCTTACGCGAGACGCGCTTCGAGCGTGATCTCGGGGACGCCCGCGAGCGCCTTCGAGACCGGGCAGTTCTCCTTCGCGCTCTCGGCCGCGGCGCGGAACGCGTCCGCGTCGATGCCGGGCACCGTGCCCTCCACGTGCAGCGCGATCTTCACGATTCCCTCGCCGGGCTGGAACGTCACCGTCGCCGACGTCTTCAGCCGATCCGGCGGGTGGCCCTCCTTCGACAGCCCGCTCGCGAGCGCCATCGACAGGCACGCTGCGTGCGCGGCCGCGATCAGCTCCTCGGGGCTCGTGCTGCCGCCGCTCTCGTCGGTGGAACGCGCCTTCCAGCTCACGGTCTCGCCGCCGATCGCTCCGCTCGTGGACGAGTCGATCGTGCCGGTCCCCTCGAGCAGGCTCCCGTTCCACGTCACCTCTGCCCTGCGATCCGTAGCCATTACGCCATCACCTCCACACGATTCTCGCCGGTCCCGGCGTTCTCGAGCTGCAGTACCTCGCGCAGCGCGCGGATGGACACCTCGAGCTGCTCGAGCGAAGGCTCGCGCGTCGTCAGCCGCTGCAGCCACAGCCCGGGCGCGAGGATCGTCATCACGACGCGATTCTGGTGCTTGCCGGCGAAGCGGATGAGCTCGTACGCGAGGCCGGCGATGAACGGCAGCAGCGCGATGCGCTCGACGATCAGCCAGTACCAGTGCGGCCGCCCGAAGAAGGCGAAGACGAAGACGGCGATGACCATCACCCAGAGCAGGAACGCGGTGCCGCAGCGCGGGTGGATGAGCGAGTAGCGCTGCACCGTCTCGGGCTCGAGCTCCTCCCCCGCCTCGTACGCGTTGATCGCCTTGTGCTCGGCGCCGTGGTACTGGAACACACGCCGGAGATCGGGCAGGAGCGAGATGAGGCTGAGGTACGCGACGAAGATCGAGACGCGGATGAGGCCCTCGACGATCACGAACCAGCCGCCGCTCTTGATCGGCAGCGCCTCCGTGATCAGGCCCGGCGTGACCTTGAAGAGCGCCACCGCGAACCCGATCGCGATCGCGAAGGCGAAGATGAGCGCGCCGCGAGAGAGCTCCTTCTCGGCTTCGGCCGGATCCGCACCCTCCTCCTGCGCCGCGTAGTTCGCGGAGATGGCGAGTGCGCGGAATCCGATCGCGAGCGACTCCCCGAGCGCCATCACGCCGCGAATGACGGGCAGGCGAAAGATCCGGTGGCGCGCCATCGCCGAGTCGATCGGCCGCGTCACCTGCGCGATCGAGCCGGCGGGCGTCCGGACGGCGACCGCCCAGTTCCCGGGGCTGCGCATCATGACGCCCTCGAGGACGGCCTGGCCACCGACAGTCATCAAGCCTACGGCTCCTGGTTACGGGCGATGTGAGAGCGGCCGCGCGGCACCGAAGCGTCCTCTAGGCCTAGCTGCGCTTCGCGCGCTCGGCGCGCTCGAGCCGGCGCTGGAAGCGCTCGACCCGTCCGCCGGTGTCCACGAGCTTCTGCTTGCCCGTATAGAAGGGGTGGCATTGGGAGCAGATCTCGACATGCAGCTCCGGCTTGGTCGAATGGACCTGGAACGAGTTCCCGCAGGAGCACGTCACCGTCGCAAGCACATAATCGGGATGGATACCGGCCTTCATCGCTTACCCAGGATAGCAGCGGCCTCCCTGGCGACCACGTTGCCGCCCGAGACCACGGCAACGGTCGAGCCTGCGAGATCGACTTTCCCCGCGAGGATCGCCGCTACGGCGGCGGCTCCCGCGGGCTCGCAGGCGAGCTTCGCCCGCGCGTAGAGGAAGCGCATGCCCACCGCGATCTCCTCTTCGCTCACGAGGACGCTATCGACAGCCCCGCGGCAGATCTGGAGGGCGAGCTCTCCCGCGAACGGGGGTGCGAGGCCGTCGGCGATGGTGTTCGTCTCCACCCGGACGCTGTGGCCGGCCTCGAGGCCCGCCCGGAAGGCCTGCGCCTGCTCGGGCTCGACGGCGACGATCCGCGCGCGACCCGCGAGGGCGGTGACGATGCCGGACACGAGACCGCCTCCGCCGACGCCGACAACGACCGTCGCGACGTCAGGCACGTCCTCGAGGATCTCGAGCGCGAGCGTCCCGTGGCCGGCGATGACGTATGGGTCGTCGTGCGGATGGACGAACACGCGGTCGGTGGCGCGGGCGCGCTCGTACGCAACGGTCGGGTCGGGCGACGACAGATCGACCGTCGCGCCGTACCCGCGTGTCGCCTCCACCTTTACCGGGTTCGCGCTCTCCCACATGCTGACGAGGCAGTCGACGTCGTATTGGGCCGACGCCCACGCCACCGCCTGCGCATGGTTCCCGGCCGACCAGGTGACGACGCCGCGACGGCGCTCCTCCGGGGTGAGCGCGGCGACGCGGTTCAACGCGCCGCGCGCCTTGAACGAGCCCGTCTTCTGGAAGAGCTCCGCTTTCAGGTGCGCGCCGAGGGCGGCCGAGGAGAACGTCGGCGTGCGGTGGACGCGGCCGGCGATCGTGCGCCGTGCCTGCTCGACGTCGATCACACGAGAACGGTGTCCGACACCGAAACGGGAAGCCGCACGGTGAACGCGGTCAAGCGCCCGGGCTCACTCACGACGTCCACGCGTCCGCCCATCGCCTCGGTCAACTCTTTCACGATCGCGAGCCCGAGCCCGGTGCCGACCGGCCGCTCACGCCCGTACCGCTCGTGCAGGTAGAAGCGCTCGAACGCCCGGTCGCGCTCCTCCTGCTCGAGGCCCGGCCCCGTGTCCTCGACGCGCAGCACTCCGGGAGCCGTGACGACGCGCACCGCCCCGCCCCGCGGCGTCAGCCGCAGCGCGTTCTCGACGAGGTTCGACACGACCTGCAGCGCACGGTCGGCGTCCGCCACCGCCGGCGCGTGGCCTTCGGACACCGCGGCGAGCTCGACGCCGAACGCGGCCGCCTGCTGCTGGTAGCGGAGGACGGCGTCGGCCGCCACCTCGGCGAGGTCGACCTCGCTGGGATGGACGCTGAAGTCCGTGCGGTTCATCCGTGCGAGATCCAACAGGTCGCGCACGAGCCGTTCGAGCCGCGCTGCCTCGGCGGCCACCGTCTCCGCGGCATCGTGCGCGTCGACCGCTCCCTCGCCGAGCGCCTCCGCCCAGCCGCGGATCGCCGTCAGCGGCGTCTTCAGCTCGTGGCTGACCGAGAGCAGGAACGACCGTTCCGCTTCACGCGCGCGCGCGAGCTGCTCTGGGAGGTCGTTGAACGCGGTGGCCAGGGTTGCAAGCTCCGCCGCGCCCTCGACCGGCACCGGCGCGGGATGCGTGCCCCGCGCGAGCGTGCGCGCGGCCTCCGCCACGCGCCTCACCGGCCTCGAGATGCGGCGTGCGAGCGCGAACGCGAAGACGGCGGCGAGCGCGGCGCCTGCCAGGGCGGCGATGAGCAGCGCCCGCAGGAACGGCGACCACTGGGACTTCGTCGAGCTCTTCGGCCGCAACAGCACGAATGCCTGGCTCTCGACGGGCTGGGCAGCGAAGAAGTAGGGCGTCCCGTTCAGCGTGACCGAGCCCTTCGCCGCGTGGCGGTGGCGCAGCAGCTTCTGCGCCGCGTCGGGCAGGAACGACGCATCGGTGCGGTAGATCTCGTGCTGCTGCCTCAGGTACGGCCGCAGCGGCTTGAGATACGTGAACGGCGACACCGCCACGCGCTCGCGCTCGGCGATGAGCGCCGCCTGGTGGGCGACGTCTTGCAGTGTCGCGTCGTCGACCGCGCGGCGCGTCAGCAGCAGGCCGAGCGCGAGCGTCAGCCCGACGCACAGCACGACGATCAGCGCGATCGCCTGGAAGAGCCTCGAGCGCAGGCTCGTCATGGACGTAGGTTACGCGGCGATCAGCTTGTAGCCGGAGCCGCGCACCGTGCGGATCGTCTCCGGGTTGCCGAGCTTGCGCCGCAGCTGCGCGACGTGCACGTCGACGGTGCGCGTGCCGCCCGGATACTCCTGCCCCCACACGCGGTCGAGCAGAAGGTCGCGCGACACGACGACCCCTGCGTTCGCCATGAAGAACGCGAGCAGCTCGAACTCCTTCGCGGTCAGCTCGATCGGCGCTCCGTCGACCGTGACGTCGTGCGACTCGCGGTCGAGGACGACGTCGCCGAGCGCGAAGCGCTCGTAGCGTTCTTGCGGCTCCGTCCGGCGGAAGATCGCCTTCATGCGGGCGACGAGCTCGCGCGGTGAGAACGGCTTCGTCAGATAGTCGTCGGCGCCGACCTCCAGGCCGACGACCCGGTCGGGCTCTTCGTCACGCGCGGTGAGCATGAGGATCGGCACCTGCGACTTCCCGCGCATCGCGCGGCAGACGTCGAACCCATCCATGCCGGGCAGGCCGATGTCGAGGACGACGAGCTTCACGGGATGTCGCTCGACCTCGACGAGGGCTTCCTCGCCCGACCGAACCCACACGACGCGGTAGCCGCTCTTCTGCAAGTAGCCGCGAACGAGCTCGCCGACCGAAGGCTCGTCCTCGACCAGGAGGATGGTTCCTGACAGGACCCCCCGAATTATGGGCGGAGCATGAGTCGGAGCCGGACGGCGGCGCCGTCGTCGATCCGCATCGTGATCGCCCAGAACCCCCGGCGGAA
>DASUIG010000049.1:0-11258 GCA_036273155.1 Gaiellaceae bacterium | reverse complement strand
TCCTCAGGCTCGCCGACGAAGACGGCGACCGACAGAACGGTGTCGGGCACCGAGAGGACGGCCGGCGCGCGGCGCGGCGAGCCCTCGGCGAAGATGAAGCCGGTCAGGTCGGCGCCTGCCTCGACGGCCGCGTCGACGTCCTCCTGCCGCGTCAGGCCGCACACCTTCACGAGCGGGCGCGAGATGAGCTCGCGCAGCTTCGCGCCGGGATCGGCCGCCCGCATGAGTGACGTGCCGACGAGCACGGCATCCGCGCTCGCGAGCTCCGCGGCAGCGCCCTGCGCCCGCGAGTGGATCGCGCTCTCCGCGATGACGACGTCGCCCGCTGCGCGGGCGACTAGAGCCAGTTGCGCTGCGCGGTCGATCTGGAACGTCGAGAGGTCGCGGGCGTTGATCCCGATGATCCGTGCGTTCAGACGATGTGCTCGGTCGAGCTCGGCTTCGTCATGGGCCTCCACGAGCGCGTCGAGGCCGATGCTCTCCGCGTATCGCACGAGCTGCGCCGTCGTCGCATCGTCGAGATCGCTCAGGATCAGCAAGGCTGCATCTGCTCCCGCACGGCGCAGCTCCAGGAGTTGCTCCTCGGTCGAGAAGAACCCTTTCGCGAGCAGCGGCAGACTGGTCGCGGCGCGAGCCGCGACCAGATCCTCGATCGAACCGGCGAAGCGCTCGTCGACGAGCACCGAGATCGCGCTCGCGCCGCTGCGCGTGTATGCGGGGACGATGTCCTCGACCCGGGCGTCCGGCCGGATGTCGCCCAGCGACGGCGAGCGCCGCTTGAACTCCGCGACCGCGGCCAGGCCCGGCCCGCTGAGCGCATCGGCGAGCCTCATGCCTGGGAGAACTCCACCAGCTCGTCGAGTCGAGCGGCCGCGGCGCCGGAGTCGATCGCCTCGCGCGCGCGGACGATGCCCTCGCGCAGGTTCTCGGCGTGCCCGGCCGCGGCGATGCCGCCCGCGGCGTTGAGGATGACCGCCGAGCGATGACCGCCGCCGTCCTCGCCGGAGAGCACCGCGCGCAGCGCGGCCGCGTTCGACTGCGGGTCTCCGCCGCGCAGGTCGGCCGGGTCGCAGCGCTCGATGCCGAGGTCGAGCGGATCGAGCTCGTACTCGCGCACGGCGCCGTTCTCGACCTCGCAGACGAGGTTGGGGCCGCAGGGCGAGAGCTCGTCGATCCCGCCCGCGCCGTGGACGACGTACGCGCGCTCGGCTCCGAGCTGGACGAGGGCGTCCGCGAGCGTGCGCGTCAGCTCGGGCGAATAGACGCCGAGCATCAGGGCGCGCGCACCGGCGGGGTTCGTCAGCGGACCGAGCACGTTGAACACCGTACGCGTCGCCAGCTCGCGGCGGACGGGCGCGGCGTGCTTCATCGCCGGATGGTGCGCCTGCGCGAAGAGGAAGCCGAAGCCGAGCTCGTCGATCGACTGCTCGATCCGGCCCGGAGGGAGCTCGAGGCGGAAGCCGAGCGCCTCGAGGACGTCGGCGGCGCCGCTCGCCGACGACGCCGCCCGGTTGCCGTGCTTCGCGATCGCAGCGCCGCTTGCGGCCGCGACCAATGCGGCGGCGGTGGAGATGTTGTACGTGTTCGCGCCGTCGCCGCCGGTGCCGACGATGTCGACAAGGTCGCGCCGCTGGGGGTTGACGCGCAGGACGTGCTCGCGCATGGCCTCGGCGCAGCCGGCGATCTCGTCCGCCGTCTCGCCCTTCGCCCGCAGCGCGACGAGGAACCCGGCGATCTGCGCGGGCGTCGCCTCGCCGCGCATGATCGTCCGCATCGTCTCGCACGCCTCGTCGCGCGTGAGGTCGTGGCCGTCGAGCAGCTTCCCGATGGTTCCCTGGATCACAGCCGCCCCTCGAGGAAGTTGCGCGCGAGCGCGGGGCCGTCGGGCGTCAGCACCGACTCGGGATGGAACTGGACGCCGACGATCGGCAGCGTCGCGTGGCGCACGGCCATCACCTCGCCGTCGTCCGCGTACGCGGTCGGCTGGAGCACGTCGGGCAGGCGCGCCGCCGCGAGCGAGTGGTAGCGGCCGGCGTCGAACGGCTGCGGCAGGCCGGCGAACAGGCCGCTGCCGTCGTGCTGCACCGGGCTCGCCTTTCCGTGCAGCAGCTCGCGGGCGTAGCCGACCTCGCCGCCGAAGACCTCGACGATCGCCTGGTGGCCGAGGCAGATGCCGAGCGTCGGCGTCGTCGGGCCGAGCCTGCGGACGATCTCCTCGGACGCGCCTGCGCCGGCAGGCCGGCCGGGACCGGGGGAGACGACGAGCTGGTCCGGTGCGAGCCGCTCCGCCTCGTCCGCGTCGATCTCGTCGTTGCGGAACACCTGCACGTCGACGCCGAGCGCGCCGAACAGATGCGCGAGGTTGTACGTGAACGAGTCGTAGTTGTCGATCAACAGCATCATCGTTCGGCCAGCTCGATCGCAGCTTCCAAAGCCGCCAGCTTGTTGAGGCACTCCTGATGCTCTTCCTCCGGTACCGAATCGGCAACGATGCCGCCGCCCGCCTGCAGGTAACAGTTACCGTCACGAAAGACGAGCGTCCTGATGGCGATGCAGGTGTCCATCGCGCGCTCGGCCGGGAAGACGTAGCCGACTGCGCCGGCGTAGATCCCGCGGCGATAGCCCTCGAGCTCGGAGATGATCTGCATCGCGCGCACCTTCGGCGCGCCGGACACCGTTCCGGCGGGGAAGCACGCGCGCAGAAGCGCGAACGGCGTGCAGTCGTCGCGCAGCTCGCCGGCCACCTCGGAGACGAGGTGCGTCACGTGCGAGTACCGCTCGGTCTCCATGAACCGCTCCACGCGGACGGAGCCGGGGACGCACACGCGCGACAGGTCGTTGCGTCCGAGGTCGACGAGCATGACGTGCTCGGCGCGATCCTTCTCGGAGGAGAGCAGCGCCTCGGCGTCGCCCTCGCCCGGCGCGATCGTTCCGGCGATCGGGTTCAGAGTGGCGTGCGAGCCCTCGCACTTCACCACCGTCTCGGGCGACGAGCCGACGAGCGCGATGTCGTCGAGCTCGAGCAGGAACAGGTACGGCGACGGGTTGACGCGGCGCAGCGCGCGGTACAGCTCGGCCGGCGATGCGGAGGTGGGGCGGACCGCCCGCTGTGCGACGACGACCTGGAAGACGTCGCCCTCGCGGATGTGCTCCTTCCCGCGGGCCACCCGGCGGAGATGCTCGTCGCGGTCGGGATAGCGCTGGAGCGGCCCGGAGCTCCCCGTCCCGCGCGGCAGCTCCGGCTGCGGGCCCTCGAGGGCGGCGCCGTCCCCGACGAGGACTTCGGCGACGCCGCGCGCGTGGTCGAAGCGCACGAGCACGTCGGGCACGAGGAAGCGGCTCTCGGGGAAGTCGGGGCCTTCGTCCGGCAACGGCACCGTCGGCTCGAATCGCGCGACGGCGTCGTAGCCGAGGTAGCCGACGACGGGCTCGCCGAGCGTCTCCGCCTCGTCGAAGGAGACGAGCCGGGTGCCCCTCCCGACGAACGAGTACCGGCCGAGTCGGCCCCGCTCGACCGACTCGAGCAGGAACGCGCCGCGGGCGCCCTCGCGCAGGCGCAGGTAGGCGCCCAGCGGGGTGAGGAGGTCGGTGGCGATCGCGTCAGTCATGGCTACGGGCATGAAAAAGGCTCCTTGCGGAGCCGATGGAGCGGAGGGTCGTGTGCGCCTGCCTCAGCGCATGCTCCCGCCCCGCTCTGAGCGCCAGGCCCACCAGCTGCGGGATGCGGGAGTCACTGCGCCCCAGCGTAGGCGCGGCCCCCGTCCGGCGTCAAGCCTGCTCCATTTGGACCATAGACAACCAGAGAGAAATCGGGTACAAATGTCAGCGAGGCTGTGGCCATGCCCTGGTTGCCGCAAGCAGGGGTGTGGGGGAAGTTTGCCCGGCCTCGGCGGCGGCCCGGCTCCTTGGACACCGGGCCGCTCGCTTCTTGACGGCGGCTACGCTGGCCCGGAATGAGCCGCACGGTCATCCTGTCCGCCGTCCGGACGCCTTTCGGGCGGCTGGGGGGCGGCCTGAAGGACCGCACGGCCGTCGATCTGGGCGCGATCGCGATCCGGGCCGGCCTCGAGCGCGCGGGCGTCGAGCCCGGAGAGGTGGAGTACGCCATCGTCGGCCAGGTGCTCCAGGGCGGAGCCGGACAGGCGCCCGCCCGCCAGGCCGCGGTCGCGGCCGGGATCCCCATCGAGGTTCCGGCGGACACGATCAACAAGGTCTGCGCCTCCTCCATTCGCGCGGTCGAGATCGCCGATTCCATGATCCGCGCAGGCGACGTCGAGGTCGTCGTCACGGGCGGTATGGAGTCGATGTCGAACGCGCCGTACATCCTCCAGCGGGCGCGGTTCGGCTACCGCCTCGGGGACGGCACGCTCATCGACCTGATGACGCACGACGGGCTGACCTCGACGTTCGACAAGCGGCACATGGTCGAGCAGGCGTCGTTCGTGTCCCGGGAGCTCGGCATCTCGCGCGAGGACCAGGACCGCTGGGCGCTGCGCTCGCACGAGCGCGCGGCCGCTGCGCAGGACGCGGGCCGCTTCGACGACGAGATCGTCCCGGTCGGCGAGGTGACGGCCGACGAGGGCGTTCGCCGCGACACGTCGTACGAGCGGCTGGCCGCGCTGAAGCCCGCCATGGATCCGAAGGGGACGACGACCGCCGGCAACGCACCCGGCGTCAACGACGGGGCGTCGTGCATCGTCGTCTGCTCGGAGGAGTTCGCGAAGCGGCGCGGGCTCGAACCGCTGGCGACCGTCGTCGCACAGGGCTACGTCGCGGACGACTTCGCGTACCTCGCCCGCACGCCGGCAAAGGCCGGCGCCATGGCGCTCGCGCGCGCGGGGAAGTCGATCGGCGACGTGCACCGCGTCGAGATCAACGAAGCCTTCGCGTCCGTCGCGTCCAACTCGACGAAGATGCTCGGCGCCGACGAGGAGATCGTGAACGTGAACGGCGGCGCCGTCGCGCTCGGGCATCCCATCGGCGCGAGCGGCGGGCGCATCCTCGGGACGATGGTGCACGAGCTGCGCCGTAACGGCGGCGGGCTCGGCCTGGCGGCCATCTGCTCCGGCGGCGGCCAGGGCGACGCGCTCCTGATCGAAGTCTGATCCTGAGGGACCCTTCGCGCCCCGGCG
The DNA here is from genome assembly GCA_036273155.1 of Gaiellaceae bacterium. GTDB lineage: Bacteria > Actinomycetota > Thermoleophilia > Gaiellales > Gaiellaceae > Palsa-739. The sequence goes on along the minus strand of DASUIG010000049.1, from coordinate 6,126 downwards.
GGCGTAGTAGGGACATGCTCGCCAAACTCACACTCGCGCTGTGCGTCCTCGGGGCGCTCGCGGCTGCGCCGGCGGCGGCCGGCGACGGGCCGCTGTTCGTCACGCAGGGGGGCGCAGGCTTGGTCGCGCCGCCCGGGTTCCCGCTCGGCCCGACGCGCTTCATTCCCGTGGCCGACTACCAGGGGAACAACACGGAGCTGCTCGCGATCTCGACGAAAGACGGGACGGAGCTGAACCAGCTCACACTCGTCGGCAGCTGGGGCTTGTCCTACACGCCCGCCGGCGCACAGGGCATCTCGCTCGACGGGAAGAAGCTCGTGCTCGCCGACACGACCTCGGGGCAGTCGTCGCCGAGCAACTTCATGATCGTCAACCCGCGGTCGATGCGGATCGTCCGGGCGATCACGCTTCCGGGCTATTTCAGCTTCGACGCGATGTCGCCGGACGGCTCGAAGCTGTACTTCATCCAGTACGTGAAGTCCGGAGGCGGCACGCTCGACCTCCAGCACTACGTCGTGCGCGGCTTCGACGTGAAGTCGAACCGGCTCCTTCCGGGTCGCATCGCCGACCGCACGCAGAAGAGCTGGGTCATGCAGGGCAGTCCTATGACCCGCACGACGAGCGCGGACGGACGCTGGGTGTACACGCTGTACTCGAACCCCGCCGGCTATCCGTTCATCCACGCGCTCGACACGGCGCGTGGCGTCGCCCACTGCGTCGGCCTGCCGATGACGAACCAGAACGGCATCTACAACATCAGGCTCGCGCTGCATGGGCGGACGCTGTCGGTACACTGGCTGAGCGGCCGTCCGTTCGTGAACGTCGACACGGCCACGTGGCGCGTCTCCCCGGCGCACCGCGGCGGCTTCCCGTGGTGGACGCTGGCATTCCTGGCCGTCGTTCCGCTCGCGGCGCTCGCGGAGCGCGGCCGCCGCCGACACCGCGCCGGCCGCCTGGAGCACGAGCTGGCCGAGATCCTCCGCGAAGAGGCCCCGGAACCCGAGCTCCTCACATAGACCGGTAACAGTTACCCCAACGAAAGTGTCACGAGAGCGGCCGCTCAGGCGGCCGTTCTTCGTGAGTCCGCGTTCTCGACGCGAGCGCGCAATGCGGCGCGGGGATCGACTTCCGGCCCTTTGAAGCATCGGAGGATCCGCGCAGGATCGACGAACGATGGAAGCTCGGCGAGCCCGATCGTGGCCGCATACGAACTCCACGGCCAATCCGCCGGCGCGGCGCACAGCCCGGCCTCGACGGGATTGTTCGCGATGTAGGCGAATCTTCCGATGAGATCGCTATCGTCCACGATCCGACTCGATCCGTATCGCCAGCCTTGGACATGGCCGCGAAGGCTGTACCTCCGGTTGTGATGCCGCGCGTACGCCAGATTGATCGCGTGCATCGCGCGCGGCAGAACGCCTTCCTCGACGTCGACCATCAGGTGGTAGTGCGATGTCATCAGGCAATACTGGAGACATGTCCAACCCGGCTGCTCGACGGCTCGCGCGAGGTGGCGGAGGAACTCGAGCCGGTCGACGTCGTCGCGATAGAGGCGCGGCACGGCCCAGACGCAGTGCGTAAAGATGTGGAACGTTCCCGCTCGGACGTCGCGAGGTTTCGGTGGCACGGTGCCACCATGGCCGATGCATCCGTACGAGACCGTCCAGATTTCGTGACGAGCCTGTGACGGTAAGCGTTACCGGTCGTTGGGTGCACCGATAGCCTCCGCGCGTGGAGCTCGAGCACGTTCTCGTCGTCGGCGCGGGGCAGATGGGCGGCGGCATCGCGCAGGTGGTCGCTGCATCCGGCAGGCGCGTCTCGCTGCACGACAGCGCGCCCGGTGCGGTCGAGCGCGGGCTCGGCGCGATCGAGCGCAGCCTCGCGAAGCTCGCCGAGAAGGGCGGCGCCGACCCGAAAGAGGTGCTCGCGCGCATCGAGCCCGTGGACGAGTTCGTCCCCGCCGACCTCCTGATCGAGGCCGTCGTCGAGGACGCCGCCGTCAAGACCGACATCTTCCGCCGCGCCGACGAGACGCTGCCGCCGGCCGCGATCCTCGCCTCCAACACCTCCTCGATCCCGATCACGAGCCTCGCCGCGGCGACCAACCGCCCCGACCGCGTCGTCGGCATGCACTTCTTCAACCCGGTGCCGGTCCTGAAGCTCGTGGAGGTGATCCGCGGCCTCGAGACCTCCGACGAGACGGCGGCCGCGATCGTCGCGCTCGCCGGCGACCTCGGCAAGACGCCCGCGGAGGCGCGCGACTTCCCGGGATTCGTCTCCAACCGCATCCTCATGCCGTTCATCAACGAGGCCGCATACGCCCTCCTCGAAGGCATCGCCGAGGCCGAGGCGATCGACACGATCGCGAAGCTCGGCTTCGCGCACCCGATGGGCCCGCTCGCCCTCGCCGACCTCATCGGCCTCGACACCTGCGTCGCGATCATGGAGGTGCTCCACCGGGGTCTCGGCGACCCGAAGTACGCGCCCTGCCCGCTCCTGCGCCAGTACGTGCAGGCCGGGCGGCTCGGCCGGAAGAGCGGCCGCGGCTTTTACGAGTACGAGTAACCCATTTGGGGGACTCATAGGCATGGCCTGGGCTGCCGAAAGGCAAGGCGGGGGAATGAAGATTCTGCTCGTCGACGACGAGCCCGCGCTCCGCGAGCTCCTGCGCGTCACCTTCGAGGGCGCGGAGGTCACTGTGGACGAAGCCGGCTCCGCCGCCGAGGCCGAGACCCGGATCGAGGCCGCGCGCCCCGACCTGATCGTGCTCGACCTGCGCATGCCCGGGGTCGGCGGCGCCGAGCTCTGCGCGCGGCTCAAGGCATCCTCCGACACGCGCGAGATCCCGATCGTCCTGCTCACCGGCGCCGACCTCGAGGAGGCGCGCCGCGGCCAGGCGGCGGGGGCGGAGGCCCTCGTCCGCAAGCCCTTCAGCCCGCTCGAGCTGCTCGCGGTCGTCGAGCGGCTGACCAGGAACGGCACGCGGGTGCCCACCACGCTCCCGCGTGCGGTGGAGGAGAACGACGACGAGGAGGTGCTGCTCTATGCGCGCGACCTCCGGCACATGCTCGCGCTCGAACGCAGGCAGCGGGCGCTGCTCGAGGGCTCGTACCTCGAGACGGTGACCGCGCTCGCCACCGCACTCGAATGGAAGGACACGAGCACGCACGACCATTCGCAGCGCGTCGTGCGCTACGCGCTCGAGCTCCTTGCCGCAATCGATCCCGGCTTCGTCGACCGCGACCGCGGGATCGAGTACGGATTCCTGTTGCACGACGTCGGCAAGATCGGCATCCCCGACGAGATCCTCCGGAAGCCGGGGCCGCTGACACGCACGGAGCGGACGCGCATGCAAAAGCACACGCTGCTCGGTGCGGAGATGCTCTCCGGCGTGGCACTGCTCCAGGGCGAAGGCCTGAACGTCGTTCGCTCGCATCACGAGCGCTGGGACGGAAAGGGCTACCCCGACAAGCTCCGCGCGGACGAGACGCCGCTCGGCGCGCGGATCTTCGCCGTCGCGGACGCACTCGATGCGATGACGAACGACCGGCCATACCGGCGCGGGATCGGGTGGAACGCGGCCCGCGAGGAGATCATCACCGAGTCGGGCCGCCAGTTCGACCCCGTCGTCGTGGAGGCCTTCCACGACTGCGAGCCTCTGCTCCTTGCGGCCTACCGCGAGACGGCGGCGGCCTAAGCGGGGAGGCCGCCGGTCTTCGGCACCGGCACCTCTTCCCAGCGCACGATCTTCCCGGCGCGGACGACGAAGACTGCCGCCGCCGTCTCGCCGCGGGCGGCGGTGCACGTGTGCCGCGGCCGGTGGCCGAGCACGAACGTCGCGGTCGCCCGGTTGTCCTTGACGGTGAGGCGGACGATCCTCCCTGCGCACGGAAGCGACGCGTTGAATGCGAGCGCGAGCTGCGGCGAGGTGAGCCGCGCGTCGAGCGGTCCCTGCACGATGCGCGCGTTCGGAGCGAAGAGGCGGGCGGCCGCGGCGTTGTCGTTCGCGTTCAGCGCGCTGCTCCAGGCGCGGACGATCGCGGCGGGCGAAGGCGGGGGCGGTGCGACGACCATCGGTGTGAACAGTACGTCTAGGCTTCGACTGTGGATTTCGAGCTGGCCCCGGAGCAGAGGGAGATCCAGGAGCTCGCGCGCGAGTTCGCGGCCCGCGAGATCGAGCCGAACGCGGCCGAGTGGGACCGCGAGCATCGCTTCCCGCGCGAGGTGTTCGTCAAGCTCGCCGAGCTCGGCCTGATGGGGACCTGCATCCCGGAGGAGTACGGCGGCGCGGGGGCCGACTTTCTCTCCTACATCCTCGTGCTCGAGGAGCTCTCGCGCGCCGACGCCGGGGTGGGCGTCACGGTCGCGGTGCACACGAGCGCCGTGACGCTGCCGCTGCTCGCCTTCGGCACCGACGAGCAGCGCGCGCGCTTCGTTCCGCCGCTCGCGCGCGGCGAGCACCTGGGAGCGTTCGCGCTCACCGAGCCCGAGGCCGGCTCCGACGCCGGTGCGCTGCGCACGCGCGCCGAGCCGGATGGGGACGGCTGGCGCATCACGGGCGCGAAGCAGTGGATCACGAACGGGCGCTACGCCGGCACGTTCCTGCTCTTCGCCCGCACCGACCAGGAGACGCCCGGTGCGCGCGGCGTGAGCGCCTTCGTGCTCGACGCGGAGCACGTGAGGGTGACTCGCGACGAAGAGAAGCTCGGGCTCAACTCGTCGACGACGAACGACATCGTCGTCGAGGGCGCGCACGTCGGCCACGACCGCCTCCTGCACGAAGAGGGCCACGGGTTCCGCGTCGCGATGACGACCCTCGACGGCGGCCGCATCGGCATCGCCGCGCAGGCCCTCGGCATCGCGCAGGCCGCCTACGACGTCGCGCGCGAGTATGCGAAGGAGCGGCACGCATTCGGGCGGCCGATCTCCCAGTTCCAGGCCATCCAGCACAAGCTGGCGAACATGGCGACGGAGATCGAAGCCGCACGCCTGCTCACATATCGCGCGGCGACCTTGCGCGCGCGCGGCGAGCCGCACACCGAGGCCGGCGCGAAGGCGAAGCTCTTCGCCTCCGAGATGGCGCGGCGGCAGACCGGCGAGGCGATCCAGATCCTCGGCGGTTACGGGTACACGAAGGAGTTCCCGGTCGAGCGCTACTACCGCGACGCGAAGATCACCGAGATCTACGAGGGGACGAGCGAGATCCAGCGGCTCGTGATCGCGCGCTCGATCCTCGGGCTGCAGGAGCCCAGAGTCGCAGGTCGTCGCGCCTGACCGGCACGACAACGCGTTGCGCCTCCAGCCGCCCGAGCGTCTCGGTCGCTTCTCGGCGTCGTAGGCGCAACGCGGCGGCGAGATCGGCAGCCGAGATTTCGCCCGCCGCCCGAATGACCGCGGTCGAGAGGGCCGTGAGCGCGTCCTCCCGCGTCGGCAGCTTCTGCAGCTTCGCCTTCCACCTGCGGGCGAAGAGATCGTGCAGCGTCGCGCCCCAGCCGCTGCCCTCGGTGTCGAGGCCTGCGTTCGTGAGCACGAGCTTGCGCTGCAGCGCGTTCACGGCCCGGTCGCCGAGCCGCTTGTCGGCGCCGAGGAGCAGCCGGAGCTCACGGCGCGTCGCGGGCCGGCCGAGCTCGGCGGCCGCCTCGCTCATCTCCAGCTCCAGTCCCTCGAGCGTTTCGCGTGCATCTTGCGTGACCGCGTAGACCGACGAAACGAGCCGCGGCGCCACGAGCGACGTCGTCCGCGCGAGATGGAGGCCGACGCACGCGAGGCGTTGTGCGGCGAGATCGTCCTTCCACGTCCAGACGCGGTTCATCTCCTTCGTGAACACCCACTTGCCCTCGTCGTTCTGGACGCCCCACTCGACCTCGGAGTGTCCGGCGACCGCCTCCCACAGCGAGGGCAGGACGTAGTCGCCGTTCGAGAGGAGCAGCGCGAGGCCGACGTCGTCTATCCACGCAGCGGCCTGTCCGAGCGTCCTCGCGCGCATCTAGTGTCCTGAATCGGTAGTTGGCAGGGTCCCGTTGGTCGGCCGCGAAGTCGTCTGGGTCATCGACGACGATTGGGGGCGGTTATGGGGGCTCTTGCTGAGGTCGTGCTCACTGTTGAGGAGCGCGAGGTGTTGGAGCG
>DASUIG010000048.1:0-62567 GCA_036273155.1 Gaiellaceae bacterium | reverse complement strand
GTGCCGCGCAGCTTGTTGACGACGATCGTCGCGAGCGACTCGCCCTCGACGTCCTCCGCCACGATCAGCAGCGGGCGGCCGGCCTGGATGACCTGCTCGAGCACGGGCAGGAGATCCTTGACCGCACCGATCTTCTGGTTGGCGACGAGGACGAACGGCTCGTCCAGCACCGCCTCCATGCGCTCGGCGTCGGTGATCATGTACGGCGAGAGGTAGCCCTTGTCGAACTGCATGCCCTCGGTGAACTCGAGCTCGAGGCCAAGGGTCTGGCCCTCCTCGACGTTCACGACGCCGTCCTTGCCGACCTTCTCGATCGAGTCCGCAATCACGTCGCCGATCTCGCGCTCGCGCGAGGAGACGGTCGCCACGCGGGCGATGTCCTCCTTGCCGGAGACGCTCTTCGACTGCGACTTGAGGTTCTCGACCACTGCGTCGACAGCCTTCTCGATGCCGCGCTTGAGACCCATCGGGTTCGCGCCGGCGGCAACGTTCTTCAGGCCCTCGCGAACGATCGCCTGCGCGAGCACGGTCGCGGTGGTGGTGCCGTCGCCGGCGACGTCGTTCGTCGCCGTCGCGACCTCGCGCACGAGCTGTGCGCCCTGGTTCTCGAAGACGTCCTCGACCTCGATCTCGCGGGCGATGGTGACGCCGTCGTTCGTAATGGTCGGCGCGCCGAACTTCTTGTCGAGCACGACGTACCGGCCCTTCGGGCCAAGAGTGACCTTGACCGCGTCGGCGAGGGTGTTCACGCCGCGCTCGAGAGCGCGCCGTGCATCCTCGTTGAACTTCAGCTCCTTGTGAGCCATGTCTTGTTCAGTCCTCCCTAACTACGACTTTGCGCCGGCCAACTCGCGCGTCCCGACGACCTTCGCGAGAACGTCGCTCTCGCGCAGGATCAGGTACTCGTCCACGCCGACCTTGATCTCGGTCCCCCCGTACTTGGAGAAGACGATCTCGTCGCCCTCGTCCAGATCCATGGGGACGAACTTGCCGTTGTCGTCCCGGCTGCCCGGGCCGACTGCGAGGACGCGGCCGCGCTGCGGCTTCTCCTTCGCGGTGTCCGGCAGCACGATGCCGCTGGTCGTGACGTCCTCTTCATCGAGGACTTCGACGATCAGGCGGTCACCAAGCGGCTTCAGGTTCATACCAACTGCCTCCTGACTGCGACCTTGTGACACTGTCTGGCACTCTCACCTCGAGAGTGCTGAGGCATTGTACGAGCAATGGGCCCGCTTCGCAAGCCGCCTGCCGCAGACAGGGCGAACTTGTTACAAAGGCCCGGTGAAGCGGGAGTTCTCCGCCGGCGGGGTGCTCGTCCGGACGGTGGCCGGGCGGCCGCACCTGGCCGCGATCCGGCCGCAGGGGAAGCCGGCCGGGACGTGGGTGCTCCCGAAGGGGAACCTCGACGAAGGCGAGAAGCCGGCGGAGACCGCCGTCCGCGAGGTGCGCGAGGAGACCGGGGTCCAGGGCCGGATCGTCGAGAAGCTCGGCGACGTCAAGTACGTCTACACGTGGGACGGCGAGCGGATCTTCAAGGTGGTGAGCTTCTTCCTCCTCCGGGCCGGGCGGGGCCGGATCGGCGCGATCGAGGAAGCGATGCGCGTCGAGGTGGCCGAGGCTCGCTGGCTGCCGCTGGAAGAGGCGCCGCGCCTGCTCGCCTACGGCCGCGAGCGCGAGATGGCGGCGAAGGCGCGCGATAGGGTCGTCGGCGGATGATCAACGTCGCCGACTACCTCGAAGCGGCCGCCGCGAAGGTCGACCCGAGCGTCTGGTGCTACTTCGAGGGCGGCGCCGGCGACGAGGTGACGCTGCGCGCCAACATGGCCGCGTACGGCCGCTGGCGCTTCCGGCCCCGGATGCTCATCGACGTCGGTGAGGTGACCGCCGGCACGACGCTGCTCGGGACGCCGGTCGCGTCGCCGCTGGGCGTGGCGCCGTTCGCGATGCAGCGGCTGATCGATCCCGACGGCGAGGTCGCGACCGCGCGAGCCGCCGCCGCCGCGGGCGCTCTCATGTGCGTCTCCACCCTGACGACGAGCTCGCACGCCGAGATCGCAACGGCCGGGCCCGGCCCTCGCTGGCTCCAGCTGTACGTCTTGAGCGATCGGCAGCGGACGCTCGACCACATCCACGAGGCGCGCGCGCTGGGCTACTCGGCGGTCGTCCTGACCGTCGACCTTCCATATGTCGGCCGCCGCGAGCGCGACGTTCGCCTCGGCTTCCAGAACCCGCCGCCCGGTCTGCACCTGCCGTACGCGAGCTTGTTCGAGACGTCGCCGTCGCTGACGTGGCGCGACCTCGAGTGGATCCGCGCCGAGACCGAGCTGCCGCTCGTCTTGAAGGGAATCCTCACCCGCGAGGACGCGACGCTCGCCGTCGAGCACGGCGCGGCCGCCGTATGGGTCTCGAACCACGGCGGGCGGCAGCTGGACGGCGTCGCCGCCGGGCTCGACGCGCTGCCCGAAGTGGCCGATGCGGTCGCGGAGCGCTGCGAGGTGTACGTCGACGGCGGCATCCGGCGCGGGACGGACGTGCTCAAGGGGCTTGCGCTCGGGGCACGCGCAGCCTTCGCGGGCCGCGCTTTCGCGTGCGCCCTCGCGGTCGAGGGCGAGGCGGGCGTCGCGTCGGTTCTCACCATGCTTCGCGAGGAGATCGAGCTCGGGCTCGCGCTGCTGGGTTGCACGTCGCCGGATCAGGTCACGCGCAGCCATGTGGAGCCGACGCTCCCCTATGATCTTCTCGCTTGAGCGGGCACCGCGAGCCTATGTACGCACTCAACTTCTACTCACCGATGGTCGCCGACCAGCTGCGTACCGGCCGCAAGTCGGCCACGATCCGCCTGGGCGACAAATCCGGGAAATACAAGAAGGGGATGGTCGTCAAGGTGCTGTGCGGCAACCGCTTCAGCGCGCGCGAGTTCGTCTTCGACGCGGTCATCGACAAGGTCGAGGTGAAGACCCTCGGCGAGCTGTCGCCGCGCGAGATCGAGCACGACAACCCCGAGATCCGCCGCACCGACGAGATGGCGACGTTCCTCGGCCAGCTCTACAACCGTGAGGTCGGCACCGACGAAGTGGTCACCGTGATCCGGTTCTCACAGATCATCAGCGGGCCGGTAGTACCGGGCTTCGACAACGAGCTGTTCTAGTCGCTACGGCGCCTTGGCGCCGGTGCTCAGCGCGGACGCCGTCGCCGAGCCTGCATGCACCGTGACGACCGCGACGAGCTCGTGGCCCGAATCGGCGGACGACGCGGTGTACGACGCCGACGCCGCGCCCGCGATGGCGGCGCAGATGCGGCCGTTCGCGTTGCACCGCTCCCACTGATACGCCGTCGACGCCGGCGTCGCCGTCCACGCGCCGGCGTCGGCGGTCAGCGTTGTTCCCTGAACCGTGACCTTCGGCTGCGCCGTCGAGGCGAGCGACGCGGTGGAGGCGGCGATGGGGCCGACGAGCGACGCGTAGGCAGGCTGCTTCGCCGCCGTCGCGTCCGTGGCCGTCACCGTGAATCCGATCGTCTTGCCCGCGTCTGCCTTGACGAGGCGATATGTCGGCTTCGTCGCACCGTGGACGGACGAGCAGTGCGCCCCGCCCGCGTCGCAGCGGTACCACTGGAAGCCGTACGCGATCGGCGCGGTGCCGGTCCACTGGCCGGTGGCGCCGGCGAGCTGCTGCCCGACCTTCAGCGTCCCCGTCACCGCCGGCGCCGTCGTTGCGGCGAGCACGGGCGGAGCCGCGACGTCGTCGCTCGCGACGCTGAAGGCGGCCTGCGTCTTCCCGGAGGCCGTCGCCGTGACGAGCGCAGCGACGGCATGGCCCACGTCGGCCGCCACGGGAGCGTACGTCGCCGCCGAGGCGCCGGCGATCGCGCTGCAGACGCGGCCGTTCGCGTTGCATCGCTCCCACGCGTACGACACCGACCCGGCGCTCGACGACCAAGCACCCGGCGTCACGCTGAGCATCTGTCCCTGCACCGGCTTCCCGCTCAGCGCCGGCTGCTCCGTCGATGCGAGCGCGGAGGCGGCCGCCACCGGACCGACGAGGGACGAGTAGACCGGAGCCCCGTCGACCTGCACGGTGAGGCCGAGCGTGTGACCCGTGTCCTTCGCCACCGTGGTGTACGTCGCCTTGACCGCGCCGTGGACGGAGCTGCAGTGCGCACCCGCCACGTCGCAGCGGTACCACTGGTACGCGGTGGCACCCGCCGTCGTCCCGGTCAGGCGCTGCCCGACCCTGACGGTGCCCGTGATCGCAGGCCGTGTGCTCGCGCTCGCTCCGACCGCCGGAGTGGTCGTGGTGGTCGAGGTGGTCGTGACCGGCGGCGAGCCGCCGGCGACGACGCCGGTCGGAATGCTGAGCACGACCTGCGATGCGGTTCCGACAGTCCCCTGGAGGCGTGCGACGAGCGTGTGGCCGACGTCCGTCGAAGCCGGGACGTACGCCGATGCGGCCGCGCCGGCGATCGCGACGCACGCTCGCCCGGCCGTGTTGCAGCGCAGCCACGAATACGCGACCGCGGTCGGCGTCTTCGTCCAGACGCCGGCGGTCGCGTTGAGCGTCGCGCCCACGGTGGCCGTTCCGCTGGCGAACGGCCGCCCGATGTCGGCCAGCGCCGACGCGGCCGCGATCGGCCCGATGAGGCCGGCGTCGGCGGCCGCGGAGCCGGACGCGTTCTTCGCAGTCACGACGAGCCCGAGCGTCTTGCCGACGTCGGCAGGCGTGAGGAGATAGGTCAGCCGCGTGGCGCCGGCGACCTGCGCACAACCGTTCCCGGCGGCGTCGCAGCGATCCCACCGGTACGTGTAGGAGATCGTTCCCGTGCCGGTCCAGGTCCCGTTCGCGCCGGTGATCTGCTCGCCCACGCGGGCGGTACCGACCACCGACGGGAGCGCACCGTTGACGGGGCCTGCGCCCGGCGCAGCGGCGGCGGGCGCCGCAAGGGCGAGGACCACGACGAGGATGAGAAGCGGGTGCCGCATGGATCGACTGAAAACAGGATGCGCTAAGCGCCGGATACGACTCAGCGGCGCCGCTTGATCGGCGAGCCGAAGAGCTCGTCGGGACGGATCGGCTTGCCGCACTCCTCGCAGTCGACCGCGGCGATGGACGAGAACGCGGCGTTGCAGCTCGGGCACCGGCGCAGGAGCTTGCCGCCGCACTGAGGACACTCGTCCGGCATCTGGTCCTCGAACTGCTCGAACCAGCGTCGGCCGGCGCCGCACTGCAGGCACACCGCGACCCAGTCGCCGAGCACCTTCCGCCGCTCCTCGCGCAGCCAGTCCGATGCCTTGCCCATGAGGTGACTGTAGCCTCGCCGACGTGGCCGTCACCTTCGACACCTCACTCGACGGAATCGACATGCTCTCGGACGGGGTCTGCAACGCGTACGTCGTCGACCTGTGGACGCAGTCCGCATATCGACGCCGGGGGATCGCGTCCACGCTCATGCGCATGCTTGCCGACGCCGTCCCGGGCCAGCACATCGGCCTGCAGACCGACGACCAGCAGGCGTTCTACGCCTCGCTCGGCTACGAGCCGCAGCCCGAGTTCTTGTCGCTCGTCGCCGGCCGCTGGCTCGACAACGAGGCCAACCGGTGAGCGCGACGCCCTACCCGAAGATCGAGCTGCACGTCCATCTCGAGGGGACGGTGCGCGCGCCGACGCTGAAGCAGATCGCGAAACGCAACGACTACGCGCTGCCGGACGATCTCGAGTCGCTGTACGCGTTCCGTGACTTCCGCCACTTCATCGAGGTGTGGATCCTCACCACGAACGCGCTGCAGACGGCGGAGGACTTCCGGCAGATGGTCGTCGACTACGCGGCCGAGGCGGCGTCGCACGGAGCCGTCTACCTGGAGGGAATCTTCAGCCCGGCCGAGCGCGTGCGCCGCGGTGTCTCCTGGCAGACCGCGTACGAGGGCGTGTGCGACGGCGCGCAGGCGGCGCGCGAGCTGCACGGCGTCGCGGTGCGGCTGACGCCAGACATCCCGCGCGGGTTCACCCAGGAGGAAGCGCGGGCGACGGTCGAGTGGGCGGCGCGCTACCGCAACCGCGGCGTCGTCGCCGTCGGCCTCGGCGGCCTCGAGGCGGAGTTCCCGCCCGAGCCGTACGCGGAGGTATTCGCCCTCGCGCGCTCGCTCGGCCTCGGCTCGGTCCCCCACGCGGGCGAGGTCGCCGGGGCCGCCTCCGTGCGCGGCGCGCTCGAGGCGCTCGGCGCCGATCGCCTGCGGCACGGCATCCGCGCCGAGGAGGATCCCGGGCTCGTGCGCGAGCTCGCAGACCGCGGGACCGTCCTCGACGTCTGCCCGCTCTCGAACCTCCGCACCGGAGCCGTCGCCACGCTGGCCGACCATCCTCTGCCGCGCCTCGTCGCGGCGGGCGTCCGCTGCTCGATCTCGACGGACGACCCCGCGATGTTCGACACCGATCTCTCTCGCGACTACGAGGCCGCAGAGTCGCTCGGGCTCTCGCCCCGCTCCTTCTACGAGGCGGGCGTCGCAGGCGCGCTCTGCGACGAGGAAACGCGGCTGCGGCTCCAAGCCGTCGGCGACGAGTACGCCTGGCGTTAGAGTTCAGCCCCGATGGCGGTCGCGAGAGAAGCGGAGCCCGTCGGCTCGCTGCACGAGGTGCGTGAAGCCGGCCTCGACCGCGAGGACCTCCTCGGCGCCTACCGCAACATGGTCATCACGCGCGGCGTGGAGGAGCGCGGCCACATCCTCTACCGGCAGGGGAAGATTCCCGGCTCGTTCTACACCGGCCGCGGCAACGAGGCGGCCTCCGTCGGCGTCGCCACCGCGATGAAGCAGGAGGACGTCGGCACGCCGCTCCATCGCGACATGGGTGTGCACATCACGCGCGGCGTCGAGCCTTGGCGGATCTTCGCGCAGTACATGGGACGCGCCGACGGCCCGACGAAGGGCCGCGACGGCAACGTCCACATGGCCGACGCGCAGCTCGGGCTCATCGCGATGGTCAGCCATCTCCCGGCGATGCTCCCCGTCGCAGTCGGCGCAGCGCTCGCCTTCCGCATCCGCGAGGAAGCGCGCGTCGCGCTCGCGTGGTTCGGCGAGGGCGCTTCCGCGCGGGGCGACACGCACGAGGGAATGACGTTTGCGGGAACGCGACAGCTTCCCGTCGTCTTCGTCTGCGACAACAACCAGTGGGCGTACTCGACGCCGACGCATCTCGAGTACGCGACCGAGCACGTTGCCGACCGAGCGCAGGCGTACGGCTTCGAGGGCGTCGTGGTCGACGGCACCGACGTGCTCGCCGTCTACCGGGAGGCGAAGCGCGCGATCGAGAAGGCGCGCGGCGGCGGCGGTCCGACGCTCATCGAGTGCCTCACGCTCCGCATGGAAGGGCACGCGGTGCACGACGATGCCTTCTACGTCCCCAAGGTGATGTTCGAGAAGTGGGCGGAGTCCGATCCGCTCGAGCGCTTCCGCACCTGGCTGCGCGCCAACGTCGACATGACGGACGAGGAGGAGGACGAGATCTCCACCGGTGTGAAGAAGCTCTTGAACGACGCGCTCAAGCGCGCGGAGGAGTCCCCCATGCCCGACCCCGGCGACCTCACACAGGGCGTCTACGCGACGGGCGAAGACCTCGACACGCCGCACCATAAGTAATGGCAGAGCTCACGTATCTCCAGGCGATCTCCGACGGCCTTCGCACCGAGATGCGGCGCGACAAGCGCGTCTTCCTCATCGGCGAGGACGTCGGCGTGTACGGCGGCGCGTTCAAGGTGTCGCTCGGGTTCCAGGAGGAGTTCGGCCCGTGGCGCGTGATCGACGCGCCGCTCGCGGAGACCGCGATCGTCGGCGCGTGCACCGGCGCCTCGATGATGGGTCTGCGCCCCGTCGCCGAGATGCAGTTCGCCGACTTCATCTCCTGCGCGTGGGACCAGCTCGTCACGGTCGCAGCGAAGCAGCGCTGGCGCGCCGGCACACCCGTGCCGATCGTCGTCCGGCTGCCGTCGGGCGGCGGCTTCTCGGGTGGCCCGTTCCACTCGCAGAACCCGGAGTCGTCGTTCGCGCACATCCCCGGCCTCAAGTGCGTCTGCCCGGCGACGCCCGAGGACGCCAAGGGGCTGCTCATCAGCGCGATCGAGGACCCGAATCCCGTGCTCTACTTCGAGCACAAGCACCTGTATCGCCGCATCAAGGGCGAGGTGCCCGAGGAGCGCTACACGGTGCCGATCGGCAAGGCGCGCACGCACCGGCTCGGCAAGGACATCTCCGTCATCACGTGGGGCGCGATGGTCTACACCGCCGACGAGGCAGCGCAGCAGCTCGAGAACGACGGCGTCTCGGTCGAGGTGGTCGATCTGCGCAGCGTCATGCCGTGGGACAAGGCGGCCGTGCTCGACTCGGTGCGCAAGACGTCGAAGGTGATCGTCCTGCACGAGGACACGCGCACCGGCGGCTTCGGCGCCGAGATCGCGGCGACGATCGCCGAGGAGGCATTCGAGGATCTCGACGCGCCGGTGAAGCGCATCGCTGCGCCCGACACGCCGGTACCGTTCTCGCCGCCGCTCGAGAAGGCGTTCATCCCGCAGGTCGACGACGTGGTCGCCGGCCTGCGCGACCTGGCGGGGTATTGATGGCCACGGAAACCGCAATCGACGTCGTCATGCCGCAGATGGGCGTCTCCGTCTCCGAGGGGACGGTCACGAAGTGGCTGAAGCGCGAGGGCGAGCAGGTCGAGGCGGACGAGCCGCTGCTCGAGATCTCGACCGACAAGGTCGACACCGAGGTGCCGAGCCCCGCGTCCGGGACCCTGGTGCAGATCCTCGTCCAGGAAGGCGAGACGGTCGACGTCGGCACGAAGCTCGGCCAGATCGGCGGTTCCGCCGGCGCGCCCGCACCTGCGCCGACCGCACCCGAGCCCGCGCCCGCGCCCGAGCCCGAGCCACAGGCGGCGCCGGAACCGGCGCCCGAGCCTGCCACAGAAGCGCCCGCTCCCTCGCCCGCGCCGGCCGCGGAGCCGTCCGGCAACGGCAAGTTCGTCTCGCCGGTCGTCGCGCGCATCGCGTCCGAGCATGGCATCGACCCGAACGCCGTGCCGGGAACCGGCCGCGGCGGCCGCGTCACGAAGCAGGACATCCTCGCGTTCGTCGAGCAGGGCCCGCCCCCCGCCGCGCCCGCTGCGCCCGCTCCCGCGGCGGCTGCGCCGAAGGCCGCGCCTGCCCCCGCCGCGCCGGCCGGCCCGACACAGGTGGGCGAGAAAGTGGAGCCGGTCTCGGCCATGCGTCGCGGCATCGCCGAGCACATGCGCCGCTCGCTCGACACCGCCGCGCACGTCACGAGCGCGATCGAGGTCGACTTCTCGAAGATCGTCGCCGCGCGCGCCGCGCTGAAGAAGGAGTTCCAGTCCGCGTACGGCGTGAACCCGACGTACCTCGCGTTCGTTGCACGCGCGGCCGTCGAGACGCTCAAGGACTACCCGTTCGTGAACGGCGAGCTGCGCGGCGACTCCATCGTCACGCGCAACTTCGTCAACCTCGGCATCGCCGTCGAGCTCGCCGAGGGCAAGGGTCTCATCGTCCCGGTCATCCGGAACGCCGAAGGCCTGAACCTGCTCGGCGTCGCTCGTGGGATCGCCGACCTCGCCGCGCGCGCACGCGACAAGAAGCTCCTCCCGGACGACGTCCAGGGCGGCACGTTCACGATCACGAATCCGGGCGGCTACGGCACGTTCCACGGCACGCCCGTGATCAACCAGCCGCAGTCGGCGATCCTCGGCACGTACGCCCTCGTCAAGCGCCCGTGGGTCGTCACGGACGAGAACGGCAACGACGCGATCGCGATCAAGCCGATCATGAACATCACGCTCACGTACGACCACCGACTCGTCGACGGCGCGTACGCGGGCCGCTTCCTGCGCGACCTGCGCGAGCGGCTCGAGAACTGGGAAGGTGAGTAGACCCGCCTACCTGCTCGAGCTCGGGCAGGTGCCCTATCGAGAGGCCTGGGAGCTGCAGCGCTCGCTCGCGGGCGCAGTGTCGCAGGGCGCCATCCCCGACACGGTGATCATGCTCGAGCACCCGCCGGTGGTGACCCTCGGCCGGCGGACGGACGAGACCGCCGAGCTGCATCTTCCCGACGCGGCCGACGTGGAGATCGTCGAGACCGACCGCGGCGGCAAGTCCACCTACCACGGTCCGGGACAGCTCGTCTGCTACCCGATCCTCGACCTGAAGCGGCACGGCCGCGACGTCAAGCAGTACGTCCGCAACCTCGAGGAGGCGCTCATCCGCACGGTCGCGCCCTTCGGCGTCGAGGGCGAGCGCATCGACGGCCTCACGGGCGTGTGGGTTGCCCGGCCGCCCCGCAAGATCGCGTCGATCGGCGTGCACGTGTCACGCTGGGTGACGACGCACGGGTACGCGCTGAACGTCGACCTCGATCCCGCGCCGTTCACGGAGTGGATCACGGCGTGCGGCCTCGAGGACGCCGCGTTCACCACCATCTCGCGCGAGGCCGGGCGCGACGTGACGATCGACGAGGTGCGGCCGCACGCCGCAGGTGCGATCGCCGACGTGTTCGGACTCCAGCTGGAAGACCTTCCCGCGGAGGACGGCGCCGGCCTCTGGCCCCAACCCGTCCACGCGTCTCTCGGCTAGTCCAACCAGCCCTCGCGGTAGGCGGTCGGCTGCCGCGCCGGAAAGCGTGCGTACGCGACCTTGGAATCCGTCGTCTCCTCCTCCGTCGACGCGTTGTGCCGCGCGGCGACGTCGGAGCGTGGATAGCCGCCCCAGTCGGGCCCGTCCTGATGCTGACGCGCGCCGATCGCGAGCACGATGCACGGCCCGCCGACGATGACGCGCGGCACGCCGGGCGGCGTGTGCACGTAATCCCACTGCTTCAGCGGCACCTCCTGGCCGTCGACGATGGCCAGACCCTCGCCGGAGAGGACGAGGTACCCCTCCTGATCCGCCTCCCAGTGGTACATCGCCATGGGCTCGCCGGGGCCGAGGACGAAGAGGTTCACGCCGACCTGCGCCTCGTCGTCGTCGACGAGGAGGGTGACGGCGCCGCGCGGGCCGCGGTCGAACCACTCCCGCTCGCGTGCGTTGACGACGTACCAGTCCGCCATCAAGTCCCGCGCAATCCGTCCAGGATCACGTCGGGAAATCTACTCGCTGCGGGAAGGAGCTCGAAGACCTCCGCCGCCGTGAGGTCGTTGCGGAGCGAACCTGTCGCCTGCGCGCGGCGGACGATCTCGTAGACCGCCTCGGCCAGCGGCTCGTACTGCGGCAGGTCGCGGCAGCGCTCCTTCGCCTCGAGGAGCGCACGGCTCCGGCCGTAGGCGTCGGCGGCCGCGCGGAAGTAGTCGGAGAAGCCCGTCCACGCGTCCTCCTCTGCGAGCGCGGCGCGCGCGACGAGCAGCATGCGGTCGAGCTCGTTCGAGAGCACCGCGGCGAGGAGCGCGTCCTTCGTCGAGAAGCGGCGGAAGACGGTGCCGTGCCCGACACCCGCACGGCGCGCGACCTCGTCGACCGTGACGTCGACCCCGTGCTCGGCGAAGCATTCCGTCGCCGCGCCGAGCACGCGGTCCAGGTTGCGTCGAGCGTCTGCTCTCATGCAGCCGCAGGCGCCGCCACGGCCTCCGACTCGATGCGCGCGACGTGCTGCTTGCGCAGGAGCGCGACCATGACGACGAGCGCCGCGACCACGAACGCTGCGGCGCCGGCGAACGCGTAGTGGAACCCATGCACGAGCGCGGCCGGCGATCCACCGTGCGTACGCCCGGCGGCGATCGTCGAGAGGATGGCGAGCCCGAGCGCGCCGCCGACCTGCTGCGAGGTGTTGAAGAGACCGGAGGCCAGCCCCTGGTCCTCGTCCTCGAGACCCGTCGTCGCGACGAGCGTGAGCGGCATGAACACGGCGCCCATACCGAGTGCGGCGACGATCATCGGGGGCAGGACGTCGACGGCGTACGACCCGTGCACCGGCATCCGCGCGAACAGCAGCATGCCGACCGCGGTGAGGATCATCCCGACAGCGGCGACCGGCCGTACGCCGATGCGCGGCGCGAGGTTCGACGCGAAGCCGGCCGAGAACATGATCCCGGCGGTGAACGGCAGCACCGAGAGACCCGCCTTCAGCGGGTGATAGCCGAGGACGCGCTGGAGGTACAGCGTGATGAAGAAGAACATCGCGAACATCCCCGACGCGACGAGGAACATCGTCACGTTCGCCGTCAGCAGGGAGCGGACGCGAAAGATCGACAGCCGGACGAGCGGCTCCTTCGAGCGCCTCTCGATGACGACGAACGCCGCGAGCAGCGCCGCGGCGACGGCGAAGAGGAGCAGCGTCTCGGCGGAGCCCCACCCCTTGGTCTCGGCCTTGACGATCGCGTAGACGAGCGTCATGAGACCGCCGGTGACGGTGACCGCCCCGGCGATGTCGTAGCCCTGGTGTGCGTGCTCGTCCTTCGACTCCGGCACGAGGCGGAACGCGGCGAAGAACGCGAACACGCCGACCGGGACGTTCACGAAGAAGATCCACGGCCACGAGAACGACTGCGTCAGCCAGCCGCCGAGCACGAGCCCGAACGCGGAGCCGCCGATGGCGATCGCGGCCCACACCCCAAGCGCCTTCGCCCGCTCCTTTCCCTCGGCGAACGTCGTCGAGATGATCGAGAGCGCGGCCGGCGAGATGAGCGCCGCGCCGAGCCCCTGGAGCGCCCGGAAGCCGATCAGCTGGCCGGACGAGGACGAGAGCCCGTTCAGGAGCGAGGCCGTCGTGAAGATGACGAGGCCGATGAGGAAGAGGCGCTTGCGGCCGAGCAGGTCGCCGGCGCGGCCGCCGAGAAGCAGGAAGCCGCCGAACACGAGCGTGTACGCGTTGACGATCCACTGGAGGTTGGCCTCGCTCAGGCCCAGGTCCTTCTGGATGGACGGGAGCGCGACGTTCACGATGGTCGCGTCGAGCACGACCATGAACTGCGCGAGGCAGATGAGGACGAGGATCACCCAGGGGTTCGTACTGTGGCGCCGGCTCATGCGGAAGGCTTCCTTTCTGTAAGCGGACTGCTCGGTCCGTTTCACTGTAGCGACAGGCGAACGACCCCCGCCACCTAGACTGGAACGAGTCCATGGAGTCATCGCTTCCCGTCGCAGAGCGCCCTCGCAGGCCGGAATGGATGAAGGTGCGTGCGCCCTCGCGCGACGGCCGCTACTTCGACGTCCAGAAGCTCGTGCACGGCCTCTCCCTGCACACCATCTGCGAAGAGGCCCGCTGTCCGAACATCTCCGAGTGCTGGGGGCGCGGCACGGCGACGTTCCAGATCCTGGGCGACACGTGCACGCGCGCCTGCCGGTACTGCTACGTCCACTCCGGCCGGCCGGACTCGCCCCCGGACGCTCTCGAGCCGTTGCGCGTCGCGCAGGCGGCGGCGCAGATGGAGCTGAAGCACGTCGTCGTCACCTCGGTCGACCGCGACGACGTGCCCGATCGCGGCGCGAGCCACTACGCGGCGACGATTCGCGCGCTGAAGGCGAAGCTGCCGGAGGCGTCCGTCGAGGTGCTCACGCCCGACTTCCTCGGCGTCGAGGAGGAGGCGCTGCAGACGGTGCTCGCCGCGCAGCCCGACGTCTTCAACCACAACATCGAGACGGTGCGCCGCCTCCATCCGCACATGCGCGGCGCGAAGGCGAGCTACGACACCGCCCTGTGGCTCCTTCGCCGCGCGAAGGAGATCGCCGACTACGACGTCCTCACGAAGTCGGGGATCATCGTCGGCCTCGGCGAGACGAACGACGAAGTGGTCGAGACGATGCGCGACCTGCGCGCCAACGGCGTCGACGTCGTCACCATCGGCCAATACCTCCAGCCGAGCGCGAAGCATGCGGCCATCGACCGATGGGTGCATCCGGACGAGTTCCGCTGGTTCCGCGAGCAGGGCGAGGCCCTCGGCTTCGGCTCTGTCTTCTCAGGGCCGCTCGTGCGCTCGAGCTATCGCGCAGACGAGCAGCGCCACGCGGCTGCAACCGGCCGCGGGGCAGTCTCCTACTAGCGAATCCCCGTGTCGATGAAGAAGTCGGCGCGCGTGGAGACGCCCCGGACGCGAACGAGGTCGGGCCGCAGGCCGAAGCCGATGCGCGGCGAGGGCGCCTGCCGCACGGTGTACGTGCCGGCGGCCAGCCGGACGCGGTAGCGGCCTCCCGCACCGACCTGCACGCGGGCCGCGACGCGCCCGTTCCGGCTGAAGGTCAGCTTCGCGCCGACGGCCGGCTCGTTGCAGGGCATCCCGGCGCGACAGACGGGCGTGATCGGCCCGCGCATGACGATGCCGTGGAGGAGCGCCAGAGTGACGGCGAGTGCGGCGATGGGACCAGTGTGCCCGAATTCCCGAAAAGCCCGCTTTCGGGGGATACTGTGCCCGGAAACCTGACACACGATGCGTCCAATCGACTGCGGCCGCAGGCGCTCAGCGCGCCCGCGGAAAAGGAGGGACGATGCGAGCGCGGCTCGTTATCGCAGGACTCATGATGTGCGCTCTCGCCCTTATGCCGGGCTCTGCCGCGGCGGTGACCGGCGGCCAGTACGACGGAAACGGCCACCCCTACGTGGCCTACCTTTCGAACGGCGTCTTCGCCTGCTCGGGGACGCTCCTGTCGCCGACGGTGATGCTGACGGCGGCGCACTGCTTCAGCACGAGCACGTCCGTCCTCGGCGACAACAAGGCGACGGGCGCCCCGCTCGTGGCCGTCTCGTTCGACCCCAACCTGGCACTGGAGCCGTCGGGCCAGCGCACCTGGGAGATCGGCACCTACTACTTCGACCCGCAGTTCGCCGGCCTCGGCAACGGGCTACCGGATGCCGACAGCCACGACGTGGCCATCGTCGTCTTCACGAAGAAGGGGTGCTACGTCGGGCCGCACGCGCCGCCCAACGGGACCTGCGGCCCGATCTCCTCGTCCACGACCGGCGGCCAGTACGGCGTCCTGCCGAGCCTCGGTCTCGTCGACTCGCTGAAGATGAACACACCCGTCGACCTCGTGGGCTACGGCGTGCAGGACTTCCTCGTCGGCGGCGGCCCGCCGCAGGACGGCTCGTCCGGCACGCGCTTCTACGGGCAGACGACGCTGATCGCGAGCAACGACACGATCAGCGCGGAGTTCCTCAAGCTCCACAACGGCTCGTGCTTCGGCGACTCCGGCGGCCCCGACCTCCTCGCTGGAACGAACGTCGTCCTGGCCGAGAACTCGTTCCTGAACAACGGCGTCTGCGCGGGCGACACGTACTCGTACCGCGTCGACACGGCGCAGGCGCAGTCCTGGATCACGACCACGGTCGCGGCCAGGGGCGGCAGCCTGTCGCACTAGACGCGAGAAATGCGAAGGGCCGCCTGTCGGGGCGGCCCTTCGCTCGAACCTGCTTCCTCGTACGCCTTAGGGCGTGACCTTGCTGACGTACGTGCCCCAGTTGGCGAGATCCGCGCCCTGCACGAGGCCGGGGATCCATTCGTTCGCGACCCAGACGCTGTTGCCGTCCACGGCCGCGAAGCCGTAGTCGCCCCAGCGGCCGACGCCGTTACCGCCCTCCGCGTGGTACGCGGTGAAGCCGTCGTCGGGCACCGTGCCCGGCGCAACGACGTGCAACGTGCTCGGCGCCGCCGACGCCGAGTCGTCGAACGTCGTGTACGCCGCGCTCGGGAAGTAGTCAGGGCCGATCAGCGAGACGCCGACCACGACCTTGCCGAGCGCCGTGACGGCGATCGACGGGCGCGTGACGCTGTCGCCGTTCACCGACAGGTACCCCTGCTTGGCGACGACGCTCGAGCTCGTCACGTTGCCGGACGAGTCGACCGACGGATTGATCATGTAGTACGCCGTGCCGACCTGCGATGAGCCGGTGGGCGTCTTCACGATCGTGTCGCTCGCACCCCAGAGATGCCCGTTGGCGTAGATCGCGGCCTGCATGCGATCGTCGCCGCCGTCGATGAGCGACTCGTGGTCCTTGAAGCTGTCCGCGAGCGGCGTCGGCCCGTTCGGCTGCACGATCGCCGGCGGGAAGCCGTAGACCTCGCTCGCGATGACCTTCTCGGTGAGCTTCAGCGCGGGCCTCCCGCGGTTCAGCGAAGCGGTGTTCGTCAGCGCCCACACCGCGAGGCGGTTGTCGAGCTGGAACGGCTTCTTCCCGAACTCGAGCGCCCCGAGCATGAACTCGGTGCCGTTGTTCGCCGTGTCGAAGCTCGCGGCACTCGGCGACAGCGCAGGCTGTAGCGAGTACGGGATGCCGTTGACGTAGTCGTTCGACGCAACGGGACCCGCCGTTCCTTCGAACCGGACGACGTTCGGCGTGCTGCCCGCGAGCAGCGCGGACTTCTGGATCGCATACACCTGCGCGCCGTTGAAGCCGGGCGTGTTGGGATCGATCGGGAACTCGTTGGTCGTGATGTAGACGCCGTTCGCGTCGATTCCGACCAGCGGCTGATCGCCGAAGCACGGGCAGCCCGGGTGCGACTGCTCGCCGTTGCGCCCGTCGTTCGTCACGTCGATGCTGAAGAAGTTCCAGTCCGACGGGCTCGTCGTCGGCGTGCCGGTCTTGCTCGTGGCGATCTGGATCGTTCCGGGCGCCTCGAACGCGCCGGTCGACGGATCGCGGCCGAACATCAGGACCGTCATGAAGAAGCGGCCCGACGACGTGTCGTAGTAGCAGCGCGGGTCGGAGATGAACGCGCCGAAGGTCGGCGGGCTCACCGTGCGGTCGATCTCGTGCTGGCCGAAGAAGAACTGGTTCAGCGATTCGTAGCTCCCGGTCCGCGCTCCGGTCGCTGCGTCGTACGTCGTGAGCAGGTCGTTGACCGGCTCGATCACCTCGCCGTTGCCGACGCAGAGACCCTGGTCCGGCGGCTCGAGGCTGAGCTGGTTCCCGCCGTCCGCATCGCGGCGCTGGTTGTGGAACGTGAGGCCGGCGAAGTGCGTGCCGAGCTCGGCACCGGTGCCGGTGACCGTCAGTGCCGCCGGCCGCGGCGCGTCCGTCGTCGGAAGATGCGACGGGCTCTGGTTCCCCGGGATCCGGCGATCGGTGACTGCCGCGTCAGGGCTGGCCCCGGGCTTCACCTCGGTGGGGTCGGCTCCTCCGCCCGACCCGGCTGCCGAAGCGACAGTCGCACCGACGAAGACGATCAGACAGACGAGCACGCCGATCCGTGCGAGCCCGGTCGGCGTGCGCAGCGACTTGAGCATCGTTCCCCTCTCCTGCGAAAGACCCGGGCCTCCCAGTGTCACGGTCGGCCCCCTCTGACAGCGGCGGGAGTCTATCCCGGTCTCGAGGGTTTGAACAACCAGTCAGTGGCACGACGGCTCAGGGCCGCAGGGCGCCGCCCGCCACTCGGCGCGAACCGTGTCCTAGTGCGGTTTGGCCATCTTCCGATAGTCGAGCGCCTCGTCGAGGACGGACTCCTCGACGCCCTTCTCGCGCGCGACCTCCCGGAGCGACCTGCCCGACGACGCAGCGTCCTTCACGATCTCCGTCGCGCGGTCGTACCCGATGTACGGATTCAGCGCCGTGGCCGCCGACAGCGTCAGCTCCGCGTAGTGCTCGCACGTCTCGCGGTTCGCGACGATCCCGTCGACACACTTCTCCGCGAACAGCCGCGAGGCGGACGCAAGGAGCTTCACCGAGTCGAGGATGTTGCGCGCGAGCAGCGGCACGAACACGTTCAGCTCGAAGTGGCCCTGCATGCCGCCGACGGTGATGGCGGTGTCGTTGCCGATCACCTGCGCCGCGACCTGCGTGACGACCTCGGGGATGACCGGGTTCACCTTGCCGGGCATGATCGAGCTGCCCTTCTGGAGCTCCGGCAGAGCGATCTCGGCGAGCCCGGCGCGCGGGCCGGAGCCGAGGTAGCGGATGTCGTTCGCAACCTTCGTCAGCGACACGGCGACCGTCTTCAACGCTCCCGAGGCCTCGACGATGCCGTCGCGCGCGGCCGTCGCCTCGAACGGGTCGGCGGGCGCGGCGATCTCGAGGCCGGTATCGGCGGCGAGCAGCGCGCGCACGCGCGCGCTGAACTCCGGGTGCGTGTTCAGTCCCGTGCCGACGGCGGTGCCGCCGAGCGGGATCTGGCCGAGGCGGGCGAGGGTCGAGCCGACGCGCTCGTATCCCTGGCGCACCTGCGCGGCGTAGCCCGCGAACTCCTGGCCGAGCGTGACCGGCACCGCGTCCATCCAGTGCGTGCGGCCGGACTTGACGACGTCGTCGAACTCCACCGCCTTCGCCTCGAGCGAGTGGGCGAGCTGTTCGAGCGCGGGCAGGAGGTCGTTGACGATCTCGTCGAGTGCCGCCAGATGGACGGCGGAGGGAAAGACGTCGTTCGACGACTGGCCCATGTTGACGTCGTCGTTCGCGTGCACGCCCTCGCCCGCAAGCGTGGCGATCACCTCGTTGGCGTTCATGTTCGAGGACGTGCCGGAGCCGGTCTGGAAGACGTCGATCGGGAACTGGTCGTCGAGCTCGCCGCGCGCGATGCGCTCGGCGGCGGCTGCGATGCGCTCCGCCTTGTCGCGGTCGAGGAGGCCGAGGTCAGCGTTCGCGCGGGCTGCCGCGCCCTTGATCCGTCCGAGCCAGCGCGCGACCGGCGCGGGGATCGGCTCGCCCGACACCGGGAAGTTGGCCACCGCCTTCGCGGTCTCGCCCCCCCACAGCTGGCGCGTCTCCTCGGTCTTCACGCAGATGAGTGTAGGCGCTCCGAGGCAGCCAACAGCTCGTCCCACGTGCAGAGCTTGACCCGCGGCCGGCCCAGCGGCTCGCCCGCGCTGCGCTCGACTTCGTCGATCGCGAGCCAACCCGCGTGGACGACGCGACGCACACCACGCTCGTCGAGGAGCGCGTCCACGTCCTCCGCGGTCGCGCCCTTGGGCGATGCGTCGCGCAGGTCGGCGAGGAGCAGCTCGACCGTCTCGGTCGCGTCCTTCTTGTTCGTACCGATGACGCCGGTGGGCCCGCGCTTGATCCACCCGGCGACGTAGACGCCGGGCGCGACGCGCCCGCCCTCGTTGGGGATGACGCCGCCGCGCTCGTCGAAGGGGACGCCGGGAAGCGCAACGCCGCGGTAGCCGACGCTGCGGAACACGAGGCCGCACGAGAGCGTCTCGCGCTCGTCCGTCGGCACGGCACGGTTGTCTTCATCCAGCAGGTTGCGGACCAGCTCGATGCTCTCTACGCGATCCACTCCGTGGATGGCAGTGGGCGAACGGAAGAACTTCAGCACCACCCGCTTCGGCATCCCCGACGGCTCGCGGGCGGCGAAGGCGCGCAGGACCTCGAGGTTGCGCTCCGAGTTCGTGTCCGTCGGCACCGCGCCCTCGAGCTCGGCCGGGTCGACGATCACGTCGGCGCCGGCGAGCTCGCCGAGCTCGGCCAGCTCCGGCGTCGTGAACGCCGCCTGCGCGGGCCCGCGGCGGCCGACGACGACGATCTCCCGGATCGCCGCTCCGCAGATGGCGGCGATCGCGGCGTCCGTGGTGTCGGTCGGCCCCAGCTCCTCGGGCGTCAACGCGAGCATGCGCGCGACGTCGAGGGCGACGTTGCCGACGCCGATCACGACCGCGCGCTCGACGTTCAGGTCGAAGTCGAGCCCCTGGTAGTCGGGATGGCCGTTGTACCAGGCCACGAACTCGGTCGCGGCCCACGAGCCGGGCAAGTCCTCGCCCGGAATCCCGAGACGCCGGTCGGTCTGTGCGCCGACGGCGTAGACGACCGCGTCGTAGAGGCGCGCGAGATCCTCGTGCGTGACGTCCCGTCCGACCTCGAGGTTGCCGAGGAAGCGGAAGCCGGGCCGCTCGGCGATGCGCTCGAAGGCCTTCGACACCGTCTTCAGCTTCGGATGGTCCGGCGCCACGCCCAGACGGACGAGGCCCCACGGCGTCGGCAGCCGCTCGAACATGTCCACCTGGACGGGAACGTCGGCGGAGAGGAGTGCGCCCGCCGCGTAGAAGCCGGCCGGGCCAGAGCCGACGACGGCGACGCGGAGCGGGGGCATCAGGCCGCGGCGCGATGCTCGCGCCACAGCCGGCCCGTGAAGGAGCCGGCGAGCGCGAGGATCAGGACGGCGACCACGGGATGCAGCGCACGCACCCAGGAGGGGCCGTTGTTCGCAAGGATCGACTGGAGGAAGACGAGCAGTACCAGCACGAGCACGAGCAGGGCGACGATCAGGAGCACGTTCCCGAGCGCCCGGTGCGGCGCGAAGACATGGTCGAACCGCGCGTCGGATGCCCCGTGCTCGACCCGAAAGACGCCAAGCCCGGCCAGGAAGAACTGGACGACGACCCCGAGGGTGAAGACGGAGAGAAGGACGCGGTGGACTGCGCGCACTAGTGGGAGCAGCCGGAGCCGCAGCCGTGAGCGGCCTCGTCGGGCGCCTCGCCCTCGGCCACCTGGAAGGAGTGCCCGCAGCCGCAGGACGCGACCGCGTTCGGGTTGTCGATCTTGAACCCGGCTTCTTGGATGGTCTCGAGGTAGTCGACCGTCGAGCCCTTGAGATAGGGGGCGCTGAACGGGTCGACGACGACCCTGACGCCCTCGATCTCGAACTCGTGGTCGCCCTCCTGGGCGCCGCGGTCGAAGCCGAGGCCGTACTGGAACCCGGAGCAGCCGCCGCCCTCGATCGCGACCCGGAGGACGGAGACGTCGGTCTCGGTCCCCATGAGCGCGCGGATCTTCTCCGCGGCTGCGGGGGTCAGCGAGACGAGGCTGTCGGTGCGCTCCTGAAGCTCCACGATGCACATCGTACCAGCGGGGGCCGCCTGCAAACGACTTTGTAACACCCGTCTCTCGCACCGCTCCTGGTGTCGAGCGTGAACAAGTGCGGACTTGGTAACGTCGCCCAGCCGATGCTGAGCAACTGGCTGCCCTTCTTGATCTACGGCCTCTTCGCGCTCGCCATCCCGGCATCGATGATCTATTTCTCCTTCGCGCTCGCGACCCGCCCGACGAGGCGGACGCGCGCCCGCGTCATCCCGTTCGAGTCCGGCGTCTCGCAGGGCCAGATGCGGCCTCAGCGCTTCACCGTCAGCTTCTACCTGACGGCGATGCTCTTCATCGTCTTCGACATCGAGATCGTGTTCCTGTACCCGCTTGCGGTGCAGCTCCACGCCCTCGGCTGGTTCGGGTTCGTCGAGTTCGCGTTCTTCCTCGTCATCCTCGCCGTCGCATACGTCTACATCTGGCGCAAGGGCGCCCTCGAGTGGTGACCCGCCTCCGCGACTACGGCCTGCAGTCGGAGCGGCTGCTCTGGCCGACGAAGGGGCCCTCGAGGTTCGAGGAGGAGCTCGGCGTCGAGGAGCTCGAGCAAGCGCTCGGCATCACGACGCTCGAGAAGGCCGTGCGCTGGGCGCAGACGAAGTCGATGTGGCCCGACACGTTCGGGCTCGCGTGCTGCGCGATCGAGATGATGTCGATCGTCGGCTCCCGCTACGACCTCGCGCGCTTCGGCATGGAGGCGTTCCGCTCGTCGCCGCGCCAGGCCGACCTGCTCATCGTCTCCGGCCGCGTCGCGCACAAGATGGCGGCGCCGCTGCGGCAGATCTACGACCAGATGCTCGAGCCGAAGTGGGTGATCGCGATGGGCGCGTGCGCGAGCTCCGGCGGCATGTTCAACAACTACGCGATCTTGCAGGGCGTCGACCGCATCGTTCCGGTCGACATCTACGTGCCGTTCTGCCCGCCGCGGCCCGAGGCGCTCATGGAGGGGATCATCCGCCTGCACGAGGCGCACCTCGCCGGCGTACCGCCCGCGTACGAGCGCAAGCAGGTCGCCACGTGAACGACTTCGCGAAGGTCCCCGGCCACGTGTCGACGACGGAGGCGTACGGCGAGACGACGGTCGTCGTCGAGCGCGAGCGCATCCGCGACGCATGCACCTACGCGCGCGACGACCTCGGCTTCAACCTGCTCAGCGACATCGTCGCGACCGACTACCTCGACTGGGCCGGCAAGGGCGTCTCCGGGTACATCGGCACGACGACGGGCCGCGACCTCAACCTGCCGATGACGCAGGGCCTCCAGGCGCTGCCGGCCGTGAAGCCGGCGCGGTTCTCGCTCAGCTACCACCTGCTCGCGCTACGTCAGGGCGCGCCGCGGCTGCGCCTGCAGTGCTGGCTCGAGGACGGCGATCCGGTGGACAGCGTCGTCGCAGTCTGGCCCGCCGCCGACTGGCTCGAGCGCGAGCAGTACGACCTCATGGGCATCCGCTTCGAAGGCCACCCGAACCTCGCGCGCCTCCTGATGGAAGACGACTGGGAGGGCCACCCCCTGCGCAAGGACTACCCGATCGGCGGCGAGCCCGTCCGCTTCTCTCCGGCCGAATGACCGCGACGCTTCCGCATGTCGGCCGCACGCGCCGCTGGCCCATCGTCGGCGATCCGATCTACGAGGGCTCGCGCATCCCGCCGCGCGTCCCGACCGTGCTCGACGTTCCCGCCGCGCTGCGCGAGACCGACGACGTCCTGCAGGTGAACTTCGGCCCGAACCATCCGTCGACGCACGGCGTGCTGCGCCTCATCGTCGACCTCGACGGCGAGGAGGTCGTCGGCCTCTCGGCGGTGATCGGCTACCTCCACACGGGCTTCGAGAAGAACATGGAGCAGAAGACGTGGTGGAAGGCGATCACGTACCCGGAGCGCATCGACTACGTCGGTTACCAGAACAACGAGCTCGTCTTCGTGCTCGCCATCGAGAAGCTGCTGGAGATGGAGGTGCCGGAGAAGGCGACGTGGATGCGCATGCTCCTGTGCGAGCTCAACCGCATCCACTCGCATCTCGTCTTCCTCGGCACGTCCGCGCTCGAGCTGGGCGCGATCTCGATGTTCTGGTACTGCTTCCGCGAGCGCGAGACGATCCTCGACCTGTTCGAGCTCGTCGCCGGCCAGCGCATGCACACGCGCTACTTCCAGGCCGGCGGCATCGCGGAGGACATCCCCGCCGGCTTCTATCCCGAGGCCCGGAAGTTCGTCGAGGTGATGCCGAAGGCGCTCGACGACTACCTCACGCTGCTCGACCGCAACAAGATCTGGCTCGAGCGCACGCAGGGCGTCGGCCTTCTCTCCGCCGACGACGCGATCGCGCTCGGGCAGTCGGGCCCGGTGCTCCGCGCGTCCGGCGTCGACTGGGATCTCCGCCGCGATCAGACATATCTCGCCTACGACCAGGTCGACTTCCGCGTCCCGGTCTACACCGGCGGCGACGTCTACGACCGCTACCGCGTGCGCATGGACGAGATGGCGGAGTCGACGAAGATCGTGCGCCAGTGCCTCGACCGGCTCGAGCGCATGGAGGGGCAGCCGTGGATCTCGGACGACCGCAAGGTCGTGCTCCCGCCCCGCGAGGAGCTGCACACGTCGATGGAGTCGCTCATCCACCACTTCAAGATCGTGACCGAGGGATATCGAGTCCCAGCCGGCGAGATCTACGTCGCGATCGAGTCGCCGCGCGGCGAGTCGGGCTGCTACGTCGTCAGCGACGGCGGGCCGCGGCCGTGGCGCGTGCACTTCCGCGCTCCGTCGTTCGCGGCGCTGCAGGCGACGGCGACGTGCTCGCAGGGCGCGCTCATCGCCGACCTGATCGCGATCGTCGGCTCGCTCGACGCCGTCATGGGAGACACCGACCGATGAGCCTCACGGACGAGATCCAGAGAGTGGCGAAGCGCTACCCGGACCCGAAGTCGGCGATCCTGCCGGCGCTCCGGCTCGCGCAGGAGCAGTACGGCTGGCTCTCGCGCGCGGCGATCGAGGAGGTGGGCGAAGCGCTCGACCTGACGCCTGCGTACTGCATGTCGGTGGCGAGCTTCTACGACTTGTTCAACCTCGAGGCGGCGGGCCGGCACACGATCGAGGTGTGCACGAACGTCTGCTGCGGCCTCGTGAACGCGCAGGCCGTGCTCGAGTCGTTCGAGCAGGAGCTCGGCGTCGCGCCCGGCGAGACGACGGCGGACGGCGAGATCACGCTGCGCGCCGTCGAGTGCCTCGGCGGCTGCTCGACGCCGACGATCGTCGCGGTCGACCACCGCTATCGCCAATCGGTCACGCCGGAAGACGTGCCCGCCATCGTGGAGGAGCTGCGCAATGGCCGCTGAGGCATCGCCGGCGCTCGTGCTCGCCGGCGCCGAGGAGCAGCCGCTCCGCGACCTGGCCGCCTACCGCGCGGTCGGCGGCTACGCACAGCTCGAGAGGGCGCGCGCGCAGGAGCCGCAGCAGGTGATCGCGGAGCTCATCGAGTCGAACCTCCGCGGCCGCGGCGGCGCGTTCTTCCCCACCGGCCGGAAGGCGAGCTTCATCCCGACTCCCGACAAGGTCGCGAAGCCCGTCTACATCACGGTGAACGCCGACGAGTCCGAGCCCGGGACGTTCAAGGACCGGGAGATCATGCTGCGCGTCCCACACCGGCTGATCGAGGGCTGCCTCATCGCCGCGCACGCGATCCAGTCGCGCTTCGTCTTCATCTACATCCGCGGCGAGTACTCGACCGAGTACGACGTCTTGCAGGCCGCGCTCGACGAGGCCCGCGCCGCCGGTCTCCTCGGCGACGTCACGATGGTCATCCACCGCGGCGCCGGCGCGTACATCTGCGGCGAGGAGACGGCGCTTCTCTCGTCGCTCGAGGGAGAGCGCGGCCAGCCACGCTCGAAGCCGCCGTTCCCTGCGATCGAGGGCCTCTACGCCGCGCCGACGCTCATCAACAACGTCGAGACGATCACGACCATCCCGAAGGTGCTCGAGGTCGGTCCTGCCGTGTACGCGCAGATCGGTGCACCGCCCGACTCGACGGGCACGCGCCTCTTCTGCCTCTCCGGCAACGTCGCGCGACCGGGCGTGTACGAGCTGCCTCACGGCATCACCACGCGCCACCTCGTCGAGGAGGTGGGTGGAGGCGTTCCGGACGGCCGGTCGCTGAAGGCCGTGATGATGGGCGGCTCGTCCTTCCCGGTGATGACGCCGGACGACCTCGACACGAAGCTCGACGCGAACTCGCTCGGCCAGAAGGGGTACTTCATCGGGTCGGGCGTCGTCTGCGTCCTCGACGACCGCACGTGCATGGTGCAGTTCGCGCTGCGGGTCGGCCAGTTCTACATGCACGAGTCGTGCGGCAAGTGCACGCCGTGCCGCATCGGCACACGCTGGCTCGTGCAGATGTTGCGAGCGGTCGAGAACGGCGCCGCCTCCGAGAGCGACTTCGACCTCGCACTCGACGTGTGCGACCGGATCATCGGCAAGTGCCTCTGCGTTCTCGGAGACTCCGACGCGATGATCGTCGCGAGCTGCGTGACGAAGTTCCGCGACGAGTTCCGCGCGCATCTCGAGCACGGCGGCTGCCCCTTCGGCCACGACTCCTCGCTCGATCGGCTCTTCGCGCCGGCCGACCAGCACCACCTGGCACCGGTCGCACACGAGGCGGGCGTATGAGCGACCTCGTCCGCGTCACGATCGACGAGCGCGAGGTGCACGTTCCCAAAGGGACGGGCATCGTCGAGACGGCGCTCGCCGCCGGGATCGAGATCCCGGTCTTCTGCTACGAGCCGCGGCTCGGCGAGGGCATCGGCGCATGCCGGATGTGCATCGTCGAGATCGAGGGGATCCCGAAGCTCCAGACCGCGTGCACGACGACCGCGACGGACGGCATGGTCGTCAAGACGGCGCGCACCTCGGAGAAGGCGTCGGTCGGCCAGAACGGGACGCTCGAGTTCATCCTCGTCAACCATCCGCTCGACTGCCCCGTCTGCGACAAGGGCGGCGAGTGCCCGCTGCAGGACCTGACGTTCCGCTACGGGCCCGGGAACACGCGCATGAACTTCGAGAAGCTCACGTTCGAGAAGCCGATCCCGATCTCGCCGGCCATCTCGCTCGACCGCGAGCGCTGCATCCTCTGCTACCGCTGCACGCGCTTCAGCGAGGACGTGAGCGAGGACGGCCAGCTCGTCGCGCGCAATCGCGGCGCGATGTCGGTGATCACGACGTTCGAGGACGAGCCGTACAGCGGCCCGTTCACCGGCAACGTCACCGAGCTCTGCCCGGTCGGCGCACTCCTGCCCACGCAGTACCGCTTCGAAGGCCGGCCGTGGGAGATCCAGAACGTGCCCACCGTGTGCGGCATGTGCTCGGTCGGCTGCAACGTGAACGCGACGGTGCGCGAGGGCAAGGTGAAGCGGATCCTCTCGCGGAACCACCCCGAGATCGACGAGGGCTGGCTCTGCGACAAGGGCCGCTTCGCGTTCTCCCATACGCGTGCGGCCGACCGCATCGTCGACCCGATCAAGCGCGTGCGGCTGCGCGGGTTCGAGCCCGTGTCGTGGGACGATGCGCTGGACGAGGCCGAGCGGCTGCTGCGCGCAGCGCACGGCCGCGTCGTCGTCGCGCTCTCCGGGTCGGAGACGGTCGAGCAGGCGTACGCGCTCGCGAAGCTCGTCCGCGTCGGTCTCGGCTCGCACGAGGCGATGCTCCCGGAGGAAGTGAGCCACGGCCTCGACGCGTACGGGCTGCCGCTCTCGGCCATCCGCGACGCGCAGGTGGTCGTCGTCCTCGGCGACGTCTCCGTCGCGGAGCGGGCGCCGATCGTCGACCTCTGGATCAAGGCCGCGCGCAGAAACGGTGCACGAGTCCTCGACGAGCTGGACGAGAAGGCCGTGCGCGACGCCGACCGCGCGGTGCTCATCTGGTCCGGGCCGGGTGGCCGCGGCGGCGCGACCGTCGCGGCGCACGCGGAGCGGCTCGGCCTCGCCGGCAAGCCCGGGTGCGGCGCCTTCTACCTCCCGGAGACGCCGAACGGCCGCGGCGCCGCCGACGCGTGGGCGGCCGCCTCCGACGAGGAGCCGGTGGAGACGGAGTCGGTCGGCCTGCTGATCGTCTCCGGCGACGAGGCGGCGAACGACCCGAACGTGCGCGCGCTGGCGGAGAGGGCCGAGTCGGTGATCGCGGTCTCGATGTTCCACGGCCTCGCGGTCGGCTGGGCGGACCTCGTGCTGCCGGGGACGAGCTACCTCGAGCGCGACGGTACGTACGTGAACCTCGAGGGACGGCTGCAACGGCTGCGCCGCTCGGCGATCCCGCCCGCGCCGGACGAGCTGACCTGGCTGTCGCAGCTCGCTTCGCGCTTCGGCGTCGAGCTGGCGCCGCATGCGCCGTCCGTCTTCGCCGAGCTGTCGGAGCGCATCTACGGCGGCCTCGCGTTCGGCGAGGTCGGCGAGCGCGCGCCGCTGCGCGGCTACGCCGGCGCGCCCGAGCACGTCGAGACGCCGCCGCTGCCGGAGCCCGAGGCCGCGCGCGAAGGCCTGCGCCTCGTCTGTTACAAGCCGCTCTTCTCCGGCCCCGCCGTCGAGCGCGTCGAGGAGCTCCAGTTCCAGCGGCCGCCGGCCGAGGTCGAGCTCGCGCGCGCCGACGCGCAGGCCCGCGGGATCGCGAACGGCGCGACGGTCACCGTCTCGCACAACGGCACGTCGGTGCAGCTCCACGCGCGCATCGCGAAGGACCTGCGCAAGGGCGTCGTCCGCATCGCTCGCGAGCACGCGGGCGACCTGCGCGGCACCGTGGAGGTGAGCGCCTGATGGAGCCGTGGTGGATCAGCCTCATCAAAGCGGCGATCATCGTGAACCTCGTCATGGTCACGTTCGCGTACCTGACGTGGCTCGAGCGCAAGGGACTCGGCCGGCTGCAGAACCGTTACGGCCCGAACCGCGCCGGCCCGTTCGGATTGCTGCAGCCGATCGCCGACCTCGTGAAGCTCGTGCGCAAGGAGGCGTTTGCGCCGTCGAGCGCGATCGCGGTCCCGTACATCCTTGCGCCGATCGTGTCCATGTTCACGGCGCTCGCCGCGTTCTCGGTCATCCCATGGGGGCCGGGCTGGAGGATCTACCACTGGAACGTGACCGGTGAGGTCGTCAACGTCCCGATCTCGCTGCTCCTGATCTTCGCGCTCGGGTCGATCGGCATCTACGGGTTCATCGTCGGCGGCTGGGCGTCCGAGTCGAAGTACTCGCTGCTCGGCTCGATGCGCACGTGCGCGCAGCTCGTCTCGTACGAGGTGTCGCTCGCGCTGAGCGTGCTCGGCGTCGTCATCCTCGGCCGCTCGCTCTCGCTCGTGGACATCGTCCACCGGCAGGGCACGACGCTGCCGTTCGTCGTGCCCCAGTTCGTCGGCCTGCTCGTCTTCTTCTTCGCCGGCATCGCCGAGACGAGCCGCGCGCCGTTCGACCTGCCCGAGGCGGAGCAGGAGCTCGTCGCCGGGTACCACACCGAGTACTCCGGCATGCGCTGGGGCCTCTTCCAGACGGCCGAGTACATCAACCTCATCACGCTCTCCGGGTTGATGGTGACGCTCTTCTTCTCCGGGTGGCACGGCCCGTGGAACCTCGGCCCGATCTGGTTCCTGCTGAAGCTGCTCGGCGTGCTCTTCGCCTTCATCTGGCTGCGCGCGACGCTGCCGCGCCTGCGCTACGACCAGCTCATGCGCTTCGGCTGGAAGGTGCTCCTGCCGGTGGCGACGATCAACGCCCTCGTGACCGCGATCGTGGTGGCGGCGACGTGAGCCCGCAGCCCGTCTCGACGCTCAAGGGCTTCGCCGTCACGTTCCGGCAGATCCTGAAGAAGCCGATCACGCAGCAGTACCCCGAGGAGCGGCGCCCGCTCTATCCGCGCTTCCGCGGCCGCCACCGGCTGTGGACGCACGAGAACGGGCTGGAGAAGTGCGTCGGCTGCTCGCTCTGCGCGGCCGCGTGCCCGGCCGACTGCATCCGTGTCGTCGCCGCGGAGAACACGCCCGACAACCGCGTCTCCGCAGGAGAGCGCTACGCGCGCATCTACGAGATCAACATGAGCCGCTGCATCTTCTGCGGCTACTGCGAGCTGGCGTGCCCGTTCGACGCGATCACGCTCGGCAACGAGTTCGAGCTCTCGGAGCACAACCGCGACGACCAGATCTACACGAAGGACATGCTCCTCGCCGAGCCGATGAAGAAGATCCCCATCGCCGACCCGGCGATCTTCGACACGCCGATCCCCTACTACAAGTCCGACTCGTGATCCTCGCCTCCGCAGGGAACATCCTCGTGTGGATCGTGTGGGTCGGCGCCGGCTTCGCGTGCCTCGCGTCCGGCGTCGCCGTCGTCTCGTTCTCGAACCCGTTCTACTCCGCGCTCGCGCTGATCGGGAACCTCGGCTCGCTCGCCGTTCTCTACCTGCTGCTGTCCGCCGAGTTCGTCGCCGCCGCGCAGGTGCTCGTCTACGCAGGCGCGGTGATGGTGATGTTCCTCTTCGTCATCGCGTACGTTGGCCCGCGCATGGAGACGCCGTGGGCGGGACGGCCGAGCTGGCAGTCGGTCGCCGCGGTCCTTGCCGCCGCGTCCATCTTCCTCGAGATCATCGTCGCCGTCGCGCTGAAGGCGGGAGGGCGCCTGAGCCATTCCGACCACGTCAACAGCACGTTCGGCACGCCTGGCTGGATCGGCCGCCTCTTCCTCACCGACCACCTGCTCGCGTTCGAGATCACGTCCATCGTCCTGCTCATCGCGGCGGTCGGCGGCGTCATCCTCGGGTCGCACACGAAGAGGGCCTCGTAGTGCTCGGCCCCGGCATCGCCTGGTACCTGGGAATTTCCGCGTTCCTGTTCGGGACGGGCGCGCTCGGCGTGCTCGTGCGCCGCAACCCGATCATCGTGCTGCTCTCGCTCGAGATCATGCTCAACGGCGGCAACCTCGCACTGATCGCCTTCGCGCGGCACGCGCACAACGGCGCCGGGCAGATCTTCGCGCTCGCGGTGATGGCGGTGGCCGCCTCGGAAGTGTGCGTCGGGCTCGGCCTCGTCGTCGCGATCCATCGCCGCCGCCTCGTGCTCGACGTCGACCAGCTGTCGGAGCTGCGCGGATGAGGAACGGCTCCTGGCTCTGCCTCTTCGCTCCGCTTGCGGGAACGCTCCTGATCCTCCTCGGTGGAACGCGCATCTCGCGCCGTGCCGCCGCCTGGCTCTCCACGCTCAGCGTGTTCGTCGCGTTCGGCGGCGCGCTCTGGGCGTTCTTCGCGCTGCGGTCCTCGAACGACCGGGCCGGCATCACGTACACGGCGTGGACGTGGCTGCAGAGCGGCAGCTTCAAGGTCGGCCTCAGCGTGCTCGTCGACCCGCTGAGCACAATGATGATGCTCGTCGTCGCCGGCGTCGGCGGCCTGATCATCCTCTACTCGATCGGCTACATGGACGGGGACGACGAGGAACGGCGCTACTTCGCCTACATGTCGTTCTTCGTCTTCTCGATGCTGCTGCTCGTCCAGGGCGGGAATCTCCTGCTGCTCCTCGCCGGCTGGGGGCTCGTCGGCCTGTCGTCGTACCTGCTCATCGGCTTCTGGCACGATCGGCCGAGCGCGGTCGCCGCGGCGAAGAAGGCCTTCGTCATGAATGCGATCGGCGACGCGACGATGGCGCTCGCGTTCTTCGTCCTCATCTTCCACTCGCACTCGCTCGAGTTCACGACCTCGTTCGACACGGCGACGCACCTCTCGCCGCTGGCGGTGAACCTCGTCGCGCTTGGGCTCCTCGGCGGCGCGGCGGCCAAGTCGGCGCAGATCCCGCTGCACACGTGGCTCCCGGACGCGATGGAGGGGCCGACGCCGGTCAGCGCCCTCATCCACGCGGCGACGATGGTCACCGCCGGCGTCTATCTCATCGCGCGCACGCATCCCATCTTCGAGCAGGCGCGCACGGTCGAGCTCGTCGCCGCCGGCATGGGCGCGCTGACACTGCTCGTCGCCGGGCTGATCGCGCTCGTGCAGACGGACATCAAGCGCGTGATCGCGTACTCGACGATGTCGCAGATCGGCTACATGTTCCTCGGCGCCGGCGTCGGTGCGTACGCGAACGGGATGTTCCACCTGATGACGCACGCGTTCTTCAAGGCGCTGCTCTTCATGGCCGCGGGCCTCGTCATCCACGCGCTCGCGGGCGAGCAGGACATCCGCAAGATGCGCGGGATCGGCGCGCTCATGCCGTGGACGAAGTGGGCGTTCCTCGCCGGCGGCCTCGCGCTCGTCGGGCTGCCGCCGTTCGCCGGCTTCTTCTCGAAGGACTCGATCATCGCGGCCGCGCTGCACGACCACTGGTACGGCGTCATCCTCGCCGGCGCAGGCCTGGTGGGCGCGTTCCTCACCGGCGTGTACACGTTCCGCCTGTACTTCCTCGTCTTCCCGGGCGAGCCGAGCGCGTATGTCCGTGAACACCACCATGCGCACCACGGCAAGGAGGGCCCGCTGACGATGCTCGTGCCGGTCGGCGTCCTCGCGGTCCTCGCAGTGATCGGCGGCTGGATCCAGTTCTCGCCGTTCTGGCACCCGCTGACGACCTGGCTGGAGCCGGCGGCGCGCACGCTCGCCGTGGCGGAGCCGACGAACACGCAGGAGGCCGTCGCGTCCGTCCTCGCGGTGCTTCTCGGCCTCGCGGGCGTCGGCGTCGCGTGGGCGCTCTACGGGCGGGGCGAGATGGCCGTCCCGAAGATGCCCACCGTGCAGCGCGCGCTCGAGCACAAGCTGTACTTCGACGAGGCGTACGACGCGCTCTTCTACCGCCCGGCCGCCGCGTTCGCCGCGTGGCTGCGGCGCGACTTCGAGGAGCCGGTCGTCCTCGCCACCGGGCCGGACCTCGGCGAGGGCGCTCTCGAGCTGGGCGAGGGCGCGAGCCGCCTGCAGACCGGGCTCCTGCGCACGTACGTCCTCTTCCTCGGCACGGGCCTCGCCATCGTCGGCGTCGTCTTCCTGGTGGTTCGATGACGACGTCGTCCATCACCTCGGTGCTCATCTGGCTCCCGATCGCGGGGGCGCTCGCGATCTGGATCCTGCCGCTGTCCCGCTACGCGACCGGCAGCCTCGCCGTGCTCGTCTCCCTCGTCGAGGTCGGGCTCTGGATCGAGCAGGCCGCGCGCTTCGACTTCGGGCGCAGCGGACTGCAGTTCTCGCAGAGGACGCCGTGGATCAAGGACCTGCACGTCTCGTACCACGTCGGCGAGTACGGCTTCTCGCTCTGGCTCGTCGGCCTGACGGTGATCGCGATGGCCGCGTGCATCGGCTACGGCTTCTGGGTCGGGCGCGACCGGCCGCGCGCCTACTTCGGGCTGATGCTGATGCTCACCGGCGCGACCGTGGGCGTGTTCGTCGCACAGGACCTGCTCCTCTTCTACGCGTTCTTCGAGGCGATGCTGATCCCGCTCTACGTCCTCGTCGGCGTGTGGGGCGGCGCGAACCGCATCGGCGCGACGCTCAAGCTCCTCATCTACACGATGGCGGGCTCGCTCGTCATGCTCGCCGCGATCGTCGTGTACGGGCTCAAGGTCGGAACGTTCGACCTCGTGGACTCGCCGCCGAGCGCGAGTCGCTGGCTGTTCCTCGGTTTCATGCTCGCGTTCGCGATCAAGGCGCCGCTCTTCCCGTTCCACGGGTGGCTGCCCGACGCGTACCGCGAGGCGCCGCCGGAGGTGACGGCCATCCTCTCCGGCGTCGTCGCGAAGGCGGGGACGTACGGGATGCTGCGCATCGCCCTGACGAAGTTCCCCGAGCCGTCCAGTTATTACCGCACCGTCATCCTCGCACTCGGCGCGGCGGCGCTCGTGTACGGATCGGTGCTCGCATTCCGCGCGGCCGACTTCCGCGGCGTCGTCGCGTACTCGTCGATGGCGCAGTCGGGCCTCATCACCATCGGCCTCTTCTCCGGGACGAACCTCGGCTTCGACGGCGCCGTGCTGCAGATGGTCGCGCACGGACTCATCTCGGCCTCGCTGTTCCTCATCGCGGGCACGGTGGAACGGCGCACGACCACAGGGGACTTCGCGCGCCTGGGCGGAATGGCGAAGGGCCGGCCCGCGCTCGCGACGCTGCTGATGACCGTCGGCATCATCTCGCTGGCCGTCCCCGGATCCGCGGCCTTTGCAGGGGAATTCCTCATCCTCGCGGGCGCATACCAGCGCGCGTGGTGGTGGGCGGCGATCGGCGCGACCGGGATCGTGCTCGCGGCGATGTACATGCTCCGACTCATCTCCGCCGTGCTGCACGAGGCGCGTGGCCCGGTGGTGCAGGACGAGGCGCTCGACCTGCGGCCGGCTGAGCTCGCGCTCGTCGTACCGCTCGTCGCCGCGCTCCTCGTGCTCTCCGCGTGGCCGGCGGGGATCTCACGGCACTCCTTCGCGGGAGACGCTCCCGTCAACGCCGTCTACGAGCAGTTCCGATGATCCATACGCCGCACATCGACTGGTTCGCGATCTCGACCGTGCTCGTCCTGCTCGGCGGGTCGTTCATCGCACTCCTCAGCGCGGTCCTCGTCCCCAGCGCCTGGCGGCGGACAGTTTCCGTTCTAGTCGCGGCTGTCACCACGACTGGCGCGACGGTCACCTCCGTCTGGCTGTACGTCGACAGCGCGAGCGGCCACCGCGTGATCGCCGACAGCTTCTACCGTGACCGCTGGACCGCGCTCACGCAGATCATCCTCTGCGCGACGACGCTCGCGACGGTGCTCGTCGGCGCAGAACGCGTGCGACAGCACGAGTCGGAGTTCTTTTCGCTTCTGCTCGCGTCGGCCGCCGGCATGACGTTCTTCGTCGGCTCCGCGAACCTCATGGTGATGTTCCTCTCCCTGGAGTGGTTCTCCATCGCGCTGTACGTCCTGTGCGCGATCGACTACGACCTGGAGGGCTCGCTCGAAGCCGGGCTGAAGTACCTCGTCGTCGGCTCGTTCGGATCGGCGGCGCTGCTCTTCGGCTCGGCGCTCGTCTACGGGGCGACGAACCGCATCGGCTTCGCGGAGATCGCGCAGCAAGTCGGCGTGCACGGGCTGTCGGGCGACCTCCTGCTCGTGCTCGGCCTCGCGATGATCCTGGCCGGCCTCGCGTTCAAGTCGTCGTCGGCGCCGTTCCACATGTGGACGCCGGACGTCTACCAAGGCGCCCCGACGACGGTGACGGCGTTCATGTCGTCGGCGACGAAGGTGGCAGCGTTCGCGCTCACCTTCCGCCTGATCCGCACCGCGTTCCCGCAAGAGGCGCATCTGTGGACGTGGGCGCTCGCCGGCATCGCGGTCGCGTCGCTTCTCATCGGCAACCTGGCCGCCCTCGTGCAGACGGACGTGAAGCGGCTGCTCGCATACTCGTCCATCTCGCACGCGGGCTTCATCCTCATCGGCGTGTCCGCAGGGACGGCGCTCGGCGGCCGCGCGCTCATGTACTACCTCGTCCCCTATTCGGCGATGGCGTTCGGCTCGTTCGCGATCGTCGCCGCCCGGGAGCGCGAGCTCGGTACAGCCGTGACGCTCGAGAATCTCGCCGGCTTCGGCTGGGAGCGGCCGTTCCTGGGCGTCGCCATGTGGTTCTTCATGTTCGGCTTCGCCGGCCTGCCGCTCGGCGGCGGCTTCGTCGGGAAGTTCTACGTTCTGTCGGCGGCGTACGACCACGGCTGGACGTGGCTCGTCATCGTCGGCGTGCTCGCGACGCTCCTGAGCCTCTACTACTACCTCGGCGTCGTGCGCGCGATCTACATGCGCGGGCCGGAGCTCGCCGTCGCCGGCGGCTCACCGCCGCGCGAGACGCTGCTGCACGTCGCGGTCGGAGCCGCGCTCGTCGTGTCGGTCGGGTCGCTGATCGCGGTCGGGCCGCTGATCACGCTCGCGAGGCACGCGGCGTCGGCCTTGCCGTTCTGACGATCCAGCACTACCTGTATGCGTCCGGGCGCCGGCGGATGGACTCGATGATGACGAGCCTGCCACCGTCGCGAATCTTGTACAGGACTCGATAGCCGCCCTCCCGAAGGCGCCACGTGCCGCGCAACTTGCCTCGGAGCTCGACGCCCGCAGCGTCGGGATCGGCAGCCAGCCGAAGGAACGCCACGTCCAACGCCGCCTGCGCCCCCGGGGGCAGCGTGCGGAAAACCTCTGAAGCGCGCCGAGAGAGCTGAAGCTTAGGCAAGTCCTACTTCGCGGCGAAGATCGTCGTAGTCGCGAAGCTCCGGATCGGAATCCCGCGAGGATGCGCGGAGATCGTCAAGAGCCTCGTCGTCCACAAGAACCTCCATCGTCGCGATGTAGGCCTCGAGCTCTGTCAGTCGTTCGGCCACCTTCGGTGCGACGCGATCGGCCACTCGTTCGGCGACGCGATCCTTCATGCGCTCGGACACCTTCTCGGCCCCGGAAAAGAGCCTGTCGAGGTAACCGCTCAAGCGCCCGACGACCTTCTCGGTGTCGAAAGGAAGCTTCGTCTGAGGAGCCATCTGAAGAGCACTGTAGGGCAAGTCTGCGGGCAACGCCGGACGTGGACCTAGTCGCGACTAGGTCCGCTGCGGACATGAGTGTCCGCGCTGGACGTGTCTCCCGGGCTAGTTGATATGCGCGGTCGCAGTACCCGAGGCACGCGGCGTCGGCCTTGCCGTTCTGACCGACTTCAGCGGCTCGAGCACCCACGCGAGCGCGGGCAGGGCGTAGCAGAGGAGCGCCATGACGACCGTGCTCACCGCGAGCACCGGCACGGATCCGCCACGCGGTGCGCTCTCGCGCACGGTCGATCCCACGACGAGGAGCACGAGGGCGAAGGTGGAGGTGGAGGCCCGCAACCATTTGCCGTGCCCGGCGAGCACGTCGCTCAGGTCGACGAATGCCGCAGCGGCGGCCGCCGGAAGGGCGAGGAGCACGAGCCAGAGGGCGAGCCCGTGGATGCCGCCCGCGTCCGAGAGAACCGCGGCCAGCGCGACCCCGGGCGCGAGCAGGCGAGAGCTCATTCCGAAAGGTTCGTGGCCGCACCGGATGGTCCTCCTGAAGGTTCGCCGGAGCCAGGTACCCGAACCCTGGCACCAGATTGCGTTGTTAGCCTCCCGACATGGCCGACACGACACTCACCTGGCTCGGGCACTCCGCCTTCCGCCTCGACACCTCCGGCGGAAAGCGCATCTATGTCGACCCGTTCCTGAACGGGAACCCGAAGTGCCCCGAGAACGAGCGCGAGCCCGAGCGCGCAGACATCGTCGCGGTCACGCATGGGCACGGCGACCACGTCGGCGATACCGTCGACATCGCGAAGAAGCACGGCTCCACGGTCGTCGCGATCGTCGAGCTCTCCGGCTGGCTCGGCAAGCAGGGCGTCGACGAGAACAAGCTGCCGGGCCCGAACAAGGGCGGCACGGTCGATGTCGACGGCGTGACGTTCACGCTGGTGAACGCCTTTCACACCGGCAGCGCGCCGGACGGCTCGTACGGCGGCGAGCCGGCCGGCCTGGTCGTCACGACGGAGGACGGCAAGACGCTCTATTTCGCCGGCGACACATGCCTCTTCGGCGACATGCAGCTCATCGGGCGCGTCTACCAGCCCGACGTCGCGATCGTCCCGATCGGCGATCACTACACGATGGGCCCGAAGGAGGCTTCGGTCGCGATCGAGCTGCTGGGCGTCAAGCGGGTCGTCCCGTGCCACTGGGGCACGTTCCCGGTGTTGACGGGCACGCCCGACCAGCTCGACGTTCCGTCCGGCGTGACGATCGAACGGTTGGAGCCGGGCGGCTCGATCCCGGTATGAGGGAACGCTGGTTCGGCGCAACGGGAAGGCGAGTG
The DNA here is from genome assembly GCA_036273155.1 of Gaiellaceae bacterium. Classification (GTDB taxonomy): domain Bacteria; phylum Actinomycetota; class Thermoleophilia; order Gaiellales; family Gaiellaceae; genus Palsa-739. Next base: position 26,005 of record DASUIG010000048.1, on the reverse strand, counting down.
CCGGAACTCGCACCCGAGGGCGAGATCGACGTCGCCGGAGCGCTCGTCGCCGACACGATCGACCTTGCCGAGCTACGGCGCGCGTTCGACGAGGGAAGGCCGGTGGTCGTGCGCGCTCGCTCGGCCGAGGAAGTGCAGGCGGCGCTCGCGCGACCGGAGGTGTCGTGCGTCGTCGTCCCGGCCGATCGCGCAGACTTGCTCGAGCTCGACCTCACCGAGCTCACGTACGGATGACGTACTCGCTCGTCGCGCACGACCGCGAGGCGCGGCAGTGGGGCGTGGCGGTGCAGTCGAAGTTCCTGGCCGTCGGCTCGGTCGTCCCGTGGGCGGAGCCGGACGTGGGCGCCATCGCGACGCAGGCCTACGCGAACCCGCGCTACGGCCCGGACGGGCTCGCGCTCCTGCGCGAAGGGCTGAGCGCCGCCGAGGTGGTGGAGCGGCTCGTCGGCGCCGACGACGGCCGCGCCGAGCGTCAGCTCGGCATCGTCGACGCGACAGGCGGTGCGGCCGCGTGGACGGGCCCGGAGTGCATGGATTGGGCGGGCCACCGCACCGGCGACGGCTACGCGGCGCAGGGCAACATCCTCGTCGGGCCGGAGACCGTGGACGCGCTGGCAGAGACCTTCGAAGCCGGAGCGGGCCGGCCGCTCGCGGAACGGCTACTCGACTGTCTCGCCGCCGCCCAGGCAGCCGGCGGCGACCGGCGGGGCCAGCAGTCGGCGTCGCTCCTCGTCGTCGAGCGCGACGGCGGGTACGCGCGGATGTCGGACGTCCTCGTCGACCTGCGGGTCGACGACCACGAGGCGCCGATCGAGGAGCTGCGCCGCCTGTACGGACTGCACGACCGGCTCTTCGGCCGCACGCCGCGCGAGGATTGGCTTCCGCTCGAAGGCGCGCTCGCGGACGAGGTGCGCGACCGCCTGTCCCGTCTCGGCTACGACTCCGTCGATGCGTGGGCCGGCGTCGCCAACCTCGAGGAGCGCGTGGACGGGAATGACGCCATCGACCCGGTCGTTCTGACGGCGTTGCGCGAGGAGACGACGTGAAGGTCATGAAGCTCGACGAGGTCGAGGGCGTTCCCGTCTTCGGCACGCTCGTGTGGAAGCCGGTGCGCAAGACGCTCGGCCTGACGGCGTTCGGGATCAACGCGTACACCGCCGCGAACGCGGGCGACGAGGTGGTCGAGGATCACACCGAGGAGCCGAGCGGGCACGAGGAGCTCTATGCCGTCGTCGCCGGGCACGCGACGTTCACCGTCGACGGAGAGGAGGTCGACGCGCCTGCCGGGACGCTCGTCTTCCTCGACGACCCGAAGCAGCAGCGGCACGCCGTCGCACAGGAGGCGGGAACGACGGTGCTCGCGATCGGCGGCACGCCCGGCGCGCACGAGATCTCCGCGTGGGAGTACATCTTCCCGTCGCTGCCGGCGCGGAACGCCGAGGACTGGGACGCTGCGCGAACGATCCTCGAGGACGCGATCGCGGAGAACGACCATCCGTCGATCCACTACCACCTGGCGTGCGTCGAGGCCCGCGCGGGCAACCGCGAGCGCGCGCTCGACGAGCTCACGATCGCCATCGAGCGCCGCCCGCGCCTGCTGCCGTCGATGCGCGAGGAGGAGGACTTCGCCTCCATCCGCGACGATCCGCGCTTCCCGGCGTAGGATCGCGACCGTGCGCGAGGTGCGTCCCGGCGTCTGGCACTGGCAATCGCCGCATCCAGACTGGAACGACGAGCAGTGGTGGCCCGAGCTCGTCTCGTCGTACGCGATCGAGCTCGGCGACGACGTCGTGCTGTTCGATCCGCTTTCCGTTCCCGACGAGCTGCGCGAGCGCGCGACGGCCGTCGTCCTGACCGCGCCGTACCACGAGCGCGACGCGCGACGGCTCGGACTCCCGATACACACACCGCCCGCAGACACCTGGGAGGACTGGGTGGAGAAGTTCGGCGTCGACCCCGACCGCGTGCGCGGAATGGAGAGCGAAGACCTCGCGTGGCTGCGTGCCGGCGAAGGCGAGGGAGCGTTCCACGGTCCCGGAGAGTGGCCGTTCGGCGTCCACGCGTACGCGGGCCGGGAGGACAACGACCTCGTCCTCTGGCTGCCGTCGATCGAGGCGATCGTCACCGGCGACTCGCTCTCCGACTTCGGCGACGGACTGGACATCCAACTCGGCGGCCGCAAGCACGTCACGCGCGACGACGTCGTCCAACGGCTCCGTCCGCTGCTCGACCTCCCGGTCGAGCTCGTGCTGCCCGCGCACGGGGAGCCGACGGATCGCGCGGCGCTCGAGTGCGTGCTTTCCTGACCCTCGCGCGGTAGGGCCGGCGCGCTCTCTACGAGGCGCCGGGCAGCCGTAGGCCGAGGCCGCGCATCGCCTTGACCGGGTCGGATTCCGGCTGGGCGACCAGCAGCACGGCGCCGTACCCATCCTCGCGGTGCAGCGCATCGACGACGAGCTGCAGACCGACCGCGAGTGCGAACGCCTTGTGCCACTGCTCGCCGCCGAACGGGACGAGCTGCTCCTCCTCGGCGAGCCCGGCGATGACGTCCCCCCACGTGACCGCGCCCATCGACACGTCCACGACGACCGGCTCGCCGTCCGAGCTCGGGATGCCGATCGCCAAGGGATTCGTCCCCGCCACCTTCGGCCCGCCGGGCGGCCCGAGCCTCGGAGGCGACGTCGCCGTCAGCACGGCCACGAGCCCGCCCTCCGCGAGCCGGCGCACCCAGCCGCCGAGCATCCCCGTCGGGAACGTCTGCTCGCATACGACGAGCCGTGCCCGCTCGGGCGGGTCGGCGAGCTGCGTGCGCACGACCGCGTCGAGGACGAGGTAGCCGAGGGCCCCGCGACCGTGCCAGCGCTCGAACCCGCCTTCCGCCTCGACCGTCTCCGGCTGCGCGGACGGATCGATCTCCAGCGTCTCGAGCCACTCGACGCGCGAGAACCCGTGTCCGAGCTTGCCGCGCGCCTCCGCGTCGGAGAAGTGCGCGAAGAGCCGCTGGACGTCCTCGTCGGAGAACCCGCGCGCCCGCAACCGGGCGAGCGCCTCGTCAGCTTCCACGCCGCCGCCTGCCGCCGGCAACCACGCCGGCGCCGAAGAGGGCGGAGGCGCCCCAGACGATCGGCGGCACCCGCCGGCGCGCATGCGGATACGCAGCCGAGCTGAACTCGAGCACCGGCCAGCCGCGGTCGACGGCGGCGTTGCGCAGCTCGCGGTCGGGGTTCACCGCCACCGGCTTCCCGACGGCCTCGAGGAACGGGAGGTCGGTGTGGCTGTCCGAGTACGCGGTGCACTCGACGAGGTCGTAGCCGCGCGACTCCGCGAGCTCGCGCACGCACTCCGCCTTGTTCTCGGCGTGCAGCGCCCGCAGCGCGCGACCGGTGTACGCACCGTCGCGCACCTCGCACACCGTTCCGAGCGCGCCGTCGAATCCGAGCTCCTCCGCGATCGCCTCGACGATCTCCTGAAGCGTCGCCGAGACGATGAACACCGGTTCGCCGCGCTCGCGGTGCTGCTCGACGAGGTGCAGCGGCTCCGCGTAGACGAGCGGCTGCAGCACAGGCTCCATCGCCTCGGCGACGAGCTCGCGCATCTCGTCCGGCGTGAAGCCGCGCAGGAGGACGAGCCCGTCCTCGGCGGCACGTCGCACCGCCTCGTGGCTCGCGCCGCGCAGGACGAAGAGCAGCTGCCAGGCGGCCGCCTTCGCCAGCTGGCGGCGGGAGATCAGCCCGCGTTCGCGGAACGAGCCCGCGAGGGCGAGCGCAGACGACCGCCGCAGCAACGTCCGGTCGAGGTCGAAGAACGCGGCAGCCGCCATGTCACCGCTTCACTCCTGCGGCGAGGAGCGCCTCCTCGCGGCTCGCGTAGTCCTGGATGCTCACGACCCTGCCGCCGCGCAGCACGACGATCTGGAAGAGCCGCGGGAAGAAGCCTCTGGCGCCGAGCCGCCCGATGCCGCGGCCGCGCACCTGGAGGAGGACGCGGTCTCCGAGGTCGATGAGGTCGGACGGCCGCATCTTGTTCATGCCGGCACGCCAGAGCAGCGTCTTCAGGACCTCGTCCACGTTCGTGCACGGCTTCCACGCGCCCTCACGCGCTGGATGCCACGTGACGTCCTCGACGAGGAGGCCGCGCAGCTCCTTGTGCTTCGCGCGCCGCGCCAGGTCATAGACCTCGCGCACCGCTGCGACGTTCGTCGACTCCGGCACTAGGAGACGAGCGGCAGCGACTTGACGATCCCGCCGGCATCGCGCCGCGCGTCGATCGCCTCGGCGATGGCGATGATCGCGCGCGCCGACTCCGCCTCCGGCTCGGCCGCGACCACCGGGGCACCGAGATCTCCCTGCTCGCGCAGCACCGGGTCGAGCGGGACCGATCCGAGGAACGGGATGCCGAGATCGGATGCGAGCTCCTCGCCGCCGCCCTCGCCGAACACGTCGCCGCTCATGTTCTCGACCACACCGAGGAGGCGCATGTTCGTCTTCTGCGCCATCGCCGCTGCGCGCGACGCGACGTCCTGCGCGAGCTTCTGCGGCGTCGTGACGACGACGACCTCAGCGCGCGGGAGCAGCTGCCCGAGCGAGATCGACACGTCGCCGGTGCCCGGAGGCATGTCGACGACGAGGACGTCGAGCTCGCCCCAGTGCACGTCGGTGAGGAACTGCTCGAGCGCCTTGTGCAGCATCGGACCGCGCCACATGACCGGCTCGTTGCCGTCGAGGAAGAACCCGATGGACATGAGCTTGAGGCCGTCCTTCACCGGCGGAACGATCATCTGGTCGACCGCGACCGGCTTCTGGTGGATGCCGAGGATGTGCGGGATCGAGTGGCCGTAGATGTCGGCGTCGAGGATTCCCGTCCGCCGGCCGAGCTGCGAGAACGCGACCGCGAGGTTGGCGGAGAGCGACGACTTGCCGACGCCGCCCTTTCCGCTGGCGACGGCGATCACCCGCGTGTCGCGGTGGAGCCGGATCGTCTTGTCGTCGGCCGGCGCCCCGCCGCGCAGCTTCGTCGTCAGCGCCTGCCGCTCCTCCGGCGTCATGACGCCGAACGAGAGCGCCGCCCCGCGAACGCCCGGCACGCCGGCCAAGGCCTTCTCCACCTGCTGCTCGAACGACTGGCGCAGGGGGCAGCCCGCAATGGTCAGCACGATCGTCAGCGAGACGATGCCGTCGGCGATCTCGACGTCGCGCACCATGTCGAGCTCCGTGACCGGACGCTGGAGCTCCGGGTCGATGACCTGCTCGAGGGCGTTGAGGACGGCGTCGCGGTCCGGCTGCATCGCCCCTGCACCGTAGCGAAGATAGACCTCGTGACCTGGTTCGGGCTCGTCCGGAAGAACCTGCTGCGACGACCCGTGCGGACGCTCCTCACGGCCGCCGGCGTCGCCCTCGGCGTCGGCCTGATCGTGGCCCTCCTGTCCATCGCCGCGGGCACCGAGCGCACTGCCGGAGACCTCATCCACGTCGGCCGCGCCGACTTCGGGCTCTTCCAGAGCGGCGTCTCGGACGCGACCAAGTCGCTTCTCCCGGTGTCGCTGGAGAGGCGCGTCGCGCACGACGCCGGTGTCGCGCAGACGGCACTCGTCTTCCTCCATGTCACGACCGTGGACGGCAAGGCGTCGTCGCTCGTCCTCGGCCTCGACCCGCGGGAGTTCGCGGCGCAGCGGCTCACGCTCGTCAACGGCACGCGGACGGGCGCGCTCGCGGGGGACCATTTCGGCGCGCACATCGGCGAGACGCTGCGCATCGGCAAGCGCACGTTCCGCGTGACCGGGATCTTCCACAGCGGCAACAGCTTCGAGGACAGCGGGGTCGTTCTTCCGCTTGCGACCGTGCAATCGCTCGCCAACCGTCCGGGTGAGGTGACGAGCATCGGCGTCATCGCGAAGCCGGGCCGGCGTCCGCAGGCTGTCGCAACGCGGCTGGAGAAGAAGTACGGGGTCACGGCCGTCGTCGAGCCGGGGCAGGCCGTGAACGTCGACACGTCGTCCCGCCTGATCATCGACGTCGGCTGGGTGATCTCCGTGCTCGCGCTCATCGTCGGCGGGATCGGCGTCACGAACACGATGGCGATGTCGGTCTTCGAGCGCGTTCGAGAGATCGGCATCCTGCGCGCGGTCGGCTGGCCCGGGCGGCGGATCGCGGCGCTCATCGTCAGCGAGGCGCTCGGCATCTCGCTCGTCGCGCTCGCGCTCGGTCTCGGCGTCGGCGTGCTGGCCGCGCACCTCTTCACCGCACAGACCGGGCTGTCCACGCTCGTCACGCCGACGTTCACCGCCGGCGTCTTCGGCTGGGGCCTCGCATTCGCGCTCGGCGTCGGCGTCGTCGGAGCGATCTACCCGACGTGGCGCGCGCTGAGGCTCAGCCCGATCGAGGCGCTCAGAAGGGAATAGGCGCGCCGCGCAGAAGGGCCTCCGCATGTCGTGGCCCCTCGCCGACTCGCACCGCCGGCACGTCGCCGCGCCGCTGCAGAAGCGACGTCGCACGCCGCGCTTCGTCTGGGCTCTGACCGTCGCCGCGTTCCTGTGCGGTGGTCTCCTGAGCGCCGCCGGCTTCGCCATCGGCTGGAAGCACGAGGCGCAGCGGGGAACGTCGGCCGAGTCGGCGCTCGTCGCCGCCACTGCATCCGTGCACACGCTGCGCACGCAGCTCGCGGCCGAGCGAACGCAGCTCGCCGCGGAGCGCGTACGCGCGACAGGGCTTGGCGCGGCTCGCCACAGCGCGCAGCGGAAGGCCGCGAAGCTCCAGGCTAAGGCGGCCGCGCTGCAGCAGAAGTTGGCAAGCGTCGGTGCAGCCGCCGGCCGGCTGAGCGGTGACCTCGACCGGCTCACGAACGAGCTGCGCGCGCTCACGTCGTACGTGACGACGACGCCCTCCGGGCAGCTCGATGCGGGCTACGTCCAGGCGCAGCTCAGCTATCTCGGGAAGACGGTCGACGGGTTCAGGGCTGCGGTTGCAGCGCTGACGTCGCCCTGAGCAGGCCGTCGCGCATCTGCAGCACTCGGTCGGCCTGAGCTGCGACCGCGTCGTCGTTCGTGACCATGAGGATCGTCGTCGCGCGCTCGTCGCGGACGCGCCGGAGCAGGTCGAGGATCTGCGCGCCCGTCTCGGAATCGAGCGCTCCCGTCGGCTCGTCGGCAAGGAGTAACTGAGGATCGTTCGCGAGCGCGCGCGCGATGGCCACCCGCTGGCGCTCGCCGCCCGAGAGCGTCGGCGGGTAATTGCGGGTGCGGTCTCCCAGCCCGACCTCGCCGAGGAGCTCGTGCGCGCGCCGCTCGCGCTCGGCTCGCGGACGCGTGCCCAGCATCGGGATCTGCACGTTCTCGACCGCGTTCAGCGTCGTGATCAGGTTGTGGAACTGGAAGACGAACGCGACCGTCTCGGCGCGATAGCGCGCCGGATCGTCGAGCTTCGTGACGTCGAGGCCGCCCACGACGATCTCACCGGCGTCCGGCCGGTCGAGCGAGCCGATCAGGTTGAGCAGCGTGCTCTTGCCGCCTCCCGAAGGCCCGGTGAGTGCGACGAGCTCGCCTGGGTCGAGATGGAGCGAGACGTCCTCGAGCGCGCGGATCCGTCCGTCCTCGAAGCTCTTGCGGACGTTGTGAACGTCGACTGCGGCGCCGCTCACTTGACGACGCTGACGGCCCATGTGCCGACGCCGGCGCGATAGCCGGTGGCCGTCGCCTTCGCGTGCCAGGCCACGTGCTGGCCAACCGCCGCCGGTGGGAATGCGTCCTTGCCCGTCGCCGGGATCGTCTCCTTCCAGATCCCGTTCTTCACGACGTGCGTCCCGACTTCGCCGACGGAGAAGCCGTTGAAGAACACCTGGACGTGGATCTTGCAGGCGACCGGCTTGCCGTTCGCCGTGACCGTCACCTTGTACCACCACGTGTGGTGCAGGACCGGGTGGTGGCTCTGGGCGGTGACGACGACCCGGAGCTTGGTGACCGTCCGGCTGGCCGTCGTCGCCCGCGAAGGCGATCCGCATGCCGCCGCGAGCAGCAGAATCGAGCCGAGGACGAGCGCGCGCCGCACGGCGAGAACACTACGGGACGAGACGGGCAAGCTCGCGTGCTGCAGCGCCGAGCGGGCGCGCGTCTTCGAGCACCGGCGCGAACAGGTCGCCGTGCCGCGCGATCCGCTCGAGCACGGTCTCCATGCCGAAGTCGCGTGGCCGCACATCCTTCGTCAGCTCTTCCCACCGCAGCGGCGTCGACACCGGAGCACCCGGCTTCGGCCGCACCGAGTAGACCGAGGCGATCGTCTTCCCCGAGCCGTTCTGCCGATGGTCGACGAGGACGCCGGCGCGCTTCTTCTTCAGCCACTCGGTCGTCACGAGCCCCGGATGTCTCGACTCGAGCAGTCGTGACGCCGTCTCGGCGAAGGCGTACGTGTCGTCGAACCCGGCACGGCGCTGGATCGGGGCGAGGACGTGGATACCGTCCGCGCCGCTCGTCTTCACGTAGCCGGGAAGGCCGACCTCGTCGAGCAGGCCGCGGATGAGATGCGCGACCTCGATCGCGAGCGCGAACCCGTCCGGCTCGTCCGGCGGATCGAGGTCGAACACGACGAAGTCGGGGCGGCCGGGCTTGTCGACGCGCGAGTACCAGGCGTTCATGTCGACGCAGTTCATCTGCACCATCCACAGCACCGCGTCGCTCGAGTTCAGCAAGGCGAAGTCGACCTCACGGGAGCCGCCTCCGCGCGGGTGGGTCGTGAACCGGCGGGTCGGGATCCACTCGGGCGCTCCGCGCGGCACCTGCTTCTGGAAATAGACCTCGCCCGTGATGCCGTGGGGGTACCGCTTCAGCGTGAAGGGCCGGTCGCGCAGGTGCGGGACCAGCGTCGGGGCGACGCGCTCGTAGTAGTCGAAGAGATCGCCCTTCGTGATCCCGTCCTCCGGGAAGAGGACGCGGTCGGGGTGGCTGAGCTTTACACGCGACATTTGCAGGACTTGTAACAATCCCGGCGTGCACGAAGTTGGCCTCGTGCACGTCGTCAGGCAGGCAGCCTGGTCGGCGTCAGCGTACGGCTCGACCGCCGTACGCGTAGCCGTGCGCGGAACCAAGACGCGGCTGCGCCGCCCGCTCGAGGAGCGGCTCGTGTTCGTCGTCGGGTCGCCCCGCTCCGGCACGAGCTTCACGGCCGGCGCGCTCGGCGAGCTGCCCGCGTTCGTCGACCTGGGCGAGGTTCCGCTCCTGAAGGCGTTGATCCCCGACCTGGTCGCGCTTCCCGAGCCGGAGCAGGCCCGGGAGATCCGCCACGTCCTCCAGCGCGTCCGCGGGCTCGCGCTCGTGCGCAGGTTGCGCGGTGTCGAACAGACACCGGAGACCGGTTTCGTGCTCCCCGCGGCCTTGCGTGCGTTCCCGTCCGCGACGGCGGTGCACGTCGTGCGCGACGGCCGCGACGTCGTGTGCTCCCTGCTCGAGCGCGGGTGGCTGAGCGCGAGGCGGTCCGAGGAGAGCGACGACGCGAACCTCTCGTACGGTGTCCACCCGCGCTTCTGGGTCGAGCCCGACCGCCGGGAGGAGTTCACGCGGGTGAGCGACGCGCGTCGAGCCGCCTGGGCGTGGCGGCGCTATGTCACCGCCGCCCGCGAGGCGCCCGAGCGCACGGTGCAGCTCCGCTACGAAGAGCTCGTCGCCGATCCGGGAGCGGCGACCACGCCGCTGGCGCACATGCTCGGCGTCGGCGGGGAGCAGCTCTCCGAGGCGTTCGCGGAGGCGCACGCGAACTCGGTCGGACGCTGGAAGCGCGACCTCACTCCGGAGCAGCTCGCCGACGTCGAGGCAGAGGCCGGCCCTCTCCTCGCCGAGCTCGGCTACCGCTAGCGCGAGAGAGCGACCCCGATCTGACGGCACAGCTCGGGCGTTCCCGCCGCGGCGACGCGCGAACGCCGCCCGAGGTCGAGCTCGGCCTCTCCGAACGGGCGCGGATCGTCGAACAGCTCGATCGCCAGACCGACCTCGCGGCACAGAAGCTGTGCCGCCGCGATATCCACCGACCGCGCCTCCTTCAACGAACAGACACCGTCGACACGGCCGGCGGCGAGATGGCACAGCGAGAGCGCGAGCGAGCCCAGCACGCGCAGGCGGTGCGCGACGCCCGTGAACGCGGCCGCGTGCTCGGCGATGAGCGACGTGAGCGTGGCCTCGAAGCTGAGGATCTCGATCTGCTCCTTGGGGCGAACGGCGCCGAGGGGCTCGCCGTCGAGCCAGGCGCCTTCGCCGCGCCGCGCCGTCCACTCCTCGCCGGAGCCGAAGTCGTAGACGTACGCGAAGTGCACGTCCTCCACGCGGTCGCCTTCGGCGACCGCTATCGAAAGGCTGAAAAACGGTATTCCGCGCTTCGCGTTGAGAGATCCGTCGATTGGATCGACCACGACGAGTGTCGTGTTGCCGTCCACCATCCCGATCTCCTCGGAGAGCATCGAAACGCCGAGCGGGCGCAACCGCTCCAGGACCACGCGCTCCGCCGCGGCGTCGATCGCCGTCGTGTCGTCCCCGCCCTCGCCGCGCCCCAGGACGGGCTCGCGCTCGAGGCGGGTCGGCATCTCGACGAGCACGCCGCGCACGTCCTCGGCCGCGGCGCGGCAGAGCGCGAGCCAGTCAGTCAAGCGGATGCAGAAGGAGGCCGGAGGTGAGCTTGGGATAGAAGAACGTGCTCTTCTGCGGCATGACGTCGCCACGGCCGGCGACCTCCCAGACATCCTCGATGCGCGTCGGCCGGAGCAGGAACGCCGCCTCGGCGTCACCGCGGTCGACGGCTGCGACCGCCTCGCGCCGCTGCGGCGTGTACGTCACACCCTCGGGCTTCAGCGCGTCGACGATCTCGGGGTCGAGCCCCTCGCCTTCGACGAGCTGGTACCCGCCGTCGCGGTAGAGCACGACACCCGGAAGCTCGTCACCGGGCGGGTCGATCGGCGTGCCGGCAACGCCGTTCACCGACCGCACGACGCGGTGCGTGGGAAAGATGGTCAGCCCCTCCTGGTCGGTCGGGACGATCACGGCCAGCAACCAGGGGGACTCGCCGAACGCGAGCGCGGTCTCGTACCGGTGATGGCCGTCGGCGATTAGGAGCTGCGCGTCGGCGAGCTCCTCCGTCAGCGCAGCGCCGAACTCCGGATCGAGGCGCCAGAGCTTGTCGCCGTCGACCTCCATGTCTGGCTCGCCGAGCCCGTCGAGCTCGATCGTCCCGTCCCAGAGGAAGAAGAGCGGCTCGAGCTGCGTGCGCGTCGCCCGCAGCAGGCGGAGGCGGCCCTCCTTCGGGCCGGCGTGCGTGCGCTCGTGCGGGAGGATCACGCGCTGCTCGTACGGCTCTGCGTGGAGTGAGGCGACGAAGCCCTCGCGCCGTCGTGCGACGCCGTCGGGGCCGACGTAGTCCTGTGCGAGCCACCAGTACGACGGCTCGGGATCGCGGACGAGGACGCCCTCGTCCTGCCAGGCGGCGAGGTCGCGGGCGGCCTGCTCCTCGGAGTCGGGGAGCGTCAGGTGGACGACGTTGTACGGGCTCCGAGCGAGGTAGTCCGCGCGCTCCTCCTCGGAGATGACGTCGTACGGCGGCGCCACGACCGCCGCGAGGTCCGGCACGTCGTAGCGGAGAGCGCGGAAGGGACGGATGCGCGCCATCGAGGTCGAAGCCTAGACTCACTCCACATGACCGCGATCGCGCAACTGGAGGAGAACCGGACGGTCGAGGGCGTGTACGCGGTCGCGAAGAAGCAGCGCCTGCGGACGAAGAACGGCGCACCGTACCTCGCGCTCGAGCTCGTCGATCCGAGCGGGAGGATCGCAGCGCGGGTCTGGAACGACGTCGAGCTGCTCGACGGCCGTTTCGGCGAGGGCGACGCGGTGCGCGTGCTCGGGCGGGTCGAGCGCTTCCGCGACTCGCTCCAGCTCGACGTGCGCACGATCGAGCCGGCCGCGGAGGTAGACCCGGCGGCGATGGCGCCTGCGATGCGGCGGGACGCGAACGAGCTGGAGGGGTTCCTCGAGTTCCTCACCGCCGACGTGCACGACGACGGGCTGCGCGCGCTCGTGACGAACGTGCTCCGGGCGGCGCCGTTGCGCGCCTATCCCGCCACGCAGGAAGGGCATCACTCGTATGCGGGCGGGCTCCTCGAGCACACGGTCGGGGTCGCGACCATCTGCCGCGAGCTGTGCCAGCTCCATCCCCGCCTGCGCCCCGACCTGCTGCTCGCGGCCGCGCTCGTGCACGACGCGGGCCGCACGCGCGAGCTCGGCCCGCCGCCCCTCTTCCACGCCACCGAGGAGGGCAAGCTGCTCGGCCACGTGCACCTCGGCCTGCGCATGCTCGAGGACGCCGGCGCGCCGGCCGAGCTGCTGCACGCCGTCGCCTGCCACCACGACGTGCGCGCCGCGCGCACGGCCGAGGCGGCCGTCCTCTACCACGCGAACCAGCTCGACGCGGTCGCCGCGACGAGACCTGTCGAAGCGCCCTAGTGTCCCCTGCCTACGCGCTGCTCGCCAGCCTCTGCTGGGGCGTCGGCGACTTCATGGGCGGCCTCAAGAGCCGGCTGATGCCGGCGCTCGTGGTGATGGCGGTCTCACAGCCCTTCGGGCTGGTGGCGCTCGCGATCGCCGTGGCCGTGCGCGGCAGCGGCCCGCCCGGTCCCGAGGTCGCCTGGGCCGCGCTCGCCGCCGTCTTCGGGACCCTGGGCCTCGTCGCCTTCTATCGCGGCATGGCGGCGGGAGCGATCAGCGTCGTCGTCCCGCTGGCCGCTGCCGCCGCGGGGATCCCGGTCATCTGGGGCCTGACGCAGGGCGACCACGTGTCGTTCCTGCAGGAGCTCGGGTTCGTGGCCGCCCTCGGCGGCGGGGTGATGACGTCGCTCGAACGCAGCGGCGCACGTCCGCAGTTCGCTGCCGGCACCGGCTGGGCGCTGCTCGCGCTGCTCGGGTTCGGCGGCTACTTCATTCCGCTGCACGCGAGCGCGACCCATGACTGGCTGTGGCCGTCGCTCATCTTCCGGATCGTGTCCGTGACGCTCGTGTGGTCGGCGTTGCTCGTGACGCGGCAGCGTGCGCGCGGCGTGCGCCCGCACTTGCTCGTGCTCGCCGCGATCGGCCTGCTCGACTCGGGAGGGAACACGCTGTACGCAGCGGCGTCCTCGTCACACGGACTGCTCAGCGTCGTCTCGGTGCTCGCGTCGCTCTATCCGGTGGTGACGGTGCTGCTCGCGAGGTTCGCGCTCGGCGAACGGGTCGAGCGGTTGCAGGACGTCGGCGTGCTCGTGACGCTCGCCGGCGTCGTCCTCATCTCAGCCGGGTAGCGTCGCGATCTTCTGCTCGAGGACGCTGCGCAGCTCGCGCACCTCCTCGAGACACATGCCGACGGGATCGGGCAGATTCCAGTCGACGTATTCCTTGCCCGGGATGTACGGGCACGCGTCGCCGCAGCCCATCGTCACGACGAGGTCGGCCCATTCGACGTCCTCCTGCGCCAGCTTCTGCGGCACGCGCTCCGACACGTCGATGCCGATCTCGTCCAGCGCCTCGATCACCGCCTGCTGCATCTCGTCTGCGGGGTCGGAGCCGGCCGAGCGGCCCTCGCCGCCTCGCCGTTCGTAGAGCGCCTGCGCCATCTGCGAGCGGCCGGCGTTGTGGACGCAGACGAAGAGCACGCGCTTCATCCGCCCAGCGCCTCCCGCAACGCATCCACCGCTCCGGGAACGAGGCGGTAGTACGCCCACGTCCCGCGCCGAGCCGAGTCGACGAGACCGGCCTCGCGCAGCACCTTCAGGTGATGGGACACGGTCGGCTGGGCGAGGTCGAGCGCGGCGACGAGATTGCACACGCACACCTCGTCGGCTGCCGCGAGCCGGTTGACGATGGCGACCCTCGCCGGGTCGGCGAGCGCCTTGAAGCGCGCCGCGAGCGCGTCGGCGTCGCCGGCGTCGAGCGCCGGCGTGTCCGGACCGCAGCAGAGCACGGGAAGCATCTTCATCGATGGCTTTCAATATATCATCCATCGACATCCATCGATGAAAGGAGGAGCCATGGACGACTGCGAAGGCGGCGGCTGCTGCGGCGACGGCTGTTGCTAAGCCGGTAGCACAGTGCTAGCGTTGCGCACCATGGCGACGCTGCACGTCCGGAACGTCCCGGACGACCTGTACGAGCTCCTGCGGGAGCGGGCGGCGGAGAACGACCGCTCGATCGGAGCGGAGACCGTCCAGCTCCTGCAGGAGCGCCTCGAGCTCGGCGCCTCTCCGCCGCGGCGTTTCCCGGTCCCGGGCCTGCGCCGCCGGCCGTCGTCCTCGGGCCGGTTCACGCACTTCACCGCCGAGGCGCGACAGGCGGTCGTGGTCGCGCAGCAGGAGGCGCGCGCCCTCGGCCACGATCATGTCGCCACCGAGCACCTGCTCCTCGGCGTCCTCGCGGTGGCCCCGCGCCTCGTCGACCTCGACCCGGAGACGGCGCGGTCGCAGCTCGCCCCCGGCGAGGCGGAGTCGCCGGGCCAGATCCCGTTCTCGGCGGACGCGAAGCAGGCGCTCGAGCTCGCATTGCGCGACGCGCAGAAGCTCGCCTGCGACGCGATCATGCCGGCGCACATGCTGCACGGGATCCTCGGCACGGAGAGCCGCGGCGCCGAGCTCCTGCGCGCGGCGAAGCCGGACGAGGCGCGACTCTCTGCGTCGCTCGAGGCCGTCGACCCGTCCTTCCGCGTGATCCTGCTCGAGGGGGACGCCGAGACCTGGGAAGCACAGCTCAACGACGCGGCCGCCCTCGGCTACCACCTCGTGCAGGTGGTCGACCGGCGCGCGATCCTCAGACGTTGAAGCGCACGTTGAGGACGTCGCCGTCCTCGACGACGTAGTTCTTCGCCTCCAGCCGCTGCTTTCCCGCCCGCGCCGCCTCCGCATGACCGCCCGCGGCGACGAGATCGTCCCAGCGCACGACCTCGCAGCGGATGAAGCCGCGCGCGATGTCGGAGTGGATCGTCCCGGCCGCGTCGATCGCCGTGCTGCCGCGGCGCAACGTCCACGCGCGCGTGTCCTTCTCGCCGGCGGTGAAGAACGTGATCAGGTCGAGCGTCTCGACGAGCCGGCGCACGACCGCGCCCAGGGCGGACTCGCCGCCGGCGCGGAACTCGGATGCTTCGTCCTCCGGCATCTCCGCGAGCTCGGCCTCGAGCTGCAGGTCGATGCCGTCGGGGCCGTTCACGATCGAGAGGAGCGGCTTCGTCGTCAGCGGCTCGAGCTCGGGCGGGAGCTCGCCCTCCCAGTCCGCGAGCGCGTGGCCGGCGTCGAGGTGCGCGAGCAGGCGCTCGAGGTCCTCTGCCTCGCGCTTCAGCTTGGCGTCGCCGGACTTCGCCTGCTTGCCGACACGCTCCAGCCGGCGCTCGACGTGGTCGCGGTCGGCGACGAGCAGCTCGAGCTTCAACGTCTCGAGGTCGTCGTCCGGCACCCGCGTGCCGGAGAAGCCGTCGAGGACGACGAGCAGCGCGTCGACCTGGCGCAGCTTGCCGAGCAGCTCCGGGCCGGTCCCTCGCACCTCCACGACGCGGACGGCGGCCGGCGTCACCTTCCGCGCGTGCACGACCTCCGCCAGCTGGTCGAGGCGCGGGTCGGGGATCGCGGCCATGCCCACCTCGCCGTGCGCGCGCGCTCCGGTGAGCGCTGCGAACAGCATCGACTTGCCAGAGCTCTGCAGCCCGACGATCCCGACTTCCAACGCCAAGCCTACGGCTCCTGGTTTGATGCGTAGTGAACGCGAGCGCGATTCTCCGCTGTCATCAGCGGAACGCTAGTGGACGCGGCTACGTCTTCTGCGTGATCTGCTTCTGCAGCGACGCGAGCGCCCGGTGCTGCAGCGACTTGATCGCTCCCTCGGTCTTGCCGAGGATGGTCGCGACGTCGGCGTTCGCGAAATTGAAGACGAACTTCAGCGTCAGCACCTGCTGTTGCTCGGGCGAGAGCGTGTCGATCAGCTCCATCATCGACTGGCGCCCGATGGAGTGCATGGCCAGCATCTCCGCCGACGGCTCCTCCGACCCGGGCGGCTCCGGCACCTCCTCCTCGGGTTGCCAGCGCTTGCGCGAGCGGAAGTGATCCATCGCCAGGTTGTGCGCGATCCGGAAGAGCCAGGCGGAAAACGGGGCCGAGCGCCAGCGGAAGCGCCCGATCGACTCGAGCATCTTCAGGAAGGTCTGCGTCGTCAGGTCCTCGGCGTCGTGCCGATTCCCGACGCTCATGTGCAGGTAGCCGTAGATGCGGTCGAAGTGGATGAGGTACAGCTCTTCGAGCGCTTCGCGGTCGCCCTGCTGGGCTCGATCGACGAGACGGCGAACGTTCTCGTTCGATTCGCGCGACGACTTGTCGGCCGCGGCCGGGCTCATCCGAATGTGCTTCCCCGGGTGGGGGAGCGGGCTAACACGCCGTCAGGCGGCGGTGAAGCCGACGCGGCTCGCCCGGTTGAAGCGGCGGAGGTATGCCACCTCCGGGACGACGACGTGGTAGGGGCCCTCCTCGGTGTCGAGGATGACGACCCTCGGCCCGTCCTCGTGCAGCGCCCGCTCGAGCTGGTCGGCGGACTCCAGCGTCGCGAACGTGGCGAGCACCTGCCCGCCCTGGAACCCGACCTCGAGACGTACCCGATCGCCGCTAGCCACTCGACACCACCTCCGTGAGAACACCGTGGACGGAATCAGGATGCACGAACGCGACCTCCAGGCCGAACATCCCCCGCCGGGGCTCGGCGTCGATCAGCTCCGCGCCGTGACGGACGAGGTCGCGGAGAACGACGCGGACGTCCTCGACCTCATAGGCGACGTGATGCATGCCCGGCCCGCGCTGCGCCAGGAACTTGCCCACCGGCGTGTCCTCCCCGAGCGGCGCCAGCAGCTCGACGCGACTCGACCCGACGCGGACGGACGCCGCCTCGACGCCCTGCTCCTCGACGTGGACCCGATGCTCGAGCCGGCCGCCGAAGAGGCGCTCGTACGTCGCCACCGCCTCGTCGAGATCGGTGACCGCGAGCCCGACGTGATGGATCCCGCGTGCCTCCACGCGGCGATCGTATCGTCAGCGGATCAGGCGCCGGGCTGCTGCGCCGCGACCGCGCGCGGCACACCGACCGACTCGGAAGCCCGCGACTCCGGCTCGACGTCGGCCAGCATGGCGAGCACCTCGTCGCGCACGAGCGTCTCCTTCTGGAGGAGCGCCGCGGCGAGGCGGTCGAGCGAGGCGCGGTGCTTCTTGAGCAGTCGCAGCGCTTCGGTGTAGGCCGTGTCGGTGAGGAGGGCCTGCTCGCTGTCGCGCAACCGCTTCATCTCCTCCGACAGCGCGTAGTTGTCGGCGCGCATCGTGCGCGACGTAACCGACTCCGACATGCCCCACTCGAAGACCATCGCGCGCGCGATCTCGGTCACCTTCTCGAGGTCGTTCGCGGCCCCGTTCGTCACGCGGCCGAATACGACCTCTTCCGCGGCGCGGCCGGCGAGCGCGACGATCATCCGGTCGACGAGCTCCTCCTTCGTGTGCAGGTAGCGGTCCTCCTCCGGCGTGTAGAAGGCGTACCCGAGCGCCTCGCCGCGGGAGACGATCGTCACCTTCTGCAGCTCCATCGCCGAGCCCATCAGGTGGGCCATGAGTGCGTGACCGCCCTCGTGGAACGCGAGAATCCGGCGCTCCTTCTCGGTGAGGACCTTCTTCTGCTGCAACCCGGCCACGACGCGCTCGAGGGCGTTGTCGAAGTCGTCCTGCGTCACGTAGGCGTCGCCCCGGCGGCCGGCGAAGATGGCGGCCTCGTTGCAGACGTTCGCGAGCTCCGCGCCGGTGAGCCCGCTCGTCTGCCGCGCCACCTGGCCGAGGTCGACGTTGGGCCCGAGGGGCTTGCTGCGCGTGTGCACGCCGAGGATCGCCTCGCGTCCGGCGAGATCGGGCGGCGGAACGAGCATCTGCCGGTCGAAGCGGCCGGGACGGAGCAGTGCCGGGTCGAGATCCTGGATGCGGTTGGACGCGCCCATCACGACGACCTGCTCGGCGCCCTCGAAGCCGTCCAGCTCGACGAGGAGCTGGTTGAGCGTCTGGTCCTGCTCGCGGTTGAAGCCGTGCCCGCTGCGCTGCGCGCCGACGGCGTCGAGCTCGTCGATGAACACGATCGCGGGCGCGTGCTTGCGTGCCTCGAGGAAGAGCTTGCGGATACGCGCTGCGCCGAGGCCCGCGAACATCTCGACGAACGAGGATGCGCTCGCGGAGTAGAAGTGCGCCCCCGACTCGTGCGCGACCGCTTTCGCGAGCAGCGTCTTCCCGGTCCCGGGCGGGCCGTAGAGCAGCAGGCCCTTCGGCACCTTTGCGCCGAGACGCTGGAAGCGCTTCGGGTCGCGAAGAAAGTCGACGACCTCCATCAGCTCCGCGCGCACCTCTTCGACGCCCGCGACGTCGCTCCAGGTCACCTGCGAGCGCGAGCGGCTGTCGATGGTCGACGGGCGGACGCGCGGCATCATCCCGACGGTCTTGAACAGCAGCCACGCGGTGAGGATGAGGATCCCGAAGAACGCGAGCGGGAGCCACGTGGTGGCGAAGTCGGAGAGCCAATGGAACCAGTGCCCCACCATTCGTTCCTCCATCGTACGACAGAAACCCGTCCCTCAAATGGGGGACGCTGGTCACCCGTTGGGGGTGATCGGCAGGGTCGCCGGCGAACCTTAGGACACGAGCTCGAGCCGCGCGTTCTCGCGGTAGCGGCGGCCGAACTTTCCGGACGGCCGGCCGTCGGTGAGGACGACGTCGCCGGTGAAGTCGTTCGCGCCGCGGATGAGCGACGAGCCCACGCCGTACGCGTCCACGGGCACGCCGAGCTGCTCGAACTCGCGGATCTTCTCGATGGTGAACCCGCCGGAGGCGACGATCTTCACGCGCTCGAAGCCGTCGCGGTCGAGCGCCTCGCGCACGCGCTGCACGAGTCGCGCGTTCACGCCGGTGGGCTTGAAGTCGCCCATCTCGTCGACGAGGGAGAAGTCGACGAGGCTCTCCGACGTGTCGAGCCGCACTCCCCATAGGCGGTCGCCGAGCGCGCGCGCAACCTCCAACGCAGTCGCGACCGAGTTGTTCTCGAAGTCGACGAGCACGGTGACGCGCATCTCCGGCGGAGCCCAGTCGGCGAACTTCGACGCAGCGAGCACCGTGTTGCCGCCGTACGCGGCGATCAGCGCGTGCGGCACCGTGCCGATGCCCTGCCCGCCCCACCACGAGGCCTGCTCGTCCGTGGTGACGCCGATCTCGGCGCCCGTGATGAGGCCCGCAACGTACGCGGCGTAGCCGTCGCCGGTCTGCACGCGGTGATGGTCGTGCCGCGCCGGCATGAAGATGATCGGCTTGCGGTTCGCCGCCTCGATGACGCGCACGACGTTCGACGTGATCAGCGTCCGTCGCGCGAGCACGCCGAGGTAGACGGTCTCGAGGTGCGCGAAGAGCGTGTAGTCGCCCTCGATCGTCATCACCGTCTCGTACGGCGCGATGGGATCGCCGTCGTACAGCGCGTGCACCGTGAGCGCATCCCAGTCGTCGCTGCAGAGCTTGAGGATCGCGATCGCCTCGTCCATCCCGCCGAGATACGCGCTCTTCTTCTGGAACACCTGCATGACGACGCGCGGCCGCCGGCCGTCCGCGAGCAGCGTCGAGCGCGAGTGGTTGAAGTACGCGTCGGTGTAGTAGCCGGCCCGCATCTTCTCGACGGGCAGCTCGAAGACTCCGGGATCGAGCCGGCTACGTGTCGCGCGTGTCGTCGACACGTTCGAGCTCCAGGCAGGCGCCGAGCGCGGCCTCGGCGACCTCGAGCTGCTCGGGCGTCGGCTCCGCGGTCGTGAGCCGGTGCTGCAGCTCGTGCCCCGGCTTCGAGAGCGCCTGTGCGACCGGGCTCTTCGGGTGCCGCGTCATCCAGCCGAAGATCTCGGTGGACGCACCGAAGGCGCCGATCTGCGCGGCGGTGCGCGCGTGGTTGCGCACGCGCTCGGGCGCGAGCGACGCCAGGACGTTTCCCACGGCGGACGTGAGGAGCAACGGGCCGATGAGGTGGCCGCCGCAGCGCTCGTGCTCCTTCTGCGCGCCGGCGCCGTGCTCGTACGTGCCGATGGAGATGTGCTCCGCGCCGTGGTAGGAGGCGAGCTCGCCGGTGCGGAGCGAGAGCGCCGCCGGCGCGAGCGAGAGCAGGCCGGAGATCAGCTCCTGCGCCGCCGGCCGCAGCCGGTTCGACTCGCGCAGGCCCTTGACCGCGATCGCCGTCCCGAGAACGGAGGCGAGCGTCCGCCGGTCCTGCATGGGCATCCGCGCAGCCGGCAGGCGGCGCTTCACCTCGGGGAGCACGGCGAGCGCTTCGACGAGCCGCGCAGGCCCGCGCAGAAGCGGCGTGCGGACACCGGAGGCGACGAACCGCTTGCGCGCCGAGGCCACCTCGACGCGGCCGTCCGCATGGCGGATCGCGCAGGCCCACGAGGTCGGGCCGTGCACGAGCACCCCGTTCGCGAGCGCCATTCCGCCGAGGCGGATCTTCTCCTCGCTCATGCTGCTGAGGGTACCCCTGCAGCCCTTCGCAACGCCCGCTGCAGGGCGACCGCAGCGCCGCCCGTGGGGATCGGCGCGCCGTCGACCGCGGAGACGGGCATCACCTCCCGGATCGACGAGGTCAGGAACACCTCGTCGGCGGAGACGAGGCGTTCGAGCGGGAACGATCCCTCCTCCACCTCGTACCCCGCTCCGGGGGCCAGCTCGAGCACGACGGCGCGTGTGACGCCCGCGAGGATGGGCAGCTCGAGGGACGGCGTCAGCAAACGCTCGCCCTCACGCCACCAGACGTTGGCGGTCGGCGCCTCGAGCACGATCCCGTCGTGCGCGACGAGAAGCGCGTCGTCGGCGCCACGCTCGGCGGCGGCATCCTGCGCAGCCATGTTCTCCGCGTAGCTCGTCGACTTCGCCGCGGCGAGCACACCGGTCGACCAGCGGACGACGGCGAGGCGCAGCCCGCGCACGCGCTGTTCCTCGAGCGCCGGGTCGATCGCGGCGGCGGTGGAGACGAGGGTCGTGCCGGTCCAGTAGAAGCGCAGCGCGAGATCGTCGCTGCCCGCGGCCTTGACGACGCCGTCCGCGAGGCGCACGCATTCCTCCGCGTCCGGGTCGGGCAGCCGCACGCGCGCGGACGAGCGGCCGAGCCGCTCGATGTGGTCGTCCAGACGGAACGGCCTGCCGCCGTAGACGCGCGCGGTCTCGAACACTGCACGCCCGCGCAGCAGCGCCTCGTCGTCGGCCGAGAACACGGGTGCGTGCGGGTCGACGAGCCCGCGGCCGGCGACCGCGACGGCGAGGACGTTCACACCGCCGCCAGGAGCGGTCGTGCCTTGACCCACGATTCCTCGATCTCGGCGGCCGGCTCGGAGTCCCACACGATGCCCCCGCCCACCCACAGATGGATCGCGCCGTCGGCGATCGCGAACGTGCGGATGGTGAGCGCGAGGTCGAGGTCGCCGTTCGCGTACACGCGGCCCAGCGCGCCCATGGACGCGCCGCGCCCGACGGGCTCCAGTACGGCGATGAGCTCGAGCGCGCTCGACTTCGGACAGCCGGTCACGGAGCCGCCCGGAAGGACGGCGCCGAGCAGCTCGGTCAGCGTCACATCGGGGCGAAGCTCGCCCTCGACCGTCGCAACGAGGTGCGAGACGCCCGCCAGCTGCCGCTCGGCGAGGAGCTCGGGCCAGCGCACGGTGCCGGGGACGCACACGCGGGAGAGGTCGTTGCGCTCGAGGTCGACGATCATCACGTGCTCGGCGGTGTCCTTCACGGACTCGATCGGCACGCCGGCCGGGCGTGTGCCCTTGATCGGCGACGTGCGCACGACGTTCCCGCGCTTCTGCAGGAGCAGCTCGGGCGAGGCGGAGACGATTGCCCACCCGTCGCCGACGAGCGGCGCCGGCTCCAGCGGCCGCAGCGGCGCGAGCGCAGCAGCGACGGCGACGGGGTCGCCCTCGAAATCGGCGCGCAGATGCTGGACGAGGCTGACCTGGTACACGTCGCCCTCGTAGATCGCCGCCCGCACGGTCTCGACCGCGACGGCGTACTCCTCCGCACTCCACGTCGTCTCCCACTCGCCGACGGAGAAGGACCCGAGCGGCGCCGGCGGAGGCTCGAGCGTGTACGCGACCTTCGGCAGGTCGCACGGCTCCGGCGCCGAGGGTGCCGTCGCGCCGTAGCCGACATACACATGGGCGACGTCGAACTTCTCGGCCGCGAGCGCGGGCTCCAGGTCTGCAAGCGAAGCAAGCTCGACGGTCAAGACAGCATTTCGCGTGCCGCGTGCCGGAACCAGTCCACGTTCAGCTCGAGATCGTCGACGGGGATGCGCTCGTCGGCGGAGTGGATGAGCGTCGCGGAGACGTCCGCGGGCATCGATCGCATGGGGAAGAACCCGTACGCGACCGTGCCGAACGCCTCGCGCAGCCAGTGGCTGTCGGTGAAGCCGGGACACGCGAGCGGCACCGCGCGAGCACCGGGCTCGATCTCGGCGACGAACGACTCGATCACCTGCCAGAGCGGGGTGTCGAGCGACGAGCGCGTGCCTCCCTGGGCCTCGCCGAAGACGAGCTCGTACTCGACGTCGTTTCCGAGCATGCTGCGCACGACCGGCTCGATCTCCGCCGGAGTCTGGCCGGGCAGCAGGCGGCAGTCCACTTCGAGGTCGACGAGCGCGGGGATGACGTTGCGCTTGTGCGAGGCGGTGATCATCGTCGGCGAGAACGTCGGCGCGAGCAGTGCACGCACGAGCTCGCCGGTGATCTCGTCCAGCGCGCGCAGGCGGTCGACGATCTCGGCGGTCGGCGGAAGCTCGCCGAGGACGGTGCGCGTGAAGGCCTCGACCTCCTGCTGGACCTGCTGCTCCGGCCGGTACGCCGCGATCCGCTCGATCAGCGTCGCCGCCTTGACGAGCGCGTTGTCCGCGATGGACGGCATCGACGCATGCCCGGAGCGGCCCTTGACGAGGATCCGGAAGGGCGCGGTGAGCTTCTCGGCCGTCGTGCACTGGTAGAAGGCCGTGCCGCCGAGCTCGATGCGGTCGCCGCCGCCCTCGTTGATCGCGTAGTCGCAGCGGACGGCGTCCGGGTGCTCCGAGCACAGCCACTCGAGCCCAAAGGCGTCGCCGACCTCCTCGTCGGCGGTGGCGGCGAGGATGAGGTCGCCGGACGGCCGGAAGCCCTCGCGCACGAGCGAGGCGAGCGCGACCGCCTCGGCGGCGACCTGGCTCTTCATGTCGAGGGCGCCGCGGCCCCAGACCTGGTCGTCCCGCACCTCGCCGGAGAAGGGAGGCACCGACCACTCCGCGGCATCCGCGAGGACGACGTCCGTGTGACCGAGGAGGAGCAGCGACGGGCCGTCGCCCGTGCCGCGGACGCGGGCCACGAGGCTCGCGCGCTCGGGCACACGGGCATAGAGCTCGCACTCGACGCCGCTCGCCTCGAGGTAGTCCCGCAGCAGCTCCGCGGCGGCCGTCTCGTTGCCGGGCGGATTCGTCGTGTCGACGCGGATGAGCCGCGCCAGCAGGTCGGTCACCTCGGCGCGGAGGCTTTCGGCCACCACGCTCGGAGCATACTTCTGCCCGTGAGCGACCTCTTCGCCGATGCGGCATCCCAACGGGCCGGCGAGATCGCGCCGCTCGCGCAGCGGCTGCGGCCCCGCACGCTGGAGGAGTTCGTCGGGCAGGCGCACGTGCTGGGCGAGAGCTCTGCGCTCCGGCAGGCGATCGCGGAGGACCGCGTCAGGTCGTCGATCTTCTACGGGCCGCCGGGCTCCGGGAAGACGACGCTCGCGCGCATCGTCGCGGCCTCGACGGGAGCGGCGTTCGAGGAGCTCTCGGCCGTGTCCGCGACGGTCAAGGACGTCCGCGAGGTCCTCGCGCGCGCGCGTGAACGGTTGGGAACGAGCGGCCGTCGCACGATCCTCTTCCTCGACGAGATCCATCGCTTCAACAAGGCGCAGCAGGATGCGCTGCTGCCCGCCGTG
The DNA here is from genome assembly GCA_036273155.1 of Gaiellaceae bacterium. Classification (GTDB taxonomy): domain Bacteria; phylum Actinomycetota; class Thermoleophilia; order Gaiellales; family Gaiellaceae; genus Palsa-739. The sequence continues at coordinate 1,993 of DASUIG010000048.1, read as the reverse complement.
GAGGAGGGCCTCGTCACGCTCATCGGAGCGACGACGGAGAACCCGTACTACGAGGTGAACTCGGCGCTCCTCTCCCGTGTGCAGGTGTACGAGCTCGAGACGCTGTCGCCGGAGGAGATGGCCGTGGTGGTGCGGCGCGGCCTCGCCGAGATCGGCGGAGAGGCGGCCGGCGAAGTCGTCGAGTTGATCGTCCGCCGTGCCGGCGGCGACGCGCGCAACGCGCTCAACATCGTCGAGCTGGCGTCCGAGACCGCGCGCGGCGCGATCACGGAGGAGAACGTCGAGGACGCGGCGCGCAAGCGTCCCGTCGTCTACGACAAGGCGTCGGACGCGCACTACGACTTCACGTCGGCGTTCATCAAGTCGATGCGCGGCTCCGATCCGGACGCCGCCGTCTACTACCTCGCTGCGATGCTCGAGGGTGGCGAGGACGCGCGCTTCATCGCACGGCGGATGATCGTGCTCGCCTCCGAGGACATCGGCAACGCAGATCCGCAGGCTCTCGTCATCGCCGTCGCCGCTGCGCAGGCGGTCGAGCACGTCGGACTGCCCGAGGCACGGCTGAACCTCGCGCAGGCGGCGATCTACCTCGCGCTCGCGCCGAAGTCGAACGCGAGCTATGTCGCGATCAACGAAGCGACCGCGGACGTGCGCGAGCACGGGACCGTGAAGCCGCCGAAGTCGTTGCGCGACGCAAGCTGGTACGGCCGGCAGCTCGGTCACGGCAAGGGCTACGTCTACCCGCACGACGACGAGAGCGGGTTCGACGTCGACCATCTCCCGGACGAGCTCAAGGGCAAGAAGTACTACAGGCCGGACTGATGCGGCTGCACGTGCGCGAGTGGGGCGATCCCGACGCACCGCCGGTCGTGTGCATCCACGGAGTGACCGGACACACGGGCCGGTGGGCCCAGCTCGCCGAGGAGCGGTGGGCCGAGCGCTTCCGCGTCGTCGCCGTCGACCTTCGCGGCCACGGCCGCTCGGGGTGGGATCCGCCGTGGACGTTCGCGACGCACGTCGCCGACCTGATCGAGACGATCGACGACCTCGGTCTGGCGCAGCCGGACTGGGTCGGGCACTCGTTCGGCGGACGGCTCCTCCTGGAGCTGGCGGCACGGCATCCCGAGCGCATGAACCGCGCGGTGCTCCTCGATCCGGCGATCCACATTCTCCCCCAGATCGCGGAGTGGGTTGCGTCGACGGAGCTCGAGCCTCCCGAGTGGGCGTCCGTCGAGGCATGGCTCGCCACGCGTGAGGACGCGGACGGCATCGACATGGCACGCGCCGCAGCCGACGTCGCGCTCCAGGTCGAGACGCTTCCCGACGGCCGCGTCCGTCGCCTGACGTCGCAGGACGCGGTCGTCTCGATCTACCGCGAGCTCGCCACCGAGCCGCCGCCGCCCGAGGTCCTCACGATGCCGACGCTGCTGCTCTACGCCCCCGCGTACGGGCTCGTGAGAACCGAGCACGTCGATGCGTACGGTCGCCGGGCGAAGGTCGTGACCGTGCCCGGCCTGCACATGGTCATGTGGTCGGCGTTCGACGCGACCGCAGACGCGGTCGAGCAGTTCCTACAAGATCCGCGCGCCTAGAGCGGAAGCGATGAGCTCCACCGCGAGCTTGCCGGTCGCATTCTCGCGGTCGAGCACCGGATTGACCTCGACGACGTCGAGTGACGAGGCGAGGCCCGACTCGGCGATGAGCTCCATCGCCAGATGCGCCTCGCGGTAGGACAGACCACCTCGAACCGGGGTACCCACACCGGGAGCGACGTCGGGATCGAGCGCATCCATGTCGAGGCTGACGTGGACGAAGCCCGGTCCGGCGACGTGCTGGAGCGCGTCGCGGAGGGCGAGCTCGACCCCGAGCCGGTCGACGTCGCTCATGGTGAGGACCTTCAGCCCGAGCTTCCCGAGCAGCTCCCGCTCCCCTTCGTCGAGCGCCCGCACCCCGACCAGAGCAACGCGTCGGGGGTCGAGCGCGGGCAGACCCC
>DASUIG010000047.1:0-81389 GCA_036273155.1 Gaiellaceae bacterium | reverse complement strand
GCGAGCCTGAGGAGCGCGGCGCCGACCTCGTACAGCTGTACGAGCACGAGGAAGGGCAGGTGCGCGGCCGCGACGCCGTCCTGCTCCGCGACGGCGAGCGCGTCGCGAGCGTCGCAGACCTCCCGTGGGAGGGCTGCGATCCGGAGCACCTGCGACACGCCGCCGAGGTGAACGGCCGGCTCGTGCTCGCCGGCAAGCTCGGCCCCGACAACGTCCGCGCGGCGATCGACGCAGTCCACCCGTGGGCGGTCGACGCCGCGTCGCGGCTCGAGGCCGAGCCCGGAATCAAGGATCACGACAAAGTTCGAGCATTCGTCCAGGAGGCGCACGCATGACGACGACGTTCGGCGCATACGGGGGCCGCTACGTCCCCGAGACGCTCATCCCCGCGCTCGACGAGCTCACCGCCGGCTGGGAAGCCGCGAAGAACGACGACGCGTTTCACGCGGAGCTGCACCACCTGCTGACGACGTACGCGGGGCGGCCGACGCCGCTGACGCTCGCCGAGCGGTTCGCGCCGGGCAAGCGCATCTACCTGAAGCGCGAGGATCTGCTGCACACCGGCGCGCACAAGCTCAACAATGCGCTCGGCCAGATCGTGCTCGCGCGGCGGCTCGGCAAGCACCGCATCGTCGCCGAGACGGGCGCCGGCCAGCACGGCGTCGCCACCGCCACCGTGTGCGCGCGCTTCGGGCTCGAGTGCGTCGTCTACATGGGCGAGGAGGACATCCGCCGCCAGCAGCCCAACGTCGAGCGCATGGGCGTGCTCGGAGCGGAGGTGCGACCGGTCGACTTCGGCACGAAGACGCTCAAGGAAGCGACGAGCGAAGCGATCCGCGACTGGATCACGAACGTCGAGACGACGCACTACCTGATCGGCTCGTGCGTCGGCCCCGCGCCCTACCCGGAGATCGTGCGCGAGCTGCAGCGCGTGATCGGCGACGAGGCGCGCGAGCAGTTCCTCGCCGCCGAGGGCCGGCTGCCGGAGGCGGTCGTCGCCTGCGTCGGCGGCGGCTCGAACGCGATCGGCATCTTCTACGGCTTCCTCGAGGACGCGGACGTGAAGATCGTCGGCGTCGAAGCGGCCGGCGCTGCGTCGCTCGGCAGCGGGCGCGCGGGCGTCCTGCACGGCGCGCGCTCCTCCGTGCTCGCCGACGAGGATGGGCAGATCACGGATGCGCATTCCATCTCGGCCGGCCTCGACTACCCCGGCGTCGGCCCGGAGCACGCGTATCTTCGGGACATCGGCCGGGTGGAGTACGTCGGCGCGACGGACGACGAGGCGCTCGCCGCGTTCCGCGACCTCGCGCGCACGGAGGGGATCATCCCCGCCCTCGAGCCCGCCCACGCCCTCGCGCGCGCGCGTGAACTGGAGGAGGAGCTGATCCTCGTCGGCCTCTCCGGACGCGGAGACAAGGATCTCGCCGAAGTCCTCCGGCACCTGAAGCCGTGAAGAAGCTCGTCATCTACCTGATGGCGGAGCCGGAGACGCCCGAGCTCGCGCGCGCCGCCGTCGAGGGCGGCGCGGACATCGTCGAGCTCGGCTTCCCGTTCTCCGACCCGCTCGCGGAAGGGCCGGTGATCCGCCGCGCGTCGGAGCGCGCGCTCGCGCGCGGGATGCGCACGAAGCAGTGCCTCGACGTGCTCGCGCGAACACGGGAGCTGCTGCCGGACACACCGATCGTGCCGATGACCTACGCGGCGATCCTCGAGGCGTACGGGTACGAGCGCTTCGCCGCGGATGCGCGCGAGCGCGGTGCGTCGAGCTTCATCCTCGTCGACCTTCCCGTCGAGGAGCAGCCCGCACTGCGGCGCGTCCAGCTCGTGGCTCCGACGTCGACGGACGACCGGATTCGCGCCGCCGGGAACGCCACCGACGGCTGGCTCTACCTCGTGTCGGTCACCGGAACGACCGGCGCACGACCCGCGCTCTCCCCCACGCTCGCTCCGCTCGTCGAGCGAGTGAGAGGTCTGACCGACGTCGCCGTCTACGCGGGGTTCGGGATCTCCACGCCGGAGATCGCGCGCGCCGCCGGCGAGCTGGCAGACGGCGTCGTCGTCGGCTCGCGCGCGGTGCAGGAAGCCGAGGGCGGCCCGGACGCACTGCGCAGCTACGTCGCGACGCTGCGCGCGGCGATCGACTAGGACTAGCCGGCCGTGTTCGACGTCGGCGGCGTCTGCCGCTCGTACGTCGGCGGAACCGTCTGCGACCCGTACGTCGGCGGAACCATCTGCGCCGCGGGCTCCGGAACGGCGTGCGGGACCGGATACGACATCGGGGCCGGGTCCGAGACGGGCACAGTCATCGGGATGCGGGTCGGCGGGGGCATGGGCGCCGGCGCCGGCGCGGGCTCGGGCAGGGAGACGACCGGCGCGGGTGCCGGCGGAGCCGGCGGGGCGACGGGTGCCGGAGCAGGCGCAGGCACCGGCGCCGGTGTGGGGAGGGATGCCGCAGCTGGAAGAGGGACGCGCAAGGCTTCGAAGCGGTGGAGGGCCCGGCCGATCTCGAGCTGGTGCACGGCCAGGTTCGCCTGCAGGCGAAGCGCGACCGCGCGGGACTGGCCGACGAGGTAACCGAGATAGGCGCCCGCGGCCGCACCCATGACGAGCGCCGCGTACGCGAAGCGGTGGGGCAGGAGGCTGTGCACGCTGGAGACCATCGGCGCGACGACGGTCGATCCGCCGATGACGCTCCCGACCAGGAGGCCGAAGACCGTGAAGCGGGCGACGCGGGATCCCGCCTTCTGGTGGAGCGCCGCGGCGTGGCGCTCGATGACTGTCGGGTCGTAGCTCATCTCCCACCCTTCCATCGGCCGATCCGAGGGGCGACTTGAGGGCCTTTCATCCACTCTTTAAGGAGCTCTCACCCCGCTCCTAATCAGATCCGCTTCCATTGGAGCTACCCAAGGAACAAGGGAGCGAGAGAAACGTGAACAAGAGCACAATCCTCCACCGTGTCGTCCCGGTCGTCGCGGCGCTCGCGCTCGGCGGCGGGATCGGCGCCGCGGTCTACGCCGGCGTCAGCGGCGGCTCGTCGAGCGCGACCACGACCACGACGACGACGACCGCGGCGCCCGCGACGTCGACCGTCCAGCCGGCCGCCGCGACCACGACCGGGCTGACCCAGATCTACAAGCAGGCCACGCCGGGCGTCGTGGACATCACCGTCACCCAGGCCGCGGGCAACAGCTTCGGCTTCGGGCAGCAGTCCTCGCAGGCCGAGGGCACCGGCTTCGTCTACGACACGAAGGGCGACATCGTCACCGCCGCCCACGTCGTCGACGGCGCGACCTCGATCAAGGTGGATTTCCAGGACGGCAAGACCGCGACCGCGAAGCTCGTCGGCAAGGACGACTCGACCGACACCGCCGTGATCAAGGTCGACGTGGCGTCCTCCGAGCTGCATCCGCTGACCATCGGCTCGTCGGCAGGCCTGCAGCCCGGGGACGAGGTCGTCGCGATCGGGAGCCCGTTCGGGCTGACCGAGACGATGACCGCCGGAATCGTCAGCGCCATCGGCCGGACGATCACGGCCCCGAACAACTACTCGATCTCGGGCGCGATCCAGACGGACGCCCCGATCAACCACGGCAACTCGGGCGGGCCACTGCTCAACGCGAGCGGCCAGGTCGTCGGCGTCAACGTGCAGATCGACAGCAACTCGAACGGCAGCGAGGGCGTCGGCTTCGCCACGCCGGTCGACACCGTCAAGAGCGTCGCCGACACGCTCATCTCGGGCGGGAAGGTCCAGCACGCCTATCTCGGCATCCAGGTGAGCGATGCCGCGAACAACGGTGGGGCGAAGATCGGGAGCGTCGTATCCGGCTCCCCGGCCGACAACGCCGGCCTGAAGGCAGGCGACGTGATCACGGCAATCGGCGGCAAGAAGATCTCCAGCGCCGACGATCTGACCGCAGCGGTGAACGTCTACAAGCCGGGTGACAAGGCGACCCTCACGGTCGACCGCGACGGATCGACGAAGTCGATCTCCGTCACCTTCGGCACCAGGCCCTCCTAGCGCGGATCGGTGTCAGGCACCGTGCTTGCGCGCGGTGTCTGACACCCACTCCGGGTAGTGCACCCGGGCCCAGTCCTCGCGCACGTTCCCCAGCGTCATCCCGCGCAGCGAATGGCGCGTGGCGGGATGGAGCACGGCGAGATACAGGTGGCCGACGAAGAGCGTGAGCGCAACGAACATCAGGCCGTCGTGGAGCACGACCGTGCTCGCGAAATGGAACCGCGTGTCGCGCTCGCCGTACCAGAGCAGGAGCCCGGAGGCGAGGAAGAGGATCGTGAACGCGGCCATGAGGATCGCGTTGATCTTCTGGCCGACGTTCAGGCGGTCGTGCTCGAAGCGCTCGAGCTCGCGCGCCGTGCGCAGCAGGCCGCGACGATCGCCGAGCAGCGCGACGACGGCGAGCAGCGAGACCCAGCCGATGCCGCCCCAGAAGTGCATGTCCTTCAGCAGCGGGCGGCGACCGACCAGGACCGAGAGGCTCGGGAGATAGAGCACGAGACCGGTCGCGAGCACGAAGAGGAAGCCGAGCGCGTTCGCCCAGTGCAATGTCCGCTCCGTCCGCGAGAAGCGCGGGATGTACTCGATCACGACGAGTAGCCGTTCGACCGGCCGACCCAGGCGTCGCGGTCGTAGCCGAGCTGTTCCCAGTAGCCGTCCTCGGGATGCGGCACGAGGTTGATCCCCGCGAGCCACTTGACGTTCTTGTAGCCGTACATGTCGGGGATGACGAGGCGGAGCGGCGCGCCGTGCTCGCGCGCCAGGGGCTTCCCGTTCATCTCGTACGCGAGCATCACGTCGTGCAGCAGGGCCTGCTGCATGCTGAGGTAGTCGACGTACGGATCCTCGGCGGAGACGAACTGCAGCGCGCCGGCTTCCGGCAGCGGCCGCACGAGGTCGAACACGTCGTTGAGGCGGACGCCGGCCCAGTGCACGTTCGGCACGGTCCAGCCGGTCACGCAGTGGAAGGTCGAGATCTGCTCGACGCGCGGCAGCGACCGCAGGTGCGCGTAGGTGAGGGTCGTCGGCGTCTCGACGAGACCGCCGACGCGGAGCTGCCAGGTCGCGGGGTCGAAGGTCGGCATGTGGTCCGACACGGTGTAGATGCGCCATCCCTGCGTGGGCAGGATCGGCGCGATGTCGCCGGCGACGGGAGAGATGACGCTGGACACGCGGCTCCACGCGGCCTTGCCCCAGGCGAGGGACGAGAGGCCCCCGGCGACGGTGACGAGGAAGAGGCCGCGGCCATAGCGGCGCGGCTCCGGCTGCTCGGCCATGGCCACAGCTTAGGCGCAGCGTGTTACGCAGTCCTTAAATTGGGCGGATGGACCGGGTCAAGCGCTGGACGCTCGTGGCGACGATCATGGGGTCGTCGATCGCGTTCATCGACGGCTCGGTGGTCAGCGTGGCGCTCCCGGCGATGCAGCGCGACCTCGGCGGCGGGCTCGCCGCGCAGCAGTGGTGGGTCGACGCCTATCTCCTGACGCTCGGCTCGCTCATCCTCGTCGGCGGCTCGCTCGGCGACATCTTCGGCGAGATGCGGATGTTCACGCTCGGAGTCGCGGCCTTCGGTGCCGCGTCGATCCTGTGCGCGCTCGCGCCGGATGCGACCTCTCTCATCGTCTTCCGCGGCATCCAGGGCATCGCCGGCGCGCTGCTCACCCCCGCGTCGCTCGCAGTGATCACGTCCACCTTCGCCGGCACGGAGCGCGGCGCGGCGATCGGGACGTGGACGGCCTGGAGCGGCGTCTCGTTCGTCATCGGGCCGCTCCTCGGCGGCTGGCTGATCGACGTCTCGACCTGGCGCCTGATCTTCCTCATCAACGTGCCGATCGCGCTCGCGACCGTGGCGATCGCGCTCCGGCTGGGCGGGCGGACGCAACAGCGGAAGAAGGACGTCCGCATCGACTTCACGGGAGCGTTCCTCTGCGCCGCCGGGCTCGGCCTGGTCGTCGCCGGCTTCATCGAGCAACCCCGATTCGGCTGGAGCGATCCCCTGATCCCGGGCGCGCTCGCGGGCGGGGCGCTCCTGCTCGCCGCGTTCGTCGTCTACGAGATGCACACGGCGATACCCATGTTGCCGCTACGACTGTTCCGGCTGCGGAACTTCTCGGTCACGAACGTCGAGACCCTCGCCGTCTACGGCGCGCTGTCGGGCTGGGGCGTGTTCATGACGCTGTTCCTGCAGGAGTTCTCGCATTACTCGCCCTTCCGCGCCGGGCTCGCGAGCGTGCCAGTGACGATCGTCATGTTTCTGCTCTCGCCGCGCATCGGCCGGCTGTCGATGCGGTACGGACCGCGGCTGTTCATGGCGGTCGGGCCGATCGTCGGGGGCGCCTCGCTGCTCGCGCTCGCGCGCATGCCGGTGCACCTCGACTACTGGCTCGACCTCCTTCCCGCGCTGCTCGGGTTCGCCTTCGGGCTCTCGATGACGGTGGCGCCGTTGACGACCACGGTTCTCTCCGACGCGGGGCCGGGCGATGCCGGGATCGCCTCGGGCGTGAACAACGCGGTCGCGCGCGTGGCCGGGCTCGTGGCGGTGGCCGTCCTCGGCATCACGGCGGCGGGCGGCGGCGACCACCTCACGGTCGGTGGCTTCCACCAGACCATGGTCGTCGTGGCTGCGCTCCTCGTTGCGGGCGGGGCGATCGGCGCCATCGGGCTCCGCAACAACCCCGCCTAGGCATTGCCTATGCGTTAGGATCCCCGGATCATGGAGAAGCGGGTCTACACCGCACGGGAGGCAGCGCAGGCGCTCGGGATCAGCCTGGACACGCTGCGGCGCTGGGATCGCGACGGCCGCATCCGGACCAGGCGCGACAGCGCCAACCGTCGCGTCGTCTCGGCGCGGGAGGTCGCCCGCCTGCGCGGCGACGAGGGCAGCCACATGAGCGCGCGCAACCGGCTGCGCGGCACCGTGCGCTCGGTGGAGATCGACGGCCTGCTCGCGCAGGTCGAGATCCTCGTCACCGAGCCGACGCGCATCGTCGCGATCGTCACGCGCGACGCGGTCGAGGAGCTCGGGCTCGAGCCCGGCTCGCCCGCCACCGCGATCGTCAAGTCCACCTCGGTGATGGTCGAGCGGTGATCCCGAGCGCCGTCCTCACGATCTTCGCGGCGGCGTCGCTCACGAACGTGTTCCCGCACATCGCGCCGCACGAGCGCTACTCGTTCTCGGGCTCGAACACGCTCGCGGCGCAGATCCAGCAGGGAGCGCCGGCCGACGTCTTCGCCTCCGCCAACACGAAGCTGCCCGAGCAGCTGTACGAGCAGGGTCTCGTCCAGAAGCCGGTCGTCTTCACCCGGAACGAGCTCATCCTCATCGTCCCGAAGTCGAATCCCGCCGGCATCCACAGCGTCTTCGACCTGCGCAAGCCGAGAGTGAAGCTCGTCGTCGCCGCGGCCGGCGTGCCGGTCGGCGACTACACGCGCGTCGTGCTGCACAACCTCGGGCTCGACGACGTGCTCGGGAACGTCGTCAGCCAGGAGACGGACGTGCGCGAGGTGCTGACGAAGGTCGCGCTCGGCGAGGCGGATGCCGGGTTCGTGTACGTGACCGATGCGCGCACGGTGCGGGGCCAGGTGGCGACGATCGGCATTCGCCGGAGCGCGCAGCCGATCGTGCAGTACGCGGCTGCGGTCGTGAAGTCGAGCCACCACCGGGCGGCTGCGCGCGCGTTCGTCCACGCGCTCCTCGGGAAGACGGCGCAGGCGAAGCTGCGCGCGGCCGGCTTCCTCTCGCCGCGATGATCAAGCGCGTCCCCGTCTTCGCGGCGGCACTCGTCGGTCTCGCGTTCCTCGCGCTGCCGGTCGTGGCCATCTTCGCGCGGCTTTCGTGGGGCCGGCTGGCGCACGAGCTCTCGAGCTCGCTCGTCACCGACGCGCTCGTGGTGAGCCTGAAGACGACTGTCGTCGCGCAGGCGCTCGTGCTCGTGTTCGGCACGCCGGCCGCATACCTGCTCGCGACGCATCGCTTCCGCGGGCGGTCGCTCGTCGTCACGCTCGTGGAGCTCCCGATCGTGCTGCCCCCGGCGGTCGCCGGCATCGGGCTCCTCGCCGCCTTCGGGCGCCTCGGGCTGCTGCACACGAGCATCCCGTTCACGCAGACGGCGGTCGTGCTCGCAGTTGCCTTCGTCTCCGGGCCGCTGTACGTGCGTCAGGCCGTCGCGGCCTTCGAGGGGGTGGACGAGACGCTCGTGGCCGCGTCGCGCACGCTCGGCGCCGGGCCGATGAAGACGTTCTTCCGCGTCGTCGTGCCACTCGCGCGCGGCGGCCTCGGGGCCGGCGAGGCGCTCGCCTTCGCGCGCGGGCTCGGCGAGTTCGGCGCGACGATCATGTTCGCCGGCAGCCTGCAGGGCGTGACGCAGACCTTGCCGCTGGCCGTCTACGCGGAGTTCGACGTCGACTTCCACACCGCCCTCGCGCTGGGCGGGCTGCTCGTCCTCGTCAGCGCCCTTCTGCTCGTGACCCTCAAATGGCTCGCCTCCTCCTCCACTTCAGCGTTCCGCTTCGCGCTTTCGACCTCGAGCTGACGCTGCCCGTCGAGCGCACGGTCGCGCTCGTCGGACCGTCGGGGGCGGGCAAGACGTCGGTGCTGCGCGTGGTCGCCGGGCTGTTGCAGCCGGCGCGCGGGGGCGTGTCGCTGGACGGCGCATCCTGGACGGCCCTGCCGCCGGAGCAAAGGCGCGTGGGCTTCGTCTTCCAGGACTACGCGCTCTTCCCGCACCTGAGCGTGCGCGCGAACGTCGCGTATGCCGGCCCGGTCGGCGACCTGCTCGACCGGTTCCGCATCGCGCACCTCGCGGACGCGCGGCCGCGCGAGCTCTCCGGCGGCGAGCGGCAGCGGGTCGCACTCGCGCGGGCGCTCGCGCGCAACCCGGCGGTGCTGCTGCTGGACGAGCCGCTCGCGGCGCTCGACGCGCATACGAAGGCGGAGGTGCGCGGCGAGCTGCACGAGCTGCTCCGTGAGCTCGCCCTCCCCACGTTGCTCGTGACGCACGACTACGAGGACGCCGCGTCGCTCGCGGACGAGGTCGGCGTGCTCGTCGACGGCCGGCTGCGGCAGCTCGCATCCCCCGCCGAGCTGGTCGCGCGGCCGAACGACGCGTTCGTGGCTTCGTTCACGGGGGCGAACCTGATGCGGGGGCGCGCCCGCCGCGGCGACCTGACCGAGATCGTGTTGGAGGGCGGCGAACGGGTGTTCTCCACCGATGACGGCGAGGGCGAGGTCGGCGTCGTCGTCTATCCGTGGGAGATCTCCCTCGCCCGTGCGCACGCGGACGACGCGGACTCGGCGCTCAACGTCATCCGCGGCGAGATCGGCTCGGTGGTCGAGGTCGGCAACCGTGTCCGAGTCCGCATCGGCCCGGTGACGGCGGAGGTGACGGCGTCCTCGGCGGAGCGGCTGGGCCTAGCGGGCGGCGGCGTCGCCTATGCGACGTTCAAGGCCACCGGCACGCGCCTCGTCCCCCTGTGACACTTCCGTGACACCTACGTCGGGGTAACTGTTACCGGTCGTCAGGGCAGGTGCTACTCCACGTCGCGCGGTGGCCACACGGGCCCAAGACCGGTAACTGTTACGCGCACGAACGTGTCACGGGCGTCTAACGCGGCTTCGCTTCGGGATACCGCTCGAGCCCGTCGTCCGGGAGCGGCTCCCACTCGCACGCGTAGTTCACGTACGTGTGCCACTGCGGACGGATGTCGTGGCCGGGGTCGAAGAGCCCCAGCCGCACGCTGCCGACTTCGCCGGTCTCCGGGTCCTTGCTCCACAGCGCGCTCCCGCAGGCGGAGCAGAAGCACTTCGGCCAGCCGTCCTCCGGCTTGTACTCCCGGACGAGCTCCTCGCCCGCGAGCAGCCGGAACGTGCCCGGCGCCAGGCGCGCCTGCGCGGACGCGGCCGTTCCCGTCCGCCGCTGGCACCGCGTGCAATGGCAGTACCCGGCGCTGAGCGGCTCGCCGGTCACCTCGAAGCGAACGCCGCCGCACATGCAGTGCCCTGTGTACGGAGCTCCGGCCACGCCTCAACGATAATCCGACGGTGCGCACCACCGCGAAGGCCGACTACGCCGTCCGCGCGGCCGTGGAGCTCGCCTCCTCCGGGGACGGCCCCGTCACGGCCGAGCACCTCGCCGAGGCACAGCAGATCCCGGTCAACTTTCTCGAGAACATCCTCCTCGACCTCCGCCGCGCGGGGATCGTGGACAGCCGCCGCGGCGCCGCGGGCGGCTACCTGCTCGCCAGGCCGGCGAAGGAGATCGTCATTGCGGACGTCGTCCGCGCCGTCGAAGGCCCGCTCGCCAGCGTCCGCGGCCTCTCCCCCGACGCGCTCGAGTACGACGGCTCGGCGGCGGCGCTACGCGACGTCTGGGTCGCCCTCCGCTCGGCCGTCCGCTCGGTGCTCGAGCACGTCACGCTCGCCGACGTCGCGAACGGGAAGCTCCCGGCGCACATCACGAAGCTGACGAAAGAGCCGGACGCGTGGGTCCGGCGCTCTCGCTGAACGTCCGCTCGCGCCGTGTTCGCACGTAGACGATGTCGCCCGGGGCGAGCTCGAGGACCTCGGCCTCGTTCCGCGTCAGCTGCACGTGCAGGCGCTGGCCGTCGTCGCGCACGAGGTCGACGCGCACCTCGAACCCGAGCCGGACGATCCGCTCCACCTGCGCCTCCTGCGTCACGCCGTTCTGCACGTGCGAGATCTCGATGTCGTGCGGACGCACCCACGCCTCGCCCAGGCGGTTCACCGGGCCGACGAAGCTCATGACGAACGGGTTCGCCGGCTCGTCGTAGAGCTCGCGCGGCGGCGCCACCTGCTCGACGCGCCCGGCATTCATGACGACGACGTTGTCCGCGACCTCGAGCGCCTCCTCCTGGTCGTGCGTGACGAAGATCGTCGTCACGTGCATCTCGTCGTGCAGTCGCAGGAGCCATTCGCGCAGCTCCTTCCGCACCCGCGCGTCGAGCGCGCCGAACGGCTCGTCGAGGAGCAGCAGCTCCGGCTCGGCCGCGAGCGCGCGCGCGAGCGCCATGCGCTGCCGCTGCCCACCCGAGAGCTGCGACGGATACCGCTTGCCGAGCCCCGTGAGCTGCACGAGCTCGAGCAGCTCGTTCACGCGCGCGTCGATCTCGTCCTTCGGCCGCCGGCGGATGGTGAGCCCGAACGCGACGTTGTCCCGCACCGTCATGTGCGTGAACGGGGCGTAGTGCTGGAAGACAAAGCCGACGCCGCGCTTCTGCGGCGCGATCGCCGTCGCCTCCTTGCCGGAGATGAAGACGGCTCCCGCATCGGGCCTCTCGAGCCCCGCGATCACGCGCAGCAACGTCGACTTCCCGCTGCCGCTCGGCCCGAGCAGGCCCGTAAGAGATCCGCTCTCGACGGAGATGGAGACGTCGTCCAGCGCGAGGAAGTCCCCGAACCGCTTCGTCACGTTACGAGCTTCGATCGCCACGCTTCACCACCGTGATGAGAAGGAGCGTTGCGATCGCGAGCATCGCCAGCAGGACGGACGCCGCATAGGCGCCCGTCTGGTCGAAGTTCTCGTACGACGCCTGGACATACTGCGTGAGGGTCTGTGTCCGCCCGGCGATGCCGCCCGAGACGATGCTGACGGCGCCGAACTCGCCGAGCGAGCGCGCTGTGGTGAGGACGACGCCGTACGCGACCGCCCAGCGGATCGCCGGCAGCGTGATCCGCCGGAAGGTCGTGAGCGCGGAAGCACCCAGCGTCGCGGCCGCCTCCTCCTGCTGCGTGCCGATCTCGCGCAGCACGGGCACGACCTCGCGCACGACGAAGGGAAGCGACACGAAGATGGTCGCGAGCACCATCGCCGGCAGCGCGAACAGGACGCGGAACGGAAGATCGCCGAACCACCCGCCGCGCCCGTACAGCAGGTAGAGCGCGAGCCCGACGACGACGGGCGAGAGTGCGAGCGGCAGGTCGACGAGCGCATTGACGAAGCCCATCCCCGGCAACCGGTGGCGAACGATCGCGACTGCGCAGAGGATGCCGAACCCGGTGTTCAGGGGGACGGAGATGGCGGTGATCTCGAGCGTCAGCTTCAGCGCGTGCACAGCAGTCGCGTTCGAGATCGCAGCCCAGAAAGGATGCGGACCGTGTTCGAACGCCCGCCAGAAGATCAGCGATACCGGCGCGACGAGAATCGCGCCCAGGTAGCCCAGCGCGCCGAACCTAACGATCATGACGTGTCACCCAGCGGCGCAGCGCGCCCACCGCGAGGAGGAGCCCGAACGAGATCACGAGCATGAGCATCGCCAGCGCCGACGCGCCCGCCGGGTCGTCGCTGTTGATGTGCTCGAAGACGTACAGCGAGGCGACCTCGGTCTTGAACGGGAGGTTGCCCGCGATGAGGATGACCGCGCCGAACTCGCCGATCGCACGCGCGAACGCGAGCGTCACGCCGGAGAGGAGCGCCGGCAGCAGGTGCGGGAAGACGATGCGGCGGAAGACCGTGAAGCGTCCGGCGCCGAGCGACGTCGCCGCCTCCTCCATGTCGCGGTCGAGCCCGAGCAGCACCGGCTGCACGGTGCGCACGACGAACGGCAGCGTCACGAAGAGCAGCGCCAAGAGGACGCCCCAGCGCGTGTACGCGACGTTCACGCCGACGCCGCCCGTGGGCCCGTACAGCGCGAGCAGCGTCAGGCCGGCGACGATCGACGGCAGCGCGAACGGAAGATCGATGAGCGTGTTCGCGAGACGCTTGCCCGGGAACTCGTCGCGGACGAGCGTCCACGCGAGCGCCGTGCCCGTGACGGCGTTGATCGCGACGACACCGCCCGCGAGCACGAACGTCAGCTCGAGCGCCGCGCGCGACTCGCGGTTCCACGCCACCTGCCAGAAGTGGTGCCAGCCCCCACTCGCAGCCTTCGCCGCGACCGCGGCAAGCGGAACGAGCACGATGATGCTGAGGTACCCGAGCGCTATGCCGCCGGCGAGCGGGCGGCGGCGCGGCGCGTAGAGCCGCTCAACCGCCTGTGCTGACACCGAGCCCCTGCTCGATCTTCGCGATGACGCCGGTGGTCGGATCGAAGAACTGCTTGTTCACCTTCGCCCACCCGCCGACGTAGCCGATCTTGAACAGCTGCGGACGCGGCGGGAACTGGTCGAGGTATTGCTTCTCGATGCTCGGCACGACGGAGCGGAAGCCGTTCTCGGCCCAGATCTTCTGCGCCGCCGGCGTGTACAGCCACGACACGAACCGCTTCGCGGCCACGGAGTTGCCGCCGTTGACGGCCGCGAGCGGCGTCTCGATCTGCAGCGTCGCCTTCGGGAGGAGGTAGAAGACCGGCTTGCCCTGCGACTGCGCGAGCTTCGCATCGCTCTCGTAGTCGATGAGCACGTCGCCCTTGCCGGAGAGGAACGTGTTGAGCGCGTTGCGGCCGCTCGTGTCCTGCGAGACGTTGTGCCGGAACAGGTTCCGGAGGTACGCGTCAGCCTGCTTTGGCGTCTTGTGCTCGCGCAGCTCCGCGCCGTACGCGGCCATCACGTCCCAGCGGGCGCCGCCGGAGCTGAAGGGGTTCGGAAACACGACCTGGACGCCCGGCTTGACGAGGTCGTCCCAGGTGCGGATGTGCTTCGGGTTGCCGTTGCGCAGCACGAACACGACCACCGACCTGGAGACGATGCCGTGGTAGGGGTTCGCGTCCCAGGTCTTCGCGACCTGGCCGGACGCGACGAGGCGGTCCATGTCCGTCGAGATGGAGAAGTTGACGACGTCGGCGGGAAGGCCGGCGGCGACCGCCTTGCTCTGCACCTCGGAGGCGGCGAAGGACGTCTGGAAGCTCACGCCCTTCCCCTGCGGCGTCGCCTGGTAGGCGGCGATCAGCTTGGGATACACCGCGGTCGGGATGGAGTAGGCGACGACGGACAGGGTCGTGCCCTGGTGGCCGACGCCCGCGACCGCGAGCACGGGTACTAACAGCAGTTTCCTCATAGGATTTGTTGTATATCAAAAATCCCCAAGAGAAAAGGCCCCTTGCGGGGCCCCTCCCTCGAAAATGCGTCGTGCGACGCGGACTACGCGGTGACGCGGACGTTCGTCGCCTGCGGTCCCTTGGCACCTTCGGTCGCTTCGAACTCGACCTTGGCGCCTTCGGACAGGCTCTTGAAGCCTTCGCCGGTGATGCCCGTGTGATGCACGAACAGGTCCTTCGCGCCGTCGTCCGGGGTGATGAAGCCGTACCCCTTCTCGTCGCTGAACCACTTGACGGTTCCGGTTGCCATATCTAACTCACCTCCCTGCGTTATTCACGAACAAGCTGGGAGGCGGCGATGCTGCACTCCGGTACTCGTCCTTCTGTGTGGATCGGAACATTCTACTACCAGCGGGACCGACGTCCACGCCGGCTGGTGTATAGCAGCTTCGGCCTGGCGACGCTCATTCCCGTGCTCTGGAACTGCTCTCCGTGCCCGAGCCGGGCCGCGACGCGGCTGACGTCGGCCTGCTGCTCGGGAAGGACGAGCGTGCTGCCCCTCCCGGATGCGCCCGCGCGGCCGGTGCGGCCGACACGGTGAACGTAGCCCTTGTCGTCCTCGGGCGGATCGAAGTTGATCACGTGCGCGATCGCCTCGAGGTCGAGCCCGCGTGCGGCGACGTCGGTGGCGACGAGGGTCGTCACCCGGCCGGTGCGGAACTTCTCCAGGGCGCGCTCGCGCTGCGGCTGCGACAGGTCGCCGTGCATGGCGACCACTCGGATGTCGCGGCGCGAAAGCTTTTGCGCGAGGCGGTCCGCCCCGCGCTTGGTGCGCACGAAGACGAGCGAGAGGCCGGGCTCGGCCTCGAGCAAGTCGACGAGCCTGTCGACCTTGTCCGCGGCCGTGACCGGGACGAAGTTGTGCTCGACCTCGCTGTCCTCCACGTCCTGCTCGCGGCCGTTCTCGAAGCGGGCCGGCGCGTCGGTGTACGTGGCTGCGAGCTCGCCCACCTCGCCGTCGAGCGTGGCGGAGAAGAGCATCGTCTGCCGCGCCTCCGGCAGCCGCCGGATGATGCGCTCGACCTGCGGGCGGAAGCCCATGTCGAGCATGCGGTCGGCCTCGTCGAGGACGAGCGTGCGGACGGCGTCGAGCGAGACGAGCTTCCGCTCGACGAGATCCTGGAGACGGCCCGGCGTCGCAATGACGATCTGCGCGCCCTTGAGCCGCTTGGCCTGCGCCCCGACCGGCGCTCCGCCGTACGCGGCGGCGACGCGAATCCCTCGGGCGCGCGCCAACGGCTCGAGGTCTTCGGTGACCTGGAGCGCGAGCTCACGAGTCGGGACGAGCACGAGCGCAGCCGGCATCTTCCCGTCCACCGGCGCCCGCTCGACGAGCGGGATGCCGAAGGCGAGGGTCTTGCCGGACCCGGTGGGCGACTTGGCGAGCACGTCGCGACCGCCGAGTGCGTCCGGAAGGACGAGGGTCTGGATACGAAACGGCCCGGTGATGCCGCGGTCCGCGAGCGCCTGCTCGACGGCCGCGCTCACGCCGAGCGCGCGGAACGTTTGTTGCATGTGGTGTTCTACTCCTTTGATGGATCGGTTCGAGATCACACGACTCGAAACCGCCATAGGAGGAACGAGAAGCTGAATCTCACTGGACGACCCATTGCCGTCCGTGTCAACACGGTAGCAGCTATTCCAGACGTTCCCCGGCCCGGATCGGCATGGGCAGCCGGTTCGCCGGCGGAGAGAGCGGGCAGGCCCACTCGTCGTCGTAGGCGCACGAGGGGTTGTAGGCGAAGTTGAAGTCGAGGACGAGACGCCCGTCCTCCATCCCGAGGTCGGAGCCCTTCACCGTGTCGAGGAGGTACCGGCCGGCGCCGTAGGTCTCCTGCCCGCGGGTCTCGTCGGCGATCGGCAGGAAGATCCCGCCGCCGTACGCCTCCAGCCAGTACAGCTCGAGCGAGCCGCGCTCGAATGACGCCCGGGCGAAGCGCCGGAAGCGGGTCAGCGATCCCGCGCTGCCCGCAATCTCGAGCACCTGCTGCTCCATCGGCTCGACGTCGGCGAGGAAGCGGAGCGCCGGGTCGTAGTCGTAGTACGCGAGCGACGTGTACCCGGGCGACGGCGACTGCGGGTGATCGCGGAAGAGCTCCGCGCGCACCGCTCGCCACCGCTCCCAGCCGGCGCGAGGCTCCGACGCGCGCACCTCCGCGTACAGGTCGAAGATGCGCCGCTTCCAGTCGAGCAGCTCGAGCTCGGGAGTCACGCGACCGCGGCCGACTCGGTCGTCCTGCGCAGCGGCACCTCTCTGAGGAACCACGTCAAGAGGAACGAGATGCCCGAGACGACCGCGCCGACGAGGAACATCGGGTGGAGCGCATTCGAGAATGCGTGGACGTACAGGGTGTGCACGTGAGGCGGCAGCGCCTTCACCGCCGCCGGCGTCACCGACGTCGGCCCATGCACACCCCGCGGCAAGGTCCTGGCGAGATTCGTCTGCAGCTGGTTGGCGAAGATCGCGCCGAACGCGGCGATGCCGACGGAGCCGCCGATCTGCCGGAACATGATCGACCCGGAGGTGGCGACACCCATGACGGCCGGCGGCACCGCGTTCTGGACCGCGAGCACGAGCACCTGCATGACCATGCCGAGGCCGAAGCCGATCACGAGCATGTACAGCGACGTCGCGACCGTCGACGTGTGCACGTTCAGCTGTGTCAGCAGCACCATGCCGACGGTGGCGATCGCGGTGCCCACGATCGGGAACGCGCGGTAGCGGCCCGTCCGCGAGATGATCTGGCCGCCCACGATGGACGTGAAGAGCAGCCCGGCCATCATCGGAGTGAGCTGCAGGCCCGAGCTCGTCGGATTGCGTCCGCGCACGATCTGCAGGAAGAGCGGCAGGAACGTGATCGACCCGAAGAGCGCGACCCCGATGATGAAGCCCACGGCTGAGCTGACGACGAAGATGCGGTTGCGGAAGAGCGACAGCGGCAGGATCGGCTCGCTCGACCGCCGTTCCGCGAACGGGAACGCGGCGAGCATCACGACACCCACGACCGCGAGCGCGACGATCTCCGGCGATCCCCAGGCATACGTCGTCCCGCCGAGAGTGGTGAACAGGACGACCGCGGCGAGCCCGCCGGCGAGGAGCGCGGCGCCGAGATAGTCGATCGCGTGCTGCTTGCGCTCGGCGGGCGCGTGGAACGTCGCGCCGATGACCGCGAACGCGATCACGCCGACCGGGATGTTCACGTAGAAGATCCAGCGCCACGAGAGGTTGTCGACGAAGAAGCCGCCGATGAGCGGGCCGATGACGGTGGCGACGCCGAAGACGGCGCCGAAGAGCCCCTGATAGCGGCCGCGGTCGCGCGGCGGGATGACGTCGCCGATGACGGCGATCGCGACGACGACGAGGCCGCCCGCGCCGAGCCCCTGCAGCGCGCGGAAGAGGATGAGCTCGAACATGTTCTGTGCGATCCCGCACAGGGCCGACCCGGCGAGGAAGATGACGATCGCCGCCTGGATGACGATCTTGCGGCCGTACAGGTCTCCGAACTTGCCGTACAGCGGGCCGGAGACCGTCGACGTCAGGAGATACGCGGTCACGACCCAGGAGAGGTGCGAGAGGCCGCCGAGATCGCCGACGATGGTCGGGAGCGCGGTCGAGACGATCGTCTGGTCGAGCGCGGCGAGGAGCACGACGAGCATGAGGGCGCTGAAGATGACGCGCTTGCGCGGAGCGCCTGCTGCGGTCGGCATACTCGAACCATGCCGAAAGTCGACAAGTCAGAGGAGGAGTGGCGTCAGGAGCTGACGCCGGAGCAGTTCACCGTTCTGCGCCGCAAGGGGACCGAGGCGCCGTTCACGGGCGAGTACGACCACGTCTTCGAGCCGGGCACGTACCGCTGCGCAGGCTGCGGCGCCGAGCTGTTCGAGTCGGACGCGAAGTACGACTCCGGCTGCGGCTGGCCCGCCTTCTACGCGACCGCCGGCGAGGACGCGGTCGAGGAGGAGACCGACGTGAGTCACGGGATGACGCGCACCGAGGTGCTGTGCGCGAGCTGCGGCGGCCACCTCGGGCACGTGTTTCCCGACGGGCCGCACCCGACCGGGCTGCGCTACTGCATCAACTCGGCGGCCCTGAAGCTCGACGAGAAGTAGGCGGCGCGGATCTAGCGCTCGCGGTAGACGATGCGGCCGCGCGTCAGGTCGTAGGGCGAGAGCTCGACCTTGATGCGGTCGCCCGGGTTGATCCTGATGCGGTAGCGGCGCATGCGGCCGGAGGTGTAGCCGAGGGTCTCGTGGCCGTTGTCGAGCGCGATGCGATGCATCCCGCTCTTGAACGACTCCATCACTTCGCCCTCGAGCTCGATCTTCTCCTCTTTTCCAGCCATATCTGGTGTCCAGAGTAGCCGAGATCCGGGAGGGCGGCCCGGTTCGGGCCGCCCTCCCCCGCGGTCTAGGGCTTCTTCTTCTTGGCGGTGGAGGTGCTGCCGAAGATGCCGGTGCCGCCCGTCTGAGTCGCGATCGCGGTGTGGTCGCAGCTCCCGGAGTTGTTCTGCGACGGGCCGCAGCCCGACGAGTTCGGGCCGCTCGACGAGTACTGGTCGTCGCTGTAGATGACCGACGCGAGGCCGGTGACCGGGCTCGCCGCGACGCCGAAGTCGTCGAAGAGGTCACGGTTCCCCGTGCACGTGACGCCGCTGAGGCAGACGCCCCCCGTGTGCACGACCGGCGTCGCCGTCGTCCGGGTGAACGACGATCCCGCCGTCGTCGCCGTCAGGCCCTGCGCGAACGTGACCGTCCATGCCGCCGAGTCCGGATAGTTGTCCGCGGTCGTGCTGGTGTCGCGATAGCTCGTCTGGTACCAGACGACATCGAGCTTGCCGGCGTCGCCGGCGGTCGCCCATGGCATGATCGCGGTGCCGCCGCTGTTCAGCTTGAACGGGCCTGACCACGTCTGCCCGTGGTCGGTCGAGAACGAGTAGTACACGTCGTGTCCGTCGGTGTACACGTCGTAAACGTTCCCCGCGCGGTCGACGGAGACGTTCGCGAACTGCGAGCCGTACGACACGCTCGAGTCGGGGTTCACGTACACCGGATAGTCGGTGAACGTCTTGCCGCCGTCGGTCGAGACGCCCATGTACTCGCCGTGGAACCCTGCGCCTACCGCTTCGGACGAGCTCGTGATCGCGCTGTATGCCTGGTAGATGACATGCGAGCTCGGGTCGATCGCGAGATTGCCGCTCTCGTTGTCGTTGATCTGGTAGGCGTGCGCGGCGTCGATCGCGTCGCCGAGCTGCGTGAACGTCGTACCCGCGTCGAGGCTGCAGTTGACGTCGAGGTTGAAGGTCGCCACGTCGTGATACGAGATGCACACCTTGGACGCGCCGTCTGCGGCGATCCATTCGCGATCGTCGCCGGCGATCGTCGCGCTGACCGGGTTGAGCGTCCATGTCTGCCCCCGGTCGGTCGAGGTGGAGACGTCGACGTTGGCGAGACTGAGGCTGGCGACGTAGACGTTGAAGTTGCCCTGCGCGTTTCGCGCCGGCGCGGTCGCGAGGTCGGTGTCGCCTCCGCCCGGTGCGAAGCCCGTGTCGTTTGCAGAGGAGACGCCGTTCGGGGACTGCAGGGTGAGGTAGTGGAGACCGCCGTCGGTCGAGCGAACCGCCACCGTGCCGCCGCCGAGCCCGTTCTCCGTCGAGCCGAAGAAGTTGCCGTCGCCGTCCGCGCGGATGGCCGGCTCGGAGGCGATGTTGGAGCAGCTCGAGCTGCCCGGGCAGGCGATCCCGGGCGTCTCGGCGATGGAGAAGTTCGTGAACGCGGTGCCAGAGGAGGACGCGGGCTTCGCCGCCTTCGCACCGCTGGCAGACGGGACAACGACCGCGAGCGCGGCCGCGAGGGCCGCGCCGAACGCGAGCGTCCGGATCATGGGCGTTTCTCCTTCCAGTGGTTGGCCGCACCGGCTGTGCCCCGTGAATACCGTTTGCAAACGGTCACGCCGATGAGTTCTCGGCGTCCCGGCCGTCTTTTCACTGGGATGGCAATCGGTCTTCGGACGGTCGACGCGCTCGCGCGGCTCAAGCTCGCGGGGAAGCGCCTCGGCTTCGAGGTGCGCCTCACACCGACAGAGGAGCTGGTCGAGCTGCTCGAGCTGGCCGGGCTAGCTGAGGTGCTGTGGGAGCCCGAAGAGCGGGAACAGCCGCTCGGTGTCGAGGAAGAACGTCAGCTCGGAGATGCGCCCGCCTGAGGTCTCCAGCACCTGTAGCGCCCACGGCGCGTAGCCGCCCTCCGGGTCGATCTTGTACTGGCCGAACGCCGGCGAGCCGTTCGCGGCGCGCACAGGGATGACGCGGGAGCCCTTGCACGCGATTCCGGGGCCGAACCACCAGGTGAAGATGTCGTCGCGGCCCGCGAGCCACATGTCGAACGGCGGCATCGACTGGATCGCGTCCTCGCGCAGCAGCTCCGTGAGCTTGTCGATGTCGTATGCCTCGAATGCGGCGACGTAGCGCTCGAGCAACTCGGCGTCGACGTCGGCCGTATCCACCTCGCGCACGTTCGCGTCCGCGAGCGTTGCGCGGGCGCGCTGGAGCGCGCTGTTCACCGATGCGACCGACGTGTCGAGCAGCTCGGCAGCCTCCGTCGCCTGCCACTTCAGGACCTCGCACAGGATGAGCACGGCGCGCTGGCGCGGCGGCAGATGCTGCAGTGCAGCGACGAACGCGAGCCTGATCGTCTCGTGCTCGACGGCGGCATCCGCGGGATCGGGCAGCGGCTCGATCCACGTGACCTCGGTGGGCACGTTCAGGTTCTCGAACAGCGGCTCCTGGGCCGGGCCGAGATCCATCGGACGAGCGCGGCGGTTGCCGGCCTTGAGCATGTCCAGGCAGACGTTGGTCGCGATCTTGTACAGCCACGACCGCAGGGCGGCTCGGCCTTCGAAGCGTTCGATGTTCCGCCAGGCGCGGACGAGCGTGTCCTGCACCGCATCCTCGGCGTCGAACGGCGACCCGAGCATGCGGTAGCAGTACGCAGTGAGCTCCGAGCGGTGCTGCTCGAGCTCCCCGAACACCGGCGTCACGGCAACCGACGGTTCCACCGGGAAGGATCCTACGGCCATCGACCTTTCAGACGCGGCAGCGCGCCGGAACTCATCGGCGAGTCGGCCCATCTGTGTCTTGCTATGTGCCTGCTGTTGCTATAAGACTGACTTTTGTCATGACAGGTGCCGTGCTGAAGGTCGCCCTCGCCGCCGCGGCCACCGCCGCAGCGGCCTCCGGCTCGGCCGCGCGCACGCCGAGCTCCGGCCCGGCCGGCCTCTTCGGCGGCCCCGCCGCCGTCCGGATCAGCCACACCGGCCGCATCGAGATCGACCTCGAGCCGGCGACGACGATCGGCCTGCGACACATCCCCTGCGCGGGCGCATCGAACCGGACCACGGCCTGCTTCGTCGCCGGCCGCTGACGCAGTCGCCGGGGCACGAAGAAGCGCTCGAGCAGGCCGGCCACGCCCGAACCCGGTTCGGGCGGATGAACACAAATAGGCGATCCTGGCGCTAGACGCGCTGGGCGGGCACGAAGCGGGTGTCGCGATGCGCTGCGACCCGCAGGAGCAGGTCGTGCAGCGTTGCGCGCTCCTCCTCGTCCAGAGGCGCGAGGAAGTCGTTCTCGATCTTCTCGACCATCTTCCGGAACGCGCCGAGCTGGCGCCGGCCGGCCGGAGTGAGGCTGACCATCTGGCGCCGGCGGTCGTTCGGGTCGCGCCGCCGCTCGATCATGCCCCGCTCCTCGAGTTGGTCCAGGAGACCCACGAGCATGCTCCGGTCGACACCGAGCGCGTCGGCGATCGTGGCCTGCGTCTCGCGCGCGTCCTCGTCCAGGACCGCGAGGACGCCGTAGTGATACGCGCTGAAGCCGGCCTCCTCGAACTTCTCCATCGTCTCCATCTTCACGGCGATGCCGACGCGGCCCAGGAGGACTGCCGGGCGGGCGAGCATCTCGCGCGGAAGGCAGTTCGGGGACATCTCAGGGTTCATTGCGGAATAAGTGTAGCGCAGGATCGTTTGTTGTGTGTATCGTGGAACCAGCAAACGATTCGAGGGGACATTGAATGAGTAGAAACATGATTGTAACCAGCACGGAAGACGCCGCGACCGACCGGAAGCGCTGGTTCGGCCTCGCCGTCCTCGTGACGGCGCAGTTCATGGTCGTCCTCGACGTCGCGATCGTCAACGTCGCGCTCCCGACCATCAAGACCGACCTCCACTTCAGCCAGGAGAGCCTCCAGTGGGTGGTCACCGCCTACTCGATCCTCTTCGGCGGCGTCCTCCTCCTCGGCGGACGCATGGCCGACCTGCTCGGGCGCAGGCGCCTGTTCATGGGCGGATTGACCCTCTTCACGGTCAGCTCGCTCCTCGACGGGCTCGCCTGGTCGGAGTCATCGCTGATCACGTTCCGGGCCCTGCAGGGGCTCGGCGCGGCACTGCTCGCGCCGGCGGCGCTGTCCATCCTGATGACGACCTTCAAGGAGGGCCGCGAGCGCAACCTCGCGCTCGGCATCTGGGGCGCGGTCTCCGGTAGCGGCGCAGCCGTAGGGGTGCTGCTCGGCGGCGCGCTGACAAGCGCACTGAGCTGGTCGTGGATCTTCTACGTGAACGTGCCGGTAGGCGCGGCCGTGCTGGTCCTCGCCCCCATCCTCCTGCGCGAGAGCCGCGCGGCGCTCGATCACAGGCACTTCGACGTCGCCGGTGCGACCACGATCACCAGCGGGCTGATGCTGCTCGTCTACGCACTCACGCGCGCGAGCCAGCACGGCTGGGCGACCGGGGCGACGGCCGGGCTGCTCGCAGCGTCGGTTGCGCTCATCGCCGCGTTCATCGTCGTCGAGCTGCGCTCGCCGGCTCCGCTGCTCCCGCTGCGGATCTTCAAGCTGCGCACGCTCTCCGGCTCCAACGCCGCCGCGCTCTTCTCGGGCGCCGCGATCTTCTCGCAGTTCTTCCTGCTGACGCTGTACATGCAGCAGGTGCTGCACTACTCCGCGCTCCAGACCGGAGCGGCCTACCTCACCTTCGCCCTCTCGATCGTCATCTTCTCGGGCGTGTCCCAGGCGGTGGTGACGAGGATCGGCATCCGCCGCGTCCTGCCGACCGGGCTGCTGGTCGCCTCGGCGGGGCTTCTGCTGTACACGCGGCTGCCGGTGAACGGCCACTACTTCTGGGACCTGTTCCCGGCCTTCCTCATCGGCGGCATCGGCTTCGCGTTCGCGTTCGTGCCAATGTCGATCGGCGCGCTCTCCGGGGTCGGCCGGCGTGACGCGGGCGTCGCGTCGGGCCTGCTGAACACGTCGCAGCAGATCGGCGGAGCGATCGGTGTCGCCATCGCGACGACGATCGCCACGACGTACACGACGCGGTTCGCGACGCACCACCACGTGACGGCGTCCTCGCCGCACGCGTTGACCCACGGCTTCGTGATCGCGTTCTACGCGCTCGCGGCGATCTCGATCGCCGGCAGCCTCCTCTCGGCCGCGCTCATCGAGTCGGAGCCGGCGGAGGTGGACGAGGAAGAGACGATCGGCGATCTCCAGCTCGTGGAGGAGGCAGCCTGATGACCGACGACCGGGGGCGCTACCAGCGCGAGGTGGAGCGGCTCCTGGACCAGATCCGGGAGCGCGTCCGGGAGCTCCAGCTGCTGCGCGTGCGCGGTGCGCGCGCGGCAGCGCTCCGCGAGCAGAAGCAAGAGCTCAAGCGCGCACGGCGCGAGCTGGCGGCCCTCGTGGCCGCCAGCTCCCGCTGAGCTTTTGCCCGAGCCGCGCCGTGTGATACGGGTACGCCCTTGCGCGAGGAATACGCGACCGGGGCGGCCTGCCGCATCGACGTGCCCGCGCACTCGCGGCAGATCGCCGCGATCGCGGTCGGCCTCGACCCGGAGGGCGTCGGCGTGGACGTCGCCCGGCGGCGGGCCTATGTCGCCTGCTCGCGCAGCGACTGGGTCACGGTCGTCGACCTCGAGGCGCTCGAGCCGATCGCGTGGGTCCCGGTCGGCAAGGAGCCGATCGACCTCGTCTTCGACGCGCCGACCGACCGCATCTTCACGGCCGACGCGCACTCCGACTCCGTCTCCGTCGTCGACGCCGACACACTCCGGCTCGCGGCCACGATCCCCGTCGGCGGCTACCCATCCGGCCTCGCCTACGACGCAGAAAGTCGACGACTGTACTGCGGCAACTCGCTCGGCGGAACGATGAGCGTCATCGACGTCGACACGCTCGAGACGGTGGCGACCGTCGAGGCCGAGATCGGCGCGGGCGCGATCGAGCTCGACCGCACGCGCCGGCTGATCCTGTGCGTCAACTTCATCGCCTCGTCGGTCACGCTCGTCAATGCCGACACGAACGAGCCGATCGGGCGTCTCGACGTCGGCACGGGCGCGTGCGCAGTCGGCGTCGTCCCCGAGCGCGGCGAGGCGTTCGTCGTGAACTCGGTCGCGGGCACGGTCGCGCGCATCGACCTCGACGAGGCGCGCGTGGTCGAGGAGCTGCGCGTCGGCGAGGCGCCCGTCGGCCTGACGGTCGCGCCCGCGCACGACCGCATCTACGTCAGCAACCGCGGCGCGGGCACGGTCAGCGTGCTCGGCGTCGAGGACGGCATCGAGTGGACGCAGATCCGCGTCGGCGAGGGACCCGGCGGCGTCACGGTCGATCCGCACGACGGTCGCCTGCTCGTCGCCGATGCGGGGAGCGGCACGCTCACGATCGTCGAGGACCTCCTCGCCGGCCGGCCGCCTGCGCCCGCGCGCGAGGATCCCTCCCAGCTCGTCGGCAGGACGCTGCCGGAGTTCTCCCTCCTCGACCTGCGCACCGGGGAGCTGCGCTCGAGCCGCGAGTGGGCCGAGAAGCGCTACATCGTCAACTTCTTCGCCAGCTGGTGAGGACCGTGCAACGCGGAGGCGCCGTTCCTCGAGGAGCTGCGCCAGCGCGAACGAGACCGGTCGGGGCTCGACGTGATCCACATCGACATCTGGGAAGGCTCCGACCCGAAGCCCGAGGTGGAGCGCTTCTGCGAGATGTGGGGCCTCAAGGGAACCGTGCTGCTCGACGAGACGGGCGAGTACGCGCGGTCGCTCGGCGTGCGGGGCGTGCCGACGAACCTCGTCGTGGATGCGGACGGGACGGTGCGCGCGTTCGGCGTCAGCCGGCTGGACGAGCTCGATCGCGCAATCGACCGGATGCTCTCGCGCTAGCCGAGGGCCGAGAGACGTCGGCCCAGACGAGGCGGTGGTCGGACGCGCCGCCCCCGGAGTCGCGCATGCAGACCGTCCCCGAGGCGGCGATCTCGAGACCGCGGTAGAGCAGGTAGTCGAGCCTGCGCGGCTCGGGCTCGCCTGTCGGCTTCTCCCCGAGCTTCTGCTCCCAGGCGCGGATGAACTCGTCCGCGTCGACGGGCCACGTCGGCTGTTCGTCCCAGCCGAGCGCGTCGTCGAAGCTGCTGTCGAGCAACGGCCGCACCACCACCGGCGGCGCATTGAGGTCCGAGCCGAGCACGACCGGATCCGCCGTGAGCGCTGCGATCTGTTCGTCTCGCCCTTCCTGCGCCGACACGGCGGCGTGGAGAGTGATCAGCCGCACCCGCGTCGCGTTCCATTCGACCGATGCTTCGAGCCGATGACGCGGCGGGTGCGAAGGAGGTAGCGGCCAGACCGCGCTCGAGTGCAGCGGCAGCCGCGACAGGATCGCAACGCCCTCGTCCTCGGTCTCGTGTGGGCGATTCTCGGCGATCACGCGTGCCGTCCATGCATGGCCCAAGAGGTCGCAGAGCTCGCACAGCTGGTCGCCTCGACCGTCACCGCAGACGACCTCCTGCAACAGGTACACGTCGACGTCGAGCCCCGGCAGCTGCTTGCCGAGCAGCGCAAGGCGCCGCGGCCAATCCGCGAAACGGCCCCAGATGTTGAACGTCGCGACCCGCAGCGACCCGCCCTTGTCCGGTAGCGGTCGGGCTAACGGCGACGTTGACCGCGGGTGAGGAGGAAGTCGTTCGTCTCGTGCTCCCGGTCCGGCTCGACCAGGAACCAGTGGTAGCGCGCAAGCTTGCGAGTCAGGGCGAGTGCGTCCCAGCGGTTGTCCGTTTCGATCCGAAGGGTCAGCATCGTGGGTCGCAGCGCTCGATCGCGTCGCGGACGTCGCGCTCGAGCGCCTGGATCGTGCGCGGGTCCTGGACCACGCGCCAGTACAGGCTCTCGCCGCCGCAGCGCCGGACGTAGAGGTCGTCCACGATGGCGGAGAGCGACCGGCCGGCTCGGTGCTGAGCGGCGATGTACCCACGCAGGCGAGCCTCGCGGAACGGCTGCCTGCCCAGGAAGATGTACGGGTTCCCGGCGAACCGCATGCGCGGAGTACCCTGCGGACGTGACCTGAACATCGGAATACGATGTTATTATTACCAGAGGGTCGCCGCTGAAAACCAGGGCTCGAAGGCTCAGCCCCCGGCGACCGCCGTCGCCACGTCGCGCGGGTACGTCCGCCGTCCCCTGAAGAGCAGGTAGGCGCTCGCGGCGAGCGGCAGCAGCATGATCACGAACGTCCACTGCAGTCCGCTTCGTCCGCCGCCGAAGACGTGGTCGGAGACGGCGCCGAAGAGGAGCGGCGCGAGCGCCTGCGCGAGTGAGCGCAGCAGCGTGCGCACGGCCTCCGCACGGCCCCACAGGAGCGGCGGCATGATGTCGAGCCGCGCCGCGTCGAGCGGCGGGTTCTGCGCCGAGAGGACGAGGACGGCGCCCAACAGGTACGGCACCGCCGACGTCGCGCTGCGCGTGAAGAGCGCCGGCGCGAAGAGCACGGGCGTCAGCGTCGCAGCCCCGATGGCGACGTACAGCCGGCCGTTCAGGCGGCCGCGCCGCATGAGCCGATCGCCGAGCGCACCCCCGGCGAGCACGCCCGCCACTGCGCCCACACCGATCACGAGCAGCAGGAGGTTCGCGAGCGCCTGCCCGATGTCGTACTGCTCCTTCGCGAACTCGGAGCCGAACGTCTGCACGCCGGCGAGGAAGTAGTAGCCGAGCGCGCTCGCAGCGATGAGATACATGTTCGTGCGGATGCGCAGCACGTAGCGCGTCGCCGCGACGATGTTCATCCGCCGCGGGTCGACGCTCAGCACGAGGTCGGGGTCCGGCTCGAGCCCGCGTTCGCGCGCAAGGCGCTGCGCGTCGGTCTCGTGCGCGCCCTCGGCCACGTCCGCGGGCGGCTTCCGGAACTCGTGGTCGAGGATTCCGCGGCCGCCGCGTCTCGGCTCGGGCAGACGCGCGACGAAGACCGAGAGCGCCAGCGCCGGCAGCGCGAGGATGACGAACGCAGCACGCCACGACGCGGTGGCGATGTCGCCCGTGACCGCGAAGCCGAAGCCGGCGCCGAGGAGCTCGCCGGTGAGGATGTAGCCGTAGATGCGCCCGCGCTCCCAGCCCCCGAAGTAGTCGCCGACGAGCGACGCGATCATCGGCCCGGCGGCGGCGGTGACCGCGCCGAGAAAGAGGCGCGCGATCAGGAGGTCGTGGAACGTCGGAACCGCTGCGCTCCAGAGCATGGCGACCGCCCACAGGACGATCGCGATCGCGAGCGTCGTCGTGCGGCGCACGCGGTCGGCGAGAATGCCGAACGGCAGGCTGGCGACGGCGCCGATGAGCGAGGTGGCGGCGACGAGCAGGCCGATGTCGGTGTTGCTGATGTGCAGCCCGTGCCGCAGCTCGGTCGCAGAGGCGCCGACAGTGGAGACGTCGGCTGCGCTCAGGCCGAGCACGCACGCGAGCACGACGATGACGCGCGTCCGCTCTCGCCCGCCGAGCGCGACGGTGAGCCGGTCCGCCCCGGCCTCCGCCACGGTGGACGCGAGCGAGGCGAAGCCTGCGAGCACCGAGCGGCGAGATCCGTTGGCCATCCGAGCCCATTGTGCGAGAGTGGGCCCGTGGACGAGGCGGTGATCAGCGTCCGCGGGCTGCGCAAGCGCTACGCAGCGGTGGAGGCAGTCGCGGGAATCGACCTCGAGGTCCGGCGCGGGGAGATCTTCGCCTTTCTCGGCCCGAACGGGGCAGGCAAGACGACGACGGTCGAGATCCTCGAGGGCTTTCGCAAGCGCACCGAGGGCGACGTGAGCGTGCTCGGCGTCGACCCGGCGCATGCCGGCTCGGCCTGGCGGAACCGTGTCGGGACGGTGCTGCAGGAGTCGGCGGCCGAGCCTGGCCTCACCGTGCGCGAATGCCTCGAGCTCTACGCCGGCTACTACGACGCGCCGCGCGACATCGACGAGACGATCGCGCTCGTCGGACTACGGGAGAAGTCCGAGACGCTCGGAGAGCAGCTGTCGGGCGGCCAGCGCCGGCGCCTCGACGTCGCGCTCGGGCTCATCGGCGACCCGGAGCTGATCTTCCTCGACGAGCCGACGACCGGCTTCGACCCGTCCGCGCGCCGCGCCGCCTGGAACGTGATCGACGGCCTGCGCGCGCTCGGCAAGACGGTGTTCCTCACGACGCACTACATGGACGAGGCGGAGAACCTCGCCGACCGGATCGCGGTCATCGCCGGCGGGCGGATCGTCGCCGAAGGGACGCCGCGCACACTCGGCGGCCGCGAGCGGATGGCGGTGCGCATCTCGTTCACGCTCCCGTCCGGCATCGCGATCGACGAGCTCCCGTTGCAGGCGTCCGCGCAGAACGGGCACGTCGCGGTCGAGAGCGAGCGCCCTCTCGCCGACGTCAATGTCCTCGCCGACTGGGCGCTCGGGCGTGGGCTCGACCTGCCCGACCTCGACGTGCGCCGGCCGTCGCTCGAGGACGTCTACCTGGAGCTCACCGGAGGCGCAGCGTGATCCTCCACCAGTTCCGGTACGACCTGCTCGCGTTCCTGCGCAACCGGCAGTCGCGCTTCTTCACGATCGTCCTGCCCGTTCTCTTCCTCGTCATCTTCGTCAGCGTGTTCGGGAATCACGAGATCGGGCCGCAGAACGTAAAGGCCTCGACCTATTACGTGCCGGGCCTTTCCGCGATGGGCGTGATCGCGGGCTCGTTCGTCAACCTCGTCATCTCGGTCACCGCGCAGCGCGAGTCGGGCGTGCTCAAGCGCCGCCGGGCGACGCCGGTGCCGGCGTGGGTCATCATCGCCGGGCGTGCGCTCACAGCCATCGTCGTGGCGCTCGGCGTGATGACGGTGCTGCTCCTCATCGGCCGCTTCGGCTACGGCGTCGAGCTGCCGACGTCGACGCTCCCCGGCGTGGTCGTCACCGCCATCGTCGGTGCGGTCGCATTCTGCTGCCTCGCCTACGCGCTGACGACGGTGATCGCGAACGAGGACGCGGCGCAGCCGATGGTGCAGGCGATCATGCTGCCGCTGTACTTCATCTCCGGCGTCTTCATCCCCAACGTCAACTTGCCGACGTGGCTGCGCGACGTGGCCGAGGTGTTTCCCGTGCAGCATCTCGCCGACGGACTCCACCATGCGTTCGACCCGGCCACGCACGGGACCGGAATCGTCTGGGCCGACGTGGGCGTGCTCGCTCTGTGGGGCGTCGCCGGGCTCGCGGTCGCGCTCTGGCGATTCACGTGGACACCGGCGGCCGCGACCGCCTGAAAGGAGCGACACGATGAACCAGGTCGAGACCCGCGCCGGCACGTGCCCGGTACACGGGACCGTGCAGGCGACGCGGACGATGCCGCGGCCCGGCTTCCCGTTCGTCGTCTACGCCGTCCGGCGGCTGCTCGCCGCGCGGCGACCGTACCGCTGCCCGGATTGCGGAACGCCGGTGTCGTAGAGCTACACGGGGTGCGGCGCGCGATGCTCCAGCGCGATCCGCGCGCGCCCGAGCGCCATGGTCAGGAGCCCGGCGGCGACCCCGACACCCACCGCTGCGCCGGCGCGGACGACGTCCGCCTGCGCCCAGTGGATCCCGGTCCAGTTGGCGATGCCGGCCCACGAGTCGATCGAATACGAGCCCGGGCCGAGCGCGCTGACGACGAAGGCGACCGTCAGCATGACGAGCGGATACTCGAGGCCGCCGTCCGTGCTCCAGATCCCCTTGCGGATGTGGACGCCGAGGATGGCCGTCGTCATCACCGCCGCGAGCAGCGCAGTGCCGAGCGGTGTCACGAGCCCGGACGCAGTCAGGAAGCCGCCGCCGACCTCGCCGAGGCCGGCGAGGAGAACGGTCGGAAGCCCCGGGCGCAGGCCGAGCTGCTCGAAGAAGCCCGCGAGCGCCCCGGGGCCGGTGGCGTGCAGCAGCGGCGGCGAGTAGCGCGCCGGGACGAGCTTCTGCAACCCATGGCCCATGAACAGGAGGCCGGGGACGAGCCTGAGATCGAGGAGCGCGGTGTTCATGTCGTCGATCCCTCCATCCGGACGATTTACTTGCTAGCGCAAACGTCTGTCCCGAAGCCCGTATTCCCGTGTCTCCCCGGCTGCAACACTGCGGCATGGCCTACGACGAAGCGCTCGCCGAGCGGATCCGCAGCCTCATCGGCGACGAGGCGGCCGTGACCGAGAAGAAGATGTTCGGCGGGCTCGCGTTCCTCGTCGGCGGCAACATGGCGGTCGCCGCGAGCGGCCAGGGCGGGTTGATGGTGCGCGTCGACCCGGCCGACTCGGAGACGCTCGTGCAGACGACGCCGGCCGAGGTGATGGTCATGCGCGGGCGCGCAATGGCCGGCTGGCTGCGGCTCGAGTCGAGCGACGTCGCATCGCGGGACGAGCTCGCCGAGTGGGTTGCGCGCGGCGTCGCGTTCGCGCGCTCGTTGCCGGCGAAGTAACGGTGTGCGAACATATGTTCGTGCCGGAAGGAGCCTCCATCCTGCACGCCGACCTGGACGCGTTCTTCGCGTCCGTCGAGCAGCGCGACGATCCGCGACTGCGCGGCCGGCCCGTGATCGTCGGAGGCGGGGTCGTGCTCGCGGCGAGCTACGAGGCGAAGGCGTTCGGCGTCCGCACCGCGATGGGCGGAGCTCGCGCTCGCCGTCTCTGTCCGCAGGCGGTCGTCGTCCCGCCGCGCATGTCGGCCTACTCGGAGGCGAGCAAGGCGGTGTTCCGGGTGTTCGAGGACGCTGCGCCGCTCGTCGAGGGACTGTCCATCGACGAGGCGTTCCTCGACGTGCGGGGCATGGAGCGGAGTGTCGGGACGCCGCTCGAGATCGCCGTCCGCCTTCGGCGCGACGTGCGCGAGCAAGTCGGCCTGCCCATAACCGTCGGCGTGGCGCGGACGAAGTTCCTCGCGAAGGTCGCGAGCGCGGTGGCGAAGCCGGACGGGCTGCTCGTCGTCCCGCCCGACGACGAGCTTCAGTTCCTCCACCCGCTTCCGGTCGAGCGGCTCTGGGGCGTCGGGCCGGTGACCGCGCGCAAGCTGCGCGAGCGCGGCGTCACCACCGTGCGCCAGGTCGCGTTCCTGCCGGAGTCGATTCTCGTTTCGATGCTCGGCCGTGCGGCGGGACGTCATCTGCACGCGCTCGCGCACAATCTCGATCCGCGGCCGGTGCACGCGCGACGCAGGCGCAGGTCGATCGGCTCGCAGCGCGCGCGCGGACGGGCGCCGTGGTCGCCGGAGTCCGTCGACACCGACCTCGTCACGCTCGTCGACCGCGTCACGCGCCGGATGCGGAAGGCGGGCCGCTCGGGGCGCACGGTCGTGCTCCGCCTGCGCTTCGGGGACTACACGCGCGCGACGCGCTCGGCCACGTTGCCGTACGCAACGGCGAGCACCGAGCGAATCCTCGCAACGGCACGGACGCTCCTCTCCGATGCGTTCCCAGTGATCGAGCACCGCGGGCTCACGCTCGTCGGGATCGCGGTCGCGAACCTCGACGGCGCGGACGCGCTCCAGCTCGTCCTGCCGTTCGACCGGCGCGAGAGAACGACGCGCTCGACGCGGTGGTCGACCTCGTGCGCGAACGGTTCGGATCGGCGGCGATCACACGCGGAGTGCTGCTCGGCCGCGCGCCCGGGATCTCGATGCCGCTCCTACCGGACTAGGAGAAGGCGGCCTCGGCCCGCGCGAGGCTCGCGGCCGGCCACAGCTCCTTCGTGTCGTAGTAGATCTCGAACGCCGGCACGGAGTCCGGCAGCGTGACCCACGGCACCTTCGACCGCGTGAAGATGTGCACGTCGGGCCGGACCGACGACGGATCGTCGAGCGTGCCCGCGCGAACGAACCGGAACTCGGGGCGCGTGTACTCGCTGAAGACGGCGACCTGGCACCCCGGGCAGCGGAAGATGCGCTGGCTGCTGCCGTCGTCCCGCGGAACGTCGACCGGCTGCGGGTCGCCCGCCACGAGCTCCACACGATCGGTCTCGATCAACAGGTTGATGACGAAGGCGCTCCCGGTCTGCCGCTGGCAGTTCAGGCAGTGGCAGCAGTGGACGAACAACGGCTCGGACGCGAGCCGGTAGCGAACCGCTCCGCAGGAGCAACCGCCTTCTCGAGAAACGCTCATCGGCGCGCCGATCCTAACCAGGCTAAAGCCGTTCTCATGCGGATCTCGAGCAGCCTCCTGGATCGTTTCCGCGAGGCAATCGCCCAAACTGACGGCACGCGCGCGATGAGCTACTTCGGCGAGAACCGCCGCGCGGTCTCCTCCCGCGATCGGCAGCTTCTTGCTGACCAGCGCGTTGTTTGCTCGCAGACATCACCTTCTATCGAAGGCCATCTGCACCACCATGGTCGTGCCGCGCGCTATTCCCGCCGATCAACCGATCGACCCCGACCAGCCCGACCAGGTCGGGTAGGCACCCTGGTGTCACGCACTTGATCTATGGGGCCTGAGTCGGCCGGCCGGCAGTTGACGGGCCGGAGCCGGGCTCGACGAGACCGGTTTCGTACGCGAGGACGATCGCCTGCGCGCGGTCGCGCAGGTTCAGCTTCGTGAGGATGCGGTTGACGTGCGACTTGACCGTCGCCTCGCTGACGACGAGCTCGGCGGCGATCTCCGCGTTGGAGAGGGCGCGTGCGAGCAGCCGCAGCACTTCGCGCTCGCGTTCCGTGAGCTCCGCGAGTCCGGGCGGCACGGCGGTTCCCGGAGGCGGCCGTCGCACGAATTGCTCAACCAGCCGGCGCGTGATCGACGGGGCGAGCAGCGCGTCGCCGGCGGCGACCGTGCGTACGGCGTCGGCGAGCTGGCGCGGCGGCGCGGTCTTGAGGAGAAAGCCGCTCGCGCCTGCCTTCATCGCCTCGTAGACGTAGTCGTCCACGTCGAATGTCGTGAGGACGAGCACGCGCGTCGCAATGCCCCGCGCGACGATGCGGCGGGTTGCCTCGAGGCCGTCGATGCCGGGCATCCGGATGTCCATCAGCACGACGTCGGGCCGCAGGCGCTCGACGACTTCGACGGTCTCGTTCCCGTCGGCCGTCTCGCCGACGACCTCGATGTCGTCCTGACCCGCGAGGATCGAGTGGAAGCCGCCGCGAACGAGCGCCTGGTCGTCGGCGATGAGGACGCGAATCATGCGCCCGGCCGCGCGGGTAGCCGCGCGACCACGCGGAAGCCGCCGTCGCGACGCGGGCCGGCGTCGAGGGTGCCGCCGAACACCGCGACGCGCTCGCGCATCCCGATCAGGCCGTGACCGCCGCGGTGGCCGTTCGTCACGGCGACGCCGTCGTTCTCGACCGTGAGCTCGACCGCGTCGTCGGTGTAACGGAGCACGACGCGCGCCTGCGAGCCGGCGCTGTGCTTGCGCGCATTCGTGAGCGCTTCCTGCGCGATCCGGTAGACGGAGAGATCGACGCCGAGCGGCAGAGCCCGAGCTGTTCCCTCGATGCGCAGCGCCACCGGTAGGCCGACAGCCTTGGTCTGGGCGATGAGCTCAGGAAGGTCATCGAGCCGCGGCTGCGGAGCAAGGCCGAGCTCGGCGCCGTCGTCGCGCAACAACCCGAGCAGGCGGCTGATCTCGACCAGCGCGCCGCGGCCGGTCTCCTGCACCGCGCGGATCGGCTCGAGGACCGCTGCCGGATCGCGATCGAAGACGTCCTCGGCGGCACCGGCTTGGACGACCATGACGCTGACCGAGTGCGCGATGACGTCGTGCAGGTCGCGCGCGATCCGCCGCCGCTCTTCGGCGACCGCGGCTGCGCGGTCGGCCTCCGCCTCCTGCTCGAGCCGCTGCGAGCGCTCGACCAGTACCGCCGCCTGGGCGACGCGCCCGTGCATGCCGCGCCCGACGAGCCAGCCGGCGGTGACCACGACGCTCGAGAAGGCGAAGTCGGAGTGACCGTTCGTCGACGATCCGGCAAAGGACGCGCCGATGCCGGCGATGGCGAGCGCGAGCCCCGCGACCGCGTGCCGCAGCGGCAGATAGGCGCCCGCGGTGTAGACGGCGACGAGCGCCATCAGAAGCGGCGCGTCGGGCTTCTGCAGCGACACGCCGAGCAAGGACTCGGCGGCGATCGCCCCGAGCACCGCGCTCACCGTCAAGAGGGGCGCGATGCGGCGGAACGAGAGCGCGAGCCCGGCAACGGCGGTCGCCGGCACCGCAATCGCCTTGGGCCCGACGTGCACGAGCCAGAGCTCCGCCAGCCCGAAGGCCGCGAGGAGACCAGCAAGAGCCAGATCGGCCTGGCGCGGCTTCGAGCGGAAGAAGAACACCCGTCGAGGCTAGCGCCGCTTCGGCGATTCGGCATCGACCCCGCGATCATCCGGGCTCCACCGAAAGGTGGAATCCACCCGGCCGAAGTGCGATCCCGCGATGGCTCCGCGTCCCGTCGCGCGGCCGACGACAGGAAGGCGGGCGGCTGTGAGCGTGTGCGAAGGCAGCACGCACTCGAACCGAAGGAGTCTCGATGAAGCTCACCGTCGTCCGCGCCATTCCGATCGTCCTTGCGATCGCGCTCGCCGCGTTGTTCGTCAGCGGCGTCCACCGCTTCAAGAACGCCCACCATGGCTTCGACGCCGTCGTCGGCGAGGCCGCCTGGCTCGGCTTCCTCATCGCCGCGCTGACGCTGATCGTCCTCGTCGCAGTCGCCATCCATCGTCGCCGCCACGCGGCCGTCGTCTCCGCCTGCGTCTGCGCGCTTGCGCTCGCCGCCGTCGCCGGCGCCTCGACCTCGACGATCGCGCCGTCGGTGAAGGTGATGCTCGGCTCGCAGGGGCCGACGATCGCCGGTCCCACCAACTGGCATCCAGGCCCGGTCCGGATCGCCGCGGCGTCGCGGCTTCCGGATCAGGAGCTCGTCCTTCTGCACTTCCGGCGCGGCTACGGATACGCACAGTTCCAAGCCGACGGCGCCGTGGCGCAGGGTCACACTCGGGCCGCCCGCGCGGCACTCACACGGATCTTCGCCCACACGATCTTCGACGGCGGAGTGAACGTCTTCCCCGGCACGCCGGCGAGCTTCACCGTCGACGTCCGTCCCGGCACCTACTACCTCGGCGAGCTCGTGCGCCGCCCCGAGCTGACCCCGATCCATGTCGCCGGCCCATCGTCAACGGCACGGTCGGCTTCCGCCGGCGCGATCACGGCGACCGACACCGGCTACCGCCTCGCCGCGACGCTGCCCGCCCAGGGCACGATCACGTTCCGCAACGCCGGCGCCCAGCCGCACCGGCTCAACCTCATCCCCATCAGGCGCGGCACGACCCGCAACCAGCTCGCCGCGTACCTCCGCAAGACCGCCGGCAGGGACAACGCGCCCGCGCCGCCGTTCGCACTCGACGGAGCGCAGCTCGGAACGTCCGACATCTCACCGACACGGCAGATGCAGCTCACGTACGACTTGCCCGCCGGCGAGTACGCAATCCTCGACTTCAACCACGACATGAAGACGGGACGCCCGGACACCCTCGAAGGGTTGTACGCGATCGTGACCCTGCGGTAGCACGAACTCAGGGGAGGGACCGCCGCAGCGGCCCCTCCCCCGCTCTTGGCGCGCGCTCCTACTTGCCCACGTCGAAGGCGGCGGTCGCGTCTGCGAGCTCGGAGTTGCTCGTCACCGGGCCGACGACGCCGTCGAGGTAGACCGACAGGCCCGTCGCGGAGAGGAGCGGCGCGGAGCCGCCGATGCCGAGGCCCGACAACGAGGTCGTCAGCGTGATCGTGCACGGGCCGGTCACCGCAGCCGCGGTCGACGAGGTCGCCGACGAGACGGCCGTTTGCACCGCCCCGACGACGTTCTGGGCCGCACCGAGGACGCCCTGGGCGCCCTGGGTCGCCGTGGCGGCGGCGTTCTGGACCGCGGAGTCGACCGCTCCGACGACGCCGGTCGCCGTTCCGGGCGCGAGGCAGGTGCCGCCGAGCGTGCCGCCCTGGCTCGGGTCGAACTCGGTCGAGGTCACGGTCGGGTTGTCGTTGTCGACACGGCCGGCCTCGACTGTCGGCGCGCCGTCGGGCGGGTTGTCCCGGTAGGCGACGTAGAAGTCGTCGCTCGGCGCCCAGAGCTCGACGCCCCAGAGGCCGCCCGTTGCGAGGCCCTTCGAGGCCAGGGTCGCCGCCGCCGCGGTCGGCGGCCCGCTCAGCTTCAGGGTCACCGTCAGCTTCCCGCCGGAGCGCGACAGCGACGTGTCGAGGATGTCCATGCCGGGCGCATCGCCGACCGGCGCGCCCTGCTCGTCGATGACGTCACCGGCCGGATCGGAGGCGCCGGCGGCGCGGATCGGCCACGACCGGCCGAGGTCGATCGACGCGCCCGCGAACAGGCTCGTCCCGCCGAGCTGCCGGGCCAGCTTGTCGCGGGCGATGTGGTTCGCGTTGTTGTCGTCGGCGAAGATCACCGCGGCCGCTCCCTCGTGGTCGACGTCGACGCTGAAGAAGTCGAGCAGGTTGCGGTTGCCGCCCGTCGTGCAGTTGAGCCCCGACGTGCAGATCTGGCCGATGTGGTTCGGGTGGTCGGTCACGCGCGTGAGCGTGAACCTCGGGACGGCGCCGAGCGCGTCGAGCGACTGGGCGAGGTAGGTGTCCCAGATCGATGCGTTCGCATTGCACCCGGCCGAGCCGGAGCTGCACTCGAGGCCGTGCGAGTCGACGAAGTCGGCGTTCGGGTTCAGCTTCGTGTTCGAGCGATAGAACGTGACGTCGATCCGTCCCGGGTCGCCGGCGACGATCCACGGCATCACGGTCGAGTCGCCCTTCGGCGCGACGAGGGCCGGCTTCGACCACGTCGAGCCGCCCGTCCGGGACACGGCGAGGTACGTGTCGGTCTCACCGCCGAGGGTGGACGTGTTCGTCGTGTCGCCGCTCGCCTGCGTCCAGACGACGTAGATGTTCCCGCCGCGGTCGATCGCGGCGACCGGGAAGAGGTTGTCGGCCTCGTGATTGCCGAGAGAGGCGACCACGTGCCGCGTCCAGGTCAGTCCGCCGGTCGTCGAGACGGCGAGCAGGATGGTCCAGTTGTGGTTGCTGTCGTCGCGGATGAACGGGATGTAGACGTGGTGCGCGAACGGCGAGGCGCCGGTCGTGTCGGCGATCACCGGGCCTGCGACTGCCTCCTCCGGATCGGCCGGATCCGGGCACGACGTCGGCTGGCCGTTCGGAGCCGGCGCGGTCGGCAGGTTGTCGATCTGCGCGCCGTTCAGGCTGAGGGTGTTGCAGACCGAGTCGGTGACGAAGGAGCCGGGCGCTCCGTCGTGTGTGGAGCGCGCGAGCGCGAGCGTCGTCGCGTTCGGATAGGTGACGTCGTCGAACGACATGTAGACGTTCATCGAGCCGGGATACGTCTCGTCGGCGGCGACCCACTGGCGGTCGTCGATCGCGCCGGGCGCCGTGCCGCAGCCGAGCGCGTCCGACGTCCAGTGCTCGCCGAGGTCGCTCGAGACGTTCATCGTGTCGCACGCGGGCCCCGGGAGGTCGGCGAAGAACACCTTGTGCGTGACCGTGCCGATCGCGAGCGCCGAGTCGCCGCCGCCGCCCGCGTTCGGCTCGGTCGCGCCGTAGACCGGGACGTGCGTCGGCTCGTGGAACGTCTGCCCGACGTCGTCCGACCGGAAGAAGGTGCTGTAGTGCGGATAGCCGAATCCGTTCGGCGACGACGCGTACACGAGATCACGCGTCCGTCCGTCCGAGAACGGGTAGCGGTCGATCGCCACGAGCGGCTCGCCGCCGAAGCGCTTGTAGTCGACGTACGCGGCCGGCCCGAACACGGGCGCGCCTCCGGACGCGTGCGCCGCGCGGGCCCCCGCCGTCGCAGACGACGAGGCGGCGAGAAGGAGGGCGCTCACCGCCCCCGCCGACAAGAGCAGCAGAAGCTTCGAGATGTGCGTCATCGATGCTCGTCTCCCTTCGGAGGCGCACGTTCGTGCGCCGTGTCGGCTGGAAAGACCCACCGACCGGGAAAAACCTGCATCGCGTTTCGCCGGCCCGGGAAACGGTGAGAACCGCGCCGAGCGTGACAACACTCGCCCCATCGCCCGCTACTGCGGCCGGCGAGGACCTTGCCGCCGCGCGGCTCTTCGAGGAGTACGGGGAGAGGATCTACCGCTACTGCCTCGCGCGGCTCCGCTCGCGCGAGGAGGCGGAGGACGCCGTGCAGAGCACTTTCCTCCGCGTCTATCAGGCCCTGCGCAAGGGACAGGTCCCGCAGTGGGAGCAGGCCTGGCTCTTCAAGATCGCCCAGAACGTATGCCTGTCCCGGTACGCCGCGAGCCGGCGGCGCGCCGGCGTCGAGCTGACGCAGGACCTCGACGCGATCGAGTACGCGCTCCCGGCCCGCGAGCACCGGGGAGACGAGCTCCTTGGGCTCTCCGACGCGCTCGCCGGACTGCCTCCGAACCTGCGCACGGCCATCCTGCTGCGCGAGTGGCAGGGGCTGAGCTACGCAGAGATCGCAGGCGCGATGGGCACGACGGTGTCGGCGGTCGAGACGCTGCTCGTGCGCGCGCGCAAGCGGCTCGCGGCGACGCTCGAGCGCTCGCGGACGGCGATCGGCCTGCTCGCCGGGCTCGCGGGGCGGCTGCGGACCGTGCTGCTCGGCGCGGGGCCGGCGAAGCTGGCCGCCGGCGGGGCCCTCGTCGTCGCGACCGGCGCCGCCGGCTTCGGAGCTGCGGTCGTCGGGTCGTCCGGCTCCACTCCGGCTCCGCGCGAGCCGGTCGCGCGCACGCTGCGGGTCGCGCCGGCCGCCTCGATCCCGTCCGCCGCCGTTCCGGTGCTCGCCCGGCGTCCGTCGTCTCCGACGCGCGCGTTCGCGCGCTCCGCCGGCGCCGCGGCGGCCGTGCCCGACCGCGCGGCGACGCCTGCGCCCACCGAAACGGCAGCTGCACCCGCCCCGTCCGCGAACCTGGCTCCGAGCCCCGCGACGCTGCCGGCCGTTGCGGACGCGACGGACGCGACGGACGCCGTGGTTCCATCGCTTCCGCCCGCCCCGGCCCCGGCGCTCACGTCAGCGACCGACGCGGTCTCGACCGGCCTACTCCCTCAGGTCACCGTCACCGTTCCCGCCCCGCCGGCGGTCCCGCTCCCGGTCGGCTAGGCCGTGCCTCGGCGCGAGCGCGAGGCCGGGCTCCTCCGCGGGCAGCGCGTCGTACTCTGACGCGGTCATCGGCACGCACTTCTCGCAGCCGACGTCGCCGCACTCGCACCTGAACGGCAGCTCGAGGTCGTCGCTCACGCTCAGTGAGACCCTGCGCCCGGCGGAAACCTGCAAGCTCCGGTGCCGGCGGTCCTTTCACTGAGGCCTAGGTCGAGTCGCCTGTCAGGGGGTCGACAACTCGCAGACGTGAGAAGCGGCGAAAGCCGTGGTCGTGCGAGGCGAGGACGAGCCCGTGCTCGATTGCGAGAGCCGCGATCTCGACGTCCGGGACGTCGTCGCTGCGCAGGCCCGGCGTTGCGGCGAGCTCCGCAGCGATCGATCCGTGTCCGACACCGGCCGCGACGAGCCGGACGGCCGGCTGCTCGAGATAGGCCGCCGCAACGGTCCAACCGTCTCCGACCGCAACGGCGTGCCGGCCGAACACCCGAGCGCTCGTGATGAGGCGGATGAACGCGTACACAACCGGCCAGCAGAGCGCGACGCTTCCCTCGCCTTCAGCGAGACGCGCTTCGAGCCATCCGCGAGCGCGCTCGTGCTCCGGCGCGTCCGCAAACGTCGCGTAGACGAGGAGGTTCGTGTCGACGAGGGTCACGCGATGCCGCGCTGCGCGCGCCGCTCGTCGTCGAGGGCCGCGAGCAGCGCCGACACGTCGGACACGTCGACGAGCGGGCGCCCGGGAAGCTCCGGGAGCGGGGAGGGAACCGGCGGCGGCGCGGCTCGTGCGCTCCTGCGGAGCAGCCGGTTGACCGCAGAACGGAACGATTCGCCCGTCCGCGCACGCTCGCTCTCGATCAGCGCCGCGACGTCGTCGTCCAGAGTGATCGTGGTGCGCATGATGCTGAAATTATAGCATCATAGGCATCATGCCCGAGACGAGCTGTCCTGGGGCGGCGTCGCCGACAAAGCGATCTGCACGAGCCTGACGAAGAAGCTCGGTGCGGCGTCGTTCGCGCGCAAGTTACGGATCGTTCGGGCACTGCCAGAGCTTGCTGAAGCAGAAACAGCAAGGGCGGCCGTAGAACGCGAAAGGCCCCGTCTCCGGGGCCTTTCTCATAGCGGGGGCAGGATTTGAACCTGCGACCTCCGGGTTATGAGACCAGCTTATGCAAGTCATGTGTGATCGTTTTCGGCGCGATTGAGCGGTCCTCGGTCAGCTCAGATCAGCTCAGATGGGCTAAAAGGGGTCGAAAAAGGGTCGCAAATTCGCGTCAGTCCTGACAACGGGGCCGCCCGGTTCGAGTACCGAACCCCCTTCAGGCCGACCTGTTCCATCCGTGTAGCGACTCGTAGCTCTTTCTGCTACGATACCGGGATGGCACGGATCATTCCCCAGCGCGAGCTGCGCAACGCCAACGCCAGGGTGATCGCCGCTGTCGCTGCAGGCGAGAGTTTCGTCGTGACCCGCAACGGCGTCCCGGTGGCTGAGCTTCGGCCGATCGAGCGGACGCGCCGGAGCTTTGTTCCCAGGGCCGAACTCGCCGCGCTCGCTGCGGCCGGGCCGCACGTCGATCTGACCTTGTTCCGAGCCGACCTCGACAGCGCGATCGACCAGCGTCTGCTGTAGATGCCGGCCGGGCTGCTCGATACCTCGGTCGTGATCGACTGGGACAA
Source organism: Gaiellaceae bacterium (assembly GCA_036273155.1). Taxonomy (GTDB): domain Bacteria; phylum Actinomycetota; class Thermoleophilia; order Gaiellales; family Gaiellaceae; genus Palsa-739. Next base: position 40,347 of record DASUIG010000047.1, on the reverse strand, counting down.
CCCGGCGGTCGCAGCGGCGCTTCCGGACGAGTCAGCGGTGAGCGCGATCACCCTCGCCGAACTGGCTGCCGGCCCCCACCTGGCCGCGACCGCAGCCGAGGGCGCACGCCGCCAGGCTCGTCTGCAACAGGTCGAGGCGGCGTTCGAGCCGCTTCCCTTCGATGTCGTCGCCGCCCGTAGCTACGGACAAATCGTGGCCGCGATCGTCGATGCCGGCCGCTCACATCGAAGCCGTATCGCCGACGTGCTGATCGCCGCAACCGCCCACGCCAACCAGCTTGCCCTGTACACCCGCAATCCCGACGACTTCGCCGACCTTACTACCCTCGTCGAAGTCATCGCCGTCTGAGCGTGTTCCGGCTCGGGACGAGTTCCGGCCGCGTCAGCGCGAGTCAAACACCCAACTCGCACGGCCAGGGTGTGGACCACTCCCCGCCCGATGGTTGCGAAGCCGCCCAGGAGATGAGCGGCGAGCTGCCGCTCATCGTGTTGCAAAGATTCAGACATACCAATAGGAAAGGCCCCCGTTTCCGGGGCCTTTCGATAGCGGGGGCAGGATTTGAACCTGCGACCTCCGGGTTATGAGCCGCGTGTTGCTACGTGAGGCAACGGCAGCGAGCGTGTTCCTCCGTCGGTTGAGATCGCCGAGGATCAGGTCGGATCGAGTGATCAGGCAAAGGTTCAGGCAAAAGCTTCTCGCGCGCGCGCGGAGAGGCTGCTTCCAGCAGAGCCCTCGGATCGATTGCGAGTCGAATCATCCGTAGCCCCAGACGTGCAGAGCGCCCTTAAGGAGCTTGACGAACGCACGACCACCCTGCACGTCACCCTCATAGCCGTCATGCCAGCCGCGAAGATAACCATGGGCAAGCGCGTAGTTGAGGCCATGGTCACAGACGGCCCTGTGCCCGAGGAGGTATTCGTCGGCGCACCACGGTGCTAAGGCCCCCGCCGGGTCGTAGAAGGCTCGCTTCTGCCGCGAGCGTAAGAAGTCGTTCCACCGTTGGGCCGCGTCACGCGATACGACGTCGACTCTTGAGCGGGTGACGTCGATGAAGCGGTCTCCCGCCACGTCTATCATGAAGATCTGAACTGGTTCGGAAGAACTCGCGCAGTCGGCGAACGCACAGTAAAACCGATCGTCGGACGAAACGAAGTCGAAGCCCGCGCCATGGCGTACCCCGCGCCAACTCATCCCAAAGTTGTGGAGTAGCACGCGACCCATGCGGCCGTCCACAACCCCGATCTCTACCTGGGAACAGCAGGTATTACCACCTGTCTGAATCTCTATTAGAGCCTCGTCGTCGCCGTTGCCCCAAACATTTCGCAGACCCAGGGCAACCTGGCCCTCAACCGGAGGGAGCCGAGACTCGTCGAGAATGATCCTGCTTGCGCGTCGGACGACGAGATGCATCGCGCGGTACGCGTACGTTGCGGCCGGGGAGTTATTGGTTCGGCGGGTCTCAAACGACAGCGAAGCTTCGATCGCCCCTGCACGCCGCACGATAGTGACGGCCTTCCAGCCAGCATCCGCGCGCCATCCGATCGCTCCGCCGAGAGCGACGATTGCAGAGAGCGCGACCACGGCCCGAGTGACCACCGAGTCGACGTACTTCTAATAACCGGCGTTTTGAAGGCTGGGAACGCCGAGTGCGCGCGCCCAATCAGCTTCTAGACGCAAAACACTTGACGCATAGTGTTGCCCAGCAGGTGTATAGGCACCCTTCGCCCCGGCGTTGTAGCTGGCGAGGCCCAGCCGGAGACCCCCGCGTTGCACGTCGTGCTTAACAACCGAGAATCCTTCGACCATATTGGGCAACGGCTTCCATGCGCCTCCGTGCTTGTCCGCCGCGTCCTGATAGCTCGGATAGGTGAGTTGCATCGGACCGACCCCTTGATTGCCACCCGTCGCCCGCTCAGCTTTATAGGCGAGGTACGCCTGTTTCGTGACAGGGTCGTCGCCCCAATTCTTTCCGTGCAACTTGTCCTGTCCTGCTGCAAAGATTGTCTTGTCGTGCCCCCATTCGTTGTGCCCTCCCGAGGACTCTTGGCTGAGAAGCGCCATGGCGAGGGCAATCGGGAACTTTGTTTTGATTGCTGCCTCCATGACCAACGCGGGATTCACGATTCGGTATCCGTCGACGTTTGCGCGCCGGAGCTTGTCCAGAATCCGAGCATCTTTCGGAGGAAGCTTGCGCTCGACAGCGAGGTTTCGGGTATTCGCTTGGTCATGCAGGCCCCTGTTCGGCGGCGCCTGTGTCCGTCGGCGCACACCGGCTGACGCTCCACTCACTGGGAAAGTGACCCTATCCGACGCATGACGTCCGAGCACTGCTGTCGGATGGGCCTTAACGGGCTGAAACGCATGAAAGCCTCCCGCGCGATGGGACGAGAAGTCGGCAACTCCTCTCCGGGTCGGGGGAGCTTGCGTCGGGCGCGGCTGGACCGGATGGTGGCGAGGTGGTCTCCGCGGTTGCGATCCGCCACCGCCGCCACCTCCACCCCTGCCGCCATCGCCTCCGCCACCGCCGCCACCACCGACGGCCGTCCCCCCGTGCGCTGCGGTGATGTTCCCGGACTCGTCAACGGACGGAGCGACCTCCTCGGCGATATATGCACCCGGAATCATCATTGCTGTTCACTCTCGACGTTTGGCCGGCGCGAGCTGTTCATATCTTGATGATGTGGTTGAGCGTCACGTAGGCGGGGAAGTCGGTGTTGTTCGTGTCCCCGCTTGTGTTCGAGACGGCGGTGTTTCCGTTGTTGCCGTTCGATCCGGACGAGTTCGATGCCGTAGGGCGGGTGTAGGTGTGGTGATGGCTGACGTTTCGCACGTTTTCAGCCAGACCGTCGTTGGCTCCAAGTGCGGCAACGTTTGTTGCTCCACCTGATCCCGAATATCCCACCGCAACGCGCCCCCGCAGATCCGGGAGAGTGAAGCTTCCGGCGCTCATGTTCGAGTTCGCATACGGCGCATAGAAGAGGGTGTGCGACCCCGATTGGGATCCGGTCGTGTTGATCGCGGTGCCTGCGCGTGTTGTCGAGAGCTCAAACGCGTTCGACGTCAGCCCGGCCGCGATGACGTAGTACGGTGTATCTGCGGTAAGGCCCGTTGGGAGCGCTCCTGTGGTTTCCAGGTAGACCGTGTCGCCCACGATGAGTCCGTGGTTTATCAGTGTGAAGACTCCGGGCGAGGCGATGGTCACTGTTACTGTGCCCTTGCTTGCGACGATGGCGGCAAACAGCGCGGCATAGGTGGTCTGGCTGTAGGGCGATCCGTCGCAGATCAACCAGCCCGTTGGCGCCGCGACGCCCGCGAAGCTTGAGACTGTGCCGGTCGGAACAGACGCGCCGGTCGTGTCGACGACGACCCAGCCCGTGCTTTGGGTGACAGGAGTCGTCTTGATGTACAGAACCCATGTGGCAGACGCGTCTCCGCGCATGTACACCGACCCTCGAGGGGAATACACGAGCCCCTCGGGCGACCCATCCCCGTGGACGAGTTCGGGGGTACCGGTCGGCCGCGGGAAGGGCGCTGCGGCGGAGGAGACGATGATCTTGCCGGAGACGGATGCGTTGTTGACTGCGTCCGCCACCGCGTCGTTGGTCAGGTAGAGTGACGTGTCGGACGTATCGTCGACCGTGAGCGTCTGACCAACTCCGGCGGCGAGATGCAGAGGGCCGAAGTAGATGTCCTGTGTTGTTTGGTTCGTAACGAGCATCGCTTAGGCCCCGCCTACGCCTTCGTAACGCGCAGCCAGCCCGGAACCAAATTCCCCGAGCCGCCGGCGCCAGCGTTCACCGTCAGCGTCCCGGTGCTCACGTACGCGGCGACCTTGTACGCATGAGCCCCGACGGCAGGTGTGTCGAAGATCTCGAAGTCCATCGCTTGCAGCGTCGTGTTCACGGTGCCACCGAACACATGGCCGATCACAGTCGTATCGCGATAGATGACGAACGTCGCCGTCAGGGATCCAGACGAAGTCAGCTGTGGGACGAAGAACGAGAGTTTGACGTGAGAGCCGTCGAAGTAGACCGTGTCGCCGGCGATCACCGTCTGCGAAGTGGCTTCCGTTGTGGCGGTGATCCCACTCGGATTGGCGGTGATCTGGACGTAATCCAGCTCCTGGCCCGGCAGGGCAATCCAGCCGGTGTTGACGGTTACTGCCGTCGACTTTACGTAGAGATGCCAGGAGTCCCCTCCGTCTCGGCGCAGGTACAGCGAGCCCTGCGGGGCATAGACGAGTCCTTCCGGGGAGCCGTCGCCGTGCATGACGCTCGGCATCCCCGTCGGGCGAGGGAATGGACTCGCTGCCGACGAGACGGTGACCTTTCCTGAGTTGTAGAGGTTGTTGATCGCGTCTGCGACCGCGTCGTCGCTGAGATAGAGCGACGTGTCAGTGGTGTCATCGACGGTCAGCGTCTGTCCGACGCCACCCAGCAAATGGAGCGGTCCGAACCAATAATCTTGCGTCGTTTGGTTCGTTACGAGCATGGCTTATGTCCTTTCGAACGCAGGTTCCCTTGAAGCCCCGCCAAACCGACGTGAGGAACCTACGACTCCGAGCCGTCGAGGTCAATGCCTTTTGTGTTTCAGCTTGGTGTCAGTAGAGAGCGCCGGGCCGATGTCGTTGGCGGCGGTCGCACACTCGAAGGCCGGTTCGTCCTCCCGATCCCCTACATTTGTCACTTGCGAAGTGCTCACGGCCGCGAATGACACCTTGGAATCGACTCGGCCGAGAACGGATCCCTACGCGCGCATCCGCGCCTTCTTCGACGAGTTCGCTCCCGCCGAGCGACGGTGGAGGCGCCGCAACAGCACCTACCACCAGCTGCTTGCGCAGATCGCGCAGTTCTTCGTGCTGCCCGGCGCTTCGGTCCTCGAGATCGGCAGCGGATCCGGCGATCTCTTGGCGGCCGTGCGGCCGGCACGAAGCGTCGGAGTCGACCTAAGCGACGGAATGGTGCGACTTGCGCGCGAAGCACACCCGGGAATCGAGTTCGCCGTGTCCGCGGGAGAGCATCTCGACTTGGGCGATGAGACATTCGACTACATCGTCCTGAGCGATCTCGTTCCGTACGTTCACGACCTACTCGTGCTCTTCGAACGGGTAGCGGCTCATGCGCATGACGGGACGCGCGTGATCATCAGCTCGTACAACTCCCTCTGGCGCCCGGTGTTCGCGGTCGCGGAATGGTTACACCTGAAGCCGGCAAAGCCGCTGAAAAACTGGGTGTCCCCCGAGGACGTCACGAACGTCCTCGAGCTTGCGGGTCTCGAACAGGTCGTCCTTTCCCGTCGCATCCTTATGCCGAAGGCCGTGCCGCTCATCAGCGGCTTCCTCAACGGTGTCATGGCGAACCTGTGGCCGTTCAACCATCTCTGTGTGACGTGGTGGATCGTCGCGCGTCCGGCGCTGCGAGATACCGAGTCCCTCACCGTGTCGGTCGTCTGCGCGTGCCGCAACGAGCAGGGACACATCGCCGAACTGGTCGAGCGGCTGCCCGACATCGGGCTTGACACGGAGCTCATCTTCGTCGAGGGGAACTCGACCGACGACACGCGCGGCGAAATCGAACGTCAGATCGCGCTCCATCCTGGACGCGACATCCGGCTGTTGATTCAGCAGGGCGTGGGCAAGGGAGATGCCGTTCGCACAGGCTTCGCCGCAGCTCGCAATGACGTGCTGATGATCCTCGACGGGGATCTCAGCGTCAGGCCGGAAGACCTGCCGAAGTTCTACAACGCAATCTCCGCAGGCAGCGGCGAGCTGATCAACGGATCGCGTCTTGTCTACGACATGGAGCCAGGCGCGATGCGATTTCTGAACATGCTCGGCAACAAGATGTTCTCTCGGGCGTTCAAAGCGATTACCGGACAACACGTCAAGGACACGCTCTGCGGCACCAAGGTCCTTCTGCGACGCGACTACGACCGCATCGCAGCCGGCCGCCCTTATTTCGGCGAGTTTGACCCCTTCGGCGATTTCGACCTCCTCTTCGGTGGCGCCCGCCTCGGACTCAAGATCATCGACCTCCCCGTCCGATATCAGGCGCGCACGTACGGCCAGACGAACATCAGCCGCTGGTCGCACGGACTTCTGCTCCTTAGGATGACCCTCTTCGCGCTGTGGAAATTCCGGGTCGGCATATACCGTACGAATCCGGCATGAGCCGACTCGCGGCGAGGCTTCAGACACTCGCACCGTTGGCGGTCATCCTCGTCGTCGGCGGAATCCTCGTCTCGGCCGAGCCCGTCACCTCGCCGTGGTGGATCAACGCGGACGCCGACGGCACGTACTCGGCCTCGGCCCTGAACGTGATCTCCGGCGACCGCAGTCGGTATTTCGATCATCCCGGCCTCCCCACCCAAGAGATCCTGGCCGGCACGTTCGGCCTCGTCTCGATTCCCTCCGGTGGGCCGTCTCGTATCTGGGCGACGAGCAAAATCGTGCACCTGAACCGCGCGAAACCGGTGTTCCGAGGATGGGCCATCGCGTTCTTCCTCGGCGGTGCCCTCCTGGCGTTCTTTCTCATGCGGCGACTCCTTGGGCACTGGAGCTGGGGCCTCGCAGGCGGGCTGCTTTGGCTGGCGCAGCCGAAGCTCACGAATGCAATTCAGATCCGTCCGGATGCCTTCCTCGCCCTGCTGATGCTGCTTACCGGATACGCCCTGGTTCGGGCGTGGGAACGCAGGAGCCCGCTGGGCTACGCAGTGGCGGCCGCACTAGCCGGCTTCGCCCTCATGGAGAAGGTCCACGCCATTGCGATCCTGCCGGCACTCCTACTGGCGACAGTCCTCGCGCATCCGGGCGCCGGCTGGTGGCCGCAGCTGAAAGACGAAGCTCGCGAGTTCTACAACCGGCATCGGCTCCCCACATGGATCGTGGGCGTGGTTTGGTTTGTGGTGTTCCTGTACTTCAATCGGCATCGTTTCTCGCTCTCGACCGCCGGCGCGAGCGGCACATATCTCGGCATCGCAGTCTTCGTGCTTTTCGACTACTGGCTGGCGACTTGGTTCGTGCACCGGTTCGTGCCGTGGCGGCTCGCCCGACGGGTCTTCGACCCCTTCTACCTCGGCCTCACCGGTGCGTTCGCCATCGGCATCGCACTGCCCCTCTTCCTCATGCTCAACAGCGCGCTGTGGATTCTGTCGCTCACGCTCGAATCCGCCACTGGCAACAACGTCAACGGCGGCGTCGCGCCGTTCAAGGGAACCCTGTCGATCCTCACGTCCTTCCCCGTCCTCGAGGCGATGGTCGTCATCGGCCTTGCCGCAGTCGCCGCGATCGTCGGGCTCGTTCGAAGAACACCGTGGCCACTCATCTGGTTCACAGCCTCCGCCGTAGCGACGGTTCTCGCGGGCGCGCGGTCCGGCGCCGCACGCTACTACGGCCCCGGGTACGTGCTGGCCATCCCGGCCGCGCTGTGGCTCCTGCGCCGAAATGGCAGACAGGCAGCGCCACTGCTTGTCTGGGTCCTCGTCGCAGGCATGCTCATCCCAGCCTTCATCCACATGAATCACGACGCAAACTCGGCCCGCGCGCAGGAAGCCGAGTCAGCCGCTACCACGCAATTTGCCAGTATCCATCTGAAGCCGAACCAGTTCGCACTCGTGAACGGCTACGCCTACCCGGTCGCCGATGCTCGCTGGTGGAGCCTCGTCGCAAACTACATCTACTCGGCCCCGAGCTACCCCTACCGCTTTGTTCCGGACGTTCCCGGAGCGTTGCAGTCAGCGACCTCCGAGGGCGAGCACGCCGCCTACTTCATTGGACCGCAGGCGCTGGCAATTACGCACCGCCAGCCGATCGCCCTTTCGAGCGGCAACTACGAAGCCGTGCCCGTTCCCGATGGGCAAGCCCTGCGACGTTTCGGCCTAGGCGTCGTGAAGCTCGTCTCAGGGCCTGGCACCTAGCGGCTGCGAGCACCGAGTGGGGCAAACGAAAGGCCCCGTCCCCGGGGCCTTTGTAGTAGCGGGGGCAGGATTTGAACCTGCGACCTCCGGGTTATGAGCCCGGCGAGCTACCTGGCTGCTCCACCCCGCGTCGCGAGGGTGAATTGTAGCAGCGTCGTTACGATCCGCTCGATGTGGAATTGGCTCATCTACGCGGCTGTGATCGTCGGCGGGCTGGCGACCCTGGGCGCGCTCGCGCTGCTCGCCGTGCGCCTGCTGCAGGCGTGGCGCAGCTTCAAGCGGCTGCGCCGGCACGTGGCCAGGGAGCTCGACCGGCTCGCCGACCTCGGCGAGGCGACGGCGGCGAAAGTCGAGCGCGCGACCGACACGGAGGAGCTCGACCGGAGCCTCGCGTCGTTGCGCGTCTCGCTCGCGCGGCTCGCGGTCCTGCGCGAGGCGCTGGACGAAGTGTCCGACACGGTCGGGCTCGTCACCGCGTTCGTGCCGCAGAAGTGATCGTCGCGGCGGTCGACCTCGGCACGAACACGACGCGACTGCTCGTCGCCGACGTCGCCGACGGCCGCATCGAGGAGCTGCACCGCGAGACGCGCATCACGCGGCTCGGCGAGGGGGTCGACGCACGCGGGCGCCTCCTCCCCGTCCCGATCGCGCGCGTGCGCAACGCGCTCACCGACTACCGCCGCACACTCGAGTCGCTCGGCGCCGAGCGCACGCTCGCGGTCGCGACGAGCGCCGTCCGCGACGCCGAGAACGGCGAGGCCTTCCTCGGCGAGGTGGAGTGGAGCTACGGCTTCGTCACGCGGCTGCTCAGCGGCGACGAGGAAGCGCAGCTGACGCGGCGCGGCGTCGCCCCCGGTCCCGGCACGCTCGTGCTCGACATCGGCGGAGGCTCGACCGAGCTCATCCTCGACGACTTCCACGTCAGCCTGCCGATGGGATCGGTGCGCTTCACCGAGCGCTACGACGAGGGCGTCGAGCGCAGCAGCGTGGAAGCGCGCGCGCTCCTCCCCGACCTCTCGCCCGCCGCCGCGATCGGCGTCGCCGGAACGGTGACGACGCTCGCCGCGCTCGACCTGCGCCTCGAGCAGTACGACCGCGACCGCGTCCACGGTCATCGCCTCTCGCGCGCGGGCGCGCGTGAACAATTGGACCGGCTCGCAGGCATGAGCGTCGCCGAGCGCCGCGGGCTCCCGGCACTGGAGCCCGAGCGGGCGCCGGTGATCGTGGCGGGCGCCGCCATCCTCCTCGCCGTACTGGACGCCTACGGTCTCGAGACGATCGAGGTGAGCGAGCACGACCTCCTCGACGGCGTCGCTCTCGCCGCCGCAGAGCTGCCCGCGCCCGTCGAGGGCGACGCGCCGCCCGGCGCGTACACGTGCTGCTGAGCAAACCGCGCGGCCGCCGAGGGCCGGGCCGCGTCTACCCGACCAGGTCGACTGCCGGCGGCTCGTCCTCGGCGAGGCGTCGCTGCACGACGGCGCGCGAGAGCACGCCGACGAGCCGTCCGCCCTCCACGACCGGCACGCGCTCGAGGTCGAGCTCCTCCAGCGTCCGGAATCCCTCGTCGAGCGGCAGCGAGGCATCGAGCGTGTAGCGCGGCGGCTCGGCGATCTCGCGCAGAACGACCATGCGCGGATCGAGCCCGGCCGCAACGACCTCGCGCACGAGCGTCTTGCGCGTGATCACGCCGATGAGCGTGCCGTCGTCGGCGGACACGAACACGGCACGCATCTCCGGGCTGTCCTCGAAGCAGCGACCGGCATCCTGCGCGCTCGCGCGCTCGGACAGCGTGGTCGGCTCCGGAACCATCGCGTCGCGGATGACGCTCACGGATAGATCCCCCGCGACTCGAGCGCGCCCGCAACCTCGCGGATCGCAGCCACCATCGCCGCCTGCCGGAACGTGATCGCCTTCTCCTCCGCCACCGCCCACACACGGTCGAACGCGTCGGACATCTTTTCGGAGAGCTTGATGCGGATCTCGTCGCGGTCCCAGAACAGCCGGCCGAGATCCTGCACCCATTCGAAGTACGAGACCGTCACGCCGCCGGCGTTGGCGAGAATGTCCGGCACGATGGGGATGCCGCGCTCCGCGAGGATCGCGTCCGCCTCGAGCGTCGTCGGGCCGTTCGCGCCCTCGACCACGAGCTTCGCATGCACGCGGCCCGCGTTCTCGCCGGTGATCTGGTCCTCGCGCGCGGCGACGACGAGCACGTCGCACGGCAGCTCGAGCAGCTCCTCGTTCGTGATCCGCTCGCAGCCGTCGTAACCGGCGAGCGAGCCGTGCTCGGCGGCGTACGCGTGCAGCTCCGGAATGTCGAGGCCGCCGGGCGCGTGCAGGCCGCCCGAGACGTCGGAGACGGCGATGACGCTCGCGCCGCGCACGTGCAGCTCGGTCGCGGCGACGCCGCCGACGTTGCCGAAGCCCTGCACGACACAGCGCTGCTCGGAGAGGACGAGGCCCATCCGCTCGCACGCGCGCTCGGTGCACATGACGACGCCGGCGCCGGTCGCCTCGCGCCGGAAGACGGAGCCGCCGATCGAGATCGGCTTGCCCGTCACGACCTCGGGCACCGCGTAGCCCTTCTGCATCGAGTACGCGTCCATCATCCACGCCATCGTCTGCTCGTTCGTCGCCATGTCGGGCGCGGGAATGTCGGTCTGCGGCCCGATGTACGCGACGAGCTCGGAGGTGAAGCGGCGCGTCAGCTTCTCCAGCTCGCGCTGGGACAGCGCGTGTGGGTCGCAGCGGATGCCGCCTTTCGCGCCGCCGTACGGCAGGCGGAGCAGCGCGCACTTCCACGTCATCCACGAAGCGAGGGCTGCACATTCGCCGAGCGAGACCTCCGGGTCGTAGCGCACGCCGCCCTTCGTCGGCCCGAGGACGGTGGAGTGCTGGACGCGGTAGCCGGCGAACACCTGCCACGTCCCGTCGTCGCGGCGGAGCGGGACGCTCATGATGAGGGCGCGCTCGGGGAAGCTCAGCCGCTCGGCGACCATAGGCGAGACGTGCGCATGCGGCAGCGCCTGCTCGAACTGGGCGCGGGCCATGAGGAAGAGCGGCGTGTCCCATTCGAGCGGACGCTCGAGCGGCGATGCCTCGACTGGGGCCAAAGCCAGAGCAGTGTAGTGCGATGCGGGCTGCGGGCCGCTACCGGACGAGCGTGACACGCCAAGAGATGGCGTGCTTGCCCGACGCGCCCGTGAGGGTGAGCGTGAACAGGTAGCGCCCCGGCCGGGCGACCGTGAAGGTGAGCTTCCGGCTTCCGGCCGCGACCTGCGTCGTCCGCCTCAGGACGGTCTTTCGCGTGTGGAGTACGGCGAGCCTCAGCGTGCCGCGCTCGCCGGCCGCGAAGTGGAGCGTCACCCGGAAGCCCTTGGACGTCCTCGAGACGGTCGGGCGGTGCGTCGCGGCGAGGACCCGGCGTACGAAGGTTGCGTCGACCATCTTCGCCGCCGTCATCGGCACCGTGCAGGTCTTCTTCGTGCCGCTGCACGAGCCCGTCCAGCCGTGGAAGGCATAACCGGACGCAGGCACCGCCGTCAGCGTCGCGGTCTGTCCGATCGGATAGTCGTGCGTGCAGGTCTTGCTCTTCCCGGCGGTGCCGACGCAGTCGGTGCTGCCGGTCGCCTTCACGGTCCCCGCGCCGGACACGGAGGTCGTGAGCGACGCGCTCGTGGCGCTCACCGTCGCAAACGTCGCGGTGACGCTTCGTGCCTGCGTCATCGACACCGAGCAGGTCGAGAGCGTGCCCGTGCAGGCGCCACCCCACCCGGTGAACGCCGAGCCCAAGCTCGGATTGGCGGTGATCGTGACGCGCGCGGTCGCGGCCTGGCTCGCGGCGCATCCCGACCCTCCGGCCGTGGTGCAATTGAGACCGGCGCCGGTGATCCTGCCGTTGCCGGTCACCTGCCCCGAGAGCACGTACGTCGTGTTGCTACCGGCGAACGTCGCCTGGACGCTCGCCGCGCCGGTCATGGTGAGCGTGCATGTGGTCGACTTGAAGGCAGAGCAGGCGCCGCCCCACGACACGAAGTCTCCGCTCGTGCCCGACGCCGGGACGGCGGTGAGCGTCAACGACGTGTTCGACTGGACGTTGGCCGTGCAGCCGGGCCCGTTCGCCGCCGTACAGTAGATCGTGGCGTTCCCGGCCGAGCTGGTCACGTAGCCGTCCCCCGTGACGTTCACGTTGAGCGCGAACGTGGCGGCCGGGGGCGGCGTCCCGCCGGAGAAGCTCGCGGTCACCGCCACCGGCGAGGTGCCCACGGAGACCGTACACAGCGCCCCGGAGGCACTCGTGCAGCCGGTCCAGAAGACGAAGCCGCCGGCGTTCGCGGGGGTCGCGGTGAGGGTTACCGGTGAGTTCGGCACTTCGTTCGCGGTGCACGTCTGTCCCGAGTCGCAGCCGATGCCGCCGCCCGAGACTGTCCCGCTGCCGTTGACCGTCACCGATAGCGGCACGAGCAGCGCGAACGTCGCCGTCACCGAGCGGGTCGTGTCCATCTGCACCGTGCAGGTGGCCTGCAGCCCCGAGCAGGCGCCGCCCCAGCCGGTGAACGCGTAGCCGTTCTGCGGTGTGGCAGTCAGCGTGAGGTTCGTATTCGGAGGCTCCTGCGCGTCGCACGTCGAGCCCGCCGGGCAGCTGATGCCGCCCCCGGAGACCGTCCCGTTGCCCGTAACGCTCACCGTCAGCGTCTGCGAGGTCGCGGCGACGAAGTTGGCGTTCGCGTACCGGCTCGCGCTCAGGTAGACGACGCAGCGCACGCTCGTGCCCGAGCAAGCCCCGGTCCACCCGCCGAAGAAGTAGCCGGCGTCGGGCTGCTCGACGACAGTGAGCGTGGATCCCTGCGCCACCGTTGCGCTGCACTCCGTCACCGGCGACGCCGCGTCCGGCTCGCAGTCGATCGGATAGTTGGTCGAGCTGTTCGTGACCGCGCCGCCCGCAGGCGTGGTCGAGGTCGCGGCCGGAAGGGAGACGCCGAAGGTCTCCGTCTGAACGACCGCAGTCGTGGTGAACACCGCGGTCGCGGTCTCGTCGCCGTTGACGGGCAGCGGGCAGGAGGGCGCCGACCCGCACGGCGTGTGCGCATCGTCCTCCCAGCCGCTGAACGACCAGCCGCTTGCCGCGGTCGCCGCCGTCAGCGTCACGGTCTGTGCTGACCCGTAGGCCGAGTAGCAGCCCAGGCTTCCGAGGCCGCAGGTGATGCCGGACCCGGTGACCGTGCCCATGCCGATCACCTCGACCTTCAGCGTCGGCGGCGATGTCAATGTCGCCGCATGCGCGGGCGCGCCGCCCACGCCCAGCAGCAGCGCCCCCGAAAACGCCGCGCAAACGACCGCCGCAGCTCTAGCCCCCATACGCGTGCCAGGGTATCGCGGTTCTGCGGAATTTGCGGCCTCCGGGATGCCGGGGGCGGGACTCGAACCCGCATGACCGAAGTCACCCGATTTTAAGTCGGGCGCGTCTGACCAATTCCGCCACCCCGGCGGCTGGAGGGTACCGCTGTGGCAAGGTCTCGCCGTGACGCACGACACGATCGTCGCCTACGCCGTCCTCGCCGTCGCCGGGCAGGCGATCGTGGCCGCGCTCGCCCTCGTCGGCCTGCTCGCCCTCGTCGGCGTGCGCGGCCCTCTGCACGTCCTCCGCCGCGCCCTCTGGGGCTACGAGCTCTGGGCCGCGTTCGTCGTCGCCGCGCTCGCGACCGGCGGGAGCCTCTTCTTCTCCGAGATCGCAGGGTTCGTGCCGTGCGACCTGTGCTGGTTCCAGCGCATCTGCATGTACCCGCTGTCGCTGCTCACCCTCTTCGCGGCCGCGCACGGCGACTACAAGTTCGCGCGCTACCTCTTGCCGATCCCGGTCATCGGCGCGTGCGTGTCCGTGTACCACCTGCTGATCGAGAACCAGGTGATCTCGGAGCCGACCTCGTGCCGCATCGGCGGAGCCGGCTGCGCCGTGAAGTGGATCAACGAGTTCGGGTACGTCACGATCCCGACGCTCGCGCTCACCGGCTTCCTGCTCCTCATCGGATTCTTAAGCCTCGCCGCCGCTGGTGGCGCGGAGGAGCAAGCTACCCTTCCGGCCGGTGCCTAGCGGGAAGAAGAGCAAGGAGCTGCGGCGCACGACCCCGGTCAAGACGCCGCCTCCCGTCCGGTCGACGGGTGGACGCGGGCGCCAGGCATCGCCACGCGCGCTCGCCATCGGCGGCGGGATCGTCGCCATCGTGGCCATCGTCATCGTCCTCGCGGTCGTCCTCGGCGGCGGGAGCAAGGGCGGCGGCCTGCCGAAGAACCATGCAGCGGTCGGCAGCCTCGCGAACGGGCTCCCCGGCGCCTCCGACGTCGTCGCCGAGTTCAAGGGCATCCCCCAGACGGGAACGACGCTCGGCTGGCCGTTCGCACCGGTGACGCTGACCGAGTACATCGACCTCCAGTGCCCCATCTGCCAGGAGTTCGAGACCCAGGTCTTCCCGGACATCCTCACGAAGTACATCCGGACGAAGAAGGTGAAGGTCGTCATGAAGGCCTGGGCCTTCATCGGGCCCGACTCGATCCGGGGCCAGGCGGCGACGCTCGCCGCAGCGAAGCAGAACAAGGCCTTCAACTTCGCCGCGCTGCTCTACGACAACCAGGGCACGGAGAACACCGGCTGGCTCACCGACGAGATGCTCTACAACATCGCGGTCAGCGTCCCGGGGCTGAAGATCGACCCGCTCTTCACCGAGCGAAGCTCGGCCGCGGTGAAGAAGGAAGCCTCCCAGGTGGCCGCCGACGCGCAGGCGCAACAGGTGAGCGGCACGCCGACGCTCTTCCTCACCAAGGGCGCCGGCAAGCCCGTCCAGGTTCCGATGGCGAACGGCCTCGACGAGGCGACGCTCGTCAAGTACCTGAACGCCGCGCTCGCCTAGGTCCTGCATGCCGAGCGGCAAGAAGAGCAGAGCGGCTCGCCGAGCAGCAGGAACCGGTAGCCCGCCGCCCGTGCGGTCGAAGGGCGGCACTCCGACGACCGAGTGGCTCGGCGGACGGCCCTTCTGGTTCGGGGCCGGCGGCGTCGTGATCATCGTCGCAGTCGTCGTGCTCGCCATCTCCCTCGTTTCCGGCGGCGGCGGCTCGAAGCCGGTCTACGTCGACTTCGGCGCGGTGACGGGCCTGCAGAACGGGCCGCCGCCGTGGAACAACGGCGACGGGAGCCTGCAGGCGAACCTCACCGCCGTCCATCTCGACCCGCTCGCGCAGGAAGCGCTCGCCTTCCACATCCACCAGCATCTGGACGTCTACGTCAACGGGAAGCACGTCGCGGTGCCCGCCTTCATCGGAATCGACGACAGCACGTTCATCACCGAGATGCACACGCACGATGCGAGCGGGGTGCTGCACGTCGAGTCGGCGAAGAACCGCCCGTACACGCTGGGCCAGATCTTCGGCGAGTGGGCCGTCCGCCTGACGGGCAGCTGCCTCGGCCGTTACTGCGGCAGCCTCCACTGGTGGCTGGACGGCGTCCGGCAAACCGGGAATCCGGCGCACCTCGTGTTGAAGGAGCATCAGGAAATCGTCATCGCCGCCGGAAAGCCCCCGGCGCACGTGCCGAGCTCGTACACCTGGAGCGCCGGCCTGTAGTCCTCCGCAAATTGCGGCCTTTTCTTCCTTGACCCCGGCGCTCGGCGGCGCATAAGCTCTGCGAGCCGGTTCCGATGGACCTTCGGGTTGGTCGGGGCCGGCATTTCTCTGGTCCGTCCGACGGGGTCTCTAGCGTTCGTCGGCCCAATGGTCATCGGACTCCTCATCCTCGTCGTGCTCGCCGTCCTGGGCGCCGCACTCGTGCTCCCACGGCTCATCGGGAGCCAGCTGGCGACGCTCCGCGACGACACGGCGCGGCAGCTCAACGAGCGCAACGCCGACGTCGACCGCCGGCTCGCCGACGTCACCGAGACCATCGACCGGCGGCTGGCCAGCAGCAACCAGGCGGCGACGAAGATCCACGAGCGCCTCGGCGAGGTGACGCGGGCGACCGCGGAGATGAACGAGCGCGCGAAGGACCTCGCACGGTTGGAGCAGGCATTGCGGCCGCCGAAGGCGCGCGGCGGCTTCGGCGAGCTGCTCCTCGAGAACCTGCTCCGCGACCGCCTTCCGCCCGACGCGTACGAGATCCAGTACACGTTCCCCGGCGGAGAGCGCGTGGACGCCGTCATCCGCGCAGCGGGCCTCCTGCTCCCCGTGGACGCGAAGTTCCCACTCGACAACTTCGAGCGCATGACGTCCGCCGGTGACGAGGCCGAGCGGCAGCTGCACGAGAAGGCGTTCGCGCGCGACGTGAAGGGACACATCGACGCGATCGCGTCGAAATACATCCGCCCCGACTGTGGCACGTTCGATCTCGCGTTCATGTACCTCCCTGCGGAGGCGATCCACTACGAGCTCATCTCCGGCAAGACCGGCGCCCTGCTCACGTACGCGCACGGGAAGCGTGTCTTCCCGGTTTCCGCGACGACGTTTGCCGCCTATCTGCAGATGATCGTGCTCGGCCTCAAGGGCATGCAGATCGAACAGCGGGCAGAAGAGGTCATGCGGTACTGCGCGGCGCTCCAGAAGGACTTCGGAAAGTTCCGCGAGGACTTCGATCTCGTGGGCACGCACCTTTCGCGTGCGAACAGCAAGTACGTCGACGCGGAAAAGCGCCTCGACCGCTTCGAGACGAAGCTCGACCAGGCCGCCGACGAGCAGGTCGAGCTCGTCGTCGAGCCCGTGCGCGCCCTCGACGCGGCGTAGCTAGTACCGCAGCAGCGCTGCGAGCCCGCCGACGGGCTCGAGGTCGCGGTGCTCACGGATCACTTGCACCGTGCCGCCGTTCACGAGCGTCTTGTGCACGGCCACGTCGAGGCCCTCGTCGCGGCTCTCCATCGCCGTGCCGTCGATCGGGCAGCTGCCGTCCGCGAGCTGGGCGCGGCCGCACTTGGGGCACTCGTACGCACGATGGTCGGCGCCGGACTGCACGAGGAGCAGGTCGACGCGGCCGTCCGAGGCGGCCTCGAGCGTCTCCTCCCAGCCGGCGGACGCGCGACCTTTCTTCGCCGCCTCCTCCCGCCAGCGGTCGAGCGTCGCCTCCTCGCGACCGCTCCACCACCGGTCGAGGACCGGTCTGATCGCCGCGAGCAGCCGCTGCCCGTCCGCATGCGCCTCGACCGCCGCCCACCCGACGACGCACGTGCGCGTCTCGTGCGCGAGCAGCGACTCGAACTCGGAGCGCACATCCTCGGCTCCGACGAGGACGATCGGCGCTCCGCGCATGCTCCGGGAGCAGCGGTCCAGCGTCGCGGCGACGCGCCGCAAATGCCGGTCGACGATCGTCTCGATGTGGCGCTCGTAGTTCGCCTGCGACCAGCCGCCCTGGTCATGTCGGCTCGGGACGTCCTCCGTCCGGTCTGCGATCTCGACGAGCCTGCCCGCCTCGAGCCGGAACACCTGGCCCCGTTCGCGGCCGACGATGGCGACGAGCGCGCCGTCGCCGCGCCCGACGACCCCGACCAGCGGGGCGAGATACAGCTCTTCGGCGATCTTCACCTCGTCGACGACCGGCTCGCCGGTCTCGATCGTGCTCCAGAAGTTGTCGAGGCCGTCGGCGAAGACGGCGAGGCCGCGGACGCCGTCCCGGTCGAAGTCGGAGCGGAACCAGCGGCCGATCCGGTCGAGATCTCCTCGCAGCGCCGCGCGGGCCTCGTGGTCGAGCCGGCCGCGCCCGTCCTCGAGCCGGCGCTCGGCCTCGCCGAGCAGCGAGCTGACCCGAACCTGGACGTCCCCGGCCGTCGGGGCGACCGACGGGTCGAGGTCGAGGTACAGACTCACCGCGCAGCCCCTCGTCGCGCGGAAGGCGGCCAGCTCCCGAAGGTGGTCCCAGGTGATCGTCGCTGCCACGCGGGTCCCACTTGCCCGCGGGCGGCGATTCTATTCCTGGCCTCCGACGCTCCGGGAACGTCCAACCGGTCGAATTCGTTTAATAGAGAGCACACCTATTTGACGAAGGACGGAAATGAGCGAAACACGTGAGTTGATCATCGTCGGCGGCGGCCCCGCCGGCTACACGGCGGCCCTGTACGCGGCGCGGGCGAACCTGCAGCCGCTCGTCATCGAGGGCTTCAACTGGGGCGGCCAGCTCATGGTCACGAGCGACGTGGAGAACTACCCCGGCTATCCCGACGGGGTCATGGGCCCCGAGATGATGGCCGAGTTCCGGCGGCAGGCGGAGCGCTTCGGCGCCGAGTTCGTCACCGACGACGTCACGCGCGTCGACTTCTCGGAGCAGCCCTACCGGGTCTGGGTCGAGAACGACGAGTACGCCGCACACGCGGTCATCGTCGCGACCGGCGCGAGCGCGCGCTGGCTCGGGCTTCCCCGCGAACAGCACTACCAGGGGCGCGGCCTCTCCGCCTGCGCGACCTGCGACGGCGCCTTCTTCAAGGAGAAGGAGCTCGTCGTCGTCGGGGGCGGCGACTCGGCGATGGAGGAGGCGAACTTCCTCACCCGCTACGCGACGAAGGTCACGGTCGTCCACCGCCGCGAGGAGTTCCGGGCATCGCAGATCATGCTCGAGCGCGCGCGTGCGAACCCGAAGATCGAGTTCGTCACCAACGCTGTCGTGGAGGACATCCTCGGCGAGACGAAGGTCGAGGGCGTACAGCTGCGCGACACGCGGACCAACGAGATCTCGGAGCTGCGCACCGACGGCGTGTTCGTCGCCATCGGCCATGACCCGAACACGGCGCTCTTTCTCGACCAGCTCGATCACGACGCAGCCGGTTACCTCGTGACGCAGCCGCACTCGACGGAGACGAACGTCCCCGGCGTCTTTGCCGCGGGCGACGTCCAGGATCACGTCTACCGGCAGGCCGTCACCGCCGCGGGCTCCGGCTGTATGGCCGCGCTCGACGCCGAGCGCTACCTCGCTGCGTTGGAGGGGCACGCGGGCACTGCGCTGACGGCGCCGCGGCCCGAAGCGGCGGAGGTCTAAGCCCGGGCACGTCGAACGCGGGCACGTGGCCGCAACGTGGA
Organism: Gaiellaceae bacterium; assembly: GCA_036273155.1. Lineage (GTDB taxonomy): Bacteria > Actinomycetota > Thermoleophilia > Gaiellales > Gaiellaceae > Palsa-739. The sequence continues at coordinate 21,392 of DASUIG010000047.1, read as the reverse complement.
TCGACCTCCTCGACCCGAGCGCCGAGGAGGTGCGCGAGAAGGCGCCGAAGGAGCTGGAGGACTCGGCGATCGAGCGCCTGCTCGCGCCGCCGGAGCACGAGGACGAGCCGCGGCCGACGCTGCAGGGCCACGGCGACTACGTCTTCGGCGTCCTCCTCGTCGCCGTCGCCGTGCCCGACGAGGACGACGTCTTCTACCAGGAGATCGACCTCGTCATCACGCACGACACGCTGCTCACCGTGCGCAAGACGCCGGAGGGCAACCGCGCAGCGTGCGACGTCGGAATCGTGAAGAAGACGATCAAGCCGGACGACTCCGCCGGGATGATGGCGTACCGGCTCGTGGACGAGATCGCCGAGCGTTACCTCGATCTCGTCGACGCGCTCGACGAGGAGATCGACGAGCTGGAGGACAAGGTGGAGGACCAGCCGGCGGAGCAGACGCGGACACGCATCTCGGCGCTGCGCCACGACCTGCTGCACATCCGGCGAACGCTCTCCCCCATGCGAGATGCGGTGCGGCGCGTGATCGACGGCGTGGTCGACGTCGAAGAAGGCCCCGAGGTGTTCCCCAAAGACGTCGAGGTCGCGTTCAACGCCGCGTACGACAAGCTCATGCGCGCGTTCGACGGCCTCGAGCTCTCGCGCGACCTGCTCGCCAGCGTGCGCGACTACCACCAGTCGAAGATCGCGAACGACCAGAACGAGGTCATGAAGCGCCTGACGGTGATCGCCTCGCTCCTCCTGGTGCCGACCTTCATCGTCGGGCTGTACGGCCAGAACTTCGTCGACATCCCCGAGTTGCGCTGGCACTGGGGCTACGGCTTCTCGTGGGCGTTGATCCTCGGCACAACCGTCATCCAGCTCTGGTGGTTCCGGCGCGCCAAGTGGATTTGATCCGCGTCTACCGGATCCCGTTCTCGACCAACGTCGAGCGCGTCTCCCTCGCCCTGGGGCACAAGGGGCTCGAGATCGAGTGGGTGGACGTCGATCCCAGCGACCGCTCGCCGGTGGAGGCCGTGAGCTGGCAGCGGCTCGTCCCCGTGCTCGTCGCGGACGACGGCGAGGTGGTCTGCGACTCGCCGGCCATCCTCGAGTGGCTCGAGGCGCGCTACCCCGATCCGCCCCTGCTCCCGCGCGACCAAGCCCGGCGCGCGGAGGTGCGGATCTTCGTCGACTGGTTCAACCGGGTGTGGAAGCGCGCGCCGAACGCAATCGCCGACGACGGCGCGTCCGAGGCACTCGCGAGCGACATGCGCGTCGCGGTCGAGCTGTTCGAGGCGCTCCTCCACGGTCGGGAGTACCTGTTCGGCGAGTTCGGGCTCGCCGACGTGACGACGTTCCCGTTCCTCAAGTACGCGAGCCTCGGCCTGCCGCCGAGCGACGACGAGCTCTTCCACCGCGTCCTCGTCGAGTACCAGCCGCTGCGCGACGACTCGCCGCTGCACGCCTGGGTCCGGCGCGTCGACGCGCACCCCCGTGGCTAGCCTAAGAACGTGCCCTACTTCATCTGCCCGAACTGCAAGGAGCGGTCGATCGACACCGACCGCAAGGAAGGGCTGTACGACGAGCCCGTCTCGTGCCATCACTGCGGCTTCGGGTTCCTGTTCGAGCTCCTCGACGACTACTACCCGGCCCCCGGCACCGGGTTCGTCGTGTGCGACAAGGAAGGGCGGATCCTCGCCGTCGGGCGTGGCGTCTTCGAGCTGACCGGCTGGGGCGAGGGCGATCTCATCGGCGCCGACCTCGTCGAGAGCCTCGGCCTCGCCGGCTTCGAGCAGGAGAAGAACCCCGCGAAGCTCGCGCTCGAGTGGGGCGTACGGCGTCTGAACGAGCGGCTGCAGCTGCGCGCACGTTCCGGCCACACGAAGCCGGTCACGGGCGACTTCTTCCCCGCGTACGACGACGACGGCGGGCTGCTCGTCGCGTTGACGCCGCGTGCGGCCTAGGTACCCTGCCGCGGGGCGATGGAGCTCGCCTTCAACCGCCGATCGGCTGATGGCTCCTACCGACGAGAAGGAGCACGCATGCGGACAGCCGTAGCCATCGCCGTCGCCGGCGCCCTTGGGGCCTTGGCCCGCTATGGGTTGGAGGGATTCGTGAGCCGTCGCGCGCCGGGCGCATTCCCATGGGGTACGTTCGCCGTCAACATCAGCGGCGCGTTCGTCCTCGGTTTCGTCTTCACCCTGATGACGGAGCAACTCTCCGTGGCGCCGTGGATCCGCGGTGCCGTCACCATCGGCTTCCTCGGCGCATACACGACGTTCTCGACGCTCTCCTTCGAGACATATCGTCTGCTCGAGGACGGTGCGCTCGGCATCGCGTTCGCGAACGCACTCGGCAGCGTCGGCGCGGGGCTGACCGCCGTCTACCTCGGGGTCGTCGCAGGGAGGGCGCTGTGAAACTCGAAGGCGAGGGCAAGCTCCTCAGGCTCTTCATCGGAGAGTCGGACACCTGGCACGGCAAGCCGCTCTACCAGGCGATCGTCGAGCGCGTCCGTCAGGAGGGCCTCGCGGGTGCAACCGTTCTCCGCGGCATCGAAGGCTTCGGCGCGGACTCACGTATGCACACGTCGCGGATCCTCAGGCTCTCCGAGGATCTTCCGGTCGTGATCGAGATCGTCGACACCGCCGAGAGCATCGACCGCGTCGTCCCACTCCTCGACGAGATGGTCCAAGAGGGGATGCTGACGGTCGAGCGCGTTCACGTCGTCTCGTATCGGGGCAGCAAGAAGGAATGAGTGAGACGGGCTCCCTCCAGGGCAAGCTGCTCATTGCTTCGCCGAGCCTGATCGACCCGAACTTCCGCCGCGCCGTCGTTCTCATCACCGAGCACAACGACGAAGGCGCCGCCGGGCTCGTGCTCAACCGTCCCTCCCCCGCGCCGGTCGCGGACATCGTCCCGCAACTGGAGCCGCTCGTCGACGACGGCGAGCAGGTCTGGGTCGGCGGGCCCGTGCAGCCGAACGCCGTTCTCGTCCTCGGCGAGTTCCTCGATCCCGAGGACGCCGCCGTGCCGCTCTTCGGCGCGCTCGGCTTCCCCGCACTCGACGAGCCGGAGGATGTCGCGGCACTGACTCTCAGGCGCCGCGTGTTCGCCGGCTATGCAGGCTGGGGCGCCGGCCAGCTCGAGGACGAGCTCGGGCGCGACGACTGGATCGTCGAGCCGTCGAGCCCGGACGACGCCTTCACCGAAGCGCCCGAGGAACTGTGGGCCGACGTGCTGCGCCGCAAGGGGGGCATCTACGAGCTCGTCGCGCGCATCCCGGAGGATCCATCCGTCAACTGAGCGGCCGGAAGGCCACGTACAGCTCGGTGACGTAGGGCAGCCGGATCGGTGTGCCGGCGTCGCGCGCAAGCCCGCGTAGCCGGGTTTCGACCTCGGCGCGTGCTTCCGGCGCCGCTGCGGCAACGAAGCTGATCGAGGTGAAGCGCTCGACGAAGCCCTCCTCGTCGACGAGCTGCTCGAGGTCGAACGTCGTCCGTTCGCACGGCGTGTAGAGGCCGCTCGCGTCGACCACTGCGCTCCAGTCGCGTTTGTGCCGGCGCGGTACGCCGCCCTCGAGCGGCCGGATGAGCTCGCTCGCAGCCGCATGCAGCGCATGGCGTTCGTCACGCGTGTTCCAGACGAGCGCGACGCCGCCACCGGGGCGAAGGACGCGATGGATCTCGGCCAAGGCCTCTTCGGCGCGGAACCAGTGGAACGCCTGCCCCGCCGTGACCGCATCGACGGACGCGTCCGGCAGCGGGATCGCCTCGGCCGTTCCCTCGAGTGCGCGCGCGTTCTCGATCAGCGCACGCATCTCCGCGATCGGCTCGACCGCGATCACCTCCGCGCCGCTCGGGACGAGCGCGCGCGTCAGCTTGCCGGTGCCCGCGGCGAGATCGACGACCGTCCGCCCCGCCCGGAGGTCGAACCGCTCGACGAGCCACGCGACGGCGGCCGCCGGATAGTCGGGCCGGCCGCGCTCGTACGCCTCGGCCGCGAGCGCGAAGCCGCGCGTCGCGGGATGCAGGTCAGACTCGGCTCGACGGGCAGAGGTCATTCAGGACACAGTCTTCACATCGCGGCCGCCGCGCGTCGCAGACGCGGCGCCCGTGCCAGATGAGCAAGTGCGGGAAACGCGCCCAGTCCTCGCGCGGCACGAGACGCACGAGATCCTGCTCGATCTTCACCGGATCCTCCTGCTTCGTCAGCCCGAGGCGCTGCGAAAGCCGCCGCACATGCGTATCGACGACTATCCCCTCGGCGTGACCGAGCTCGGACGAGACGACGTTCGCCGTCTTCCGCGCGACGCCGGGCAGGCGAACGAGCTCGCCGAGGCTGCTCGGCACGTCGCCGTCGAACTCCTCGATGAGCATGCGCATCGTGCCGCGCAGGGACTTCGCCTTTTGGCGGAAGAAGCCGGTGGCATAGATGTCGCGCTCGAGCTCCTCCTGCGGCACCGCGAGATAGTCCTCCGGCCGGTGGTACTTCTCGAACAGCGTCGCCGTCACGCGGTTGACGTTCACGTCCGTCGTCTGCGCCGAGAGCATCACGGAGACGAGCAGCTCGAGCGGACTGCGAAACGTGAGCGCGATCGCCGCGTCCTGGTGCTCGAGCGCCAGCCGCTCGACGATCGGGCGGATGCGCTCGCGCTTGGGCGCGACGCGCTTGCGCGCCTCGCCGACGAAGCTACGCGGCACCGATGAGCTCGGGCGACGGCTCGCGCAGGCCCATCCCCGCGCACACGAGGTCGAGCGCCGGGCAACCGGCGCATGCGAACTCGCTCGGGGTCGGCCGGAACTCGCCCGCCTGGATGCGCGCGATCGCCGCGGAGAGCTCCGCCTCGAGCTCGCCCAGCTGCTCGCGCGTGAACGTCGTCGACACGACGGCGTCCGAGCGCTCGAGGAACTGGTAGACGACCTCGACCTCGTCCGCGCCGGCACGGAAGCACGCAAGCGCATACACGAGCCGCTGCAACCGGTAGCCCTCCTCGACGATCGACTCCGGGGACAGCTCGCCGAGCAGGTTCGTCTTGTAGTCGACGACGAGCGCGCGGCTGCCTTGGAGGTGCAGCACGTCGAGGAAGCCGTGCAGGAGCACGCCGTCGTGCTCGAACGTGAACGGGCGCTCCTTCGCCACGCCGGCGAGCGACGCGACGCGCTGCGCGATGTCCGAGTCGCAGTAGGCAGTCACGAAGGCGCGGATGCGCTCGATCTCTTCCTCGCTCGCGTTCTCCAGCTCGATGTCCGGCACCACGGGCGCTGCGAGGTCGATCTCCTCCAGCAGACGGTGCACGATGGTGCCGATCTCGGTGGCGGACAGCCCCGCCGCGCCCGTCCCGACGACCGGCAGCTCCTTCATGCCGATCGTGTAGCGCGCGTAGTACTTGTACGAGCACTGCTCGAACGTCGAGAGCGAGGTGAAGGACAGCCTGCGCACGCGGTGCAGCGGCGGCTCCGGCGGCGAGTAGAGCGGCGGCAGCTCGAGTGCGGGCGCGGCGGCGAGCTCCTCGAGCGTCGCGAACAGCTCCAGCTGGCCGGGCTCCGCCGCAGTCGCCGGTTCGGCGGGCTGCGGCGCCTCCGCCCAGTCCTCGCTGCGATGCCTGTCGACGCGCACCAGCAGGTGCGCGTTGCCGCGGATGAGCTCCACCGGCGTGTCGCCTGCCGCGCTCAGCTCCTCGTCCGCGTCGAGCCGGGCGAGCACCCAGCGGATCGGCGTCGATGCGTCGGCGGCGCGGTCGCGGTCGATGGCCCCGGAGACGATTAGGCGCTGCCGCGCGCGCGTCATCGCGACGTAGTAGAGACGCAGGCGCTCCGCCGTCTCCTCCTCCTGGCGCGCGGCCCTGACCTCCTCGTAGTCGAACGCGCCGCGCCGCTTCGTCGTCACCGGGTCGGCGACGCGGAAGCCGAAGCGGCCGTCGGAGAGCGCGAGGATCTCCTCCGCCGACGGCGGCGCCTTGTCGCGGCCCGCGTCGGCGACGATGACCACCTCGAACTCGAGTCCCTTCGCGGCGTGAATCGTCAGCAAGCGCACGGCGTCGCCGCCCTCTTCCTCGGCGACGGCCTCGAGCTCGCGCGCGCCGAGCGCCTCCTGCTCGCTGACGAAGCGGACGAAGCCCTCGACGTCGGGGCCGCGCAGCTCCTCGTAGGAGCGCGCGAGACGCGCGAGCTTACGCATGTTCGCGTACCGGCGCCTTCCGTCCCACTGCGCGAGCACGGCGAGGTCGTAGTCGTGCTCGGCGACGATGCGCTCGCACAAACGCTCCAGCGAGAGCCGGGGCATCGCCGCCGCGAGACGGTCGAAGCGCTGCTTGAACGCGCGCAGCAGGCGTTCGTCGCTCTCTTGCATTCCCGGCGGCATGGACCGCTCGATGCCGGAGAAGAGCGGCCGGCGGAACGCCGACCGGCGGAGGAGCACGAGCGCGTCGTTGGACACGCCGACGAACGGCGACGCGAGCACGCTGACGAGCGCGCGGTCGTCGTACCGGTTCTGCAGAAGACGCAGGTACGCGAGCAGGTCGACCACCTGCTGCTGCCCGAAGTACCCCTTCCCCGTCGCGCGGTACGTCGGCAGTCCGGCGCGGCGGAGCTCCTGCTCGTACTGCTCCGCATCCGTGCCGGCGGCGAAGAGGACCACGATCTCGCCGGCGGTAGCCGCACCGGTGTCGACGAGCTCGCGCACACGCCGTGCGATCGCGCGCGCCTCGGCGCGCCGCCAGTGCACCCCCGTGTCCTTGTACGCGGCCTTGTCGGTGACGAGCAGCTCGACCGGATGGCCGAAGACCGGGTCGGGGAACTCCGCCGCAGCGGCGAGGGGCTGGAACTCGTCGCCGAAGTGCGAGCCGAAGAGCTCGTTCACGGCGGCGAGCACCTCCGGGCGCGAGCGGTAGTTCAGCGTCAGCGGCAGGAGCTGCGCCGCGTTCTCGCGACGCTCGCGAAAGACGCGCACGTCGGCATGGCGGAACCCGTAGATGGACTGGAACTCGTCGCCGACGTAGAAGAGATCGGCACCCCCGCTCGCCAGGAGGTCGATGAGCTCGCATTGCAGCCGGTTCGTGTCCTGGAACTCGTCCACCATGATCGAGCGGAAGCGCAGCGACTCGCGCGCGCGGATCGGCTCGTCGTCGCGCAGCAGGTTGCGCGCGTGCAGTTGGAGGTCCTCGAAGTCGAGCGCCGACTCGCGCGCCTTCTCCTCGGCGTACGCGGCGGCGAAGCGCTCGAGCAGCTCCTGGAGCAGATCGCGGTCGCGCGTGGCCGCCTCGTCGAGCGCCGCCTGCTCGACGGCCTTGCGCGCCTCCTCGTAGACGACGGCGCGGTCGCCGCGGACGCGGAAGCCCGACAGGTCGATGAGCCGGTCGGCGCGCGAGTCGCGCTCGAGCAGCTCGAGGAGCTGTGCGGCCGTCTCGTGGTCGACGCCGCGCGCGGCCTCGCGCAGCTCCTCCACGCGCTCGGCCAGCTCGGGACGGTCGCCGACGCCGAGCACGAGATCGCGGCCGGCCGAGCGCAGCGTCGAGTAGACACCGGTGAGCATGCGGCGCAGGCCGGCAGCGCCGTAGGTCGCGAGCAGCTGCAACCGCGCGGGCTCGCCGCCGCCGCAGAACTCCGCGAGGGCGCGCTCGAACGCCTCGCTGCGGAGCACCGCTCCCTGGGCCTCGTCCAGCTCGCGAAAGCGCGGGTCGAGCCCGGCCGCGAACGGATAGGCCTTCAGCAGTCGCAGGCAGAAGCCGTGGATGGTCGAGATCCACGCGCCGTCGAGCTCGCGAGCCAGGTCGTGGCGCCCGCGGTTCACGAGCTCTGCACGGATGCGCGTGCGCAGCTCCCCGGCGGCGCGCCGGGTGTACGTGATGACGAGGATGGAGTCGACGTCGAGGCCCTGGTCGCAGACGGCGCGCGCGAAGCGCTCGACGAGCACCGCGGTCTTGCCGGTCCCGGCGCCGGCGGAGACGAAGACCTCGCCGGTCGCCTCGACTGCTGCCAGCTGCTGTTCGTTCACGCTCTCTCCACCCGGCACATCGGCCACAGGTCGCACCACGGCGGGCACTCGCCGCCGCGCGGGTCGTGCGTGACGTCGCCGGTGCGGATGCGGCCGGCGAGACGCCGCGCCGTCTCCTCCGCGCTCGCGACCGAGTTCCAGAACGCGTCCTCGTCAAGATAGTCGGTGCGGACGTAGCCCGGAAGCGTCTCGCCGTCCGCCTTGCGCAGGATGCCGCGGGCGCGCCTCTCCCCGGCGAGCGGGCGGTAGACGCCGCCGAGCGGCTCGATGCCGACGAGGTCGCGCAGGACCAGCATGTACAGCGGGATCTGGAGCCGCAGCTCCTTCTCGATCTCGACCGCCGAGTGCGCGTGCTTGCCCGACTTGTAGTCCTGCACGATTCCGCGCGCGCTGAACGGATCGATGTCGATGCGGTCGATCTTCCCGGACAACGTGATCCCGTCCCCGAGGCTGAGGCCGCGTTGCAGCTCCGGCGCTGCGCGCTCGCTGCCGAAGGCGACTTCGAACCGCCGCGGCACGAGCTGCCGCTCGCTGCCGGACTCCTCGTGCACGAGCGCCTCGAGGTCGCGCCACAGGGTCTGGTCCAGCTCGCGCGCCTGCATCTCGGTCATCTCCATGCGCACGCCGCTCAGCGCCTCGCTGAGGCACGCGCGCATCAGCCGCACAGCGTCGTCCTCGACGCGCTCGTCGAGCTTCTCGACGCCGAGCTCCTTCGGCAGCCGCGTGAAGAACTTGAACAGCGCGCTGTGCGCGACCGAGCCGCGCAGCTTCGGGTCGACCTCCGCGTCGATCGACTTCGGGTCGATGAGCCGGTCGATGAACCATGCGGAGGAGCAATCTGCGAAGCGCTCGAGCTCGGTGACGTTGAACGTGCCGCGTGAGCCGAGCTGCTCGAGAACGAGCGGATGCACGAGCCTCGTCGGGCGCCGGTTGGCACGGACGGCGCGGTCGAGCTTGCGGTCCCACCCGTTCGCGCGGGCGAGCGCTGCGGCCTGGTCGCCGTCGCGCGCGGCGAGCTCGGCGAGCGCGCGGAGGCGCTCGCGCTCCGTCGGCGCGTCCTCGAGCGCCCACGTCAGCGCAGACAGCGGCCGCCTGCGCGTCCAGCGGCGCACGTCGTCCGGCTCGAAGAGCGTCTGCACCTCGTCCCAGAACGGGCTCGCCTCGCGCGGAGCGCCGTCGTCGGTGGCTGCTTCGCGCACGAGGTACAGGCGCTCTGACGCGCGCGTGCACGCGGTGTAGAAGAGGTAGCGGTCGCGGCTCACCGAGTCCGGCCGCTCGAGCCGGGCGCCGCGCTCGTCGAGCGCGCGGCGAACGTCGTCGTCGAGGAACGGCGAGGCGGCACCGCGGCGCGGCAGGCTGCCCTCCTCCAGACCGAGCACGAAGGCGACGTCGAAGCGGCGCGTGCGAGCGCGCATGAGGTCGACGACCGCGATGCGGCCGGGCTCGTCGCCCCGCATCGGCCGCAGCGTCTGCCGGTCGAGCGCGGCCACGAGATCTTCGCGCGACAGCGGGCCGGCCAGGCGCTGCCAGCGGCCGAGCTCGGCGAGCAGCCGCGTCACCGCCTCGTACGCGCGCAGGTCGAGCCGCGACGCCTCCCCCACGGGCGGCCCCTCGAGCCCGTACGCGTTGCGCAGCATGCGCGTGGAGAGCGTCTGCGCCGCCTCGACCGGATCCTCCGCCGTCCGAAGGTCGTCGAGGGCGGGGAGCGGCGAGCCGCGGAGGCTCTCCGCCTCCTCGACCACGCGCTCGGGCGTCTGGATCGCCCGGCCGCGGAGGCGCCCCTCGACGAAGTCGACGGCATGGCGCGGCACGCCGGAGAACGGCGAGCGCAGGTGGGCGAAGAGGTCGCCGCGCGTGCCCCCGAGCCAGGCGAAGCGGAGCAGCGAAGCGAGCGAGTGGCCGAACGGCGTCTGCGTGAGCCGGATCTCGCCGTCGACGGAGTACGGGATGCCGAGCGTGCCGAGCGCGGTCTCGAGCGGCGCGCGCAACCGCTCGATGCTCGGGCAGACGATTCCGATTCGCTCGGCGGGCGTGCCCGCGCGCAGCAGGTCGAGGAGCTCCTCGCCGACGAGCTCGAGTGCGCCGCGCACGCCGGCGCCTTCGAAGAAGCGCACCGCACCGTCGATCGGCACCGGTGCCGGCGGCGTGTCGTCGAAGAGGCCTCGCTCGACGTGCGCGAGCGCGGGCTGCGCGGTCTCTCCCCAGCGCGCCGGAAGCTCGTCGATGCGCGTGCCGGCAAGCCGTGCGAGGTCCTCCGCGGTGCGGCGCAGCGATGCGAACGCGGGTCGACCGGGCTCGTACGGCAGCGACACCGTCACTTCGGTGCGGCCGGCGAGCGCCTCGAGCAACGCCCACTCCGCGCCCGTCAGATCCTCGAATCCGTACGCGAACACCGGCTGGCCGTGCCACGCGTCGAAGTCGGACTGCAGACGCTCCGCCGCGGTGCGACGCAGAAGGTCGCGATCCCAGCGTTCGAGCCGGTCGAGCTCGGCGCGGTAGGCGGCGTAGAGCGAGGCGAGATCGCCGTCCAGCTGCTCGGGATCGAGGAGCCCGGACTCGAGCTCGCTCAGCGCCTGCTGCAGCGCGTCGGCGAACCCGCCGAAGCGCGCGGAGGCTGCGAGCCGGTCGAGCTCGGCTCCGGCGAGCACGCGGCGCACGAGGAGCGCGCGCTGCGCCTGCGAGACGAGCGTCCGCGCATCGCCGCCGGCGTACGCGATGCGCTCGAACACGTCGTCGAACGTTCCGATCGAGCCTGCGAGCAGCGCAGGTTGGCGCGCGAGGAGCTCGCGCTCGACGCGCTCCACGTCCGATCGGTTGGGCACGATGAGCACGGGCTCCCGCTCCAGAGCGGCGAGATAGCGATCGAGCAGCGACTCGACCTTGCCCGCGTTCGCAGGCCCAGCGATGAGGCTGAGCGGCACCGCCTCATCGTAGAGGCGGTTTCCGACGGTCTCGACTCAGCCTGTGGCGGCGGACTTCGGCTTGCGGCCGCGCCGCGCGACGGCCCGGCCGGGCATCGAGCCGGCGCAGTCGTCACAGAGGTCGGCCTGCTTCGAGCCCCGGCGCGCATCCGTGTAGGTCACCCGGAGCATCGCGCCTTTCCCCTCGTCGACTTCCTTGCCGCAGTTGTCGCAAACGAGAACGGTTTTCCGTGCCATGGGCCTAATTCTAGTCGAAATTCAGCAGCCGGATGAGAGCTGCCTCTTCCGGCTCCAATCCCGTCTGGCGGGCCGGCACGCGGCGCAAATGGCGGGGCCGGAAATCCTCGAGAGTTCTGCCCTGGAGATACGCGTCCACGACGGCGGAGGCGACGTAGGACTGCCGGCAGACCGCGGGCGTATTTCCGAGCCGTTCGGCAACGGAACGCATGACCGCGGTGACCGCGGCCTTTCCGTCCAGCCCGCGCTCGGCGAATGCGATCGCCGCGAGCAGCGTGCCTCCCCACGTGCGGAAGTCCTTTGCGGTGAACTCGGGGCCGAGGTTCGTCTTCACGTACTCGTTCAACGTCCGGCTCGTGAGGTCGTAGAGCTCGCCGTCGCGCTCGTACCGGAAGAGGCGGCCGCGGCCGGGGACGCCGAGGAGCTCGCGGGTCGCCGCGGCGAGCTCGTCGTCGACGAGCGACGTGCGCACCTCTGTCCGTCCCTTGCCGACGAAGCAGAGGCGAATGCGGTCGCCGCGCACGGAAACATGCCGCTTGCGCAGCGTCGTGATGCCGTATGTGCCCGACGTTCGCGTGTGGCGGTCGCTCCCGAGGCGGAACCAGCCGAGGTCGATGAGGCGCAGCGCAATCGCGCAGACGCGGTCGCGGTCGAGCTCGTCGTTGTCGAGATGGCGCACCATCGCCGTACGAAGCCGCGGGAGCTCTGTGCCGAAACGAATCAGGCGCTCGTACTTCGCGCGGTCCTGTTCGGCGCGATAGTCCGGGTGGTAGATGTATTGCTTCCGCCCCGCCTTGTCGTACCCGGTCGCCTGGAGCTTCGAGCGCGGACGCGACGCGATCCAGACGTCTTTCCACGCAGGCGGAATGGCGAGCCGCTCGATGCGCTCGATCGTCGCCGGGTCCCCGATCTCCCGGCCGTGCGAATCGAGATAGCGGAACGAGCCTTTGCGTCCGGTCCTGGTCGGCATCTCACACGGAGAACGCCACTACACTGGCCGCCGATGCGCGACGAGACCGTCATCGTCGTCCTCGAGGGCGACCAGACCGGGCAGGAGCTGCTGGAGGAGTCGCTCCGCGTCCTCGCGGCCGACGTCATCGGAGTCGAGCTCGAGTTCCCGCGCTTCGATCTCTCGCTCGAGAGCCGCCGCGAGACGGGGAACGCCGTGGTCTTCGAGGCGGCGGCGGCCATTCGCGAGCACGGCCTCGGTCTGAAGGCGGCGACGGTGACGCCGGAGACGCGGGGCGGCATCGGCTCGCCGAACCGCATCCTCCGCGAGGAGATCGGCGGCAAGGTGATCGTCCGCACAGGCCGGCGCATCCCCGGCGTCGCTCCGCTCGCAGGGGTGTACGCCCCGATCTCGATCGTCCGCATGGCGGTCGGCGACGCGTACGGCGCAGAGGAATGGCGCGAGGGCGAAGGCGACGACGAAGTCGCGTTCCGCAAGGAACGCATCGAGCGGCGCATCTGCCACGCCGTCGCCGAGTTCGCGTTCCGTCAGGCCGACCGGACGGGCGCAAAGGTGTTCGGCGGCCCGAAGTACACGGTCAGCCCGACGTACGAGGGGATGCTCAAGGAGGAGATGGACTCCGCCGCCGAGCGGCACCCCGAAGTGCCGTACGAGCCGCAGCTGATCGACGCGACGTTCGCCCTGCTCCTCTCGACGACGGGCGAGCCGCTCGTCATCCCCGCGCTGAACCGCGACGGCGACATTCTCTCCGACCTCGTGCTGCCGCTCTTCGGCTCCATCGCCGGATCGGAGTCGCTGCTCGTCGCGTTCGAGGACGACTTCGAGCCGGCCGCGATCATGGCGGAAGCTGCGCACGGCACCGCCCCGTCGCTGCAAGGGAAGAACGTCGCGAATCCGATGGCGATGATCCTCGCCGGCGCCGCGCTGCTCTCACATGGAGGCGACGCAGCTCAGCGCGCCGGCCGCGCGGTGCGCGAGGCGTGCCTCGAAGCGGTCGCGTCCGGCGCCCGCACGGCCGATCTCGGCGGCGAGCTCGGCACCGGCGAGTTCACGGACGAAGTGATCTCCCGCGTCAAGCAGAAGCTCGACGTGTGGGCCGCAATCTAGACGGCTAGAGGAAGCGCCTCGGTCTGCCAGACCGAGAGGAAGGCTTCGACGATTCGTGGGTCGAACTGCGTGCCCGCGCCGCGCGCGAGCTCCGCGAACGCGTCCCCGGGCATGCGGGCCGCGCGATACGGGCGCAGAGACGTCATCGCGTCGAACGCGTCCGCGACGGCGAGCAGCCTCGCCTCGATCGGGATCGACGTCCCGCGCAGTCCGCACGGGTAGCCGTAGCCGTCCCAGTGCTCGTGGTGGAGCAGCACGTACGGCAGGACGAGCCGCGCGTTCCGTAGCGGCAGCACGAGGGACGCACCTGCGCGCGGATGCGCACGCATCTCGTCTCGCTCCTCGTCCGACAGCGGGCCGGGCTTGACCAGCACCTCGTTCCGCACGACGAGCTTGCCGACGTCGTGGATCGGGGCGGCATGGCGGAGGACGGCGATGCGCTCCGGCGTCCACCCCAGGTGCCGCGCGACGGGCTCGGCGAGGGCGGCGACCCGCGCTCCGTGGCCCTCGGTCTGGTCGCGCTCTTCGAGCCAGCGGACGATCGCAGCGAGCATGCCCGACGTGTTTTCCGCGGGCGCGCGCGGTTTCCTCTACAGGGGCTACAACCGGCGCTCGAGCCAGCGCTTGCCGTAATGGCTGCCGAGGAAGCCGAGGATGAGGATGGCTGCGATCACGCCGAAGGCGTAGATCCCGTACCGCTGGATCGCGTCTGCCGCCGAGTGGCCGCCGTAGTACGCGACGAGGCCGACGAGCGTCGCCCAGGCGATGCCGCCTGCCGCGTTCCAGAAGAGGAAGCGCGCCCAGTGCATCCTCCCCAGGCCGGCGATCCAGGCGGCGGTGTAGCGGAGAACCGTGATGAAGCGTCCGAAGAACACCGTCTTGCCGCCGTGGCGCGCCATCAGCTCCTCGGCTCGAGGCAAGACTCGCTCCGAGTACTTCCGCAGCCAGCCCCAGCGGTTGAAGAGGGCCCGGCCGCCCCAGCGGCCGATCAGCCAGTAGCCGAGGTTGTCCCCGACGATCGCGGCCGCAGCCGCCACCGCGATCACTTCGACGATGTCGTAGTGGCCCTGCGAGGCGAGGACTCCGAAGAGGATGAGCGCCGTCTCGCCGGGCAGTGGGACGCCGAACGACTCGAGCATCACGACCAGGAAGAGCAGCGGCAGGCCATGGTCGGTGATGAAGTGCGTCACCGGATCAGTCTAGAGTTGCCTCCGATGCGGGTCGGAGTAGCGCGTGAGACGGCGCCGGGAGAGCGCAGGGTCGCCCTTGTGCCCGAGACGGCGGGGAAGCTCGCCGTGGCGGGCTTCGAGGTCGTCGTCGACGCGGGCGCGGGCGAGGCCGCCTCGTTCCTCGACGCTGCGTACACGGAGGCCGGCGTCGTGCTCGGCGATGCCTGGGCCGCGGACGTCCTCGTCAAGGTGCGCAAGCCGGACGAGCAGGAGACCGGCCGTCTGCACGACGGCCAGCTACTGATCGGCTTCCTCGATCCGCTCGGCGATCCCGCCGGCGTGGAGCAGCTCGCAGCGCGCGGGGTGACTGCGTTCGCGATGGAGTCGATCCCGCGCATCACACGCGCACAGTCCATGGATGCGCTGTCGTCGCAGGCGACGGTCGGCGGCTACAAGGCGGCGCTGCTCGCGGCCGAGCATCTCCCCCGCTTCTTCCCGATGCTGATGACGGCGGCGGGAACGGTGCCACCGGCGAAGGTGCTCGTCATCGGCGCGGGCGTCGCCGGGTTGCAGGCGATCGCGACCGCGCGCCGGCTCGGGGCCGTCGTCACCGGCTTCGACGTGCGGCCCGTCGTCCGCGAGCAAATCGAGAGCCTCGGCGCGAACTGGCTCGACCTCGGCGTGACCGGCGCGGAGGCGGAAGGCGGGTATGCCCGCGAGCTCACGCCGGAGGAGATGCAAGCGCAGCAGACGGCGCTCGAGGCGCGCATCTCCGAGTTCGACGCGGTGATCACGACCGCCGCTGTTCCGGGACGCGCCGCGCCGAAGATCATCCCCGCGTCCGCGGTGAAGGCGATGCGCCCCGGCTCGGTCATCGTCGACCTCGCCGCCGACACCGGGGGCAACTGCGAGCTCACGCAGCCCGGCGAGATCGCCGTGCGCGAGAACGTCACGCTCGTCGGCCTGACGAACATCGCGTCGTCGATGCCGTACCACGCCTCGATGCTCTATTCGCGCAATGTGCAGGCGCTGCTGCTGCACCTCGCGCCCGAGGGCGCGCTGAACCTGGACTGGTCGGACGAGATCACCGCCGGCGCATGCGTCGCCGGCAAGAAGGAGGCTGCGCCCGCATGAGCCACAACACGCTTCTGGTCTTCGAGGTGACGATCCTCGTGCTCGCCATCTTCCTCGGCTTCGAAGTCATCTCGAAGGTGCCGACGCTGCTGCACACGCCGCTGATGTCGGGCACGAACGCGATCCACGGGATCGTCGTCGTCGGCGCGATGCTCGTGCTCGGGCTCGGGCACAAGGGGCCGTTCACGTGGATCATCGGCTTCCTCGCGGTCGTCCTCGGCTCCGCGAACGTCGTCGGCGGCTTCGTCGTCACGGATCGCATGCTCGAGATGTTCAAGAAGAAGCCCAAGGACGAGTAGTGGGCTTCAACGCCTCGAACCTGCTGTACCTGGTCACGATCGTGACCTTCATCCTCGCGCTGCGCTTCCTCTCCAACCCGGCGCACGCGCGGCGTGGCAACCAGATCGGCGCGGTCGGGATGCTGCTCGCGATCGTCGTCACGTGGGTGAAGACGGGCGGGACGAGCTGGTGGGCGCTCGCGCTCGGCATGGTCGTCGGCGGCGGCTTCGGCGCCTTTGCGGCCCGCCGGGTGCGCATGACCGCGATGCCGCAGATGGTGGCGCTGTTCAACGGCGTCGGCGGCGGTGCGGCGACGCTGATCGCGCTCGCCGAGCTGCACCGTCTGCTGCCTCAGCCCGGCAAGCCGACGCTCGACATCCTCGTCGCGATCGCGCTCTCGGGCCTCATCGGCGCGATCTCCTTCACCGGCTCGCTCATCGCCTTCGGGAAGCTGCAGGAGCTGATCAAGGGGCGGCCGATCACGTATCCCGGCCAGAAGGTCGTCAACCTCGCCGTACTAGCCGCCTGCGCCGGCCTGGGCGCCGCGCTCGCGGCCGGTGTCCAGGACCAATGGCTTCTCTGGGCGGTCGTCGCCGGCGGCGCGCTCTTCGGCGTCATGTTCGTGCTCCCCATCGGCGGCGCCGACATGCCCGTCGTGATCTCGCTGCTGAACGCGTTCACCGGTCTGGCCGTCGCGGTGGGCGGCTTCGAGCTCGAGAACAACGTGCTCATCGTCAGCGGCATGCTCGTCGGCGCCTCCGGCACCCTGCTGACGCTGAAGATGGGCGCCGCGATGAACCGCTCCATCGCGAACGTGCTCTTCGGCGCGTTCGGGCAGGTGACCGAGAGCGCCGCGGCCGCCGCCTCCGGCGACGGCGGCACCGTACGCTCGGCGAGCGCGGAGGACGTCGCAGTCATGCTCGCGTACGCGCACAAGGTGGTCTTCGTCCCCGGCTACGGCCTCGCCGTCGCGCAGGCGCAGCACGACGTGCGGCAACTCGCCGACCTGCTGGAGGCGAAGGGGGTCGAGGTCACGTACGCCATCCATCCCGTCGCAGGGCGCATGCCGGGACACATGAACGTGTTGCTCGCGGAGGCGAACGTCCCCTATCCGCAGCTGAAGGAGATGGACGACGCGAATCCGGAGTTCTCACGCACGGACGTCGCAGTCGTCGTCGGCGCCAACGACGTCGTCAATCCCGATGCGCGCAACAACCAGGGCAGCCCGATCTACGGGATGCCGATCCTCAACGTCGACAATGCGCAGGCCGTGGTCGTGCTGAAGCGCTCGATGAGCCCCGGCTTCGCCGGCATCGAGAACCCGCTCTTCTACAACCCGAAGACCGTGATGCTCTTCGGGGACGCGAAGGACTCGATCACGAAGCTCATCGCGGACGTCAAGACGCTCTAGCGGCGATGTGCAGCGACTTGATCGCCTGCCCGTACGACTGCCAGCCTTCCGCCGTCATGTTCGTCTCGGCGAGATAGACGGAGAAGCCGGTCGTTCCCGCCTGGGCGAGGAGGGGAATGTAGCGGCCAGGCGCAACCCATCCCTTCTGCCCGTGATAGCTGCCGACGGTCGGGTGCACCTTCGATAGCGGGAAGTACCCCGACGCGGCTCGTGCGCATGCTGCAGGCGAGACCGCCGCCCCGAAGTCGTTCACGTAGGCCTGCGGCAGGAACTCGAAGCCGGCGTTCGCCCAGGGTGCGAGCCCGATCCCGTTTGCGTCGCAGAACGACGACAGGCCGGCGTGCAGCGTCGGCTCCAGCGCGCGGAAGTCGGTCACGAACTCCTGCGAGCGGTTGGGATCCGTCTGGTACGGGTTCTCCGCGTCGGCGATGTAGAAGGAGAAGCCGCTCTGCCGGATGGTGCGGGCGGCGAGCGCCGCATCGGCGTGCGGATCGTCGCCCAGCACGCTCCAGCCGCCGACGGCGAGGCCGCCGGCCCGTTCGAGGCGCTCGATCCAGCTGAGATCCGGCGGGTCGCCGGCGTCGAAGTAGACGCCGACCCACCCGAACCCGGCCGAGCGCAGCTGCTGCCCGAGCCAGTCGGGGTCGACGTCGCTCGTGTGCCAGACGAGGGCGCCGGCGTTCTCCCAGGACATCGGGATCGGCTTCGGCGGAGGCGGCGGCGGTGCGGTCGTCGTCGGCGCCGGGGCGCTCGTGGTCGGCGGGGGCGCCGTCGTCGTCGTCGGCAGGGGCGGAGCCGCGTGGTGCTTCCCGCGGTGGGGCAGGACGACGGCGAGAATGACGCTCACGACGAGCAGGGTCGCGCCCGCGAGCGCCAGGTTCCTCGGAGTCATCCGGGGCAGTGTGCCCTAGCCGGACCTCCTGCAAGCCGAACCTCGTACCCCCTGAGATGACCGCGATCGTCGCTTCGCTCGCGCTGGCCATTCCGCCCGGCTGGCACGTGACCACCGCATCGGTCACGACGATCACGAATCCCGCCGAGCGATTCGTCCTCTACTCGGGCGCCGCACCGCGCCCGGGCGGCGATCCCCGCGCCAGACAGGTGGTCGCAGTCGTCATGGAGCAGCGCGCGCCCGAGCTGTCGCTCTTCCCACTCCGGCCGCGCCGCTTCCGCTTACGGCGACCCGGGACGATGGAGAACTGGAAGGGAAGCCGCTGGGACGAGCTCGTGTTTCGCCAGCACCATCGCGCCTTCTACGTCTTCGTCGGCATCGGCACGTGTGCGGATGCGCAGGTCCCGACGCTCCTCGATGCGCTCGACTCGATCCGCGTCAGCTGAGACGGACGGGGTCGAAGAGCCCGAGCAGCTCGGGCCTCTCCCCCGACATCGCGTCGGCGACGAGCCGGCCGCAGCCGAAGCCCATGACGTTCCCGTGCCCGGAATAGCCGGCCGCGATCCAGACGCCCTCGCGGCCGGGAACGGGCCCGACGAGCGGCAGCATGTCCTGCGTCAGCGCGAAGATGCCGGCCCAGCGGTGACTGATCCGCGCTTCGCCGTCGCTCAGCTCGGCGAGGAAGCGCTCGAGCGAGGCCTGGATGGTGGGCGTCATCTCCTCCACGTCGGTCAGCTCGTCCATGATCGAGACGTCGCGGAAGCCGCCCAGGAGCAGGCGGCGGTCGGGGAGCTGCTGCCAGTAATCGAAGCCCTGCCGCGCGTAGTGCGGACGGTCGTAGAGCACGCGGTCGAGCGGCTCGCTCACCACCACCTGGCCGCGCGCCGGCCACAGCGCGTCGGCGAGCTCCGGCAGGAGGTCGCGCCCGTAGCCGTCGGTGGCCACGAGCACGCGCTCCGCGTCGAGCTCCCCCACGTCGGCGACGGGGTCGTGCTCGCGAAACTCCGCGCCTGCAGCTGCGGCGCGCGCCGCGAGCCTGCGCACGAAGCGCGCCGGCTGGATCGTGCCGTCGCCGACATGGTGGATCGCTCCGTGGAAGCGCGGGAACTCGTCGAGCCACTCGGCGGCGAAGCCGTCGTCGCGCAATGCCTCGTACTCGGCATGGATGTCCTCGCGCTCGTCCTCGTCTGCGGCGAGCCGGTAGCTGCCCGGGCGCCGCAACGCGTCGCCGGCGAGCCCCTCCATCGTGCCGAGCGTTTCCTCCGTCCAGCGCCAGAGCGCGCGCGATTCGTCGGCGCCGTACGTCTCGCGCGCGACGTCGTAGCGGGCCGCGACGCCGCGGAGTGCGAAGCCGCCGTTGCGGCCGCTCGCGCCTTCGGCAATCCGCCGGCGATCGTGGACGCGGACGCGCAGCCCGGACCCGGCGAGACGGAGCGCAGCGCTGCAGCCGGTGACGCCGGCCCCCACGATCGCGACATCGACGCGGCCGTCGTGGCGGCCGTCCGCACGCTCCGGCGGATCGTCCTCGAGCCAGTACGGGTTCACGAGCCCGGACGGTACACGCCGTCGTACGAGACGACGCGACCTGCCAGCTCGAGCTCCACGAGCTCCCGCGCGATCTCCGCCGCATCCCGTCCGGTCGCGCGGACGAGCTCGTCGGCCGTCGCCGGCAGCAGCTCGAGGAGCGGCGATGCCGCGCCGGCGTCGGAGTCGGGCTCGATTCCGAAGGCCGAGAGGACGTCCGCTGCGCATGTGAGCGGCGACGCGCCGAGCTTCAGCAGCGCGTTCGTCCCGGCCGACAGCGCGGACGTGATCTCGCCCGGCACGGCGAACACCTCGCGCCCCTCCTCGAGCGCGAGGTCGGCGGTGATGAGCGCGCCGCTCCGCTCACGCGCCTCGACGACGATCGTCGCGGCTGCCAGACCCGCGACGATGCGGTTGCGGGCCGGGAAGCGCCACGGCGCCGGCTCGACACCGGGGGCGTACTCGGAGACGATCAGGCCCGTCTCGGCGATGCGCCGCGCCAGATCGGCGTGCGCGGCCGGGTAGTCGCGGTCGATCCCGCACCCGAAGACCGCGACCGTGGCGCCGCCGGCATCGAGTGCGCCGCGGTGCGCCTCGCCGTCGACGCCGCGCGCGAGACCGCTGACGACGACGAGTCCCGCAGTGGCGAGCTCGCGCCCCAGGCTGCGCGCCACCGACGCGCCGTAGCCGGAGCAGGCTCGCGCACCGACGATCGCGACCGCAGGTCGCTCCAGCAGCGCCGGCGGCGCGGCTCCGCGCACGAAGAGGCCGGCGGGCGGGTCGTGGATCGCACGCAAGAGCGGCGGGAGATCGGAGACGAAGCGGAAGCCGCGCTCGGCAAGCCGTCGCTCGTACGCGGGCGCGTCGAAGCGGCGCAGGTGCTCGCGCCAGCGCGCCGTATCGGGCGGGCGGATCAGGTGCGTTCCCGTCTCCGACGCGAACACCGCGAGCGCGAGCTTCTCGTTCACGCAAGCTCTGGCGGCGAGCGGTAGGCGAGCGCCTCGGCGACGTGGTCCGCGCCGACTTCCTCGGCGGCGGCGAGCGCGGCGATCGTGCGTGCAGAACGCGCAACACGCGCGCGGCCGCGCCCCGACAGCGGCAACCGGTCGACGGCGCGCGAGAGGAGCGCGTCTGCGTCAGGAGATCGTCGCAGCGGCAAGATCTCGAGCGCCTCGCGCGCGAGCGCGACGCGAACGGCGACCGCGGCGGAGGCTTCGGAGGGACCGGCGGCGAGCTCGGACGCGCGTGGGCGGGGCACCGCGACGACGAGGTCGAAGCGGTCGAGTAGCGCACGGGAGAGCTTGGCCCGGTAAGCCGCAAGCCGCTGAGCCGTGCACGAGCAGGCCGCGCCGGCGTCGCCGCGGGCGCCGCACGGGCAGGCGTGCGCACATACTCTGGACCAGTCTCACCAGCTCTTTTCGCTCAACTGAGCCGCGGCCGCCCTCGGCTCCCGCGTCTGCGGAGCACTGGCGCAGCCGACGGCCTACCCGGCCAGGCACCGGACCGTTAAGGGCTTTTCCTGAGACGATCGCACTCGCCCGCATCCCCGAAGCCGCGTAACACCACGAGCGCTTCGCCGTGATCCGCGCCATGCGCTCTTTCGGACGAGCCCACGGCATCATTACCAGGACTGAGCCGCCCCCGGGTTTCGCGGGGACCGTTTTGGTTGGTTTCCTCTTTTCAATTCAATCGGGTAGTTCGGGACCCTAGCGTCGTGACTTGACCTCCTCGTATTCGGCGGGCGGGATGTCGCCGAGGGCGCTGTGGAGTCG
>DASUIG010000046.1:0-16450 GCA_036273155.1 Gaiellaceae bacterium | reverse complement strand
CCCACCGGACGCGGCCGAGCACGCTGGATCACGAGATGGAAGCCCGCACTGAACGCCTTCGCGATCACCTTCGAAGGAAGAATCGAGATCAACAACTAACAACATGGACAACAGCGTTTACACCGTTCGTCTGACACTCCCTCGATTGGGCCTGGATGCGGGGGATTCCCGCGGCAAGTGGTGCTAATGGATGACGCCAAGCGAGGGTCATAGAAAGACAGGGCGCGCTAGTCTCGACACGTACCCGGGTCGCGCAGCGTGGTGAAGCGCAGGGGTGGAGATGGTTCGGTGTCACGCCGGGAGCCGGCACTCGGCGCTGGGCCGGGCAGGCGTTGCGTTAGCGTCCGGAGGACACATAGCAGCTCGTTCCGTTTGGTGCGATGGCAGGGCAGCTGACACGGGCGAGCGTCGTGCTCGTTTCCGGTTCGAGGTCGACCTCGATCGAGCCGACGTGCGTGACAGGGCCGCCGAAGGCGCCGGCATGGGCGGTGGAGGGCCCGGGTGCTTCTAGAGAGCCGAGATGGCCGGAGAGCGCGACTGCGGCTGCGATGACGGCGGCGGCGCAAATCTTTACGGCGATGGTGGCAAGCATGTGTCCCTCCTGGTTGCTTGCCCTGGTCATCGGGGCCGCCTCGAGGCGCGAGGATTCCCGCTAGCGGGCGCCCCGGCAGTGCGTTTCCGGGCGAGGGAGATGCCCGTAACTGCGTAGGTCACCCCCTTTTGAGGGAGTTGCCTATTGAATACCTCCGATGATGATGTGGTAGTAGTCCGGTTCTAGCGGCGAATTGAGGCCTATGCGCAACGGACGCGGGGGCGTTCAGGTGGGCGAGAGTCATGATGTGTCAGCGTCCGAGATCGGTGGACCGGGCCGTGGCCTGTCGCTGAGGGCGTACTTCGCCGCGCTCGCGGCCCTCTTCGTCTGTGTGGCGGCGGCAGCCGTCCTTTATGCCGACCTTCAGTCCGGGCGGGATGCTCGCCGCGATGCGCGCCGCCGTGCGGAGGCGGTCGCCCAGGTGGCCGCATCTCAGCTCGCGCGCGACGTCGCCACGCTGCGCACCACGGTCACCCAACTGGCCGCCAACCCGCAGATTGGCGGGGTGATCGCTCATCCGGCCGGCTGCACGCTCACCTTCAGCGGCGGTTCGAGCGCCGGCCATCTCGACCTCGTTCGCCCAGATGGCGTCCTCGTCTGCTCGTCGGCCAAGCTCCCCGGAGGGTCGTTCACAGGGGGGGCGGGGCAGGACTGGGTTCGACGCGCACTGCGCGCCCCGGTCTTCCAGGCGCCGGTCCGGGACGCACTGCTGGGCGTTCCGGTGATGCGATATGCGGCGCCCATCGCGGGGCGGGCCGGAGTCGTTGCCGCCGCGGTCACGTTGAGAGCGCTCGGCCCGAGCCTCGTGAGCTTGTACGGCCGAGGAGAGCCGGTTGAGGCCTTACTGACGAGCGCGGACGGACGCACGATTCTCGCGCGCTCGATCGATCCGTCCCGTTGGGTCGGGTCGTCGCTGGCAGGTTCCGCATTCGCCGACGGTCGCGCGGGCACGATACGCGACCTCAGCGGTACCACTCGTATCTACGCGGTATCCCGCGTTGCCGGCCCCCGCTGGCGACTGTTCGTCGGTGAGGACGAGGGCGCAGCGGTCTCCGGCGCAAAGAAGCTCGCGCGGCGGGAGCTCGAGATCATCGTCGTAGGGCTCGTGCTCATGATGCTCGCATTGTGGTTCGTCTACCGGCGCGTGGCACGACCCGTCACTGGTCTCGCAGCCGCCGTGCGCTCGACGGCGGCCGACGGGTCGGAGGATCCGGTCGAGGTCACAGGTGCACGGGAGGTGCGGGCGCTCGGCAGCGACGTCAACGCGCTTCTTGCGGCGGTACGCAGCGAGCTCGCCGCGCGCGAGCAGGCGGAGTCGCGCGCCGGGATGCTCGCTGCGATGGTCGAGTCGTCGCGACTCGCGATCGTCGGCAAGTCGGTCGACGGGACGATCACGAGCTGGAACGAGGCAGCCGAGGCGTTGTATGGGTACACGGCAGCGGAGGCGATCGGCCGTCCGATCGAGATGCTCGTGCCCGAAAACCGCCACGGCGAGGCCGGCAAGCTGTTGGAGCGCCTCCGCGCAGGAGAGCTGGTCGACGGGTACGAAACTGTGCGGGTTCGCAAGGACGGCACGTTTCTGGATGTCTCGCTGACGCTCTCTCCGATCAAGGGCGAGAACGGCGCGGTCATCGGCTCGTCGACGATCGCCCGAGACATCGGCGAGCGCCTGCGCGCGGCCGAGGCGCTCGAGCGCTCGGAGGAGAGCTACCGCGAGCTGTTCGAACGGCACCCGACGCCGATGTGGCTCTTCGACCCGGAGTCGCTGCGTTTCCTCGAGGTGAACGAGGCGGCTTCTCGGACGTACGGGTATTCGCGGTCCGAGTTTCTCACCATGACGATCGACGAGATCCGGCCGGAAGAGGACCGAGAGGCGTTGCGGCAGTCGCTTGGCCAGGCGCCGACCGTCGGCCCCGAGATCTGGCGGCATCGCCGGAAGGACGGCACGCTGATCGACGTCGCGATCGCGGCGAGCGCGATCGAGTTCGGCGGGCGCCCCGTTCGGCTGATTCTCGCCCAGGACGTGACGGAGACGCGGCGGCTCGAGGAGCAGCTGCGGCAGGCGCAGAAGATGGAGGCGGTCGGCCGCTTGACCGGAGGGATCGCGCACGACTTCAACAATCTGCTGCTCGTGATCCGCGGCTATAGCGCGGTGCTTCTCAAGCGGCTGACCGACGAAAAGCTGAAGGAGAGCGCGCAGCAGATCGACGACGCGGCGAAGCGGGCGGGCGAGTTCACGCGCCAGCTGCTCGCGTTCAGCCGCCAGCAGGTGCTCCAGCCGGAGGTGACGATGCTGAACACGGTCGTGGAGGAGACCCTCCGGCTGCTCGAGCGGACGCTCGGCGCGGACGTCGAGCTCCATGCAGAGCTGGACCCGAAGGTTCCGCCCGTCCTCGCCGACCGGAGCCAGCTGACCCAGGCGGTGCTCAACCTCGCCATCAACGCCCGCGACGCGATGCCCGACGGCGGCCGGCTTGTGATCAAGACCGGCTTCGCCGAGCTGGACGAGGCTTACGCTGCGACGCACGAAGACGTCACCTCGGGGTCGTTCGCCCTGCTTCAGATCACGGACTCCGGCGTCGGGATGGACGAAGAGACACGGCGGCGTGCGTTCGACCCGTTCTTCACGACCAAGGAGGACGGCACCGGGCTCGGTCTTGCCAGCGTTTACGGCCTCGTGAAACAGAGCGGCGGCCACATCTGGCTCTACAGCGAGCCGGGCCTCGGGACGACGTTCAAGGTCTACCTGCCTGCGACGAACGCTGACTTCGCGCCCGCGGGTCCGTCCGCGGAGCTGGTCTCGCTCGAGGGAGACGAGACGATCTTGCTCGTCGAGGACACCGCCATGGTTCGCGAGCTCGTCACCGCGACGCTCGAGGCGTACGGCTACACCGTGCTCGTGGCCTCCGACGGGCACGAGGCGATCGCGCTGGCCGAGAAGGCCGAGCGGGAGATCGCGTTGCTCTTGACCGACGTCGTGATGCCCGGGATGAACGGTCGCGAGCTGGCCGAGATCCTCGTCGCGCGCAAGCCGGGGTTGCGCGTGCTGTTCACGTCCGGCTATCCCTCAGACACGGTCGTCCGGCACGGTATTGCCGACGCGACCGCAGCCTTCATCGAGAAGCCGTACCTGCCGGACGAGCTTGCCCTCAAGATCCGGGAGGTTCTCGACCTCGGCGTGCGAGCATGACGCGTTGTCTCATCGCGGACGACCATCCGGCCGTGCTGAAGGCCGTCTCCGCGTACCTGGAGGAGGAGGGGATCGAGGTCATCGCGCAGGCGCGCGACGGCCGGGATGCGCTGAGCAAGATCGAGACGATCGTGCCGGAGGTCGCGATCGTCGATCTCCGCATGCCGCAGCTGTCCGGCATCGAGGTTGCCCGCCAGGCGGCGCGTACCGCCACGGCTACGGCCGTCATCCTGTACACGGGCGCCGCCGACCGCGCGCTGTTGAGCGAGGCAGTTGACGCGGGCGCACGCGGCTTCGTGCTCAAAGAGGCGCCGCTGCCCGATCTCGTCCGCGCGATCGAGACGGTGGGGAACGGCGGGACATACGTCGACGCCGTCCTGGCCGGCGAACTCGCGAGCGCCAAGGCGACCGTGCGGCTCACCGAGCTGACCCATCGGGAGCGAGAGGTGCTGCGCCTCCTCGCGGACGGCAACGACTACGAGCAGATCGGTGCCGCGCTCTTCATCTCGCCGGAGACGGTAAGGACGCACGTCCGCAAGGCGATGACGCGCCTCGACGCCAACACGCGGACACAGGCCGTCGCGATGGCGCTACGGCAGGCGCTGATCGCCTGACTCGAGACGAATGACCGCGTCGGCAAGCCCTGGGCAGATCAGCGTCCTGGTCGCAGACGACGAGGCGGCCGTGCGCGCGGCCCTCATCGCCTGCCTCGACCTTGAGCCCTTGTTCACGCTCGCCGGCAGCGCTGCGACCGCCCCCGAGGCGATCGCACTCGCGACCGACACGAGACCTGACGTCGCGCTCGTCGACTTCGAGATGCCAGGCGGCGGACAACAAGCCGTCCGCGGCATCCGCGAGCACTCGCCCACTACGCGGGTCGTCGCGCTCTCGGGGTCGTCCGAGCAGCAGGTCGTGCTGGAGATGCTGCGCGCCGGAGCGACGAGCTACATTGTCAAGGGCGCCGACCCCGCCGCGATAGCGGAAACGATCCTCCGCGCGGCGAGCGGAGCGAGCATCCTCTCACCGGAGGTCGCGGCGACGGTGCTCTTCGAGCTCGCAGGTCACCTCGACCGCCAGCAGACGGCGGACGAGGATAAGTCGCGCGTGCGCCGGCTCATCAGCGGCATCCTCGACGAGGGGAGCGTGAAGGTGCTCTTCCAGCCGATCGTCGATCTCCAGGCAAACGAGCCGGTGGGCTACGAGGCGCTGAGCCGCTTCGGCGTCGAGCCGGCGCAGCCCCCGGATCGCTGGTTCGCCGACGCTGAGCGCGTCGGGCTGCGAACAGAGCTCGAGATCCTCGCCGCTCGCACCGCGATCAGGGACTTCGGCGCAAGCGGCACCCGCGGATTCCTCTCGCTGAACGCGTCGGCGTCGACCCTCGCCCGGTGCCACGAACTGCTCGAGGACATCGGGCCGCACGGCGTCGTCTTCGAGATCACCGAGCATCATGCGATCGAGGACTACGAGGCACTCCGCCCCACGCTCGCCAGGCTACGCGAGCGCGGCGCGCGCCTCGCCGTCGACGACGCTGGAGCAGGCTTCGCCAGCTTGCGCCACACGCTCCAGCTCTCTCCCGACTTCATCAAGCTCGACATCTCCATCATCCACCGCATCGACCGCGATCGCAGGCGGAGTTCGCTTGCGGCCGGGCTGATCGCGTTCGCGAACGACGTTGGCGCGAAGATCATCGCCGAAGGAATCGAGACCGCCGGCGAGCTCTCGGTCCTGCGTGAGCTCGGCGTTGGCTACGGGCAGGGGTACTACCTGGCAAAGCCCGCGGCGCTTACCGTCGGCCCTCACGACGTCAGGCGGCGGGGCCTGGGCGCCGCCTGAGGCCCTGACGCTGGCTGGGCTGCTGAGGCACGCCCGGCCTGAAGGGTGGCGCGCTGCGGCCCGACCGATTTCTTCTCCGACGAACCGTTTTTGTACCGCGCGCGCACACACACACGCAGACATCAAGGTGCCGCCGTTGCGGGAGTCGAGGCGGTGGTTAGCGGACCTGTCGAGCTGGATCTCGAGCCGGGGGCGGTGCTAACTGGTGCTAACACGAACACCTGAAAACGGTCTCCAGCGCTCGCCAATACGACAGCGATGAGAGCAAGAAAACCCCTGCAAACGCGAGAGGAAGCGCCGACAGGTGCGAAAGGCGAGCACCAGCTCTGAGATCTCGACAAACTGGGGGTCACTGGTTCGAGCCCAGTACCGCCCATCCGAAAAGGCCTGCACAGCGGGCCTTTTTCTCGTTCAATAAGCGACCGGCATGCGGCGCAAGTACTTCGGCACGAGTTGTCGGTGCTGCGGCGTCAGGCATGGCGACCGCAGCTCACGATGGTCGATCGGGTGTTGCTCGCCACTGCGAGTCGGCTGCTGCCACGGTCGAGCTGGCGGTCGTTCACGGTCACGCCGGCGACACTGCTGCGCTGGCACCGGCGGCTCGTCGCCCGCCGCTGGACCTACGGCGGTCGCTGTGGTCGGCCGCCGATCGACGCGGAGATGCGCTCGCTGGTGCTGCGGCTGGCGCGCGAGAACCCCGCGCTGGGGCTTCGGGTCGGATGAGCAGCCGCCTAACACCGTGCGAATCGAGTTAACGCACCCCTCAGGCCTGCTCAAGCACCCGAAGGAGGGAAACACCGATTTCCTTGAAAAATCGGACTACGATATATATTGTGGACAGTGACCTACTGGGGGTGGTACCTGCAGAGGAGCAGCGCCGAGAGGATGGTGCGCATCTGCCAGCGCCGTGGCTGGGAGCCGGCGCTGAGCCGGAAGCTCGGCGTCTGGTTCGTCCACGTCGAGATGTCGCCCCTCGGCGACGCCGTGACGCTGCCCGGGCCCGTGACCGACGCAGCGACCGCTCCCGCCGGCGTGCCCGCGCCCAGCAAGCCCTTTGCCGCATCGACTCGCGAACCATGAATCGGAAGGAGCGTCCCACGAGATGAAGACCCCCGGAAGCGCCCTCGCGGCGACGGCGCGCCGCCGCCTGGCGGTACTGGGCGCGGTCGTCGCCGGCACGCTCGCCGCGGCCGTCCCGGGCGCGGTCGCAGCGTACGGCCCGCCGGTCGCCCCGCCCGCCAACCTGCCCCCGACGCGGTCGGCGGCCGTGATCAGTACCGCCGTGAACGGACGGCACGTCGTCCGCGCGAACCTCGCCGACAAGTTCACTGGCGACAGGTTCGTAATCGTCGTGAATGGCAAGGTCGTGGCGCGCGGCAGGGTCCACGCGAAGGGTCGATTCGTCACCTGGTTCAAGGGGACGCTCGCGCGCGGGACCATGGTCCACCTTCGCGTCAAGGTCGGGACGCACTACGAGACGGTGGTCCAGAAGCGTGCTTGAGAGGGCCACGGCGTTTCGGCGCTCTCGCCCGCTCGCCGAGTTCGTCGTCGTCACGGGCTACAACGCACTGACGCTCGGCGGCGCGCTCCTGTTGTTCGGGCGCGCTGCCGGGCTCGGCGGCAGCTGGACCGTCGTGGCAGCACATGCCACCTCGGCGGTGCTCAGCTACGCGTTCTGCCGCTTCGTCGTGTGGCGTCATGCGACGCGTATGCTCAGCGGCGAGCTCAGCGCCGCCGCGGGCTTCTTCGCCCTCGCCGGCCTGTCGGCCGTCGCGAGCCTCGCCGCAACTGCGACGACATCGGCGCAGACGCGTTCGCTGTCGTTCGTGCTTGTCAACTACGCGGCTGTGGGCGCCATCACCCTCGGGAAGTTCGTCGTGCAGCGTGCGCTGCTTACCGACGGCATCCCCTGGCCCGTCGCTCTTCGTCCGGCGGCGCGATCGTGAACGACCTGAAGAACGCCTACGCGTCTCGCACCGTCCTCGTGACCGGCGGCGCGAGCTTCATCGGATCGCATCTTGTCGAGCGGCTGCTCGACCTCGGCGCGGACGTAGTCGTCGTCGACGACTTCAGCAGCGGCAAGCGCGAGAATCTCGCCAGGCTGGAGCCCGGCCGGATCGTCGAGCTCGACCTCGCCGATCGGGTGCGGACGTTCTCCGATCTACCGCCCTGCGAGATCGTCTTCCACCTCGCCGCCGTCCACGGCGGGCGCGGGTTCATCGACACCTATCCCGAGCAGGTGCTCGTCAACCTCGCAATCGACAACAACGTGTATACAGCCTGTCTGCGGGCCGGTACGCAGCACGTCGTGCATGCGAGCTCCGCGTGCGTCTATCCGACGACGCTTCAAGCCGAGACGACGAGCCGGCACCTGCTCTCCGAAGTGGAAGCCGGCTTCGACGAGCCGGGGAAGGCGTACTCGGACGGCGCATACGGCTGGGGCAAGCTGATGGGCGAGTTCCAGCTCGAGCAGTTCGCGCGGCGCGGCCCGATGACGGGGGCGTCGGCGCGCATCTTCACCGCGTACGGCGAGCGTGAGAACGAAAGCCATGCGGCGATTGCGCTCATCGCGAAGGCTCTCCTGCGCATCGACCCCTACCCCATCTGGGGCGACGGTCTGCAGACCCGCAACTTCACCTTCGTCGCGGACACCGTCCACGGACTCCTGCAACTCGGAGCGCTCCGGGACACCACGCCCTTCCGTGCGGTCAACGTCGGGTCGAACACGCACCATTCCGTGCTCGAGTTCGTGGAGACCACGTTCGACCTCGTCGGCTGGAAGCCTGAGGAGATCGACCGGCAGACGTGGCGTCCGGTCGGAGTCGCCAGCCGCGCGAGCGACAACGCACTCGTCCGCGAGCTCTTCGACTGGGAGCCGAGCACGCCGCTACGCGAAGGGATCCGTCGCACCCTCGACTGGTACGCACCACGCAACGACCGGCCGCAGACCCCCGAGGAGCTCGAGCAGCTCCTCCTCGCCCGTTAAGGAGACATCGATGATCGTCGAACTCATCCTGCCCGCGCACAACGAGGGCAAATCGATACGCGCTGCGATCGAGGGCTTCTTCGACGCCGCGTCGCGGGCTCCGTACGAGCTGCACGTGCTCGTGACCGAGGACGGCTCCGTCGACGACACGCGCGCGGTCGTCGAAGCGGTTGCCGCAGAGCATCCCGGACGTGTCCGCATCACGGCACCGAGCGGGCGCAAGGGCTACAGCCAGGCGATGGTCGACGCGATCCCGATGACTGATTGCGACCTCGTCGCCTTTTGCGACTCGGACCGCCAGTTCGACCCTTCCGAGCTCGAGCAGCTCGTCGCGGCGGTCGACGCCGGACGCGTTGTGTCCGGTTGCCGCACTCCGCGTTCCGACTCCGCCTTCCGGATCGCGTGCTCGAACGCCTTTGGCCTCGTGTACCGCGCGCTGATCGGGCTGCGCATGGACGATCCTTCCAGTCCGTTCGTCGCGCTGACCCGCACCGACCTGCTCCGGTTCGCTCCGGCTCGGACACACCTCGCGTACGGGTTCTGGTGGGAGTTCTTCGCGCGCGCACGCGCAGCCGGGCTTGATCTGCACGAGATCGCCGTCTCCCACCAGCCTCGGGCGGACGGGACGACGCAGGTGTACCGACTGCGGAAGCTACCCGGCATCGTCGGCACCCACCTTCGCGGCCTCATCACGTTGCGCCGCGAGCTGCGCGGCACGATGACCGGCCCTGTCCCCGCCGGAGAAGTGGTCACTGGCTGACGGCTTGAACGAACTCGCGCAGTACCTCGAAGCGGCGCCGGAGAGCATCCGGCGCCGCTTTGCGCTTCGCTGGGCGGTACCGCTCGCCGGCGTCGTCGTCGTCCTTGCGATCGGCAAGGGCTTCGTCGACCAGATGCACCAGCTGTACTGGCGCCCGTCGGAGGTGACCAGAGCAGTGAGCTCGCTCGTGGGCCTAATCACGCTGCATCCGTGGCGTGCGGCGGGCTCGTTCGTCCTGATGGTCGTCATTGCCGCTGCGGCCGAGGCGTCGCCTGTCTTGCTGCGTCGATTTGTCGAGCGCTTCTGGATCGCCGCCGGCCTTTGCGGCGCGGTTGCCTACGTCGCATCGGCGCTCGACGTCGCCTACCACGTCGTCCTCGTCGCGACCGTCGCCGCTGCGGCTGTCGCCGTCGGCGTATCGACGATTGCCGACGTGCATCACCGTTCCAGCCGTCGACGCGCCGACGAGCGGCTCCGTGCGCGTGACTTCGTGCCAGCGGTCCTCGTCGGCTTGAGCCTCGGGGTAATCCTCCTTCGGGCGAGCCTCGAGGTGGTCACGGAATGGGACGCGATCGTGTATCACGCGAGCTTCGCGCGCGATTGGATGACGACGCTGCCGCATCTTCCGCCTGCGGCGGGCCCGTCACTCGGCGCCGAGATGTCGTACAGCTATCCGGCGCTCTATTCGGCGGTCGCAGTCGCAACGGCGAAGGGCCTTGGTCTCGGGATCGTCGACGTGCTCCGGTGGATTCCGCCGCTCGCCGCCGCGTCCGTCGTCGTCGTGTCGCGCGCCCTGATTTCGCCGCGTCGCGCGGTGCTCGGCTGGACCGCTGCGGGACTGATGCTGGCGAGCCCGCTCTTCGTCAACTACGCGCAATGGCCGACGACGTACGCGCTCTCGACGCTGTTCGTCTTCCTCATCTTCGTCGAGGTGTGGTCGCGCGGCGTCGACGGACGCCCGCTCGTCCTTGCAGCGCTCGTCGGCCTCTTGGCCGTCGCCGGGATGCTCGGTCTCGTCTTCGCGCTCGCGCTTGTCGGCGTCTACGTAGCGCGCGCCGCGATCGCACACTACGCGGAAGGGCGCGTGACGCCGGGACCGCGCGTCTATCCGCTCGTGCGCGTCGCGCAAGCGCTACTCCTCGTCGCGCCGATCGCCGGAGTGGTCGCCGCCAGCCTCCGCCGGGCGCACGCGCTCTTCTTCCCCTGGATCACGTGGCCGGGCGGGCAGCATCTCCTGCCGGCGGCGTACTGGAAGGCTGCGCAGCAAGAGGTCGTCTCGAACTCGTACGGCGAGTACGGCACGGCGGTCGGCGCGCTGTGGAGCCCCTTCGAGCAGATCGTGCGGCACGCGCTCCTGTTTCCGGGAGGGCCGCTGCTGCTCGCCCTCGCCGGCGCTCTGCTCGCCGCGCCGAGCGCGCGGCGCAGGAGCGGAGCAGCTTTCGCCGTGTTCGTCGTCGGCGTGGCGCTGCTCGTCGCCGCACAACTCGTCTGGATCCGCTACTTCGTCGCTGTCGTGCCGGTCCTGTGCGTCGTCACGGCCTGGGCGGTCGCGAGCGGAGGCGCGTGGGCGCACAACGGGCGGCTCCGCGCGACGGGCGTCGCCCTCGTCGTCGCGCTCGCGTGCGGCGGTCTCGTCTACGGCACGTCGCTCGGGCTCGCGGGACCGAACGACTTCACGTTCACGGAGCTCCTCCAGCTCGAGCAGAGCCATGTGAGCGCCTTCGACCGTCCGCGTGACGTGACGAATGTCGACTATCGACTCAAAGCCGTGTTCGGCGACGACGCACGAGCGTGGTCGGACGTCCGCGCGCTCACCCGCGCAGGGATCAAGGTGGGGACGTTCGACGTGCGGAACTTCTACGTGCCCTACACGTCGACGGTGCAGCTCGACGGCCTCGCCGGATCGACGATCCCGCGGGGCAGCGGGCGCCTCCAGGTGATCGCGCGCTTGCGCGCCCTCGGCGTCGGAGCCGTGTACATCCCGTCGTGGGTCTGGGATCCGTCCGCGCCTGCGCTCGTCAACCCGCTCGTCCACTGGTCGCCCGTGACGGAGTGGGTGGGAGCGCCGGGCCTCCGCGCGGTTCGGACGTATGTCGACGACAGAGGCCACCTGTACCCGTCGGTCATCTACGCAGTTGGTGGAGACGTCCGCCGGATCGAGCAGGTGCTGCAGGGGACAGCCGACTTCTCGGCGTGGGGCGATCTCGCAGCGACGATCGGCGCCCGGCCGGGAGAGCTGGACGTCTCCGATCCGCTCGGCCCGCACGGCTGGTTTCGGATGGCGGCGCCGGCTGTCGAGAACTACGGTCCGATCCTGCGACTTCGCGTGCGCGTTGCGTCCGGCAGCGGCCTTTCGGTGTACGAGCCGAGCACGGTCTCCGCGTTCCAGCCGGAGATCGCGCCGGCGTGTTCGACGGCGCCGGCTCGACAGCAGGACGACGTCCTCGACGTCGAGATGCCGGGATCGGCGCTCGGCTTCTCCGTCCTCGACGTGTCGGCGCCGCACGCACGCGGCCTGACCGGCACGATCGCGCAAAGAACGCGCTTCGCGGGACGGCAGCTCCAGGTCGCGGCGTGCGGTGACCCGGCGAGCAGACGCGGCGCCTACTTTCCCGCGGGCGGCCGGTACGGGCGACTCGGCGTCCTGCACGCGACCGGGCGCGATGTCCTCTCCTTCGAATACCGCGACTCCGGCCAGGGGCAGGTGACGTTCAACGCGCTCCACACGATCAGCGGGAGGTGGAGCTATGACGTCGCCGGATTTGCGAGGTGCGGCACCGGCCGCTGGCTCCACACCGAGGTCGCCGTCCCCTCCTACGGCGCCGCCGTCGGCGAGATCGCGCCCGTCGTGCAAGGACGGTCGCTCGAGATCCGCAACCTGCGCGTGCTCCCGGCCGGAACGGCGCCGGCGGTGCAGTCGATCGTGTGCGGCGATCCGACGACCAGCACCGGCGCGTATGTGCCGGCCGGGACGACCGTCGACCGCTTCGTCGTCGCCCGAACAAGCGCCCACGCGGTGCTCAGGTTCTCGTATCTCGACGTCGGACGATCGCCCGTGACGTTCAATCTCTGGCAGCCCTCCATCAACAGCTGGGTGTACGGGGTCGGGTCGGTCGACCGCTGCAACACCGGTAGGTGGGTCGACGCGACGATCCCGCTGCCCAAGACGGGTCACACTGCGACGACAGTCCTCGCTCCGGTCGTGGCTCGGCCTGCATTCAGGCTGCGTGACCTCCGGGTCGAGCCCGCGTACGAGTCGCTCGAGCCGACCGCGCTCGCGTGTGGGGATCTGACGAGTCGGACCGGCGGTCTCATCCGACCCGGGACCACGATGGAGCGGCTCGTCCTCAACGGTCGCGGCCGCCGCCTGTCGTTCGACTATCTCGACACGAGCGGGCCTCCTGTCACGTTCAACGCGCTCGACGTTCGCACGGGCAGGTGGCTGTACGACGTCGCGGCGCTCGCCCGCTGCGGCACGGGCCGGTGGATCCACGCGGAGATCCCCAGCCCGCTCGCCGACCAGGCAAGTGTGCAGCTGGGGCCGGTGGTGCGCGGCTCGCCGTTACCCGTCAGGATGCTCGGAGAGGTCGACGCGGGAACCGCTCCGTACGCCTACTCGGCGTCGTGCGGCGGGATCTTCCCGGCGGGGGACAGGAGCACGCGCATCTTCGTCGCGAATCGCGGAGCGTCGGACCTCCTGCTCGACTTCGATTACCGCGACGGGAACGGCGCGGTGTCGTTCAATGCTCTCGACGGCTCGACAGGGAAGTGGTCGCCGCTCGGCGCAGGCGCCGTCGAGCGTTGTGGGTCGGGTGCGTGGCTGCACGCGGCGATCCCGGTTCCGTTTGCAGGGCAGGGCACCATCCAGCTCGGGCCTTCGGTCCAAGGCGACGCTCTCGAGACTCGCGACCTCACCGTCGTCCCGGCTCCGCGCGGGCCGTTCGTCGCCGCGTCGGCGTGCGGCGACCCGACCGGCTCGACGCCTGCGAATTTCCCGAGCGGGGTGTCGAGCGGCAGACTGACCGTGCTTCATCGCCGGTCGGGCCCCCTCTCGCTCGTATTCGACTATCTCGACAGCGCTGGATCCGTCTCGTTCAACGTATTCGACGCGAAGACGCGA
Source organism: Gaiellaceae bacterium (assembly GCA_036273155.1). GTDB lineage: Bacteria > Actinomycetota > Thermoleophilia > Gaiellales > Gaiellaceae > Palsa-739. The sequence goes on along the minus strand of DASUIG010000046.1, from coordinate 2,969 downwards.
ACGTGGCGGTTCGGCGTTGCAAAGCTCGAGCGCGGCGGGACCGGAACGTGGAAACGCGCCGTCATCCAGGTGCCGTTCCCGGGGCGCGACAGCGTCGTGTTCGGCCCCGTGGTCGCGGGCGATCCGCTGAGCGTGCGCGCGGCGCACGTTGTGCCGGCGTCTCGCTGACGTTCAGGCGCAGCCGAACGTCAAGCAGGACACGCTCGTCCGGGTGTCTAGCAGCCGATGATTGTCTCGATTCGCGCGATGGTTGCGAGCGCGTCGGCTGCCTACTCGCTTGTGAGCTGTTTCCCGGTTTGTCCTTGGACGTGGTTCGCGAATACGGTTAGCTGGTTGCAGGCGGCGGTCGTTCGGCCGGCGGTCAGCTTCGTGCTAACAGCACCTGCACGGCGCGCACCCGCGTTGTCTGAACGGATAGCACCAGCGTGTTGGCAAGCTTTGGCGGGAGTCCTCCGCTGTCAGCGGTGGCTAAGCCGGTCCCCTCGTCGAGATGATGAATCGTCCGTCTCGGCGACGAGTGCACGACCGAGCCAGGGCCTTTGCTGATCAGGGGCGCGGTCCACGTCGCAACTGACCCGGTACACGTCGAAACCGGTCCGGCTCAGGCTGTTTCAGTGCGGTCTGGGGGTCTGATGTCGACGACGTGCGCGAGCTTGAACCCAAGGTGGGCGATCAGGCGGTGGTCACCGTTGCGTCGGACATCGAGCTTGTACAGCTCCGCAATTCGATCAAGGCGCTGATAGAGCGTCGTTCTGTGTATGAAAAGCTGCGCGGCTGTCGCCTGCACGTCGCCCGCTAGGTCGAGGAATGTCTCGGCCGTCGCAGCCAACATGGGGTCGTCGATCAGCTGCCTGACACGAGCATCGAGCACTCTTTCTTCCAGATCGTCGCTGGGGAGCGCCGCCAAGGCTCTGAATACGCCGAGGTCGTCCCATGCTGCGACCGGTCCAAGATCTGGCATGGCCCGGATCATCCGCAAGGCACGACGTGCCTCGACGAATGAGTCGCTTGCACGAGCGAGTGGTCTCGTGCTGCCAATTGCGGCGACAACATCGAGATCGTGGACGGCGTGCCTTCCAAGACGGGTGACGTTCTCCGCAAGACGTCGCGCAAGCGCGAGGTTGTCCTGACGCCGGAGAGGCAGGAGGAGGACCCCGATGTCCCCGATAAGGCCCGCCAGAACGCCGTCCGAGCCTGCTTGCTCGGCCGCACGTTGGACGACTAGTGTTAAGTCGCCGAGCGTTGCCGGACTGAGCTCCTCGGCTTTCGAGGGGCCGGCAGCAATGACGGCCGTCGGCCCATCTCGAGTGAGCGTGGAGAGCGAGCGTGCCTCAGATGCCGCGGCCTCGTTATCGGGGTTAGGGATGAGCAGGAGGCGCAGCAGGTCCGAGTCCGCCTGCGATGCCAGGCGGCGTCGGTAGAGAAGTGCGCCGAGTTGCTCTGCAATGTCCAGCGTTCCGCCTAGCTCGGCCTCCTCGATTCCACGTGTGTCGAGTATCCACAGGTAACCGACGGTGGTCCCGTGGAACTGCACTGGAACGCACCAGCGCTCAAGCACTCCGAGGTCAGTGTCCGCAGGTGTTCGGAAGGGATCGCGGGCGCCGTCCGGTCGCCATTGCTCGAACCAGGCGCGAACCTCGGGCGTCGCCCGCCGGCCGATGATCATCGACTGTCGTACTTCGTCGATTACGCCGGTGTGGTCGGTGTGAGCCAGCAGTCGAAAGTCTCGATCCTCGAGAGTGATCGGCGCTTGCAGTTCGGCCGCGGCACTATCGAGAAGGGCCTGGATGTCTGGCTCGGGCACGCATCGATTGTAAACCGCGTCGCGGGCAGCCATCGACAAACGTAGGTAGACGTACCAGAGGATGCGTCCTAGGCTGCCGCCGGTGAGTCTGTCCGGGACAGAGGCCGCGACTGCGGATGACCACTGAGTGAGACTTTGATGGCGCAGTCAGGTCGATCTGCCGCCGAAGAGGCGGTGATCGTCGGGGCCGGTGTGATCGGGCTTGCGTGCGCGTATGCCCTTTGCCGGGACGGTGTGCGGCCGCTGGTAATTGACGCTGCTGAACCGGGGGCAGGCGCGTCCTGGGGCAATGGTGGTCTCATTGCATTTGCGCCGCAGATCGTGGGTCCCGTGCCCGGCCCGGACGTTCTTCGGCAGTCGGTTCTCTGGCTTCTTCAGCCCCGAAGCCCACTCCGCCTCGTCCCAAGACCCGCCTTCGAGTACGCCAGATGGATAGGTGCCTTCATCTCGAGCTGTTCCGCCGAAGCGGCCACCTTCGGTCTTCGCGCAACCCTCGCCTTTAACGCGAAGACAGCAGAGCTTTTCGACGATCTCGTCCGTGACGGGCTCGAGTTCGAGATGGATACCGCCGGCGTCGTTGTCGTCTATCAGAACAGGCGCGCGTTCAATGCTGCGCGTAAGAGGCTCACGGAAGGCAGTGGCGGCGTGGCGCTGTCGGCCAACGAGGCGCTAGATGCAGAACCACTGCTGCGGGACGACGCGTGTGCGGGGGCCATTCGCTACGACGGTGAGCGGCAAGTTCGCCCCGATGCGCTCACGAGAGCGCTTGTCGATCGCCTGACGCAGATGGGCATCGAAATTCGAAGTGGATGTCGATGCACAGGGTTGCTACGAAGCGGCACGCGGGTCACTGCATTAGAGACTCCGACCGGCACAATCCGAGCGAACGCTTTCATCCTCGCCGCGGGAAGTGAGCCGTCCCGGGTTTGACGGAGACTTTGATCGCCGGGTTGTCCGGCGGGAGGAGGTCTGTCATGCCGAGGTCGAGGAAGTACCCGGTCGAGTTGTTGGAGCGTGCGACGCGGGGTGGTGTTCGAGTCGGGCCGGCCGATCGCGCACGTCGCGGCTGATCTGGGGCTGCCGTCGGAGACGTTGCGCAAGTACGTGCGCCAGGTGGAGGCGAATGAGGGGCGCCGTCCGGATCTGCCGACGGCTGAGGAGCGCG
>DASUIG010000045.1:0-82786 GCA_036273155.1 Gaiellaceae bacterium | reverse complement strand
ACGGGGGACATGGGGTTCGTCAGTCATGCCGCCAACCTATCGCCACCGCGACGGCATGCCCGCTCCGCGGCCGGACGTCGTCGCCTCACGAGACGACGCTTGTGCGCCTAGATCGTCCCACTGAAATGCCGTAGGGGGGCGCGCGCTACCCTGTCCGCGTGACCAGCTTCCTCGCCGTCGTCCAGGTCCTGCTCGTCTTCGTGCTCGTCTCGCTCGTGCTCATGCACAGCGGGCGCGACGCCGGAATGGGCGGGATGGGCTTCACGCCGGCGTCCCAGGGAGGCACGCACATCGTCGAGCGGAACCTCACCCGCCTGACGCTCGTCGTGGCGCTGCTCTTCTTCATCAACAGCGTCGCGCTCTTCCACTACCTCAAGTAGGCCGGGCTACACTACGGCCGCCCTCGCGCTGGTGGCGGAATTGGTAGACGCGCTAGGTTGAGGGCCTAGTGGCCGCATAGGCCGTGGAGGTTCAAGTCCTCTCCAGCGCATCGCCTCGGGCCGTCCTTCGGGGCGGCCCTTGTCGTCGGCTTGACGCCGTCCGGAGGAGTCTCTACCCTCCTGTCGAACACACGTTCGACCCGACCCCTCGCCAGGAGGCCCGAAAGTGGAGCTCACCGGACGCCAGCAGGAGATCTGGACCTTTCTCGTCGACTACGTCGACCGGCACGGCTACCCGCCGACCGTGCGCGAGATCGGCGAGGCCGTCGGGCTCGCCTCGCCGTCGACCGTGCACGCTCATCTGGCGAACCTCGAGCGGGCGGGACTGCTCCGCCGCGACCCGACCAAGCCGCGTGCCCTCGAGCTCATGGGGCGCGAGGTGCAGGCGACGGCGACCTTGCCGAAGCTGCCGCTGCTGGGCCAGATCGCAGCCGGCTCGCCGCTGCTCGCAGACGAGAACGTCGAGGGCGCGATCGCCGTCCCCGAGACGCTGCGCGGAGACTTCCTCCTGCGCGTGAAGGGCGACTCCATGATCGAGGCGGGCATCCTCGACGGCGACATCGTCGTCGTGCAGCGCGCGCAGGACGCGCGCAACGGCGAGATCGTCGTCGCGCTCGCCGGGGATGACGAGTCCGCCGACGAGGCGACGGTGAAGACCTTCTACCGCGAGCGCGGGCGCATCCGGCTGCAGCCGGAGAACAGCGCGCTCGAGCCGATCTACGCGCCGCACGTCCAGATCCTCGGCAAGGTCGTGGGGGTGTTTCGCGAGCTATGAGCGTGGCGCCCCTGCACCGGACGCTGGAGCAGGAGCTCTTCGCGTTGCTGCGCGGGGCGTCGCTCGAATGCCCGGTGTGTGGGGAGTTCGTCCTGCACGAGGGGGCCTCCATCCGCTGCCCGGAATGCGAGACGGTCGTGCACGGGCGCCTCGATTCCGCGGTCGTCCAGGTAGAATTCGGGTCGCAGGCCGGGTGACCGCGGGCCTTTCGGGGCTCGAGGAAAGTCCGGACACCGCAGGGCAGGACGCTCCCGAGAGGGAGGCGGCGAAAGCCGACGGACAGTGGCACAGAAAACAGACCGCCGACAGCGCATCTCCGGAGACGCTGCCGGTAAGGGTGAAACGGTGGGGTAAGAGCCCACCAGCGGCCGTGGCGACACGACCGGCTAGCCAAACCCCGTCCGGTGCAAGGCGAACAGGCTCCGCCGAGGCGGCCCGCCGAGGAGCCGGGTAGCCGCACAGATGGATGGTCACCCTCGACAAAATCCGGCTTACAGGCCTGCTACCGAGAAGCCCCCGCGAGGGGGCTTCTCCATGTCCGGGCTCAGACGACTTCGAAGGGGTGAAGCCGCCAGTTGCGCCAGGCGGCATACCAGTGCGGCAGCGGCTTCGGCGTCTTCGGCCGCGCGCCCTTCTGGCCGTGGAGCTGCCAGGCGAAGAGCTTCCACGCCCAGGCAGGAGCAGACCGCGGGGCGCCCTTCGGGATCGGCGTGCGCCTCACGGTCACCGATCCGCTCGGCCCGCTCGCGTTGCCGGCGGCATCGAATGCGCGCACGGTGTACACGCTCGTGCCCTTCGGCTCGATTGCGCGCGTCGTCGCCTGCGTCGTGGTGTTGGCGATGCTCGCGATCGCCGTGCCGTTCAGGTCGACCTCGTAGCGGACGACGCTGACGTTGTCGGTCGCCGCCTGCCACGACAGCACGAGGGAGCCGTGGACGAATGCTCCCGCGATCCCCCCGGGCGCAGTCGGCGCGTGCGTGTCCACGGGCGTCACCGTGTTCGAGGACGCGGATGCGACGCTCGTGCCGAGGCTGTTCGTCGTCGTGACTGTGAACGTGTACGCCGTGCCGTCGGTGAGACCCGTGACGGTGACCGGGCACGTCGTCGCGGACGCGTGCGCGCCGCCGGGAGAGGCGGTCGCGGTGTACGACGTGATCGTCGCGCCGCCGTTGCTCGCGGGCGCGGTGCAGCTCACGGTCGCCTGCTGGTCGCCCGCAACCGCTGAGATGCCCGTGGGAGGCAGCGACGGGCCGGTCGGTGTCACCGCGCTCGATGCGGCCGAGGCCGGGCCGGAACTGACGGCATTCGCAGCGGTGACCGTGAACGTGTAGCTCGTCCCGTTGACGAGGCCGGTCACGGTGCAGGCCAGGGCGCCGCTGGACCACGTGCAAGTCTGGCCGCCGGAGCCTGACGCGGCGACGGTGTAGTGGGTGATCGGCGAGCCGCCGTTCGATGCGGGCGCCGTCCACGTCACCTTGGCCTGCGCGTTGCCGGCGGTCGCCGTCACATGCGTTGGTGCCCCGGGCGGGGCCGCGGGCGTCACCGCGTTCGAGGCGGTCGACGCAGGTCCGGTGCCGGAGCTGTTCGTCGCGGTGACGGTGAACGTGTAGCTCGTGCCGTTGGTCAGACCGCTGACCGCGCAGGTGAGCGCGACGCCGGCCGTTGTGCAGGTGTTCGCGCCGGGGTTGGAGGTGGCGGTGTAGCCGGTGATCGGCGCGCCGCTCGAGGGCGCATGCCACCGAACCGTCGCCTTCGCGTTACCCGGCACCGCCGTGACGCCCGTCGGCGCGGTCGGGACAGCCGCGCGGGCGAATCCCGCGCCGAATGCTGCGATCGCGAGCGCGACCGCCAGAAAGATCAGCCCCCGACCTCTCACAGACATGCTACGACGCTAACTCTCTCGGGCGCGCGCGGCAATGCGCGAAGTTGTAAGAATTTCCGGTGGGCAACGTTCGCATTGACGCGATGCCGATGCCAATGCGGTGGCTCGTGGCGCCGATCAGTTGGCACGCCGAGGCGGCGTCGCTGTCGCTCGTCGCCGGCGGCCGCACGGACTGGTTCGTCGATCCGTCCGGCGCGCAGGAGCCGATGCTGAACGCCGCGGCGCTCGTCGGCGACGCTCCGGGCGACTATCTCTTCAGCGCGCGCGTCCGCGTTCGTTTCGAGGCGACGTTCGACGCCGGCGTCTTGATGCTCCATGCCGGTGACAGCACCTGGGCCAAGCTGTGCTTCGAGTACTCGCCTGCGAGCGAGCCGATGGTGGTCTCGGTCGTGACGAGGGAGACGTCCGACGATGCGAACGGCTTCGTCGTCACCGGTGACGCGGTCTGGCTCCGTATCGCCCGCATGGGATCCGCGTTCGCCTTTCACGCCTCCACCGACGGGAGCGAGTGGAGTCTCGTCCGCCACTTCACGCTCGGAGGCGGGCTCGAGCCCGCCGTCGGCTTCGTGGCGCAGTCGCCGACGGGCACAGGCTGCGAGGTGAAGTTCGACGAGATCCGCTTCGAGCCGCGCACGCTGCAGGACCTGCGCGACGGCTCCTAGACCACGGGATTCACGAGCACTCCCACGCGTTCGATCTCGACCTCGACCGTGTCGCCGCGCTGCAGGTAGCGGCCGTCCGTGCGGCCGAACGCGACGCCGGGCGGCGTGCCGGTCGCGATCACGTCGCCCGGCTCGAGCGTGATCGTCTCGCTCACGTAGGCGACGAGCTCGGCGACGCCGAAGATCATGTCCGCGGTCGAGCCGTCCTGCAGCGTCTCGCCGTTCACGCGGCAGCGAATGCGAAGCGACTGCGGGTCGCCGACCTCCTCGCGCGGAACGACGTGCGGGCCGATCGGGCAGAACGTGTCGAGCGACTTCGCCCGCGTCCACTGCCCGTCCGCGAACTGGAGCACCCGCGCCGACACGTCGTTGAGGCACGTGTAGCCGGCGATCGCCTCCAGCGCGTTCTCGACCGAGACGCCTTTCACCCGTGCGCCGACGACGGCGGCGAGCTCGGCCTCGTAGTCGACCTGCTCGACGCCGGGCGGGATCACGATCGGCTCGCCCGAAGCGATGACCGCGCTCTGCCATTTCGCGAAGAGGAGCGGCTTCTCGGGCAAGGCGAGCTCGACCTCGCGCGCGTGGTCCACGTAGTTGAGCCCGACACACACGATCTTCATGCGTGCGAACCTACACGGGTGAGGCTCGCAGACAAGGTCTGCATCGTCACCGGCGCCGCGTCCGGCATCGGTCTCGCGACCGCGGAGCTCTTCGCCCACGAAGGGGCGACGGTCGTCGCGGCCGACCTGGACGGCACGGACTACCGGGTGGACGTCGCCGACGAGGAGGAGACCCGTGCGCTCGCGGCCACGGCGGTGGCGGAGCACGGCCGTATCGACGTCCTCTTCAACAACGCCGGGATCGCCGGAGTCGGCGACGTCGAGGAGACGAGCCTCGAGCTCTGGGAGCAGGTGATGCGCGTCAACGCGCGCGGCGTGTTCCTGATGTCGCGCGCCGTCGTTCCGACGATGATCGAGCAGCGCTCGGGATCGATCGTGAACATGTCGTCCGCGATCGCCGAGACCGGGCTTGCGCGCCGCGTTTCGTACGCCGCCTCGAAGGGCGCCGTCCTCGCGCTCACGAAGTCGATGCAGGTCGACCTCGCGCCGTACGGCGTTCGCGTCAACGCTCTGCTGCCTGGCACCATCTTGACCCCGTTCGTCGAGCGCTACCTGCAGGAGTCGTACGCCGATCCGGAGGAAGGCCGGCGCTCGATCCGCTCCCGCCAGCTGGGCGAAGAGCTCGGCACACCCGACGACGTCGCGCAGGCAGCGCTCTACCTCGCCTCCGACGAGTCCCGGTTCGTGCTCGGGTCGGGACTCGTCGTCGACGGGGGGTTGAGCGCCGGCAAGGCCTAAGCGGGCACGTACGTCAGGACGGCGACGCCGGTGTCGGTTGTGACCGTGTCGGCGAGCTTCAACCCGGTCGTCGATGCGACCCCTTGGAAGAGCTTCTTGCCCGACCCGACGAGCACCGGGTGCACCATCAGGCGGTACTCGTCGATGAGGCTGTGCCGTGTGAGCTCGTCGACGACGTCGCCGCTGCCGTAGATCAGCAGGTCGCCTCCGTCCTCGGCCTTGAGCTTCGCGACCTCGTCCGCCAGCTCGCCCTCGAGGATGGTGGCGTTCCACTCGCCACGCGTCAGCGTCCTCGACGCGACGAACTTGGGCATGCTGTTCATCTTCTTGCCGAAGTCGCCGGTGCTCTCCTCCATCCCGGGCCACGCGGCGGCGAAGCCCTCGTAGGTCACGCGCCCGAGGACGAGCGCGTCGCTCGAGTACAGGTACTCCTCCTGGAGGTCCGAGAGCTGGTCGTTCCAGTACGGGCCGGTCCAGGCCGGTTCGTCGACGACGCCGTCGAGCGAGACGTACATCGCGAGCTTCAGCGTGCGCATGATGGGCCTCCGTCCGTCGTAAGGTCGATCGTATGGACGGGCAAGACCGGTAAAACTCATCGTTTGCCCTTCTGCCAACTGGGGCATCGGCTGTACCGTCGAACATTGTCCGGGGGGACGCATGCTGCGGGGAGCGCTCGTCATGGCGGTACTGGGGCTCATGACCCCGAGCGTCGCGCAGGCGTACGGCTGGCCGGTGAAGCCGTTCAACCGGGTGCACGCAATCCGCGGAACGCTGGACGACCCGCGCTTCCACGTCGCCCCGAACCTGACGTGGAAGGGCTCGTTCCACTTCGGCGTGGACATCGCCGCGCCCGACGGCACCCCCGTCTATGCCGTCGAGCCCGGGATTGTGGTGCGCGGCCCGGACTCGGTCGACCTGCGCCGGCCGAACCGGCGCGGGTTCGGCTACTGGCACATCCGTCCGGTCGTGCAGACGGGCACGCACGTGCGCTTGCACCAGCTCCTCGGATACATCCTCCCGGGCTGGGGGCACGTGCACTTCGCAGAGACCGTCGCCGGGCGATATCGCAACCCGCTGCGCCACGGCGCGCTGACGCCGTTCCGGGAGCTGAATGCACCCGTCGTGGACGCGATCTCCGTCGTCCGCATCGAAGGCCACGCCCTCCAGGCCGAGGGGACGGACGTGAGCGGGACGATCGCGCTCATCGCCGACGCATATGAGCTCCCCTCCATCGAGCCGGCGCCGCCGTGGAACCGCGCGCGGCTCGTGCCGAGCGTCGTCCGCTGGCGGCTCATACCGGACAACGGCGACCCGCCGTCGCCGTGGCACACGGTCGCCGACTTCCGCTACCGGCTGTGGCCGGAGTCGCTCTACTCGACCATCTACGCACCCGGCACGTATCAGAACAAGGCGAATCGTCCCGGCGACTACCGGTTCTGGCTGACGCAGTCGCTCGACACGACGTCGCTCCCGAACGGCACGTACTGGATCGACGTGCAGGCGGCGAACCTCGCCGGCATCTTCGGCGAGAACCAGATCGCGCTGAACGTCGCCAACTAGGATCTCCTCGTGACCGATCTCGACGAGCTGCGGCGGCTGGCCGCCGCTGCGCCTTCCGCGCCGCGGTCGATGGACGCTTACCTGGCCAAGGTGCACGAGCGTGCGTACACCGTCACCGACCGTGACGTCGAGGAGCTGAAGGCGGCCGGAATCTCCGAGGGCGAGATCTTCGAGCAGACGATCGCCGCGGCGCTCGCCGAAGGCCTGCGCCGGCTCGACCGGGCGGAGGCGGTAATCGAGTGAGGCTCGCCGTCGTCGACAGCGGGCACGCGCCGGACGAGGCCGCGATGCTCGCGATGATCCGCGAGCGCAGTGGCAACGAGCCGCTCGGCGTCGTGAAGACGATCCTCTACCGGCCGGAGCTCTTCGGACGGCCGTTCTCCGACGCGCTCGAGCGCGTCATGCGCGGGCCGTCCGAGTGGAGCGTCGGCGAGCGGGAGCTCTTTGCCGGCTTCACGTCGCTCCTCAACCAATGTCCATTCTGAACGGGCTCCCACGGCGCGGTCGCGTCGTATGCGCTCGGCGAGGAAGTCTGGGACGCGGTCGTCGCCGACTGGCGGGCGGCGCCTCTCCGGCCTGAGCTGCACGCGGCGCTCGCCTTCATCGAGACGCTGACGCTGCGTCCCGACGAGCTGAGCGCGGCCGATGCGGAGGCGGCGTACGCCGCCGGCGTCTCCCGTCAGGCGCTCCTCGATGCGGCCACGGTGTGCTCGCTCTTCAGCATGATCGTCCGCCTCGCCGACTCGCTCGGCTGGGACGTCCCCACGTGGGACCGTCTCCAGGCGCGTGCGCCGGCGATGCTCGAGGGCGGCTACGCCCTCAGCGCCATGCGGCAGCGCTGAGCGCGGGGTAGAGCTCCCGGAAGCGCGCGTAGCCCGGGTCGTAGTCCCACTCGGGCTCGATGCGTCGCCGTGTGCGCACGCAGCGCGCGACCGCGTCCTCGGCGTCGGCGAAGACGCGCGCGCGGACGCCGGCGAGGAGCGCGGCGCCGAAGGCGGATCCCTCCTCGGACTCGGTCAAGTCGAGCGGCAGGCCGAGGACGGAGGAGACGATGCGCAGCCAGAGCTCGCTGCGCGCGCCGCCGCCGGACGCGCGCCCCGAATCCGGCTGCACGCCGAGCTCGCGCAGCAGCTCGAGCGAGTCGCGCAGGCCGAAGGCCACGCCCTCGAGCATCGCGCGCCAGAGCGCGCCGCGGTCGTGGCGCGCCGAGAGCCCGGTGAAGGCGCCCCGCACGTCCGGGTCTGGATACGGCGTGCGCTCGCCGGCGAGGTAGGGGGCGAAGAGCAGGCCCTCCGCGCCCGGCTCCCACCGCTCCGCTTCGGCGTCCAGCACCCCCGGCTCGGCTCCGAGCACGCCGTGCAGCCACGCGGCCGAGCCGGCCGCGCTCAGCATCACGCCCATGGCGTGCCACGTGTTCGGGACGGCGTGACAGAACACGTGCAGCCGCGCCTGCTCGTCGTGGGCGTATTCGGGAAGCGCGGCGAAGACGACCCCGGACGTCCCGAGCACGATGGAGACGGGTCCGGGATGCGCGATGCCGACTCCGAGCGCCGCCGCCGCCTGGTCGCCGGCGCCGGCGATCTCGGTCGACTCGTGCGCCTCCGGCAACCACTCGAGCGGGATCTCCAGCGCGGCGCAGACCTCGTCCGACCACGTTCGGCGGCGGACGTCGAAGAGCACCGTCCCCGACGCGTCCGCCACGTCGATCGCGAGCTCGCCGGTGAGCCGGTAGCGGACGTAGTCCTTCGGCAGGAGGATGTGGCGGATCCGTCCGTACAGCTCGGGCTCGTGCCGCCGCAGCCACAACAGCTTCGGCGCGGTGAACCCCGTCAGTGCACGATTGCCCGTCAGCTCGATGAGGCGCGCAAGGCCGACGCGCTCCTCGATCTCGGCCGCCTCGGCCGCGGTGCGCTGGTCGTTCCAGAGGATCGCCGGCCGCAGCACGCTCCCGTCGCCGCCGAGGACGACGAGGCCGTGCATCTGCCCCGAGAGCCCGATCGGCCCCTCGGGCAACTGCGACAGACACGCCTGCGCTGCCCGCCACCAGTCCTCCGGGTCCTGCTCCGACCAGCCGGGGTGCGGCCGTGAGAGCGGATACTCCGCCGTGGCGGTCGCGAGCACGCGCCCGTCGGCGGCGATCGCAACGCCCTTGACGCCGGACGTGCCGACATCGAGGCCGATGAGTGTGTCAGGCACCGAGCGCGGCGTAGACGAGCTCGTACGCGCGCACTGCGTCCTTGTCCTGTTGGGCGGCGCGCAGCTCCGCGCCGTCGACCTTGGCGGCGATGCCGTCGATGAAGCGCCACTGCAGGACGGAGCGCTTCACGGCTCCGACCGCGTCCTCGGTGTACGGGTAGAGATCGAAGCCGAGCCGCTCGCCGTTGTCGCCGTAGCCGGCGCGGCGCAGCTCGATCGCGAGCTCGAGCGTCTCCATGAACGCGGTCGCCCCGACCATGTTGTCGTCGTCGAAGGTGCCCCAGCCGGAGTTCGCGTGCTGATGGCCGAGCAGCCCGTCGGCGGCAAGCAGCGCCGCATACTCGGCCAGGTTCTCGCCGTTCATGATCAGGTGCTGCCAGTCCATGTTCACCTTGACGTTGTCGATCCCGCGCGTGCGCAGCGTGTGGATCACGTGCAACGTCATGCCGACGTTGCGCATGAGGATCTTCATCGCCGGCTCGGAGTTCTTGTGCTCCAAAAAGACGGTGACGCCCTTGCCTGCCGCATACGCAGCCGACTCGCCCACACCGTCGATGAAGCGCGCCCACGACTGCCGGTACGGCGTCTGGAACGGGTAGTTGTACCCCTCGATCCCCGGCCAGATGATCATGTGCGCGCCGGTCTCCGCCGCCAGGTCGATCGCCTCCCGCGTCAGGCGCAGCGCATCGGCACGGAGCGCGTCGTCGGGCGAGCAGAACGCGCCCTTGCCGAAGCGGGGATCGAGATGCAGCCCGCTCGCGACGCAGTAGATCCCGTGCCCGTCGAGTGCGTCCCGCACTTCGTCGAGATTCGCCGGAGAGAGCTCCTGCGGGTAATGGAACTCGTAGTCGTCCATCAGCTCGCCCAGACCCTCGACCGCCGTCCGCACCTTGGCCGCAGTCGAGATCCCCGCCAGCTCCGGCTTGTACCCGCCCGGGTTGAAACGCGTGGCCATGCCGCCGAAGGCCCAGATACCGAGACTCGTCTTCATCGCGCGAGCGTACTACGATGCGCCGGTGATCGAGTTCCACCTCGACCCGCGCTCGGGTGTGGCGACCTATCTCCAGATCGTGCAACAGGTCAAGGAGGCGCTGCGCCTCGGCACGCTCGACATCGGCGACCAGCTCCCGACCGTGCGCGAAGTCGTCGCCCACCTCGCCATCAATCCGAACACCGTGGCGAAGGCCTACCGCGACCTCGAGCGCGAAGGCCTCGTCGTCGCGCGCCAGGGCCGGGGCACGTTCGTCGCGAGCACGCTCGCGCCCGCGTCGCTGCTGCACCACGACGAGCTGAGAGCGGCGCTCGAGCGCTGGCTCGGATCCGCGCTCGCGGCGGGGCTCGACGAGGAGAGCATTCGCGCGCTGATCTCCGCAACGCTCCGGGAGTCTCTGGCCCGCCGCGTGGCATGAGCCCTTCGCCGCTCCTCGCGCATGGGCTGGGGAAGCGCTTTCGGCGCGAGTGGGGCCTGCGCGGGCTGACGCTCGAGATCCCGCAGGGCGCGGTGGTCGGACTGGCGGGACCGAACGGGGCCGGCAAGTCGACGTTGCTCGCGCTCGCCACCGGGCTGCTCGCCCCGACGGAGGGCTCGATCTCCGTCCTCGGCCGCGACCCGCTGCGCGACCAGGGCGTCCTTGCCGAAGTCGGGTACGTCGCGCAGGGAGCGCCGCTCTACCGGTCGTTCAGCGTCGCCGAGACGATCGAGTTCGTGCGCCGCACGAACCCGATCTGGGACGAGGAGGCCGCCACGGATCTGCTCACGCATCTCGAGCCCAAGACGAAGGTGGGGTCGTTGTCGGAGGGCGATCGCGCGCGGCTCGCGCTTGCGCTCGTGCTCGGCAAGCGGCCGCAACTCGTCCTCCTCGACGAGCCGTTCGCGAGCCTCGACCCGCTCGCCGGGCGGGAGCTCCTGCAGCTGCTCATGGACGGCGTCGCGGAGACGTCGGCGACCGTCGTCGTCGCGTCGCACGTCGTCGCCGACATCGAGCGCGTCTGCGATCACATCGTCCTGCTGACGGGCGGCGGCGTCCGCCTCGAGGGCAACGTCGAGCAGCTGCTCGACTCGCACCGGCTCCTCACGGGCCCGCGCCGGCCGCTCGGCTCGATCCGCGGCGTGCGCGAGGTCGTCCGCGAACGGCACAGCGGCCGGCAGCTGACGCTGCTCACGGTCGTCGACGGCCCGATCGTCGACCCGTCGTGGACGGTCGAACGCGTCAGCCTCGAGGAGCTGCTGCTCGCCTACATGGCGCCCGAGCGCCTGCCCACGCCGAGCACGCCCGAGAAGGTCCCGCTCCGATGGCATGGGTGACCTGGCGGCAGCACCGGTCGCAGCTCGTCGCTGCAGCCGGCCTGCTGCTCGCACTCGCCGCCGCCGCATTCGGCACGCGCCTGCCGATCCAGGCGGCGTTCCACCGCGACTCGCTCTCTGCCTGCCTGCCGCCCGCCGCGCGTAGCGGCTGCGACATCATCGTCCCGCACTTCGAGGGCGAGTTCGCCGGCTGGGTGACGGCGGCGCGCGTGCTCGCGGTGCTACCCGTGCTCGCGGGGCTGTTCGTCGGCGCCCCGCTGCTGGCCCGCGAGCTCGAGCAGGGCACGCACCGGTTCGCGTGGACGCAGAGCGTCACGCGCCGGCGCTGGCTGCTCTCGAAGACGGCGTTCCTCGCGGCAGCGACGCTGCTCGCCGGCGCAGCCGCGAGCGCGGTCGTCATGTGGTGGCGCGGCCCCTTCGACACGCTCGAGGGGCGCATCGGGCCGAGCAGCTTCGACGTCGAGGGGCTGGTCGTGCCCGCGTACGCGCTGTACGCGCTCGCGCTCGGCGTGCTCGCCGGCCTCCTGTTCCGGCGCACCGTCGCGGCGATGACGTCCACGCTCGTCGCCTTCGCAGCGACGCGGTTCCTCGTCCTCGAGTTCGTTCGTCCGCACTTCCTGGCGCCGCTGCATCGCATCGTCGCCGCCACCGACACCGGCCGCGCGGTGGGCGACTGGGTGCTGAGCGACACGCTCGTCGACGGAGGCGGCCGTCAGATCACGGCTGCGCGCGAGGACCTCGCCGTGCTCCACGCGACGCAGGCGGGGGTCGACCCGCACACGTACATCCTCACTCTCGGCTGGAAGCGACTGATCTCGTACCAGCCGGCGGGCCGGTTCTGGACCTTCCAGCTGCTCGAGGCAGGCCTCTTCGTCGGGCTCGCCGCGCTGATCGTCGTCGTCATGCTCTGGCTCGTCCGGCGGACGCCCACGTGACAGAGCCGCTCGACCGTGCAGCACTCCTGCGCCTCGCGGCCGGCGCCGTAGCAGTCGGCGCCATTCCCGACGGCGTCCGCAAGGCGCTCGACGTCAATTTCCCGCAGCCGCACCCGCAGTGGCGCTTCGTGTTCGTCAACCACGCGCTCACGAATCCCTTCTTCGTGCCTGCCAAGAACGGCAGCTCCGACGCTGCCGCACTGCTCGGCACGAGCGTCTACTGGACGGGCTCGACGAGCAGCGACGTCGGCGAGATGGTCAAGGCGATGCGCCAGGCGATCGCGTCGCGTGCCGACGGCATCGCTGTCTCGATCATCGATCCACAGGCGTTCAACGGCCCGACGGCGCTCGCGCTCGAGCGCGGGATCCCGGTCGTGTCGTACAACGCGGACGGTGGGAAGGCGAACGCCCGTCTGGCGTACTTCGGGCAGGACAACTACCAGTCCGGCCTCGAGCTCGGAGCGAGGCTCGTCAACCTCGTCGACCGCGGTGACGTCTATCTGTTCATCGCGACGCCGCGGCAGCAGAACATCCAGCCGCGGATCGACGGAGCGCTCGACGCGATCCGCGACTCCGGCCGTCCGGTCACGGCGCACGTTGTCGCCAGCGGGGTCGACGTCGGCCAGGAGCTCACGAAGATCGAGGAGACGTACAAGGCGAACCGCGGCGCGCGCGGCCTGTTCGCCGTGGATGCGGGCTCGACCGCCGGCGTGGCGGCCGTCATGCGAAAGCACCGGCTCCACGAGCGCGGCGTGAAGGCCGGCGGCTACGACCTCTTGCCGGCGACGCTCCAGGCCATTCACGATCGCGACCTCGACTTCACGATCGACCAACAGCCCTACTTGCAGGGCTTTCTGCCGGTGCTCCAGCTCTTCCTCAACCGCTACAGCAGCGGCCTGGTGGCGCCGGCCGACACGAACACGGGCCTCAACTTCGTCACCCGCGCGAATGTCTCGCGCTATCTGACGACGAAGAGCCGCTTCGAGGGCAGCTCGACCCGCGAGCAGTACCCGGTCGGCTGACGACCGGTTTAGCTTGAACTATTCCCCTAGGAGAGTAGTATTGGCGCGCTCCGGCGGAGGAAGACGACGACGGGTGGTGGGACTGGAAATTCTCCTGGGCATGCGACGGAGCAGCTCATCCAGGAGGCGCCGGACGGCGTTCTCGAAAGTGCAATCGCAAGAGGCACGAAGGAGGCATCAAGGGTGAAGAAGTTTGGTCTCAGGGTGGGCCTGATCCTCGCGCTCAGCGCAGGGATCGGAACCGTTCTCGTGTCGGCCGCGACCGCGAAGCCGACGAAGAGCATCCAGGTCTGCGTTCTCCTCCCCGACACGAAGTCGTCGGTGCGGTGGGTGCAGTTCGATGCTCCGGACTTCGCCAAGGCCCTCAAGGCCGCAGGCGTGACGTACTCGATCACGAACGCGCTCAACGACCCGCTCAAGCAGAAGGCGCAGGCGCAGGCGTGCCTGGCCGCCGGCGCGAAGGTCGTCGTGGAGACCGCGCTCGACAACGGCTCCGCCGCGTCGATCGAGAAGCTGTTCACGTCGAAGGGCGGCAAGGCGATCGACTACGACCGCCAGGTCACGGGCGGTAGCGCCTCGGTCTACGTCACGTTCGACGGCAAGGCCGTCGGTGCTGCCCAGGCGAAGGGCGTCATCGCCGGGATGAAGGCGAAGGGCACCTACAGCAAGTCCGCGGTCGTCGCCGAGCTGTGGGGCGGCCAGACCGACCAGAACGCGTTCTGGTTCAAGAGCGGCAACGACGAGGTCCTCAACCCGCTCTTCAAGAGCGGCGCGCTGAAGAAGGGCCCGACGCAGTTCGTCCCCGACTGGGACGCGAACAACGCGGCGACCATCTTCAACCAGATGCTCGTCAAGACGAGCAACAACATCCAAGGCATCATCGCGGCGAACGACAACATCGCCGGTGCGGTGATCGCCGACCTGAAGGCGAAGCACCTCAAGCCGATCCCGATCAGCGGCCAGGACGCGACGCCGCAGGGCATCCAGTACATCCTCGCTGGCTGGCAGTCCGGAACGGTCTACAAGTACGTGCCGGACGAGGCCAACGCCGCGGCGGCAGCCGCGGTCGCACTGCTCAAGGGCCAGACCCCGAAGACGAACGGGTTCCGCCTGAACGGCAAGGCGAAGGAGCCGACGCTGGCGCTGCCGGTCGTCTGGATCACGAAGGCGAACTACAAGCGGCTCTTCACGGATCACTTCCTGAAGAGGAGCGACGTTTGCATCGGGGCGTACGCCGCCCTCTGCAAGTAGGAACCTCGACGATGGAGGCGCCCGGCTCGGGCGCCTCCATCATCATCCTGTGGTAAGAACGCTCAGCCCGTGACCGACAAGCCTGTTCTCGAGATTCGAGGCCTCACCAAGTCCTTCGGCTCGGTGCAGGCGCTCGCTGGTGTCGACTTCGACGTCCGGCGCGGCGAGGTCATGGCGCTCGTCGGCGACAACGGCGCCGGCAAGTCGACGCTCGTCAAGTGCGTCGCCGGAACGCACGAGGCCGACGGCGGACAGATCCTGTTCGACGGCCAGGAGGTGCACATCCACGGCCCGAAGGACGCGGCCCGGCTGGGCATCGAGGTCGTGTACCAGGACCTCGCGCTCTGCGACAACCTCGACGTCGTCCAGAACATGTACCTCGGGCGCGAGCTCAACCGCTTCGAGATTCTCCAGGAAGCGGCCATGGAGCAGAACACCGCGAAGACCCTCAAGTCGCTCGCGGTCACGACGATCAAGTCCGTGCGCCAACCCGTCGCGACGCTCTCCGGCGGCCAGCGGCAGTCGGTGGCCGTCGCGAAAGCGGTGCAGTGGAACTCGAAGCTCGTCATCCTCGACGAGCCGACCGCCGCCCTCGGTGTCGCGCAGACGGAGCAGGTGCTGGCGCTCGTACGCCGGCTCGGCGAGCAAGGGCTCGCCGTCGTGCTCATCTCGCACAACCTCAACGACGTCTTCGAGACCGCCGACCGGATCACGGTTCTCCGGCTCGGCCGGAATGTCGGCGTGTTCGAGCGCCGCAACACGACGCAGCAAGCCGTCGTCGAGGCGATCACCTACGGCAAGCCCGAGACGGCCGCCATCTCCTCCGCGGCGGTCGAGGAATGACGACCGCCGACGTCGTCGGTCAAGACCGCGGAGCGCCGGTCGATCCGGAGCAGGAGATCCCCGGCGGCATCGCCGGCCTGTGGGAGCGCGCCTGGCTGAACCTGCGGACGGGCAACCTCGGCCCGGCGCCGATCATCATCGGCCTGGCCGTCACCGTCGCCATCTTCGGGTTCACGGCGACGAACTTCTTCACCGCCACCAACTTCGCGAACCTGATCACCGAGTCGGCGGGCACGGCGATGCTCGCATACGGCGTCGTGTTCGTGCTCCTCCTCGGCGAGATCGACCTCTCGATCGGCTATCTCGCCGGCATCGGAGCGCTGATCGTCGCCGAGCTGCAGCTACCCGGGAGCGCCTGGCAGATGAACGGCATCCTCGCGATGCTGATCGCGGTCGTCGCCTGCGCGCTCATCGGCGGTTTCCAGGGCTCGATCGTGGCCTACGTCGGCGTGCCCTCGTTCGTCGTCACGCTCGCCGGGTTCCTCATCTGGCAGGGCGTGATCCTGAACAAGCTGGAGCAGCGCGGGACGATCATCATCCAGGACCGCTGGATCAACTACACCGACAGCTACTTCTTCTCTCACTTCGCCGGGTGGGTATTCGCCGCGATCATCACGGCGCTGTACCCGCTCAGCGTCCTCTACAAGAAGATCACGGCGCGCGGCACGCACATCGCCCAGGTGGACCGCTACGTGTTCACTGCGCGCGCCGTCGGCCTCGCCGTCACCGCGTTCGGCGTCGTCGCGATCTCGAACCACGCCAAGGTGATCTCCACGTCGCTCGGGCTTCCGCTGGCAGGCGTGATCGTCGTCTTCTTCCTGATTGTGCTCACGTTCCTCGCACGCTGGACGACGTTCGGTCGCCACGTCTACGCGGTCGGGGGCAATGCCGAGGCGGCGCGCAGAGCGGGCATCAACGTCCCGCGCATCCGCGTGCTCGTCTTCATGATCTCGGGCGCGACAGCCGGAATCGGCGGCATCATCTTCGCCGCGCAGGTGAACTCGGTCGCGCTCACGTTCCCGCCCGGGAACCTGCTGCTGAACGCGATCGCGGCCGCCGTCATCGGCGGTGTCAGCCTCTTCGGAGGCCGCGGCGAAGTGCGCGGCGCGCTGCTCGGGGCGGTCCTGATCGGGACGCTCCAGAACGGCCTGAACACGTTGAACGTGTCCAACGGCTGGATCTACATCATCACCGGCCTCGTGCTCCTCGGCGCCGTGACGCTCGACACGTTCGCACGCCGCCTGCAGGCCCGCTCCGGGCGCTAGGGATTACGCGAGCACGGCGCGCGTAGCCCGTCTCTCCGTAAGATCGGCACGTGCAGAAACGTGAGGCCGCTTGCAGCTGCGGCCGGCTCCGGGTGACGGCCGAGGGCGATCCCGTACGGATCTCGATGTGTCACTGCCTCGCATGCCAGCGTCGGACCGGCAGCGCGTTCGGGATGCAGGCGCGGTGGCTGAAGGAACGGGTCGAGGTCGCCGGACAGTACGCGGAGTACGTCCGCGTCTCGGACGCGGACGAGGAACGGAGGTTCTGCTTCTGTCCGAACTGCGGCACCACGGTCCTCTGGACGACGGAGGGCTGGCCGGACACGATCGCGGTCGCGATCGGTGCGTTCGCCGATCCCGCATTCCCGCAGCCGACCGTCTCCGTCTACGGGTCGCGACGGTATCCGTGGTTATCCCTTCCGGACGGTGTCGAGGAAGAGCACATCTAGTACACGCACGGCTAGTACACGCGTCCGCGGCGGTGCTGATGCGCAAGCGTTGGATCGCGGCCAACCTGCGGTTACTCGTGGTCGCTGACCTGCGCGAGCGTCCTCACGCCTGACGACCGGATGGGCGACTCTCCGGATTAGCGGCGCGCCTGTGCGACCGCGCGCTTCCCTACTGTCATGCCAAGCGTGCGGCCGGCCGCTTCGTCCGCCGGCGTCTCGATCCCCTCGGCGAGGCCGGCTGCCGCGAGCTGCTGCGCCTGTGCCGCGAACGACCTCCCGGTGAGGGAGGTCAGCACTTCGTCCGCCGCATACGCGAACGCGCTCCCCGCCGAGACCCAGCCCGGCGACGCGGGCGTCGGCGCCGGCGACGTCCACGCGGAGCCCGCGATCCAGCGGCCGCCGGAACGGACGTAGATCGTGCTGCCGACGCGCTTGCTCACGCCGGCGACGATCGGCAGCTGCCCGTTGAAGGCGAGGTAGCGGATCATCGAGATCGGGCGCGGCGCCTGGTACGCACGCTTCGCCGCCCAGACGGAGACGGCGGCGTCGTTGAGCGCGCCGTTCAGCGTGCGGTAGAGGCGCAAATCCTGGTCGAGATTCCCCGTCGCCGCCGCGGCCGCGATGCGGTTCCATGCGAGCGGCGATGTGTCGACGCGCGGAGCCCGCGCTCCCGAGGTTGCGCGCAGGACGGCGATCGCAGCGTTCTTGTACGCAGCGCTCGACGGGATGCCGAACGGCGGCTTACCGACGCGGACTCGACCTGCGAACGTCCGCACGCCGCCCCACTGCGGGTCGACGAAGCGCTGGGAGTTCAGCGGCTGCCAGAACGTCGCGTCGTGGACGGTTGTGCCGGGCTTGCGCACGATCAGCGGCGCGTTCTGTGAGGCATAGGTGGGATCGGCGTAATGCAGCACCTCGTTCGAGCCGTCGTGCCGGCCCGCGGCGATCGCTGCGGCCGCGATCTTGTTCGCGGGAGCATCCGGCGAGAGGCACAGCAACCGCAGTTGTTCCTCGAGGACTGCGAAGGTCGTCGAGAGATTCGAGTTGAACGACGCGCGCCACAGCAGCAACTGGTACGCGGCGTAGCTGATCGCAGTCGGTGAGGGGCCCGCCGCCGACATCGCGTTCGCGAGGTCGTAGAGGTCGCGCGCTTGCACCGGTTCGGACGCGTCGCCGGCGCGCAGGACGGACACGGCGGTCTGGTCCCACACCGTCGCGATCGACCCGGCGTGTCGTGCGGGGGTGCAGGCGACCGCGGGCGGCTGGACGAGCGGCGTGCGTAGCGGCGGAACCGCAACGTGGACGATGCGATTGGCGTGAACCGTCGCCACCTTCGTCGCGCCCCAGGGATAGTTCACGGACACGATCGCGCTCTTGGCCGAGCCGAGGCCAAAGTGGACGCGCGGGTCCTCCGATGAGAGGTAGCTGCTCCCGGCCTGCACCGTGCGAGTGAGAGAGCGGCCGTTCGGGAGCGTCACCGTCACGGTCGCGCCCGGCACGAAACGCGACAGCGAGACGTCGATCCAGTTGCCGATCGGGCCGGTGGGGCGGAGGAGCACGAGCTTGCCGCCGATCGTGTTCACGGCGACGTCCATGCGGCCGTCGTTCCCTGCGTCCGCTGCAGCGACCCCGCGGCCGTTGAGCCGCAGTGTGCCGAGCGCTCCTTTGGCAATCCCGAACCCTGCGCCCGTCGGCGCGAGCACGCGCACCTGCTCTGCGTCCGTGGCGAGCTTCGTCACCGGGATCGCGCCCGCCGCGAGCACGAGGTCCGGCCGTCCGGAGTTGGCGAGATCGACCCACGACGCGCCCCAGCCGGCGAAGCCCGTGCCGAGCGCAGCGTCGAAATCGGGCCTCGCGTTCGCGAACGTCAAGCCGGACTGCCGGAACGCGGCGGTCGGCTCGCCGCGCGAGTTCGTCACCACGAGCGTCCCGTTCTGCGACGCGATGCCCATGCCGGCGAACGGATCGGCGACGCGCTCTTTGACAGCGCGGTCCTCGAAGCGGAAGCCGAGCCCCGCGGGGTCGGCCTTCACCCCGCCCGGCCACGGGACGTTCACGTACAGCTGGTTCGGGTCCTCGTCGTTCGCGACGTACAGGTCGGGTCGCCCGTCGCCGTTCACGTCGACGAACTGCGCGCCGAGGCCGTGCCGGAAGCTCGCCGGCTCGAGCCCGGCCTGGACGCCGACCTCGTGGAAGCGCCTCCCGCCTTCGTTCAGGAAGAGGAGGTCGCGCACACCGGCGACGTTCGTCGGGAAGCCCGACAGCGAGCCGGGCACGGGCTCGCTCGTGTCGGAGTAGCCGGCGACGAAGACGTCCGGCCGGCCGTCGCCGTTCACGTCCGCGACCGCGACGCCCGTGTACCAGCCGTGCGCGGGCAGCACGCTCGTCGTGAACGTTCCGTTGCCGTCGTTCCAGAGCACGTCGACGCCGCGCGTCGTCGTCACGACGAGATCGGGGCGGCCGGTGCCGGTCAGGTCGGCGGCCGCGCAGCCGTCGCCCTGCACCTGCAGGCCGGCGTGCGACGCCGCGGTGACGTTGCGGAACTTCCCGTGCACGTTCTCGAACAGCGCCGACCGCGGCAGTCCGCCGTGCGCCTCCCACTGAGCGGTGTCCGCACTCGCGTACGAGTTGACGACGAAGAGGTCCTGCCAGCCGTCGCCGTTGTAGTCGAGCCAGCAGAGGCCGCCGCCCATCATCGCCTGGGTCTCGTTCGACATGCCGTAGCGGAACGAGCCCTGGCGGAAGTCGAGGCCGACCGACGCTGCGACATCCGTCAGATGGGTGCCGGAGAGCGCGTCGCTGACCGTCGCCGCCGCGATCCGCGTCGCCCTCGCGGCCGAGGGGAGCGCCCAGTGACCGTTCGCCGCCTGGTGGAGGTGGTACGTGACGTCGGCGAGCTGCGCGGTGGCCGTCGGCGGCCCCTGTTCCCGGCCCTGCACGAGCCAGATCCGCAAGCGGTCGCTCGTGCTCGCCGGCTCGACCGCGAGCAGGTCGTGGGCGATCAGCTCCGCGGTGTGGCGGTCGAGCACCGTCTGCACTCCGTGCGACGGAAGAATGGTGATCGGCGGCAGGGCGCCCGGCGGCAGCGGGCGAAATGCGGTCGCTGCGGTGGGCGGGCTCGCGAGGACGATCGCGGCGGCCGCCGCCGCCAGCGTGGCTGCGGCCACGGCGAGGAACCGCCTGCGGTCGAGCGCGAGCGGAACGATCCGCAGGACCGGCATCGCCAGGCACACGATCGCGAGCGCGCCGAGCAACGCGACCTTGGCGGCGAACTCCGTCGTCGTCGGCGCGATGAGAACCGACGAGAGCAGCCCGAGCGACACGGCGTAGACGAGGCGCGCCGACGGCGAGCGCGGCGCGGTCTTCGGGTCGGTGATCATGAAGAAGAGGAAGACGAGCACCTCGGGCGAGGTGATCAGCACCCACCACAGGTGGAAGCCCGAGATCGGGCCGAGGTGCCAGCGCGCGGTCATCGAGTGGCCCGCGAGCGCGAGGATGCCGATGCCGAGGGCGAACGACGCCCAGAAGCCGAGCGCGACCCGCAGCAGGTTGAGCCGCCACAGGATCGCGAAGCCGCCGCTGACGATGACGACGAGCGCGAGGACGAGCCAGCCGGACATCGGCCCCCACCAGAAGTCGAGCGGTGCGGCGCGGTTCCGGCCGAGCGCGAGGAAGCAGATGACGAGGCCGATGTTGGACGGGTTGAAGATGTGCTCGCCGCGCCAGTGCAGCACGTGCTTGGACAGGAGCGAGATCGCCGCGGTCCCGACGAAGATCCACCAGCCGCGCAGGCTCCACCAGTCGCCGTGCGCGGTGCCCGGCACACGCAGCACGAACGCGACCCCGTTGCCGGTCAGCATGGCGCTCGCCGGCCACATGACCACGTGCTGGCTGCGGAGCGCGATCGCGACCTCGAGCAGGGCGCACGTCCCGAGCGCGAGCAGGATCTGCGCGATCGAGAGCTGGAAATGGAACCCGACCTGGCCGATGACCTGCAGCGACGTGATCGTCGCCGCGAGGTGCAGACGCGGATCGCGGAGCTTCGGCAGGAGCACCGGATACGCCCTACCGCGGATCACGAGCGTCGGCGCCTGCGACGCGGGTGCGGCATGCGCGCTCAAGGCCCAACCCATCCTAGTGTCCTAAGGAAATAGGTGACAATGGCCGCATGAGGCTCGATCGCGCCCGCCGCATCGTCGAGCACGTCGTCGAGGCGGCTCCGGCGCCGCTCTCCGTCTACGTCGCCGACGCGCACGGCGAGCTCGTCGCCGCCGCGACGATGGACGGCGCTGCGCCCGACACGCGCCTGAACGCACAGCGCAAGGCCTACACGGCCGCGCGCAGCGACGCCCGCTCGACCCGCGAGCTGGCCGAGAAGGTGCGGGACGACCCCGTCGAGCGCGCGAGCTTCGACCCGTTCTTCACGTTCTTCCTCGGCGGCGTCGCCGTCTTCGAGGGCGAGACGCGCGTCGGTGCGGTCGGCGTGAGCGGCCTGCCGGGCGCCGACGACGAGCGCCTCGCGACAGCCGCGATCGACGCGACCGCCTGAGATGGCGGACGACGCGCGCCGCCGGGCCCGCGAGGAGCTTGCCGCCGGGGCCTCGCGGGCGCCTGCACGCGCGCACTTCCGCGCGATGGGGATCGACCCCGCACGCCTCGACGGCCCGATCGTCGGCGTCGCCTCGACGTGGACCGGGACGATGCCGTGCAACCTGAACCAGCGCGAGCTCGCCGACCGCGTCGTCGAGGGCGTCACGGCGGCCGGCGGCGTCGGCCTCGTCTTCAACACGATCGCGGTCTCCGACAACCAGTCGCAGGCGACCCCCGGGATGCGGGCGTCGCTCATCTCGCGCGAGGTGATCGCGGACTCCATCGAGCTGATGACGGCCGCGCACGACTTCGACGCGCTCGTCTGCATCGTCGGCTGCGACAAGACGGTGCCGGCCGCGCTGATGGCGCTCGCGCGCATCGACAAGCCCGCGGTCGTGCTGTACAGCGGCCCGATGCGCGCGGGGCCCGGCGGAGTGACGATCCAGGACGTGTGGGAGGCGATCCCCGGCCCGCGCGCCGCGCTGGACGAGCTCGAGCGCGTCGCCTGTCCCGGACCCGGCACCTGCGCCGGGCATTTCACCGCGAATACGATGGCGGTCGCGCTCGACTGCCTCGGCATCGCGGTCGTCGGCGACGGGCTCATCCCGGCCGACGAGCTGCAGGCCAAGGGCGACGCCGCGCGCCGCGCCGGTGAGCTCGCCACGGGCCTGCGATCGACCGCGCGCGAGTTCCTCGACCGCCGCGCGCTCCTGCACGCGATGGCGGGGATCGCCGCGACCGGCGGGTCGACGAACGGCGTGCTCCACCTGCTCGCGATCGCCCGCGAGGCACGCGTCGAGCTGACGCTGGACGATCTCGCCGCCGTGAGCGAGCGCACGCCCGTCATTGCCAGCCTCCTTCCGACCGGGCGCTTCGCCGCGGAGGACTTCCACCGCGCCGGCGGAACGGCCGCGCTGCTGCGCGAGCTGATCCGCAGCGGCCACGTGGACGGATCCGCACCCACGGTCGACGGCTCGACCCTCGGGGAGCGCACCGAAGGCGCCCCGCCGCCGGACGGCGTCGTGCTCTTCACGGCCGAGCAGCCGTTCAAGGCGGGCGGCGCGCTGCGCGCACTGCGCGGCAACCTCGCGCCGGACGGCAGCCTCGTCAAAGTGAGCGGCATGCGCGCGCACCGCGGCCCCGCGCGCGTCTTCGACAGCGAGGAGGCCTGCACCGACGCGGTTCGCCGCGGCGCCGTCGAGCCCGGCGACGTGCTCGTCGTCCGCTACGAGGGACCGGCCGGCGGCCCCGGCATGCGCGAGCTCTTGAGCGTCACCTCGTCGATCGTCGGCGCCGGTCTCGGCGACGCGGTCGCGCTCGTCACCGACGGCCGCGTCTCGGGCGCGACGCGCGGACTCATGGTCGGCTACGTCTCGCCGGAGGCGTATCGCGGCGGCCCGCTCGCGGCGGTGCGCGACGGCGACGTCGTCGCGATCGACGCGGACGCGGGCACGCTCGCCGTCGAGGTCGACGACGCCGAGCTGGCGGCACGGCTCGCCGGCTGGACGCCGCGCGTCTCGGACGCGGTCGGCGTGTTCGCGCGCTACCGCGCGCTCGTCGGGCCTGCGTCGGAGGGCGCGGTCCTGCGGTGAAGGCGCTCGTCGTCGAGCCCGGGCGCGCCGGCGCGCGCGTCGAAGACGTGCCCGACACCATGGTCGGCATCGACGAGGTGCCCGTGCGCGTCCTCGAGGTCGGCGTGTGCGGAACGGACCGCGAGATCGTGCACGGCCTCTTCGGCATCGCGCCAGACGGCGAAGAGCTGCTCGTGCTCGGGCACGAGGCGCTCGGAGTGGTCGAGCGCGACGGCCACGGCTTTGCGCGCGGCGACCTCGTATCCGCCACGGTGCGCCGTTCGTGCGGCCACTGCCTCGCATGCGCTGACGGATCTCCCGACTCGTGCCTCACCGGCGACTACAGCGAGCGCGGGATCACGCGGCTGCACGGCTACGCGCGCGAGCTCGTCGGTGAGAGCCCCGAGCAGCTCGTCGCGATCCCTCGTTCCCTCGGGCGGCTGGGCGTTCTCGCCGAGCCCACCTCCGCGTGCGCGCGCGCCCTGCGTCACGCGCGCGCGATCGGCGGGCGCCAGCCGTGGGACCTGGAGCGCGCGCTCGTGATCGGTGCGGGCGCGATCGGGACGCTCGTCACCTTCCTGCTCCGGCTCGAGGGCATCGACGTGGTGACGACCTCTCTCGAGGCGTCCAAGCCGCTGATCGAAGAGTCCGGCGCACGCTACGTCCCGTCTGCGAACGACGACCTCGGCCGCTTCGACCTCGTCGTCGAGTGCGCCGGCAACGCGCAGCTGATGGCGGCCAGCCTCGGGCTCCTGCGCCGCAGCGGCGTCGCGTGCCTGCTCGGCATCGACGGGCGCGAGCAGACGGTCGAGCTCGACGGTCGCACGATCGGCGTCGATGCCGTGCTCGAGAACCGGGTGCTCTTCGGCAGCGTGAACGCGCAGCGCCAGGACTGGGTGGCCGGGATCGACGCGCTCGACGCGATGCGCAGCCGCTGGCCGGGCGTGCTCGAGCAGCTGATCGGGCTGCGCGTGCCGCTCGACCGCTTCGAGGACGCGCTCGGCTTCGGCGGCGGGAAGGCGACGCTCGTCGTCAGCGAGTGATCCGAGGATCCGTGAAGACGTCGTGCTCGTCGGTGCTGCGCGTCGAGAACTCGGACACGATCGCGCCGTCGTCCCCGGCCTGGAACCAGTGCAGCGTGTCCGGCGGGATCGTGAACTGCTCTCCCGGCCACAACACGATCTCGTCGTGGCCCTCCACGTGGAGGTGGACGACTCCTGTGCGACAGCGGAACGTCTCCTCCTTGCCGGGATCGCCGCCGACCGGCGGATGGCGGTGCTCGGGACAGATCTGCCGCGGAAACAGGACGAGCTCCTTCGCGCAGACGCGGTCCGTGTTCACGTAGACGACGATCTGCAGGCCGGTCTCCTCGAGCCGGCCGAGCCCGAGGTCGGTCACCTCGATGGCGGCGCGCTCGGCGGGCGTCAGGACGATGCCGGCCTCGGCCAGCATCGCGGCGGCGCGCTCCCTAGCCGCGGAATGCGTCATCGTGCAGCGCCTGCAGGGTCTGCGCCTGCGCCATTGCGTCCTCGCGGCCGAGCAGGAGCTCCGCTTCGCCGCGAATCGCATCGCTCATGTTCTCGAGCTCCAGCCGGTACGAGTCCTGCGGCTCGAGCTCGATCCGCTCGGCGCCGCCGTCGCGGCGCAGATCGATGACGGGGTTGACGCAGTGCCACGGGTCGTCGAGGAAGATCGATCCTTCGCTCCCGATCGCCTCCAGCTCGTCGCGATTCGGAAGCGCCGTGCCGCAGTCGAAGGTCGCAAGGACGTCGTTCGGGAAGCGCAGCAGGCCGCCGAAGGTCCAGTCGGTGCCTGTCGGCCCGTACCACGCCTCGCCGTGCACGGCGACCGGCTCGCCGCCGAGGAGGCGCGACCCGCTGACGCAGTAGCAGCCGACGTCCATGAGCGCGCCGCCCTCGAGGTCCGTGTGGAGACGAATGTTGTCCAGGTCGTACAGCCCGTACGAGAACGCGGCACGGATGAGGCGCAGCTCCCCGATCGCTCCGCCCGCGACGAGCTCGGCCAGCCGCTTCGTCTGCGGGTTGTGCCGGTACATGAACGCCTCGCTCAGCAGGCGGCCGGTGCGCGCCGCGGTGTCGAACGCGGCGGTCACCTCCTCCGGATGCCGCGTGAACGGCTTCTCGCACAGGACGTGCTTGCCCGCCTCGAGCGCCTTGATCGACCATTCGGCGTGCATCGTGTTCGGCAACGAGATGTAGACGGCCTCGATCTCCGGATCGGCGAGCAACGCGTCGTAGGCGCCGTATGCGCGCGGGATCTCCCATTCGCGGGCGTAGGCGTCGGCCCGCGCCTGGTCGCGGCTCGCGACCGCGACGAGTTCGACCTTGTCCGACGCGTGCGCACCCGGAATCACCTTCCGGTTGATGTCCGCGGTCGAGACGATTCCCCACTTCACCGGTGAACTCACGTGCGTACTATCGCGAAATGGCGCAGATCGGCGTGGGGATGCTCGGGTACGCGTTCATGGGCAAGGCGCACTCGAACGCATTCCGGAAGATCCCGTACATCACGTGGCCGCCGCCGCTCGAGCCGCTGCTGATCGGGATCGCCGGCCGGAACGAGCAGGCGGTCGGCGAGGCCGCACTCCGCTACGGCTGGGACTACGCGACCACCGACTGGCGCGACCTCGTCGCCGACGAGCGCATCGGGCTGTTCGACAACGGCGGCCCGAACGGGCTGCACGCCGAGCCGACGATCGCCGCCGCGCGGGCCGGGAAGCACGTCGTCTGCGAGAAGCCGCTGGGCCGCGACGCCGCCGAGAGCTACGAGATCTGGAAGCAGGTCGCGGCCACCGGCGTCAAGCACATGTGCGCGTTCAACTACCGGTTCGTCCCCGCCGTTCGCCTCGCGCGCGAGATGATCGCGGCCGGCGAGCTCGGCGAGGTGCGGCACTTCCGCGGCCGCTACCTGCAGGACTGGGGCGACGACGCCTCGCTCGACACGTGGCGCTTCGATCCCAACGAGGCGGGGTCGGGCGCGCTCGGCGACCTGATGACGCACGTCGTCGACCTCGCGCGCTTCCTGAACGGCGAGGTCGAGACGGTGTCCGGCTTCGCGCACACGTTTCTGCCCGGGCGCAAGGTGGACGACGCCGTCGAGGCGGCGGTCGAGTTCGCGAACGGCTCCGTCGGCACCCTCGAAGCCACGCGCTTCGCGCACGGCCGCCGCAACGCCTTCCAGTGGGAGATCAACGGGACGAAGGGCTCGCTCGCGTTCGACATGGAGCGCTTGAACGAGCTCGAGGTGTTCCGCGCGGACGGGGACCGCGCCCGCGGCTTCAAGCGCGTGCTCGTCTCCGAGGCCGACCATCCGTTCTGGCAGTACTGGTGGCCGCCCGGCCACATCATCGGCTGGGGCGACACGTTCGTGCACGAGCTGCACCACATGCTGCAGGCGATCGCAGACGACACGGGCGTCGCGCCGCACGGCGCCGACTTCGAGGACGGCTATCGCGCCTCGGAGATCTGCGACGCGATCGTGCGCTCCGGCGAGAGCGGGACGCGCGAGGCGATCGAGTACCGGAACTAGGTCCGGAGGACGACCTCGAGCGCGGTTCCGCGCCCGGGGACGGAGCGGAGCGAGAGACCGCCGTCGATGGACGCTGCGCGGGCGCGCATGTTCTTCAGCCCCTGGCCGGCCACGCTCTCCTCACCGTCGAAGCCGGCGCCGTCGTCGCGGATGGAGACGAAGCGCTCGCCGTCGCGCCAGCCGATCACGACCTCGGCGCGCGTGGCCTGCGCGTGCTTGCGGACGTTCGCAAGACCCTCCTGCACGATGCGGAAGATCTCGATCTGCTCGTCGGGGGCGAGATGCATCGCCGAGTCGACCTCGAGCTCGACGTCGAGGGCGCCGTCGGCCGTGAGTACCTCGACGTACCGGCGCAGGGCTGCGTCGAACGGCGCGGTGCCGCTCGCCGAGGAGAGCGCCAGGATCGCAAAACGGGCCTCCTGCTGCGCGAGCAGCGCCGCTTGCTTGAGGCGTGGAAGCGTCTCCTCCACTGCCGCGCCCGATTCGAGCATGGACGCGTGCGTCGAGACGGCGAACAGGTACTGCGCCAGGCCGTCATGGATGTCGCGCGCCACGCGCGCTCGCTCCTCCGCGACCGCTCGCCCGAACTCGGCGGAACGGATCGCGCGCCAGGCGCCGACGAGGATGACCGTGTACGCGAGCATGCGCAGGAAGTCACCCTGCGACACCCATCTGCCGGCGACGAGCGGCTGGAAGACGAGCTGCAACGCGGCGAAGAGCATGAGCGTGAAGCCGAGTGCGAGCCAGCGGGAGATGTCCTCGTGCCGCTTCCGGAAGCGTTCGCCCCAGCCGACGACGGCGACGAGCATGATCATCGCCTGCAGCGCGAGCGTGCCGGTGAGATAGAAGGGCTGCGTCTCGCCTGCGGGAACGCTCAGCGGCGGCAGCGAGTTCCCCGCGTCGCGCAGGAGCGACCATGCGACGAAGAGCGCGAGCCCCGCGGCCGCGACGGCGTTGGCGATCGCCCAGTCGCGCCGGCGCGTGCGCCCGGTCGCAAACGGCGCGATCGCGATGAGCCCGGCGCCCAGCATGCCGCCGAGGAGCGACGCCCACTCCTCCGCCGGCCGCGTGTGGCCTCCGCCGAGCTGGGGGCCGATGCCGAATCCGGCTGCCGACAGGGACGTGACGAGGAAGCCGCTGGCGAGCAGGAGGTCGACCCGCCGGCCCTCGGCCGAGAAGCGGGCCGCGGCGAGCACGGCCACGAGCAGGCCCGCGAGCGCCATCGTCGTCTCGAGCACGAGCCGGAGCTCGGGCAGGTTGAACCGCGTCCGCATGCTCGGGTGCGTGAGGAAGAGCGCGAGAATCGCGCCGAGGAGGCCCGCGAGGAGGGTCTCGCTCAGGAGCCAGGCTTCGAAGTCGCTCTGTTCGTTCACTTCCCCCTTGTCGGCAGAAGGGCCGCTGCCGATAAGCGTCTGGATGAGCGCGCGCGTCATCGTCGTCGACGACCACCCGCTGACCCGCGAGGCTCTGACCTCGCTGCTCGGCGCGCACGGCTTCGACGTCTGCGGCACTGCGTCCGACGGAGCGGAGGCCGTCCGGGAGGCGGGCCGCCTTCAGCCGGACGTCGTCCTGCTCGATCTCTCGATGCCCGACACCGACGGTCTCACCGCGCTGCCCGGCATCCGCCATGCCTCGCCCGGGTGCGAGGTGGTCGTCCTCACAGCGTCCGGCACCGAGGACAACCTGCTCGCAGCGATCCGCGCCGGAGCCGCCGGCTACCTCCTCAAGACGGAGCCGCCGGAGCGGATCGCGGAATTCCTCGAAGGCGTCGTGCACGGCGAGGCGGCGCTCTCCGGCTCGGTCGCGAGGCGGCTGCTCGACCGCGTACGCACCGGCTCGGACCACGTCGGCGGCGTCCCGGACTCGATCGCGCAGAAGCTGTCGGCCCGCGAGCTCGAGGTGCTCCTCCTGCTCGACGAGCACCTGAGCACGGACGAGATCGCCAAGCGGCTGTACATCTCCGAGCACACCGTGCGCTCGCACGTGAAGAGCCTGCTGCGCAAGCTCGGCGTTTCCTCGCGGCGCGAGGCGCTCGAGCGCCTTTCGCTTGCCCGCGCGGCCTAACGGCGGCGCTCGCCTTTGCGTAACGCGTCGAGGCGGCGGCGGTCCTGTTTCGTCGGCCTGGCGCCGAGATCGGCGCCGAGCGGTTGCGCGAGCCGGCGCTCGAGCCGCCGCTGCTCCCGCGCCTCCTGCGACTCCTTCGTCTCCTCGTAGAGCAGCGCGGCCTCGGCGGCCGGGCCGCGCCGCTCGGCGAGCGCGCGCACGTCGATTGTCCAGGTGACCTGGCCGCGCCGGATCTCGAGCGTGTCGCCGACCCGCACCTCGCGCGCCGGCTTCACGCGCGCACCGTCCACCTGGACGTGGCCCGCGAGGACGGCCTCGGTCGCGAGCGAGCGCGTCTTGAAGAACCGGGCCGCCCACAGCCACTTGTCGATCCTCATCGCTCCGTGAATCCTGCCAGCGCGGCGTCGACGAGCGACGGCAGGGTCTCGAGGTTGTAGCCGCCCTCGAGCACCGCGGCCACGCGCGGCGCCGCTGCGCGGCACCGCTTCGCCAGCTCGCGAAAGCCGTCCGCGGTGACGTTCATCTCCGCGAGCGGATCGTCCTCGTGCGCGTCGAACCCGGCGGACACGAGCAGCAGCTCCGGCTCGAACCGCGTGAGGGCCGGCTCGACGACGCGCTCGAAGGCGTCGAGATACTCGTCGTCGCCGGAGCCCGCGGACATCGGGACGTTCACCGTCGTCTCGCGCTGCTCGTCCGGCCCGCCGCTGCCCGGATAGAACGGCCACTGGTGCAGCGAGACGTAGAGAACGGAGTCGTCGTCCCAGAAGATCTCTTGCGTCCCGTTTCCGTGATGGACGTCGAAGTCCACGATCGCCACGCGCGCGAAGCCCGAAGCACGTGCGGCGATCGCGACGCTGTTGAAGATGCAGAACCCCATGGCGCGGTCCGGCAGCGCGTGATGGCCCGGCGGGCGCACGAGCGCGAAGGCGCCGCGCCGTGCGGCTTCGATCGCGGTGCCTGCGGCCAGGCCCGCCGCCTCGAACGTCGTCTCGGTGGCGAGCGTGTCGCCGTCGAGCCAGGTAGGCGTGTCCACGGCCCGCACGCGCTCTACGTGCTCTCGCGCGTGTACAAGAAGGAGCTCGTCGTCGGTCGCGGCCCGACTCTCGCTCCAGACGTGTTCGTGCTCGAGCAGCACGGCCAGCCGTTCAGGCCGCTCCGGGTGATGGCCCGTGGGGTGCAGGCGCGCGAGCGCGGGATGGGTCAGGACGTCGATCGGACGATCTCGGCGAGCGTGTCGAGCTCTCCCCCGGCGCGGCCCAGCAGGTAGCAGAGGAGGGGCGCGTTCGTGCGCTCTCCGCCGTCGTGCGCGGCGATACGCGCGAGGTCGAGCAGCGTCTTCTGCTCGTCGTCGCTGAGCGGGTCGACGCCGAGCGCGTCGGCCTGGCGCGTGAGCCACTCGTTCATGCCAGGGACGCTATCTGGCCGCGACCGGGGATGCCGTTGTCCGCCCGCCCGGCTGCAAACCGTCGCATCCCGGCGTCCTCGGTCGCGCCCATAGCTCAGCTATGTGCGCTCCCTGCGTCCTTGGGCTGCTCGGTTTTCGCGCGGCCGGACGGGAACGAATCGCCGATCGCAGCCAGTCGGTCGGCCAGCGCGTTGAGGCCGAGGCCTCTGACGAAGGTGGACGCCTCCGCCCAGGTAGGTGACTGATCTGCGAGGGGAGGAAGAGGAGCAGAGGCGTCCATCCCTGCGATTCGCCGGTAGAGCCGCAAGTCCTCCGCCTCGGCCGCGAATCGGCCTGCGGCGAGGACCGCCTCGAGCGTTCCGTGCTCGCGGAGGATCTCGGCCGCCTTCTTCGGCCCGATGCCCCGAGCGCCCGGGAGCTTGTCCGAGGGGTCGCCGCGGAGCGCGATCAGGTCGGGCACCTGCTCCGGCTCGACGCCGTAGCGCTCCCGCACCTCGGCCGGCCCGATGCGCGCGATCTCGCTCACGCCGCGCGTCGGCTGGAGGACGGTGACGCGGTCGGAGACGAGCTGGAACGCGTCGCGGTCGGAGGTGGCGACGAGCACGTCGCCGGGCCACGCCCGCGCCGCTGCGGCGAGGAAGTCGTCCGCCTCGTAGCCGTCCGCCTTCGCCGCCGCGAAGCCGCACGCGCGCACGACGTCCGGCAGCACCTCGAGCTGCTCGAGCAGCGACTCCTCGAACACGCGGCCCGACTGGTACGCGGCGAAGGCCTCGTGCCGGTACGTCGGCGTGCTCAGCGTGTCCCAGCCGACGAGCACCGCGTCCGGCTCCTCCGCCTCCCATAGGCGCACGAGCATGTTCGTGAACCCGACGACTGCGTTCAGGCGGATGGACTTCGGCAGCGCGTGGTACGCGCGGTGCGCGAACGAGTCGCCGTCGATCACGAGCAGCAGGCTCAGAGCGATGCCTCCAGCTCCTCGATGCGCGCCATCAGCCGGTCGGTCGCCACTTGCGCAGCCTCGCGCAAGTCCGCCGCGCCGCGCAGGTCGTCGATCTCGACCGGCGGCCCGTATGCGACGCGGATCGCGGCGAACCGCCGCAGATGATCGGTGCCGCGCACCGCGGCCGGCACGAGCGGCACGCCGGCCTCGAGCGCGATGCGCGCTGCGCCCGTGCGCGGCCGCGCCTCGAACCGCTTCACGAGGCCCTTCGTTCGGCGCGTCCCCTCCGGGAACATCGCCACGACGTTTCCCTCGCGCGCGAGCTGCACGGCGGTCTCGATCGCCTCCGCGTCCGCCTGCCCGCGGCGGACGGGGAACGCGCCCACCCCGTTCAGGATGAGCGTGAGCGGGAACCAGTACAGCTCCGACTTCGCCATGAAGCGCAGGAACCGCTGCGGCCAGAGCGGGAGCCCGAGCGGCCACGGGTCGAAGCTGGACACGTGGTTGCACGCCAGGACGAAACCGCCCTCGCGCGGGATGTTCTCGCGCCCGCGCGCGTGTAACCGGAAGAGCCCGACGAGGATCGGCCAGCTGAGCGCGGCAATGGCGGAGTAGGTACGAGTAGGCCGCACGCTATGGTGAATCTATGGCCAAGACGCTCGTCGTCGCAGAAAAACCGTCCGTAGGCAGAGACCTTTCGTCCGCGCTTCCCGGGAAGTTCGAGAAGGACGAAGGCGTCCTGGAATCGGACGAATACGTCATCACGTGGGCCGTCGGGCACCTCGTGCAGCTCGCCGACCCCGAGGAGTACGACGAGAAGTTCAAGAAGTGGAAGATGGCCGACCTGCCGATCGTCCCGGAGGACTTCCACCTCGTCCCGCGCGACGCGAAGTCGAAGAAGCAGCTGAACCTGATCCTCAAGCTGATGAAGCGCGAGGACGTCTCCGACTTCATCAATGCCTGCGACGCCGGGCGCGAGGGCGAGCTGATCTTCGCGTACATCTACGAGATGTACCGGCAGTCGCTGAAGAAGAAGGACGGCGACCCGAAGCCGGTGCAGCGCCTCTGGATCTCGTCGATGACGAAGCAGGCGATCCGCGAGGGCTTCGAGAAGCTACGCCCCGGCGAGCAGCTCCAGTCGCTCGAGCAGGCCGCGCGGTCGCGCTCGGAAGCGGACTGGATCGTCGGCATGAACGCGACGCGCGCCGCGACCATTCGCGGCCGCGCGTGGGTCGGCGGCGTCGTGTCGCTCGGCCGTGTGCAGACGCCGACGCTCGCGATGCTCGTCAAGCGGGAGCGCGAGATCCAGGCGTTCGTCGCGGAGCCGTACTGGCTCGTCCATGCGGCATTCCAGCCGCCCTACCAGGGCATCTGGTTCGAGGGCGACGAGACCCGCATCAAGGCGGTCGAGCGCGCCGACGAGATCGTGTCCAAGGTCTCCGGCAAGGACGGCACGATCACGAAGGTCGAGCGCAAGGAGCAGTCCGAACGCGCGCCGCTCCTGTACGACCTCACCTCGCTCCAGCGCGACGCGAACCGCCGCTACGGCTTCAGCGCCCGGCGCACGCTGCAGGCGGCGCAGAAGCTGTACGAGGACAAGAAGGCGATCACGTATCCGCGCACCTCGTCCCGCTACCTGTCCGGCGACATGGTGCCGCAGCTGAAGATCGTCGCCTCCACGCTGCAGGAGATCTCCGACTACCGCGAGGCCGCGACGTACGTCATGCGCCTCGACCAGCTTCCGCTGCAGCGCGTCATCAACGACGCGAAGGTCACGGACCACCATGCAGTCATTCCGACCGACGTTCCGCACGACGTCGAGAAGTTCTCGCCCGACGAGCGGCGCATCTTCGACCTCGTCGCGCGGCGCTTCCTCGCCGTCTTCCATCCGCCGGCGCGATACGCGCGCACGACGGTGGTGACGGAGGTCGAGGGCGAGAGCTTCCGCACGCGCGGCAAGATCACGCTCGAGGCCGGCTGGCGCGGCGTCTACGGCCTGGAGCCGGACGCGGAGAAGCAGTCGGAGGACGAGGACTCCGACGGCGGCGAGCTGCCGACGCTCCAGGAGGGACAAACGGTGCGCTGTCTCGCCGCCGAGCGCGAGGACAAGATGACGAAGGCGCCGCCGCGCTACACGGAGGCGACGCTCCTGTCCTCGATGGAGACCGCGGGCAAGCTCATCGACGACGAAGAGCTGCGCGAGGCGATGAAGGAGTCCGGGCTCGGCACGCCGGCGACGCGCGCGGAGATCATCGAAACGCTCATCCGGCGCGAGTACATCGAGCGCGTCGGCCGCGACCTGCAGCCGACGCCGAAGGGCCTGCAGGTGATCACGATGCTCGAGGAGCACAAGATCACCTCGCCGGAGCTGACGGGCTCGTGGGAGAAGAAGCTCTCCGACATCGAGCACGGCAGCGGCGATCGCAGCGCGTTCATCGACGAGATCGCGACGTTCACCAAGGAGATCGTCGGGCAGATCGAGGCGCTCGACAAGGAACAGCTCCGGCCCGAGCGCGTCGAGCTCGGGCTGTGCCCGCGTTGCGGCGCCGAGACCGGCGAGATCATTCGCGAGAACTCGCGCGCGTACGGCTGCACGAGCTGGAAGAACCGCGAGGAAACCGGCTGCGGCTTCGTCATCTGGAAGCGGGTGGCCGGACGCACGATCACGCCCGAGCTCGCGCGGCAGCTTCTCGAGGAGGGCAAGACGCGCGAGGTCTTGTCCGGTTTCCGTTCGCGGAACAACAAACCGTTCCGGGCGCGTCTCGTCCTAAACGACGAAGGCAAGGTCGAGTTCGACTTCCCCGTCCGGACGACGCCCGCGAAAGAGCAAGAACAGGAAGCGGAGCCCGCAGCAGCGGAATAAGCAGGCGCGCGTCGCCGTTCGGAGTCTCGAAGGGCCGAGGCCGGGAGGGTCCTCTGGCATCGGGAGGGTTTCCCTCGTAGAGTGAGAAGGTCCGCAGACCCAGTCGAGGCAGCGCCCAGAGAGGACTGACGAGAGCTGAGCCAGAACCAGCTGCACGAGTTGCTCGAGACCGATCAGGCGCGCGCCCTCGTCGAGACGGCGCAGGAGCGCGGCTACCTGGAGCCGGCCGAGCTGGAGGCGTTCGCCGTCGAGCTCGACCTGAACGACCAGGAGGTCGAGGAGCTGACGCACGAGCTCGAGCGCATCGGGCTCGAGATCGGCGCGCCGAAGGCGGTGGCCGAGGCCGCCGCAGCCGCCGACGCTGCGGAGAAGGCGGCGGAGGAGGAGGCCGCGCGGCTCGAGGCGACCGCAGCGATGTCGGGCGCGGCCGACAGCCTGCAGCTGTTCCTCGCCGACGTCGGCCGGCACAAGCTGCTCACCGCAGCCGAGGAGGTCATGCTCGCGAAGCGCATCGAGCGCGGCGACCCGACCGCGAAGCGGCGGATGATCGAGTCGAACCTGCGTCTCGTCGTGTCGATCGCGAAGGGCTACCGCGGGCTCGGCGTTCCGTTCCTCGATCTCATCCAGGAAGGGACGCTCGGCCTGAACCGCGCCGTCGAGAAGTTCGACTGGCGCCGCGGGTACAAGTTTTCGACGTACGCGACGTGGTGGATCCGCCAGTCAGTGCAGCGCGCGGTCGCGAACCATGCGCGCACGATCCGCGTTCCCGTGCACGTCGTCGAGCGGCAGCAGAAGCTGTCGCGCGCGGCGCGGCGGCTCGAGGTCGAGCTCGGCCGCGAGGCGACGAAGGCGGAGCTCGCCGAGGCGACCGGACTGCCGATGCAGCACGTCGACGAGGCACTCGGGGCCGCGCATGCGTCGGTCTCGCTGAACCAGACGGTCGGCGCCGACGACGAGGGCGAGCTCGGCGATCTCTTCGCCGACCGCGAGGCGGCCGACCCGTTCGACGAGGCCGAGGAGTCGCTCCGCCGGCAGGGCGTGCGGCGGGCGCTCGACGCGCTGCCCGAGCGCGAGCGGCGCATCCTCGAGCTGCGGTTCGGCTTCGAGGGCGAGCCGTGGACGCTCGAGGCGATCGGCCACGAGCTCGATCTCACGCGCGAGCGCGTGCGCCAGCTCGAGGGCCAGGCGCTGGCCCGGCTCGGCGCGCTGCGCGACCTGATCAGCGTCGCCGCGTAAGGCTCGGCGACCGCAGCTCGGAAAGTCCCGCGCGCTCGCGCGGGCGTTGTTCCTCGATGTGCCGACGCTGGGCAGGCATGTGGGCTACCGCAGCGAGCCTCTCGGCGCGAGCCAGCGCATCGGCTGGCCCGTGACCTCCTCGACATGCGCGTAGTCGGTGTCGTAGTGAAGCAGCTCGACCCCCGCGGTTTCGGCCGCGGCGGCGATGAGAAGGTCGGCCGGCTTGACGGCTTTGTGGAGGTCGGCGCCGCGGCGGGCGAGCTCACCCTGCACCTCGATCGCCCGCCGCCATTCGCGCGGAGTGATCGCGCACGTGTCGAGCGCCGCGAGATCGTGCACTCGAGCCGCGTGCTGCGAGCTGTGCACTCCCGCGAGAAGCTCGAGCCTGACCTGATCGCACGTGACGATCTCGCCCTCCTCGAGGTGTGCGTCGAACCATTGCCGCAACTCGGGCTGTCCGGCCCTCCTCGACCAGATCCACGCCGAGGAGTCCGCGAGCATCGTCATTCGCGCGCGGTGGGAGGGGCGTGACGCAGCTCGTCGAGCTGCGCCACGGTCAGCTCCACGTCCCACTCGGTCAGGCGCTTCAGATGCGCCCGTCTGACGACGTCCTCGAGGGCTGCCTTGACGGTTCCGGTCGGCCCCGAGGTGCCGAGGATCGATTCGGCCTCGTGGAGCAAGTCGGCGTCGAGGTAGAGCGACGTGTGCTTAGTCATCGTAAGAGCGTAGCGTATAAATACGGTCCATAACAGCTTATATACTAGGCCCACGTCCGCTTACACGACGCGCGGCCGCGAGGATCGCCTCCCGCTCGAGCGGGACGATCGACATCTCCGGCGGCGGGCGCCGGAGGAAGCGCGCGACGAGGAACAGCTCGTCGATGTCGACGGGATCGTCCGCCGCGAGCGCGCGCCGCGCGGCCGCGAGACCGGCCTCGACCTCGAGGTGCGCTCCGCCGCCGGGCGGGAGCGTCCGCTCCGCCGCGACGCGGCCGCCGGCGAGGAAGAGCGCCCGCGCGTGGCCCGGCTCCGACGCCGGCACGACGAGGCAGCGCTCGAGCGCCGTCAGGCGGGCGAGCCGGTCGAGGTCGCGGCAGACGTGCTCGAGCGCCTCGATGCGGTCGCGCAGCCGTGCAGCGTCCTCGAAGCGCCGCGCATCCGACAACGCCGCGAGGCGCCGGCGCAGGCGAGGCAGCGCCGCCGCCGGCCGCTCCAGCTCCGTGGCCAGTAGCGCCCGCGCCGCCAGCTGCGCCTTGCGCCGCGACCGGATCGGGCCGACAGGCGTCCGCTGCGACGAGGCAACGACCCCGTCGCCGCGCTTGCGCAGCCACACGTGCCGGTCGGGCCGCGCGACGCGCGCGTTCGCCGGCGGCCGCAGCTCGCGGATCAAGCGCAGCTCGGTCAACGCTGCCTCCAGCTCCGACCCCAGCACGCGCCACTCGATTCGCTCGGTCGCGCCGACCGCCGCCTCGACGACGGGACGCAAGCGCTCCGAGCGGAAGTACGAGCGCAGCCGCGCGCGCAAGTCGCGCGC
This sequence comes from Gaiellaceae bacterium, assembly GCA_036273155.1. Classification (GTDB taxonomy): domain Bacteria; phylum Actinomycetota; class Thermoleophilia; order Gaiellales; family Gaiellaceae; genus Palsa-739. The sequence continues at coordinate 46,092 of DASUIG010000045.1, read as the reverse complement.
GCAGCCGACGTAGAGCACCTGGTCGTTGCGGTCGCGGAAGAGGTAGACGCCCGGTCGCTGCGGAGCGCCGAACGCGAGCTGCCGCTTGTCCCACACGCGGCGCGTCCGGGTCGCCGAGAGCGCGGCGAGGTCGGCCACCGTCCGCGCGCCGCGCTCCTGTGCGAGCCCGATCAGCGCCAGCAGCACCTCGGCGGTCGCCTGCGCGTCCGGCAGCGCTCGATGGCACGGCTGCACCGACGTGCCGAGAAACCACGCGAGCTGCGAGAGGGACGCGCGGGGGACCCGGCCGGCGAGCAATCGCCGCGCGAGCGCGACCGTGTCGAGGACGGGCGCAGCGAGCCGCGACCCCGTGAGCTTCACCGTCTCGCGGTCGAGGAAGGCCATGTCGAAGCGCGCGTTGTGCGCGACGATGACCGCGTCGCCCGCGAAGCCGAGGAAGCGGTGGACGGCGAGTGCCGGCGGAGGCGAGCCGCGCAGCTGACGGTTGCTCAACCCGGTGAGCGCTTCGACTCCCGGGCCGAGCGGCATGCCGGGATCGACGAGCGTCTCGAACTCGGCCTCGATCTCCAACCCGCGCACGCGGACGGCTCCGATCTCGCAGATCTGCGCGGTTCCCGGCCGGAGGCCGGTGGTCTCGAGATCGACGACGACGTACGTCGCCTGCTCGAGCAGGAGCTCACCGCCGAGTGGCGCCGCGAGCCCGACGGCGTCCCCGTTCCACGCGAGCCGTGCGTCCGCGTCGACGACGTCGGCCAGGAGGCTCCGGGCGAGGGAGACGGGCGCGGAGCGAAGCGCGAACAGCCGTCGGGCCGCCTCCTCGGCGAGCACCGGTCCGCGCCGCTCCTCGACGAGCTCCACCAGCCGGTCGGCCGCGTCGAGCCTGAGCTGCATCGGCCCGAGTGTAGACGAACATACGTTCGATTCCTAACTCGGAAGCCCGTATTTACGTCAGTAACAATGCCGCCGGTTCCGCGTGCCGCCTCTATGCGAAGACTGATCCGACTCTCCCGATGGCTCGGCCTGGTGGCGCTCGCTGCGCTTGCGCTCGCAACGGCAGGCTGTGGCGGCGCCTCGAACGCGGCCGGGTCGGCGGTTGCGGCGGCTGCGACCGTGGCGACGCTTCAAGCCTCCACCGGGGGCCCGGCGTTCCCGGTCTTCCGGGTCGCCCAGGACACCTCGATTGACTACCTCGACCCCGGCCTGACCTACAGCCCGGAGGGGCTGAACGTCATCTGGAACGTCTACCTGCCGCTGCTCGGCTACCGGCACGTCAACGGCGCAGGAGGGGCGACGATCGTTCCCTACCTCGCACGCGGGCTACCGACGGTCTCGGCGAACGGACGCACGTACACGCTCCTCCTCCGCAACGGCCTGAAGTACTCCAATGGGCAGCCGGTGAAGGCGAGCGACTTCAAGGCGACGGTCGAGCGCGACTTCAAGCTCGACTCGCCCGGCGCGGGCTACTTCTACAACATCGTCGGCGCCGACGAGGCGCGCCAGACGAAGGGCGGCACCATCTCCGGCATCGTCGCCGACGACGCGACGGGGAAGATCACGATCAGGCTGAAGACGCCGCAGGGCGACTTCGCCAACGTGCTCGCCAGCGAGTTCGCCGCGCCCGTGCCCGCGAACGCCGCCGACTCCGACACGTCGACGCATCCGCTCCCGGCCACTGGGCCGTACGTCATCCAGAGCTACGCGCCGAACAAGCAGATCATCGAGGTGCGGAACCCGCAATTCCACGCGGCGCAGCTGGGCGGGAACGTTCCGGCGGGCAACCCGGACAAGGTGGTGTGGGACATCGTCGGCGACTCGGCCACGGCGCTGGCGCGGACGACGGCCGGCCAGGACGACTGGGACCCGCAGCAGATCCCCGCCGCCAGTCTCGCCGGCGTGGAGGCCAAGTACGGCGACCAGCTGAAGATCTACACGTCGCCGAACACCTACTACTTCTTCATGAACACGCGCGTCGCGCCGTTCGACAAGCTCCAGGTGCGGCGGGCCGTCAACTACGCGATCGACCGGAAAGCGCTCGTCGCCGTCTACGGCGGCCTCGCCCAGCCGACCGAGAACATCCTGCCGCCGACGTACCCGTCGTACACGAAGCACTTGCTGTACCGGCACGACCTCGCCAAGGCACGAAAGCTCATCAGGCAGGCGGGCGCCACGGGCGCGCACGTGACCGTCTGGAATCACGACCGTGGCCTCGATCCCAAGGCGACGCAGTACCTCGTCAAGGTCCTCGACTCCATCGGGCTGAAGGCAAAGCAGCACATCGTCACCTCCGCCGTCTACTGGGCGACGGTCGGCAACGAGGCGACGAACGCCCAGATCGGCTTCGCCGACTGGTTCCAGGACTACCCGCACCCGCTCGACTGGTTCGACGTGCTCCTCAACGGCGAGCGGATCACGAAGACCTACAACAACAACTACGCCAACTTCAACGACAAGGCGGTGAACGCCGAGATCGACGCGCTGAACAAGCAGCCGATCCCGACGAGCCCGGTGAACTCACGCTGGGCGTCGCTCGACCGCCAGATCATGCTCCAGGCGCCGTGGGCGCCGTTCCTCAACCGGGAGTTCACCGACTTCTTCAATGCGAGGGTGGACCTCGGCTGTTATGTCAACCAGGTGGTCTACGGGTTCGACTACGCGACCATCTGCATGAGATAGTGCTCAACGTACGAAACGACCTCCGGGAGGGAACATGCATGTAAGACCACGGCTGAGGTATTTGGCGGTGCTCGGCCTCGCCGGCTTCGCGCTGGCAGCAGTCGGCGTGACCGCCGCCCAGTCGAAGCCGCTGGCGGCGAGCCATTCGACCGCGAACACGATCCTCGACGGGACGACCGACACCGTCACGAACGTCGACCCGGCCGGGAACTACGACTACGGCTCGGGCACCGTCGACATCCTCGTCTACCAGCACCTGCTCGACCTCAACGCAGGGAGCACTGTCCCGGCGCCGTCGCTCGCCACGGGCTGCAAGGCGAATGCCTCGGTCACCGTCTGGACGTGCACACTCAGGCAGGGTGTCAAGTTCTCGAACGGCGATCCCTTCACGTCGGCCGACGTCAAGTGGTCGTTCGACCGCGTGAACAAGATCCACGATCCATCGGGGATCTGGGGCCTGATCTCGAATCTGAAGAGCGTCACCACCAACGGCGACTTCAGCGTGTCGTTCCATCTCAGCACGGCGCAGTCGACCTGGCCGTACATCCTCGCGACGGGGGCCGGTGAGATCGTCGACCACAAGACGTATCCGGCTGACAAGCTCGTCTCGAACACCGACGTCAAGGATCTCGTCGGCACCGGCCCGTACACGCTCAGCAAGTTCACGCCGGGCCAGTCCGCCGTCTTCACGCCGAACCCGAACTACAACGGCGTGAACGGGAAGCTCGCAAACGGCGGCCTGATCATCACCTACTACTCGAAGTCGTCGACGATGAAGCTCGCGCTCCAGCAGGGCACGATCGACATGGCGTTCCGCGACTTCACCCCGACCGAGTACAGCTCCCTCGGCAAGACGAGCGGCGTCACGCTGTACAAGGGCAAGGGCGTCGGCATCCGCTACCTCGTGCTCAACGTGAAGCGGGCGCCGACGAACAAGCTCGCCGTGCGGAAGGCGCTCGCGTACCTCATGCCGCGCCAGGACATCGCGACGCGGGTCTATCACGGTCAAGTGATCCCGCTGTACTCGATGCCGCCGGCCGGCCTGCCCGGTCACGTCAACGCGTTCGGCGAGCTGTACGGCAAGACGCCGAGCGTGGCGAAGGCGAAAGCCGTCCTTGCGGCGTCCCACGTCAAGACGCCGGTCGCGCTCACGCTCTGGTGGACGCCGTCCCACTATGGCGACGCATCCGCGGACGAGTTCTCGGAGATGCAGCGTGCGCTCAACTCGAGCAAGCTGTTCAAGGTCACGCTGAAGTCGGCCGAGTGGGCGACGTACTCGAAGACGCTCGGCACGCAGTACGGGGCCTTCCAGCTCGGGTGGTTCCCGGACTATCCGGACGCCGAGGACTACATCACGCCGTTCTACGGGACGAAGTCGAACTTCACCTCGAACGGCTACTCGAGCAAGAAGATGGACGCGGTCATCAAGAAGGAGGAGGCGGCGAAGACGTCCGCCCAGCGCATCGCGTTCATCAAGCAGGCGCAGATGATCGCGGCTCAGGACGCGCCGATCATCCCGTACTGGCAGAACACGATGCTCGTCGTCGGACGGAAGAACGTGCAGAACATCCCGAAGACGATCGACCTCGACTACCTGATGCGGTTCTGGCTCCTGTCGAAGTCGTAAGAGGAACGTCGGGTGGGGCGCCTTCGGGCGCCCCACTTTTCTAGGATCTCTCCGATGAACCAGACCGGGCCGTCACTCAAGCGGTATGCGATCACGCGGCTGGCGCTGGTCGTCCCGATGGTGTTCATCCTGCTGACGCTCGTGTTCCTGCTCATGCGGGTGGCGCCGGGCAATCCCGTCTCAGCCTCCCTCGGCGGGCATGCGCCCCCCGCGGTGATCAAGGCGATCAGCCATCAGCTCGGCTACGACAAGCCGGTCTACGTGCAGTACGGGCACTACCTCGGCCAGATCATCCGGGGCAACTTCGGGACGACCATCTCCGACCGCCGGTCGGTCGGGAGCATCATCCTCGTGAACGGGGCGGCGACGCTCGAGCTCACGTTCTTCGCGATGATCGTCGCGATCGTCGTGGGCATGCTCGTCGGCCTCGTCTCCGGCCGCTTCCGCGACTCGCCGGTCGACACCGGCGGCCGCCTGTTCGGGATCGTCGTCTATGCGACGCCGGTGTTCTTCCTCGGCCTGATGGCGCAGCTCGTCTTCGGCGTGTGGCTCAACTGGCTGCCGACCTCGGATCAGGCGAGCCCGATCACGCAGGCGTTGCTGCAGACCCACACGAACATCTACTTCATCGACGCGATCATCGACGGTAACTGGAGCGCACTCAAGGATGTCGTCGAGCACCTGATTCTGCCGGCGACAACGCTCGGCATCGTCTACGGCGGCGTCTTCATCCGCCTCATCCGGGTCAACGTCATCCGGACGCTGAAGGAGGACTACATCGAGGCGGCCCGTGCGCGCGGGATCAACGAGCGCTCGGTCGTGTACCGCCACGCGTTCCGGAACGCGCTCGTGCCGGTCATCACCGTGGTCGGGCTGCAGCTGGCGCTCCTGCTCGGCGGCGCAATCCTCACCGAGACGACGTTCAACTGGCCGGGCCTCGGCCACGAGCTGTACGTCTACCTCCAGAACCGCGACTACGCGGCTGTGCAGGGCATCGTCGTCGTCTTCGCGCTCGTCGTCGTCGCGGCCAGCATCGTCATCGACTTCGCGAGCGCGTTCGTCGACCCGCGGGTGCGCTACTGATGGCCACGGCGGCGGTACGTCTGCAGCGGCGGACAGTCGGCGTCCGGCGGGCGCTCGCGCCCATCGCCGATGCGCGCGGCATGGCGCGCGCGATGCTGTGGACGGGTGCCGGGCTCACGCTCGTCTTCGTACTGCTCGCGATCTTCGCGCCGATCCTCTCGCCGTACAGCTTCGACGCGTACCAGTCGGGCGGGCACCGGTTCGCACAGCTGGCGCACCCGTCCCACTCCCATCTTCTCGGCACGACCGTTCAGTCGACGGACGTGCTCTCGCGCATCGTCTGGGGCGCACAGACGGAGCTCGAGGTGGTCGGCCTTGCGCTTGCGTTCGGGCTCGTCATCGGCGTGCCCCTCGGGCTTCTCTCCGGTTACTTCGGCGGACCGCTCGACCGCGGCGCGGTGCTGTTCATGGACGCGATGTTCGCGTTTCCGCCGCTGCTGCTCGCGATCGTCATCGCGTTCCTCCTCGGCGGAAGCGTCAACTCGGGTGTGCTCGTGGCGGCGTTCGCGATCACGGTCACATACGTCCCGCAGTACTTCCGCGTCGTGCGCAACCACGTGATCAGCGTGCGCGAGGAGCCGTACGTCGAGGCGGCGCGGGCGCTCGGCGCGAAGCCGTTCACGATCCTGCGCCGCTACGTGTTCTTCAACGTCGTGCAGAACGTTCCGGTGATTGCGACGCTGAATGCCGCCGACGCCGTGCTGACGCTGACCGCGCTCGGTTTCCTCGGGTACGGCGTACAGCCGTCGCAGGGAGCCGAGTGGGGATACGACGTGTCGCGCGCCGTCTCCGACGCGGCGTCGGGCATCTGGTGGACGGGCCTCTTCCCGGGCCTCGCCATCGTCCTGCTCGTCACGGGCCTCACGTTGCTCGGCGAGGGCCTCAACGAGACGATCAACCCCGTGCTGCGGCGGCGGAGGATCGCACGGGTCGACTTTGCCGCGCCGAGCCTGGAGCCCCGGTCGGAGATCCTCGAGCCGTGACCGCCGTTCTGGACGTGCGTGACCTGCGGGTCTGGTACGGCACCGCTCGCGGCTCCGTGCGCGCGGTCGACCGCGTGTCCCTCGAGATCGCCGGGGGATCGGTGCTCGGCCTCGTGGGCGAGTCGGGCTGCGGCAAGTCCACCCTCGGGCGCGGCATCCTCGGCCTGCTCCCGGAGGGCGCGCGCGCCGACGGCGAGGTGCTCTACAAGGGCCGCAACCTCATCACCATGTCGCAGCGTGAGCTGCGCCGCCTGCGCGGGCCCGAGCTCGGCCTCATCTTCCAGGAGCCGATGACGCGGCTGAACCCGCTTTTGCGGATCGAGGATCACTTCAAGGAGACGCTCGAGCAGCACGAGTCGAAGCTGACCGGCAAGGAGGTCCGGCGCCGGTCGCTCGACACGCTCGCCCGGATGGGGATCCCGCCCACGCGGTTCCGCCAATACCCGCACGAGTTCTCGGGCGGCATGCGCCAGCGCATCATGATCGCGCTCGCGCTCGTCCTCCACCCGTCGCTGCTGGTGGCCGACGAGCCGACGACGTCGCTCGACGTGATCGTGGAGGCACAGATCCTGCGCATCCTCGCCGACCTGAAGGAGAATTTCGACACCGCCCTCCTGCTGATCACGCACAACCTCGGGATCGTGGCCGAGGCGTGCGACCGCGTGGCGGTCATGTACGCCGGGCAGATCGCCGAGGAGGGGCCGGCCCGCGACGTCTTCGCCGACCCGAAGCATCCGTACACGCGCGAGCTCCTGCGCTCGACCATCTCGCTCGACACGAAGGCGCTGCACTCGATTCCGGGCGCGCCGCCGAATCTCGTCTCGCCGCCGTCCGGCTGCCACTTCCACCCGCGCTGCCCGGACGTGATGCGGATCTGCCCCGTGAAGGACCCGATCGAGACGCGGCCCGAGCCCGACCGGCGCGTGCTCTGCTGGCTGCACGGGCCGGAGAGCGAGATCCCGGACGGCGGGACGGTCCCGGCGGAGCGCGAGCGCATCGCGGTGGCGGAGGAAGCGTGAGCACGAGCGACGAGGTTCTCGTCTCGGTCCGCGGGCTGAAGACGTACTACTCGATCCGCGGGAACTTCCTCGACCGGCTCATCGGCCGGACCGGCGCGGCGGTGCGAGCGGTCGACGACGTCACGCTCGAGCTGCGCAAGGGCGAGGTGCTCGGGCTCGTGGGCGAGTCGGGCAGCGGCAAGACCACGCTGGGCCGGACGCTCCTCGGCCTCGTGCCCGCGACCGCGGGCACCGTCGAGTTCGAGGGACAGGACATCACGCGGCTGAGCGAGCACGACCGGCGCCTGCTGCGTCGGCGGATGCAGATCGTCTTCCAGGACCCGCACGCGTCGCTCAACCCGGCCATGACGGTCGCGCAGGCGGTCGGCCATCCGCTCGAGATCCATGGGCTCGCGCGCGACCGCGACGACATCCGCGCCCGGGTGGCCGACGCGCTCGAGCGGGTCGGCCTCGCGCCGGCGGAGCAGTTCCTGGACAAGTTCCCGTCCGATCTCTCCGGCGGCCAGAAGCAGCGGGCGGTGATCGCCCGCGCGATCATCCTCAACCCGGTGCTGCTCGTGGCGGACGAGCCGGTGTCGATGCTCGACATGAGCGTCCGGGCGAAGATCCTCGAGCTGATGCTCGCGCTGAAGCGCGACTTCGACCTCACGTACCTGTACATCACCCACGACCTTGCGACGGCGAAGTTCTTCTGCGACCGGATCGCGATCATGTACCTCGGGCGGATCGTGGAGATCGGGCCGTCGGAGGCGATCTACGCCGATCCGAAGCATCCGTACACGCAGGCGCTGCTGCGGGCGATCCCGGAGCCGGATCCGCGGCGAACGATTCCGCGCGACCTGCCGCGCGGGGAGGTGCCCGACGCGTCGCGGCCGCCGCTCGGGTGCTCGTTCCATCCCCGCTGCCCGAAGGCGTTCGAGGTGTGCGGCTGGGAGTCGCGCGACTTGAAGGAACTGCTCGAGCGCCGTTGGGTAGGCCTCGACGAGGCCGGGTTCGAGGCGGAGCGGGCGGCGGTGGGGCCGATCGAGGAGCTCGACGTGCCGAAGACGCACCTGCGGCTGGCGGCCCACGGCGGGGCGCACGGGGCCGATCTGAGGGGGATCCTCGACCGCGCGCGGGCGGCCGATCCGGCCGAGCCCTTCTGGACGGGGCTGCGGAAGATGCAGGATTCGAACGGCGCGCTCGAGCTCGACTGGCACGACCCGGTCGAGCCGCGGCTGCTGCCGTCGGGCAGCGTCCAGGTCGAGTGCCACCTCTATGACGAGGCCGCGCTCGCGGAAGCCGCTCAACGGCGGCAATCCGGCATCCCTGAATAGGGGCAGTGCCCCTAAAGGGGGGCTGTGCGGGGGCCGATACTCGGGGCGTGGACGCCGCTGAACGCCAGCAAATCCTCGACCGCTACCTGGACCACTCGCGTCGGTTCGAGGAGGTGGCTGCGCGCCGGCGCTCGGTGAGCTCGGCGACGGCCGCGGTGATCCCCTTCCAGAGCCCCCGGGTCGAGCTCGAGCAGGAGCCGACGGGGCGCGAGATCGAGGTGCTCCAGCTGATCTCCGACGGTCTCGTGAACCGGGAGATCGGCCAGCGGCTCTACCTGTCCGAGGAGACGGTCAAGTCGCACGTGCGCCATCTCCTGGCAAAGCTTCAGGCGCGCTCGCGCGCCCACGCGGTGGCGGTTGGTTTCCGCCGCGGCCTCATCGGCTGACTCCTTCCCGTTTCGTCCGATAGAGGCTGTGGACAGCTCCGGCGGAGCTGTAGACAAAACCGCTTCCTGGAAAGGAAACGCGCCCCGGTACTGAAGCACCGGAGCGCGCGTGATCAAACGGTTTCAGCCCGATCCAGCGGTTACCGATATCCCTCTCGCGGGGGATGCCAGTCGCCTGTGGACAACGGACGATGCGGCTTCTGAACTACCAGATCTTCGCTTCGCCCACGAGGGCGGCGCGAGCGATCACAGCGGCGAGTCGCTTGTGCACGGGAACTCCTACGTTTAGGGACTAACGGCAACAGGAGCTTATACCTCTTTTGGGTGAGGTTTCAAGAGATTTGAGACAGCTTTCTGACACAAACTGGTTAACCCGCGAGCGCGCTCTCGAAGCGTGGGTGGTAACCCTCACGCTTGGGGCTGCTGGCCTGTGCCTAGGGCTCCTTGTGGCCGGCTACCGCGTCGAGCATCCGGCCATCGTTCTCTTGCTAGCCGCCCTGGCGCTCGGCGCCGAACACGAGGGGATCAACCTCACGCCGAACGTCGAGGTGACGATTGCCTCGCTGGTCTGCGTCTTTGCGGCTGTCGTCCTCGGCCCTCTCTCTGGTGCCGTTATCGCGGCCGTGGGGCTGTTGCGCGACCTTCCCAGACGGGACGCCGACCGGCCGATTCTTCGCTGGGCCACGTGGACGTCAGTTCGTGTCATTGCGACGGCGACAGCGGGACTTGCGGCCGCCGCACTCGGCAGCGGCGCTCAGCGGGACTTCCTCGGCATCTTCGCGGCTGTTGCCGCCGCGTTCGCGGTCGAGACGCTTATCGGTCTGACCCTGGTCTGCGTTGCGCCAGCGATTCGAAAGACGAGCGATATTGCGAGCTCGCTAAGGGCGGTGGCGCCGACTGAACTCGCAAGCCTTCCCCTCCACATTCCGACCGTGGCAGTTCTCGCGTACGTCTATGCGGTGTCGCCTTGGAGCGTCGCGCTCTTCGCTGTCCCCGCAGTGGCTGCGCAGCGCCTCCTTATCCTTTACCGCCAGCAGCGCGAAACGGCTGAGGCGCTTGGTGGCGCAAACGCGCGTCTCGCTTCGGCGAACCTCTCTTTTGCGACTGCGTTGGTGGCGACGCTCGATGCGCGAGACCGCTACACCGCTGGCCACTCAAACGCTGTGGCGATCTACGCGCGCGACATCGCGAAGCGAATGGGGCTTGGCGAAGCTGAGCAGGCACTTGCGCATCTCTGTGGGCTCGTCCACGACGTCGGGAAGATCGGATTGCCGGCTGGGTTGCTCGAAAAGCCTGGTGCGCTCACCCTTGATGAGCGCCGAGAAATGGAGCGCCATTCAGAGATCGGTGAGGAGATCCTTCGCAACGTCGACGACTACGGTGAGATCGCCAAGGTTGTACGGAGCCACCACGAGCGGGTTGACGGGACGGGTTATCCCGATCGCCTCAGCGCTGATGCGATCCCACTACTCGCGCGAATCATCGCCGTAGCGGATGCATACAACGCCATGACATCTGATCGTCCGTACCGCGATGCGATGCCCAGCCGAGTGGCGCGTCTCCGCCTCGCACAGGCCGTAGAGAGTCAGTTCGATACGAGTGTCGTCGCGGCGTTCGAGGCGATACTTGCTATGGCGCCTGAGTCCTATCGCCTCGGTCTTGGTGAAGCATTCGGCCTGCACACGGCTTCGCGTGAGCACGACGAAGCAGTTCGAGACCTTTCCTTCACCGGTCTCGCCGCTGCACAGGCTCTCGGCTAGCGGCGTCTTCATCGAGGCTCGCCATACGGGCCGCTTCTGCACGGGAGCGGACGCCGAGCTTCTCGAAGATGTGGCGTACGTGGACTTTGGTTGTCGAACCGCTAATGAATAGTGTCTTTGCGATCTCGTGGTTCGTGCGACCTTGCACGAGTAGGTCGTAAACTTCTTGTTCGCGCGCGGACAAGAGTTCTCGCGGTCGAACTTCTCGCGGCACCTTCAATCCAGCCTCTCTCGCGATATCGAAGTCACGCGACCTCAAGAGCAAGTTCGTCATAGGCAGGTGCAGGTCTGTCCCAACGGCCTGTCGCGCGAGCGGGGGATAGGCCCGATAACCCGTCACGACGGCGTCTGCGTCGCCCCTACGAATCAAGGGATCGAGAATCTCGATGACGTCGGACGACTCAGCGCCGCAGTGCATTGCGACGATCGCGAGAGCCACTTCTCGAAGGGCGCGCGACTCGACGAAGTCGAAGGACCCGTCGTCGCTCGCCAAGACGTTAAGGGCTTCGTCGACATCGCCACAAGCAGCCGACAAGACAGCTCTGTATCCGCGGACCTCTCCGCGAAATGCCGGGCGCTCGCCTTCGACGGGTTGAGCAGCGAGGAGTATGCTCGCCCGCTCTCGGTCTCCCGCAGCGATCGCGAGTCGTACGCGCTGGAGAACGAGATTCGTCAACACGAAATGCGAAGCTGCAGAAGAGCGCCGCTGGAGTTCATCTATCGCACGCTGAGCCTGGCGAAGCCGACGCATCCCAACGTATGCCGCGGCCCGCTGCCCTAGGTCATAGTCGATCACGAACTGCAGGCCCGCCTCGCGACCCTCCATGATGGTGTCGCTCGTCGCCGAAGCAGCCTGTTCATACCGTGCAGACAGGAGGTATCCATAAGCCAGGCGGTGCATGAAGTTAGTGCGGACGAATGGGTCAGCAGACTTCAAGATCAGTTCCTTAGCAAGTTCCAACTGGATGACGGCGTCGCGGACATGCCCCGACTCGCAGAGAAGCATGGCCTCGGCTATCCGGAGTCTCACTCCATGCTCAGCATGCGCCTCGTCGAACTCATGCAGGCGCCTGAGGATTGACTCGGCGTCGGAATCGAACTGCTCGATCGCCCCAGTGAACGCGGTCCACAGCGCGTCGATTCGGGTCGAATCCGAAGTCGCCTCCTCGAGTGCGCGCTCGCAGAGGCTTCGAGTCTCGTGCGCAGCATCGCCTAGATGGGTCGCACGCGCGGCTGCGAGATATGCACGAGCAGAAAGGTCGCCCCCAAGTAAGGCCCCAGCACGCTCGCCGAGCGCTTGAGCCTTCCGATTTTCGCGCTGTCGGAGGGCGATTTCGGCTTCCGCCAGAAGGAACACGGGATCCCGAAGTCTTCGCTCCTCGGCGAGCTCAAGCCAGCTGCTGACTGTGACGATTCTCCCCGAATCAAGGATTTCTGTGAGTCCGCGCTTGAGCGTCTCGAGGATGAGGTCGTCATTCGGGAACTGCTCGAGCACAAAGAGAGACTCATCCCATCGGTGCTGCTCAGCGAGGTATCCCACTGCGCTCGCGACGGTCGCCTGAATTTTCGCGTCGTCAAACTCGCGTAGCCTGGCAAGAAGGAAGCCGCGCAACAACGGGTGCACCGCCTGATGCTCGCCCGCGAGGAACCCACGTTCGGCCGCCTCCGCCACGAGTTCGACGTGCGAACGCCCGAGCAGTGCTCGTGCGGCGTCGACGCCGGCGAGTGCGAGCAGGAACATCGCCTCGCGCAGCTGCGGCGACGCGCTGCGGAACAAGTCCTCGGCGAAGAATCGATACAGATCGTCCGGCGGCAGCCCGCTCGCCACGCTCGGACTGCCGCGCATCGCGGCAAGCCCGATGACCGCGGGCCATCCCCTGGCCTCGGCGACGATCGCCTCGCCGGCGCCGCCGAGCACCTCGCGCGCCTCGTCGTCCGTGAACGCGAGCGCGTCCATCTCTACGGCCGCCGCCTCGCCGTAGACGACGCTTCGCGCGGCGAGCCAGCCCGGCCGTTCGCGGCTCGTGATCAGCAGCCGGAAGTCGGTCAGCCCGACGAGCTCCTCGACGAACGCCTCCGCATCCGCAGAGCCGAGCGCATGGTGGTAGTCGTCGACGACGAGGAGCCAGTCCGCACCCGGCGCACCGCCGCTCACCGCCTTCGCGAGGCCGCGCGCATCGTGCCCACGCGCAGCGAGGATCCGCACGCGCTCGACCATGTCTGCGCGAGGCGGATCGCCCATCGCCGCAAGGACCTCCGCCAGCCCGACGGAGAGCCCGGCGACGTCGATCATCGCCGGCCCGCCCGTGTACCAGCCCACACGTTCCTGCTCGCGCGTCCACTCGCGCGCGAGCGTCGTCTTCCCGTACCCCGCCGGGGCGAGGAGCAGGGTGATCCGCGCCCCTGACTCGTCCAGGAGCTTCGTCAGCCTGGGGCGCTTGATGATGATCTGCGTCCGCGGCTGGGCTTTGACTGTGCCCTCGTGCATCGCGCCTGCCGAGCTGCCGCACGCCGGGGTTTCTCTCCCTGGCCTCTCCTCCTTGCCTACCGATTCTGGACGACCGCCGCGCCCGTGAACAGGGGGCCCGCGCCCGGCCGCGAAGGACCGGGCGCGGTCGCCGTTAGCCCCCGACGCCGGCCGCAGCCGGCGCGAGCTCGCGAGCGAGGGGATCTTGGCCCGTGAGCGTCTTGAACGCAGCGGGAATCTGCCGCCGCCTGGGCACGCCGAGCTTCAATCGGAGCGCGTCGCAATGCGCCTTCGCCGTCCGCGGCGAGATGCCGAGCCTGCGCCCGACCTCGTCGTTCGAACAGCCGAGTGCGATCAGCCCGACGACCTGGAGCTGCCTCTCCGTCAAGGCGAGAGGCGTGCCGGTGAGGGTCGTGCTCATGGCGCGCCAGGCTACGCGCGCCAGGCCGGCACGGGTATCGACCGATGGGAGTATTGGCTGCGGGCTAGACCCGGGCGGCGCGAAACCCGCCGCGCACGAAGCTCGCCTCGTGCCCGCGCGCGTTCGCCTCGTCCAGCTCGTCCTGCGTGAGCGCGCCGATGCGCAGGAGCAGGTCGAGCTCGTCACGCAAGTGTGTCCGCATCATCTCCGGCCCGTCGGTCGCGATCGTGAAGCGGACGCCGTTCTCGACGAAGGTTCGGAAGACGGAACGCACCGCATTCTCGTCCGGCAGCGCCTTCGTGAGCAGGTTCGACGTGGGGCAGATCTCCAGCACGACCTCCGAGTCGCGCAGCTCGCGCATGAGCTCGGCGTCGCCGGCGGCGAGGATGCCGTGCCCGATGCGGTCGGGGCGCAGCACCTCGAGTACCTCTCCGATCTCCTCTCGCCCCAGCTCGCCGCCCTCCTCGCCGACGTGGATGGTGACGCCGAGACCTGCGGCGCGCGCCTCCTCGACCATCGGCAGCACTCTCCGGTAGTCGTACCGCGCGTGCCCGGGGCGCGGGCCGGCGATGTCGATGCCGACGATCCCGCGCGACGACCACCCGATCGCCTTCTCGACGATCACCTCGTTCTGCCGCTGCGTGAACGTCCGGTCCATCATCAGGATCAGGCCCGCGCGCACCTGCGGGTACTCGAGGCTCGCGCGGTCGAGCCCGCGGATGGCGGCGAGGATGATGTGGTCGAGGTCGCGCTCGCCGCCGCGGTTGCGCTTCATCGGGTTGAAGCGCAGCTCGAGCGTCGTGATCCCCTGCGAGCGATACGCGCCGCCGATCGCCTGGTGCACCGACGTCTCCACCGCGATCGGGCTCGACTGGATGAGCTCCGTCCAGTGATAGATCTGGTCGAGCGCGTCGAGGTCGGGCACGCCCCGCGGATCGCTCACGGTCACGAGCCGGTCGAAGTCCCAGTAGTCCTTCACCGGCAGCGCGATGCCCTGCTCGTGCGCGAGCGTCCACAGGATGTCGGAGGAGACCGAGCCGCCCAGGTGCGTGTGCAGCTCTGCGAGCCCGTCCATCTGACGAGGATAGTCCCCGCGCGGGTCGTCGCGGTCCGCTCGGCGCCGGCGAGCTCGCGCCGTACGTGCTCCCTAGGCGTAGCCGACGACGGCCCACCGGCGGCCCGCGAAGCGGACGGCCAGGAGCAGCAGCCGCGCGCCGATGAGCGCGTCGAGGCCGGCCCACACGCCGACGATGCCCCAGTCGAGCGCGAGCGAGAGCGCAGCGATCGCGATGAACACCGCGCTCGCGGCGAGCATCGACCACATCAAGTACGCGGTGTCGCCCGCGCCGATGAGGATCCCGTCCAGCGCGAACACGGCGCCGCCGAGCGGCTGCATGAGCGCGAACAGCGGCCACAGCTTCGCCGCCTGCGCGAGCACGGTGGGGTCGCTCGTGAACCCGCGCGGGACTGCGTGGCCGAGCGGGAGCAGGATCACCGCGAACACGCCGCCGACGACGACCGACCAGCCGATCATCCGCAGCGCGGCCGCGTGCGCGCCCTCCGCATCGCCCGCGCCGAGCATCCGGCCGACGATCACCTGCCCCGCGATCGCGACCGCGTCGAGCAGCAGCGCGAGGAAGATGAAGAGCTCGAACGCGATCTGGTGCGCGCCGATCTCCGCGTCGCCCATGCGGGCGAGCACCGACGCCGCGACGAGGAACGACGCGTACAGCGCGGTCGTGCGCACGAAGATCTGCCGGCCCACGCGCACCATCGGCCGCATCTCGCGCAGGCTCGGCCGCCGCGACCCGGCGCCGGTGAAGAGGAGGTCGCGCGCGAAGGCGACGCCCATCCCCGTCTGCGCGATCGCCGTCCCCGCCGCCGAACCGGCGATGCCCCAGTGGAAGCCGTACACGAACAGGACCTCGAGGACGATGTTGACGACGTTCGCCGCCACGACGACTTCCAGGGGACGCCGTAGGTTGGAGACGCCGCGCAGGTAGCCCTGACCGCCGAGCGCGACGAGCGCCGACGGCAGGCCGAACGCGGCGATGCGGAAGTAGACGAGCGCGTCGTGGCCCGACTGCCCGTGCGCGCCGAGCGCGCGCAGCAGCGGCCCGCCCGCCGCCTCGCAGACGATGAACAGCGACAGCCCGATCGCGAGCGAGACCCAGAAGGCCTGCGCGGCGAGACGTGCCGCCCGCTCGTGCTGGCCCGCACCGCTCGCCCGCGCCACCACCGAGGTCGTGCCGTAGGTGAGGAAGTTGAAGATCGTGAACGCGCCCGACAGCACGGTGCCGGCGAGCCCGAGCGCGGCGATCTGCGGGCGGCCCAGATGGCCGACGATGGCCGTGTCGGCGAGCACGTACAGCGGCTCTGCGGCGAGCGCGCCGAGGGCCGGCAGCGCCAGCCGCAGGATCTCCCGGTCGTGAGGCGAGCGGAGGCGCACCACTCGCCGACGATAATGCTCACGTGAAGGTGGGCATCGTCGTTCCGTACTCGTGGTCGTTCTGGGGGGCCGTCGTCGAGCACGCGGAGCTCCAGTCGGAGGCGCTGCGCCGCCGGGGCTGCGAGGTGAAGACGATCATGGGCAACGACCCGCCGGGCCAGTTCACGCGCACGCTGCACCCGCGGCACGGGCGCGACGGTCCGCCGCCGCCCGACGTCATCCCGATCGGCCGCTCGGTCATCGTGCCGGCGAACGGATCGCTCCCGAACATCATCCTCAGCCCGCGGTCGGTCTTCCGCATCCGCCAGGCGCTCGCGGGCGAGCACTTCGACGTGCTGCACCTGCACGAGCCGATGACGCCGACGCCGTGCATCGCCGCACTCGCCACCTTTCGCGGGCCGATGGTCGGCACGTTCCACGCGAGCGGCGACCTCGGGTGGATGCGCATCGCCACCCGCACGTGGGGCTTCCTCGCCGACCGGCTCGACCGCCGCATCGCCGTCTCCGAATCGGCGCGCACCTCCGCCCAACGCTGGCTGCCCGGCGACTACGAGATCGTCCCGAACGGCGTGCTCATACCGCCCGCCGCCGACCCCGGCAACCGCGAGCACCGCATCGTCTTCGCCGGACGGCACGAGCAGCGCAAGGGGCTGCACGTGCTCCTGCACGCATGGCCGGAGATCCGCCGGCGCACCGGCGCCGAGCTGCGCGTCATCGGCGCCGACCCGCTGCGCGTGCGGCTGCTCATGCGGCGCCTGCGCGTCCCGGAGGACGGCATCGAGGTGCTCGGCTTCCTCGACCAGGACCGGTTCACGGCCGAGCTGCTCGCCGCGAAGGCGCTCGTCGCGCCCTCGCTCGGCGGCGAGAGCTTCGGCATGGTCCTGACGCGGCCGCTCGCGTGCGCGACGCCGGTCGTCGCGTCCGACATCTCCGGGTACCGTGACGTGATGACGCCGGAGACCTCCGTCGCGTTCCCGCCCGGGGACGAGAACGCGCTGACCGACGCCGTCGTGTCGCTGCTGGCCGACGAGCCTCGCCGCGCAGCCATGGGCGCCGCCGGGCGCGAGCTGATGCAGCAGCGCTACGCCTGGGACGCGATCGCCGCCCGCCTCGTCGGCATCTACGAGTCCGCCGCGGCGTGAGCCGCATCCGTCCGCCCAAGTCGCTCACCGGCCGCATCGCGCTCGCCGTCCTCTTCATGGGCGGGGTGTTCGCGCTCTTCTGGTGGCGCGGCCCGAGCTTCCGCGCGATCGGCGACGCGTTCACCTCCGTCGTCTGGGAGTGGGTCGTCGTCGCCATCGCGTTCAATCTCGTCTCGGTGGTCGCGCGCGCGCTCGCGTGGACGACGGTCATCAACTCGGCCATGCCTCCGCCGCACCCGAAGCCGACGACGGTCTTCTCCGCGTTCTCCGTCGGCCTGTTCGCGAACGCGGTGCTGCCGGGCCGGATCGGCGAGCTCGCGCGCGTGGCGGTGCTCACGCGCAAGCTGCCGCGCCGGAAGGGATTGTGGGCGACGTTCGTCGGCACCGTGCTCGCCCACCGCGTGTTCGACATCGTCCCGGTGATGCTGCTGATCCTCTACGTGCTCGCCACCGCGAAGGTGCCCGCATGGGCGATCACCATCCTCGTCGCCGTCGTCGGCATCGGCGTCGGTCTGTTCACGTTCGCGATCGTCAGTGCGCGCACCGACCACGGCAGCCGCCTCGACGGCGTCGGCGCGGCGCGGCGCGTGGTGGCGATGGCGCGTCAGGGGCTCGGCGTCATGCGCTCGCCGCTCGGGATGGCGCTCGCGATCTCGTTCCAGATCGCAGGCTGGGTGTGCCAGCTCTTCGCGGTGTGGACGGCGATGCGCGCGTTCCACATCCACGCGCCGCTCCCGGCCGCGGGCATCGTCCTGCTCGTGATGAACGTCGTCACGATCTTCCCGTTCTGGCCGGGCAACGTCGGCGCCGTGCAGCTCGCGATCGCCGCGCCGCTGTCGGCGAGCTACGGCGTCGCGCTCGCGCGCGGCGTCGCGTACGGATTTGGACTCCAGGCGATCGAGGCGTCGGTCGGCATCGGCGTCGGCCTCATCTTCCTCGCGCGCGAGGGGCTTTCGGTCGCGATGCTGAAGGTGATGCCGTCGGCTGCGCAAACAGAGCTGCCGACCGCGGGAGAGGAGGCGGACGACCGTGCCGCGCGCGAGCGTGCTCGCGTGTCCGGCTAGCCTCAAGGGCGTCTTGTCCGCGCGCGAGGCGGCCGCCGCGCTGGCGCGCGGCGCCGGCGACTGCGATCAGCTTCCGCTCGCCGACGGGGGAGAGGGAACGGCGGACGTCGTGCCTGGAGTCGTCGAGGCCGCGTCGGTCATTCCGTTCGATGCAACGCGCCTCGATCCGTTCACCTCGAGCCGCCCGTTCGGGGAGCTGCTCGCGTCGCTGCGCGTCGACCGGCTCGTCGTAGGCCTCGGCGGCACCGCGAACATGGACGCCGGCGCCGGCCTGCTCGAGGTGCTCGAGGCGCTCCCGCCCACGACCGTCCTCTGCGACGTCGCGACGACGCTGTACGACGCGCCGCGCCTGTACGGGCCGCAGAAGGGCGCGACACCGGAGCAGGTCGTCGAGCTCGAGACGCGCTTTTGCGCGGACGAGCGGCTCGCGCCGTTCGCGCACCTTCCCGGCTCCGGCGCGGCCGGCGGGCTGGGCGCTGCGCTCGCCTCGCTCGGAGCCGAGCTCGTCCCGGGCGCGGCCGCCGTGCTCGACCTCGTCGGATTCGACCCGACGCCGTACACGCTCGTCGTCACCGGCGAGGGGCGCGTGGACGCGACGACGGTCGAAGGCAAGGTCCCGTTCGAAGTGGCGCGCCGCTGCCGCGCCGCAGGCGTTCGCTGTGTCGTCTTCGGCGGCGTCGTCACCCAGCAGGTCCCGGGCGCAGAGACGGTCGCGCTGTCGGGCGATCCCTCCCTTGCGGTCGCCGATCTCGAAGAGCTAGGGATGCGCCTGCTCGACGCGGCGGGCTAGCTCCTCCACCTTGCCCTGCGCGGCGTCGAGCTTCGCGCGGCAGAGCGTGTACAGCTCCTCGCCGCGCTCCCACAGCTTCAGCGCCTCGTCGAGCGACGCCTGTCCCTGCTCGAGCCGCGCGACGATCTGCTCCAGCTCGGCCTGCGCCTCCTCGAACGTCGGCTCAGCCATACGTGTCCTCGACGCGCGCGCCGAACCCGCCCTCGGCGAGCGCCACCTCGACGCGCACGCCGGACGCGACGTCGGCGGACGAGCGCACGACCTTCGACTCCGTCCGGACGATTGCGTAGCCTCGCTCCAGTGTTTGCAACGGGGACAACACCTTCAGCTTACCGGCAACCGACTCGAGCGCCGCCCGCTTGCGCTCGACCGTGAGTGCGGGTGCGCGGTGCAGCCGTTCGCGCGCCTGCTCGAGCCGCCGGGACTCTCGCTCGAGCGCGAGCCGTGGCGCTGCGCGCAGCCGTTCGAGCGTGTGCGCGAGCGACTGGCCGTCGCGCGCGAGCGTGAGCCTGACGCTGCGCGAGAGCGACGCGCGGGCGCGGTCGAGCATCTCCACGACAACCGAGAGCTCCGGAACGACGAGCCGGCCTGCGGCGGTGGGCGTCGACGCGCGGACGTCGGCGGCGAGGTCGCACAGCGGCGTGTCCTGCTCGTGCCCGACGGCGGAGACGACGGGCACGCGGCAGTCGGCGACGGCGCGCACGAGGCGCTCGTCGCTGAACGGCAGCAGGTCCTCGAAGCTGCCGCCACCGCGTGCGAGCACGATCACGTCGACGTCGTCGTGGTCGCACAACGCGCGCAGCGCGTCGACGATCTCGAGCGCGGCGCGCGGGCCTTGCACGTACGTCTCGGCGACGAGGACGCTCGCGGGTGGAAAGCGCGTCTGGATCGTCGTGATGACGTCGCGCTTCGCGGCCGCGTCGTTGCCGGTGACGAGGCCGATGCGGCGGGGGAGAAACGGCAGCGGCCGCTTCCGCTCCGCGGCGAACAGCCCCTCGGCGGCGAGCTTCGTCTTCAGCCGCTCGAGCGCGGCGAGATGCGCGCCGATGCCGAAGCGCTCGATCGTCAGCGCGCGCAGGCGAAAGTCGCCGCGGCGCTCGAACAGCTCCGGGCGTCCGTACACGTGCACGCGCTCGCCGTCGGCGAGCTCCAGTCGCAGCCCGTCGAACTGGCCGCGCGGCATCGTCACGCCGACACACGATCCGTCGGCCGGATCCTTCAGCGTGAAGAAGACGCTCGCCCAGCGGTCGTGCCGCCGGAGCTCGGTGACCTCGCCCTCCACCCAGACGGTCGGCAGCCGGCCGAGCCACTGCGCGACACCGCGGTTGAACGCGCCGACCGAGTACACGGTCTTGTCGTCGTAGGGGAGGGCCTCGACCTTCGCCACGGCCCGCAGCGTATCGCCGCAGGTGCTACAGCAAGATCTCGGCGGCCACTGCGTGCTTGCAGCCCTGGCCGATGAGCTCGACGGCCTGGTGCAGGTCGGCCTCGCTCGCGGCAAGCCGCTCGGCGACGTGGAGCGGATAGCCGGCCTCCATGAGCACGTGGAGCCGCCAGCTCTCGACCTTCGAGCGCTCGCTCGTCTCAGGCTCCAGTATCTCGGTGGACTCGCTCATGACACGGAAGGTTCGTGCTTGGTTCGACGAACCCTGCCCGGGTTTGTTGGGGGCCAATCGCAGAGTTAACGGCCTCTTTACGGGCTGTGAACTGCAGCCGTCGCGTCGATGCGCCGGAGCAGCTCCTGGAGCCGCGCTTCGAGCACCGCGCGCTGCGCGTCGGCGTCCGCTCCCAGCTCGTCGAGCCGGCGGCGGACATCCTGCTCCAGCTCGCCGATGCGCCCGTCGAGCCCGGACATCCACTCGTCGCGCTGGCGCTCGAGCGACTTCGCCGCGTCGGCGAGCTTGCGCTCCAGACGCTGCGCGCCGGCGTCGCCGACGTGCGCGAGCCGTTCGGCGAGCACGACCTCCGCCTCGCGTGCGAACGTCTCGACCGCACGGTCGAGCTCGCGCGCGAGCCGGCGCGCCGCATCCTCGCGGCTCGACTTCACGAGCGCGGCGAACTGCTGCGTCCCTTCGTCCGCGTACGTCGCGGTTGCGCGCTCGACCGTGCGGGCGAGCTGCTCGATCTGGCGCCGCTGCACGTCCTCGAAGCCGGCGCGGATGCGCTGCGCGGCCTCGACCTCCTCGCGCTCGATCCGCTCCATCAGCTCCCTCTCGCGCCGGCGCATGCGCTCCTCCAGCTCGTGCAGCGCGCGGCGGCGCTCGGCCGCTTCGACCTCGACCTCGCTGCGCGCCGTTGCGAGCAGATCCTCGAGCGACTTGTCCAGCTCGGCCCGAAGGCGAGCGAGCCCCTCGCGTTGCGACTCGCTCTCCGCAGCCAGCCGTTCGCCGTCGGCCTCGAGACGTGCGCCGGCGTCGGCGAGGAGCACCTTCTGGCGCTCCGCCAGTTCGGTCAAGCGCGCTTTCGTCGACTCCGCCGCCCGGTCGAGGTCCTGCTTCCAGTCGACCAGCCGCTGCGAAACCTGCGCCTGCGTCTCGGTGAGCGCGTTCGTCAGCGACTCGACGAGCTCGCGCTCGCGGTTGCCGAATGCGATGCGCCGCTCCTCGGCGACGCGGCGCTCCTCCTCGGCGAGCAGTGAGATCGAGTCGGCACGGGCGCGCGCGAGTGTGCGCTCCAGCTCCGCAGCCCGCTCGGCCGCTTCCCTGTCGACGAGCTCCCGTAGGCGCTCCTGCGCAGCGGCGACGTACGCCTCGGTGTCGGCCGCGCGCGCGAGCGCCCAGGCGACGACGAGCGACGCGCCGCACACGAGCGCGCTGCCGGTGATCCCTCCGGCCGCCAGAGCGAGGTCGCGCGGATGGCCGTGCCGGAGCGCGAACGCCACCCAGCCTCCGGCCGCCCCGCCGAGGACGAGCAGGCCGAGCAGGACGAGGACGATGCGGCCGACGAGCCGAAGCGACGCACCTGCGAGCGCGAGCGCCGCGACGGCGACCGAGGCTGCGAAGCCGATGTCGAAGCCGGTCGTCAGGGACATCGCTGCATCCTAGTAATGCCGGCGGGACAGCAACAGAGCCCCGGCCAGCAGCGGCATCGACGCTGCGAGCAGCTTCAGCGCGACCTCCGCCGTGTGCGCCTGCGCCGGGTCGCCCGCGCTGCGGCGCGCGAAGCGCACGTGGACCGACAGGCGCTGCTGGACCATGCTGGTGAGGAAGGCGAAGCCGGCCATGGCGACGGCCTCGCCGCGAACCGTGCGCGCAGAGGCGAAGTAGCCGGTCAGCGCTGGGAACGATCCCCACGTGGCCGCGAACCAGAACGGCGTGTGCAGTGCCCCGCCGAAGAGCTCGAGGTTGTAGACGACGACGATCGCCGCGCCGAACGCGATGAAGGCGAGCAGCCACCAGGTCGTGTAGATCGCGACGTGAATGCCGATCGCGCACGCCCCCGCGATCGACCAGGCAGCGAGGAGGACGAGCACACGGTCGGGGATGCGCGTGCGCAACGGACGGCTCTTCATCTCATCGAGCGCGTGCGCACCGATGCCCATCGCTAGGAAGAACGCGAGCACCGTCCAGCCCAGCAGTCCCCACTTCATGTGCGGTGCGACGGCGGCGCCGAGCGCGGCGTACGAGAGATGCCACAGCGTGTACGGCGGATGCAGGAGCGTGACGTAGTCGCGCCAGCCGCCGGAGCGCAGCGCGTAGAACGCCGGGCGAACCTCCGCGCTCACGGGCGAATGCCCCACACGACGACTCCGCCGCCGAGGCTGAGGCGCCGCGCGCGCACGTCGCCGATCCCCGCGTCGCGCCACAGGTCTTCGAGCGACACGCGCGCGTGGAACCCCCTGATGCTCGGGCCGAGGAAGCCGCCCACCTCGCGCCAGCCGGGCGAGACGACCGCGCCGGCGAGCGGCAGGCCGACGCGCACGTACAGCTCCCACAGCGGCCGCCACATCCCGTGCGGGACGTCGAACTCGAGCATCGCGACGACGCCGCCCGGCTTCACCACGCGTGCGAGCTCGCGCATCGTCGCGAGCGGATCGTCGACGTAGCGCAGCAGATACGTGAACGTGAGCGCGTCGAACTCGCCGTCGCCGAACGGCAGCGACTCCGCGCGGCTCTCGCGCAGCTCGATCCGGTCTGCGAGGCCGGCGCGCTCGACGCGCGCTCGCCCGGCCGCGAGCATCTCCGGGCTCTGGTCGACGCCGACGACCGTGCGCGCCGGAGCGGCCCGCGCGAGCTCGATCGCGACCGCGGCTGTGCCGGTGGCGACGTCGAGCACGCGGCCCGCAGATTGTGGGACGCGCGAGACGAGGAACCGTCGCCAGCGCGGGTCCTGCCCGAACGAGAGCAGCCGTGCGTAGCGGTCGTACGTCGGGCCGAGCGGTGCAAAGAGCTCGCGCGCGGTTACTTCGGCCACACTGCGCATCATGGCATCGGTCGACGACCTGGAGCGGATCGCCGCGGCGGCCGCCCGTCCGGGCGAGGAGGTCACCGGGGTTCTCGCGGCCGAGCTGCTCGGTGGCGCGCGCGTCTATCTCTGCGCGTACGAGTCGGGCGCGTGGCTCGCGCTGGGCGAGGACGGGGCCCCCATCATGTCGCGGCAGGCCGTCCACGACGCCGTCTCGCTCGTGGCGCTGTGCGAGGTGGCGGAGGAGACGGCCGGCGGCGGCCACCTCGACGAGCTGCGCGCGCGGCTCGCCGAGCTGCGCCGCACCGAGGCGCCCGAGGGCATCGAGGAGGCAGAGGCGGCGGCGGCCGCGCTCGCGGAGACGCTCCGGCCGCAGCCGCGCGTCGCCACGACGGAGTACCTCGACGCGCTCGGCGCGGCGTCCCGGCGACTCGAGCAGACGCTCGGCGACGAGGCCGGCTCGCCCTTCGCGAACGCGCTCCAGCAGGCGCTCCCGGCGGTGGAGGAGCTGGCCGAACAGGTCATCTCGCGGAACACGACATCGCTCGCCTAGAGTGAGATCGCGATGGAAGGCGGCTTCCCCTTCGGCGGCGATCCAGAGGACCTCATGCGCAGCCTGCGCGAGTTCGCGGAGCAGCAGGCCGAGCACGTGCAGGAAGCGCAGCGCGAGCAGTTCGCGACGCTCACGCTCAATACCGCAGTCGAGCTGACCTCTGCGGCGCTCGCGCAGGTGGCGACGCAGGGCAGCGTCGACGAGCAGGCGATCGCCCTGCGCGACGCGATGCGCGTGCTCTTCCCCGAGGCGGTGGCGCTCGTGAGCGCGGCCCGCCAGGGCTTCATGCGCGAGCGCTAGTACCACGTTGTTGCTCGACCGCGCGCTCGTCCGTCTGCTTCCGGCGGTGCCGAAGCCGGTCGTGCAGCTCTTCTCGTCCCGCTACATCGCAGGCTCGACGCTCGCCGAGGCGGTGTCCGTCGTCCGCCGGCTGAACGCCGAGGGGATGCGGGCGACGATCGACGTGCTCGGGGAAGAGATCGCGCACGCCGACGAGGCTCGCGTGATCGCGCGCTCGTATCTCGACGTCTTCGACGCGATCGAACGCGAGGCTCTGAACGCGAACGTCAGCGTCAAGCTCACCGCGCTCGGCCTCGGGCTCTCGTACGACCTGTGCAAGGAGAACCTTCTCGAGGTGCTCGCGCAGGGCCGCTTCGTGCGCATCGACATGGAGGACTCGACGACGACCGACGCGACGCTGCGCCTCTACCGCGAGCTGCGCGAGGCCGGGCACGACAACGTCGGCGTGGTCCTGCAGGCGTATCTCCGGCGAACGCTCGGAGACGTCCGCGCGCTCGCCGACCTGCGGCCGGACGTGCGCCTGTGCAAGGGCATCTACGTCGAGCCGCCGTCGCTCGCGTACACCGATGCCGACTCGGTGCGAACGAGCTTCGTGCAATGTCTGGACGCGCTCTTGGAGTCGAGCGCCTACGTCGCGGTCGCCACGCACGACGAGCGGCTGATCGGCGAGGCGCTGAAGCGGAACGTGCCCGAGCTCCAGATGCTCCTCGGCGTGCGCGAGGATCGCGCCCGCGAGCTCGTCGCCGCAGGCCGCCGGCTGCGTGTGTACGTGCCGTTCGGGGAGCAGTGGTACGCATACTCGCTGCGGCGGCTGCAGGAGAGCCCGGCGATGGCGACGACGATCGCGCGCGCCGCGGTCGGCCGCGCGTTGCGCTTCTAGCTTCTCGACGCGTACAGCAGGAAGGAGCCCGGGATGCGGCGGTCGTGCCGCCGTCCGCCGGCGTCGAGCGGGTATTCCTCGAGCGCCTCGACGCGGAAGCCGGCGCGCACGAGCGCGCTGACGAGGCGGCCGAGCCGCACGATCCCGTCGTCGAAGTAATCGGCGTGCCAGCGCTGCAGGCCGTCGACGCAGAGCGACACCGGGTGGTCGTCGAAGACGAGCAGCTCTCCTCGGCGCCGGACGGCGGCGGCAAGCCCGGCCGCCCACGCGTCGACGTCGGTCAGGCCGCCGAGCACGCTCTCCGGCGAGTACACGAGGTCGAAGCGCGCGCGGCGGAGGTTCGCGGGCAGCGCCTGCGCGTCGGCGGCGATCCAGAGGATCGAGGGCCAACGTTCCCGGGCGGCGTCGACGAGCGCCTCGTCCACGTCGATCGCGGTGACGACCGCCCCTTGCTCCGCGAGCTCCGCGCTGCCCTCGCCCGAGCGGCAATTGAGATGGAGCACGCTCTTCCTCGTCAGGTCGCCGAGGGTCTGCTTCACGATCGGCGGCAGCGACGTGCGTACATCGCCGCCGCGGCGGTGCACCCCGTCGAACATGCGCCGGTTGACGTCGGTCGGCTCCAAGCCTACGGCTCCTGGTTACAGGCGAAGTGAACCCACCGCATGGCTCCTCCTATTGTCACGCGATCAGGGAGAATCCGCCGTCGACGACGAGCGTCTGGCCGCAGACCATCGCCGCGTCGCCGGAGCAGAGGAAGGACACCGCGGAAGCGACGTCCGCCGGCTCCACGAGGCGACCGGCAGGCGTGCGGTCGACGGTCGCGAGCATCTCGTCCTTGTTCGGGAAGAACTCGATCGCCTCCGTCTCGACGACGCTCGCCGAAACGGCGTTGACGCGGATGCCGCGCGGCGCCAGCTCGACGCCGAGGTAGCGCACGACCGACTCGAGCGCCGCCTTGGACGTCCCGATCAGGATGTAGTTGTCGAGCACGCGTTGCGCGCCGAGGCTGGAGATGGCGACGATCGCCGAGCCAGGCTCCATCGCCGGAGCGGTCGCGCGCGTGAGCGCGAGCAGCGAGCGCGCGTTCGCGTTCAGCGTCCAGTCCCAGTGCTTGTCCTCGGTCTCGAGCGCCGGGCGGACGACGCCCGTCGCCGCGTTGTGGACGACGACGCGATACGGGCCGGCCTCGGCGAGCTTCGCGATCGTCGACTCCGACGCGACGTTCCCGCGCACGAGGTCGACCGTGACGCCCGCCTTGCCGAACTCCGCCGCGGCGGCCTCGGCGGCGGTGTCGTTCCGCAGATAGCCGAGGACGGCACGGCCGGCGCCGTCGCGCACGAGGCGGTGCGCGATCGCGAGCCCGATCCCCCGCGTTCCCCCGGTGACGAGCACCGAGGATCCGTCGAGGCTCATCGCGCGCGCGGCAGCGGCTCGTCCGCCGGCGCTGAGCTCGGCAGCCCGGACCAGCCGGGCCGCGAGCGTGGCTCGCGCCCGCCCTCCTCGGCCTTCGAGGACGCGTATCCGAGCCGGTCGAGCAGCTCCATCTTCTCCTCCGCGTACCGCCGCACCGGGTGCACCTCGTCGAGGTCGCGGACGAGCTCGCGCACGCGCGCGCGAAGCTGATAGGCGAAATGCGGCGTCGCGGGCCCGACGAGGGCGTCGATGTCGGCGGTGGTCGGCTCGGCCATAGCGAGAACCCTAACCAACGTTAGGGTCGGGGACGTGCGCCGCGTCAGCCCGGTCGACCTCATGCTGCTCGGGACGGTGCTGCTCTGGGCGCTCAACGTCACCGTCACGCGCTACGTCCTGACCCACGGCTGGGAGCCGCTCGCGTACGGGACAATCCGGTACGGCGCCGCCACGGCGCTCTTCTGGATCTTCACGTACCGGCGCGAGCGCTCGTTCCGGATTGCCCGGAAGGACTTCCGGCTGGTCGCCATCGCGGCGCTCTCGCTCTTCCTGAATCAGCTGTGCTTCGTCTACGCGTTGAAGCTCTCGCAGGCTTCGACCGTGGCTCTGCTCCTGGGCGCGACGCCCGTTTTCATCGGGCTGATCACGCTGACGCTTCGGCTCGAGATCCTTTCGAACGCGTTCTGGCTCGGAGCAGTCACGACGCTCGGAGGCATCGTGCTCATCGCGGCGGCCAGCGGCGGGAACCTCTCCGCCGGCCTCGGCGGCGACCTGCTCGCCGTCGGGCTCGCGTTCACCTGGAGCTGCTACACGGTCGCGATCGCGCCGATGATGCGGCGCTACTCGCCGTTCCGGATCAGCGCGATCGTGCTCGCGGCCGGCTGGCTCCCGCTCGCGCTCGTCAGCATCCCGCAGGTGGCTGACCAGCAGTTCCACTTCGGCTGGAAGGTCTGGCTCGGATTCGGCTACGCCGTCATCGGGCCGCTCTTCCTCACGAACATCCTCTGGTTCACCGCCATCGACCGCGTCGGCCCGTCACGCGCCTCGCTGTTCGGGAACCTCCAGCCCTTCTTCGCGGTGTTCTTCGCGCTCGTCCTGCTCTCCGAGACGCTGCATCCGCTCGAGATCGCGGGCGGCGTCCTGATCTTCGCCGGGATCGCGCTGGAACGGTTTTGGCACCGGCCCTCGGCCGTACCCCCGGCGGAGTCATAATCCGGTCATGACCGAAGACTTCATGCCCATGCTCGGCTGGGACTACCTCGAGCTGTGGGTGGGGAACGCGAAGCAGGCGGCGTACTTCTACGAGCACGCGCTCGGGTTCACGCGCACGGCGTACGCGGGCCCGGAGACCGGCGTGCGCGACCGCGCGTCGTACGTGCTCGAGCAGGGCGAGATCCGCTTCGTGCTCACGACGGCGGTGCGCGAGGAGCACGAGATCACCCGCCATCAGGCGAAGCACGGCGACGGCGTGCGCGACATCGCGTTGACGGTCCCCGACGCGACCGAGGCGTACCGGCAGGCGGTGCAGCGCGGCGCGCGCGGCGTCACCGAGCCGACCGCGATCGAGGACGAGTTCGGCCGGATCGAGACGGCTGCGGTCGCGACGTACGGCGACACGATCCACACGTTCGTGAACCGCAGCGACTACGCCGGCCCGTTCAAGCCGGGCTTCGTGTCGGTGTCGAGCAACGGCAACCGCAGCGGCGGGCTCGGCCTGACGAACATCGATCACGTCGTCGGCAACGTCGAGCTCGGGAAGATGGACTACTGGGTCGAGTTCTACGAGAACGTCTTCGGGATGACGAACATCCTCCACTTCGGCGACGACCAGATCCAGACCGAGTACTCAGCGCTCATGTCGAAGGTGATGTCGGACGGCGCGGGGAAGATCAAGTTCCCGATCAACGAGCCGGCCGAGGGCAAGCGCAAGAGCCAGATCGAGGAGTACATCGAGTTCTACGGCGGCGCCGGTGCGCAGCACATCGCGCTCGCCACGACCGACATCGTCCGGACGGTCGAAACCTTGAAGGAGCACGGGATGATCTTCCTCGACACGCCCGACTCCTATTACGACGAGGTGGTCGGGCGCGTCGGCGAGATCGCCGAGGACTACGACGACCTGCAGCGTCACAAGATCCTCGCCGACCGCGACGAAGACGGGTACCTCCTGCAGATCTTCACGAAGACGGCGCAGGACCGGCCGACGCTCTTCTTCGAGGTGATCGAGCGCCACGGAGCGACGAGCTTCGGCGAGGGCAACTTCAAGGCGCTCTTCGAGGCGATCGAGCGCGAGCAGGCGCTCCGCGGGAACCTCTAGCCCCCCGGCTCCGTACTCTTCGCCCATGACCGCGCAGCGACGCACTGCGCTCCTCTCCGTGTTCGCGGCGGTGGCGCTCATCGCGCTGAAGCTCACGACCGGCCTGTTGACGCACAGCCTCGGCCTCCTCTCCGAGGCGGCGCACTCGGGGACCGACCTCGTGGCGGCGCTCCTCACGTTCTTCGCCGTCGGCGTCGCCGGCCGCCCGGCCGATCCCGGCCACCAGTACGGCCACGGCAAGGCCGAGCACCTCGCGGCGCTCGGCGAGGGGACGATCCTCGTGCTCGCGAGCGCGGCGATCGTCTGGCGGGCGATCGTCCGCCTGACCGGAAGCGGGCAACCCACCGTGCACGCCCGGTGGTATGCGCTCGTCGTCATCGGCGTGGTCATCGTGCTCGACCTTGCGCGCACGCTGACCTCGGCGCGCGTCGCGCGTCGGTACGCAAGCGCTGCGATCGCGTCCAATGCACTCCACTTCGCGAGCGACCTCGCGGGCTCCGTCGCCGTGCTCATCGGACTGCTGCTCGTTCGCTCGGGTTACGGCAACGCCGACTCCGTCGCAGCGCTCTTCGTCGCCGCGCTCGTGCTCGTCGCGGCCGTGCGGATGATGCGCGGCAACGTCGACGTTCTCATGGATCGCGCGCCGCTCGCAGCGGAGGACGCTGCGCGCCGGGCGATCGTCGACCTGCGGCCGGCCGTCGACCTCCGGCGCCTGCGGATGCGCCAGGCTGCGGGCCGTCACTTCGCCGACGTCGTCATCGGAGTCTCGCCCGACGCCGCGGTCGGCCAGGGTCACGCGGCGGCCGACGCGGTCGAGCGCGCCGTGCAGGGCGCGCTGCCGGAAGCCGACGTCGTCGTCCACGTGGAGCCGCTCGAGAGCGAAGCGGCCGTGCGCGAGCGCGCGCACGCCGCGGCGCTCGCCGTTCCGGAGGTCCGCGAGGTGCACAACGTGAGCGTGCTGTCGGTCGACGGCGGCACCGAGCTGTCTCTCCACCTGAAGCTGCCCGGCGACCTCTCGCTCGAGGAGGCGCACGCGATCGCGGAGCAGGTCGAGCGCGCGATCACCGAGTCCGTGCCCGAGGTCTCGACGGTGCAGACGCATCTCGAGCCGCTCGCCGAGACGGCTGGAGCGGCGGAGGTCTCCGGTGACGCCGCCGCCGTGCGCGCGATCGTCCGCGAGGTCGCCGGCGTGGCGCCGCACGATCTCCGCTTCCTCGACACCGGCGACGGGCTCGTCGCGCACTTCACGCTCCGCCTCGGCTCCGGCCAGGCGCTCGCCGACGCGCACGCGCGGGCGAGCGAGATCGAGGAGCGCATCCGTCTCCGGCTGCCCGAGATCGCCGACGTCGTCGTGCACACGGAGCCCGGCGAATGAAGCTCTGCATGTTCTCTCCGACGGACCTCGCGCTCGAGCGCGGCTGGCCGGGCCGGATCGACGGCGACCGAGTCGTGCAGCTCGCGGCGCAGACGCTGCAGTCGTTCTTCAGCGGCGGCGGGCTGGCCCGGGAGCACGCGGTGTATCCGCTCGACGAGGTCGTGTTCCGCGCGCCGGTGCTCCATCCGCCGTCCGTGCGGCTTTTCGACGAGGCGGGCGACTTCGTGTTCGCGAACCCGGCGGCGATCCTCGCGGCCGACGACGTCGTCCACCTGCCGGTCGGAGCCATGGACGTCGTCCCGGTGCGGCGCTTCGCGGCCGTCGTCGACGCCGACGGCGCCATCGGCGGCTTCACGCCGATGGTCGAGTGGGTCGCCCCGGAGCTCGACGGCGCGAAGGCACGCGACTTCGCGCTCTCACTCGGTCCGATCGTCACGACGCCTGATGAAGGCGTGCCGCCCGGGATCGACTGGGAGCGGCTCGTCGCGCACGCGGCTGCGAACACGCGGCTCTATCCCGGCGACATCCTCGCCGTGTGACGAGCGTCGCGGTCGTTGGTGCGGGCGTGATGGGGTGCGCGGCCGCCTGGGCGTTGAGCGAGCGCGGCGCCGACGTCACCGTGCACGAACAGTTCGAGCTCGACCACACGCACGGGTCGAGCCACGGCCGCTCGCGCATCTTTCGCGTCGCGTACCCCGAGCCGTACTGGATCCGCTACGCGCAGGAGGCCTACGCCGGCTGGCGCGATCTGGAGCGGCAGTCCGGCCGAGAGCTGCTCGGCCTGTACGGGCTCGTCGAGCTCGTCGGCGATGCCGCGCTGACCTCGGCACGCGCCCTCGACGAATGCGGGATCGAGTACCGCTTCCTCGATGCGGCCGCGGTGCGGGCGCTCGGCGCGGTCCTGCCCGACGGCTGGACGGCGCTCTTCGCTCCCGACGCCGGGATCGTGCTGGCCGACCAGGCGCGCCACGCCTTCCTCGACGTCTCCGGCGCGCGCCTCGAGACCGGGAGCCGGGTCGACTCGCTCGACGATCTCGACGCGGACGTCGTCGTCGTCACGGCGGGCCCGTGGGTCGGCCGGCTGCTCCCGGACGTGCCGGTTCGAATCACGCGCGAGACGCTCGCGTACTTCCGCCACGAGAGCCCGCCGCCGCCGTCGATCGTCGACCTGAACCCCGCGACGGGCGGGCACGGGATGTACTCGCTGCACGATCCGGTGCACGGGCTGAAGGCGGGCGCACACCACGCCGGAGCGCCGGCGGATCCCGATTCGGAGGCCGCCCCTGACCCGGCCATCGTGGAGCGCATCTCGGCCTGGGTGCGCGAGCGCTTCCCCGACGTCGACCCCGAGCCGGTCGAGACGGACACGTGCCTGTACACGACGACCTCCGACCAGAGCTTCGTCCTCGACCGCCGCGGCGACGTCGTCGTCGGCTCCGCGTGCTCCGGCCACGGCTTCAAGTTCGCCCCGGCGGTGGGGCGGCGACTCGCCGCGTTGGCCCTGGCTGGATGACGCATGACCGCATAACGCAGTATTGCGTAACGCAATCTCGCGTAATACGATGGGAAGCATGCCGCAGGCCAATCCGTTCAATTTCGGGGACATCGCGCTCGACGAGGGCTTCACCGACCGGGAGCGGGACCTCGCCGAGCTCGAGGCAGACATCCGGAACGGCCAGAACGTGGTCGTTTTCGCCCCCCGCCGCCACGGCAAGAGCTCCCTCATCTGGCGGGCTGCCCAGGATCTGATCGCGAGGGACGAGGCTCTCGTCGCGCAGGTCGACCTCATGCGCGTGGCGACGAAGGAGCAACTCGCCTCCAAGCTCTCGCAGGCGATCTACGACGGCATCGCGACCCCGCTCCTCCGGGCTCGCGACCGCGCGGCGCGCATCTTCGAAAGCCTTCGAGTCCGGCCGGTGGTGACCGTCGAGCCGATGACCGGAAACTTCAGCTTCAGCTTTGCCGCAGGTCACGAGGCCGGCGACATCGATGCCACCCTCGAGCGGCTCTTCGAGCTTCCGGCGGAGCTCGCTACCGAGCGCAAGAAGCGGGTCGCCGTCGTGTTCGACGAGTTCCAGGAGGTGATCGCGCTCGACCCGCGCCTCCCCGCGCTCATGCGTGCCGTGTTCCAGACGCAGCCGCACGTCGCGCATGTCTACCTCGGGAGCAAACGAAGCATGATGCAGTCCCTGTTCAACGACGTGAACGAGCCCTTCTGGCGGAGTGCTCGGCAGATGGAGCTCGGGCCGATTCCTGCGCCGGAGTTCCGCCGGTTCATCCGGCAACGGTTCGAGTCGACGGGTAAGCGCATCGACGAGCGATTCGCGGATGCGCTCCTCGCTGTGACCGGCTGCCATCCCTACGGGACGCAGGAGCTCTGTTACGCCGTCTGGGAGGAGACGGAGCTCGAGGTCACGGACGCTGCCGTCGAGGGCGCGCTCGATCGTGTGCTCCGCGCCGAGAACGCGCACTTCACGTACGTCTGGGACACGATCCCCCGCACGCAGCGGCTCGTTCTGCAGGCGCTCGCCGCCCAGCCGGCCGGACGGCCGCTGAGTGACGAATACCGATCGCGGCACGGCCTTCCCGCGGCGTCGAGCGTCCAGCGGGCGATTGGTCAACTCGTGGACGCGGAGCTCGTCGTGCGCCACGGGCGCGGTTCCTACGCGATCTTCGAACCGTTCCTCGCCGAATGGGTGCGGCGTTTCGCCGCCTAGATATCCTCTCCGCATGCCGTTCTACCAGCGCCTCGGCGACGTTCCGCGCAAGCGCCACATCCAGTTCCGGGACAACGGGACGCTCCTCACAGAAGAGGTGATGGGCCTCGAGGGCTTCACCGGCAACGAGTCGATCCTCTACCACCTGCAGTCGCCGTGCCGGGTGGTGAAGCTCGGCGGCTTCGAGCCGATCGAGCGTGAGGAGTGGGTGCCGGAGCAGCACGCGCACCGCCACTTCAAGACCTTCGACACGGAGCCCGGGGGCGACGAGATAACCGGGCGCCGCCTCCTGATGTGGAACAACGACGTCGAGATCTCCCTCTGCCGTCCGGCCGAGCGCATGCACTACTTCTTCCGCAACGGCGAGGGCGACGAGGTCGTCTTCGTGCACGAGGGCTCTGGGACGCTGGAGACGATCTTCGGTGACGTCCCATACAAGGAGGGCGACTACATCGTCATCCCGCGCGGGACGACGTATCGGTTCGACCCGACCGGCCCGCAGCGCTATCTCGTGTTCGAGACGCCCGGGCTCGTCGAGATCCCGCGCCGCTACCGGAACCACTACGGGCAGATCATGGAAGGCGCGCCGTACTACCACCGCGACATCCATCCTCCGGCCGAGCTGCACACGGTGCGCGAGACCGGCGAGTTCCCGGTGAAGGTGCGCGTACGCGGCGGCTACCAGACGTACATGGTCGACTACCACCCCTTCGACGTCGTCGGCTGGGACGGCTACCTCTATCCGTGGACGTTCTCGATCCACGACTTCGAGCCCATCACGGGCCGCATCCACCAGCCGCCGCCGTCCCACCAGACGTTCCAGGGCCAGAACTTCGTCATCTGCTCGTTCTGTCCGCGCAAGCTCGACTTCGACCCGCAGGCGATCCCGATCCCATACCACCACTCGAATCTGCAGTCGGAGGAGATGATCTATTACGTCTCCGGCAACTTCGGTTCGCGCAAGGGCGTCGAGGTCGGCTCGATCACCCTCCATCCGTCCGGGCTGCCGCACGGGCCCCAGCCGGGGCTCGCGGAGAAGAGCATCGGCCTGCACGAAACGCACGAGCTCGCCGTCATGTGCGACACGTTCAACCCGCTGAAGCTGTCGCGCTACGCGCAGGGTCTCGACGACGGCCGCTACTGGCGTTCGTGGTACGAGAACGCCGAATCGCCAGGGGACGTCGAGGATGCGACGGGCGCCGGCTTGACGTCGCACCTGTAGGTGCTCTCCGAGCCGCACCACGACGGCTCCGAGCTGTACGTGCCGGAACGGCCCGACCACGTAGGCGGCAGCGCCGTCGTTCGCCTCCGGACGCCGCCCAGAGCTGCCGGCCGGGCCTGGCTCCGATACGTCGTCGACGGCGAGCCCCGCACGGTCGAGGCTGTCGTCGACGAGACGGGCGACGACGAAACGTGGTGGCGCGCTGAGCTCGAAGTGCAGAATCCGGTCGTCCGCTACAGATGGCTCGTCGATGGCGCCGACGCCGGCTATCGCTGGGTCAACGGCGTCGGTTCACACCCACGCGACGTACCAGGCGGGGACGACTTCGTGTTCGCGGTGAGTCCCGATGCGCCGGCCTGGCACGCACGGTCGGTTGTGTACGAGATCTTTCCGGACCGGTTCGCGACGAGTGGTGCAGCGAATCGAGTCGAGCGGCCCGGATGGGCAGTCGCGCGCGCGTGGGACCGACGACCCGAGGGGCGTGGTGGGAACACGCCGTACGAGCTCTACGGCGGCGACCTACGCGGCGTCGAGCTGCATCTGGACCACATCGCGGCGCTCGGTCCG
Source organism: Gaiellaceae bacterium (assembly GCA_036273155.1). Classification (GTDB taxonomy): domain Bacteria; phylum Actinomycetota; class Thermoleophilia; order Gaiellales; family Gaiellaceae; genus Palsa-739. The sequence goes on along the minus strand of DASUIG010000045.1, from coordinate 11,167 downwards.
GATGTGCTCTACCTCACGCCCTTTTTCCCTGCAGGGAGCACACATCGGTACGACGCCTCCAGCTTCGAGCACGTCGATCCGATGCTAGGCGGCGACGATGCGCTCCGCTCGTTGCTCGCCGCTGCGCACGACCGTGGGATGCGGGTGGTCGGCGATCTCACACTCAACCACTGCGGCGCGAAGCACGACTGGTTTGCGCGTGCCGAGCGGGATCCAACGGGTTGCGAGCGTGAGCTCTTCTTCTTTGACGGCTCGCCTCCACTCGGCTACGCGTGCTGGCTCGGAGTGCCGTCCCTGCCGACGTTGAACTGGGGCTCGGGCGAACTCAGGAACAGGATGGCGGGCGTGTTCCGCCGTTGGCTCGACGAGGGCCTCGACGGTTGGCGGATCGACGTCGCGAACATGGTCGGGCGGCATCGATCGATCGATGTGAATCGCGAAGTCGCGGCCTGGGCGCGTGATCTCGTCGGCGACGGCCTGCTCCTCGCCGAGCATGGTCATGACTACCGGCCCGACCTCGACGGGCGGGGATGGCACGGCGTCATGAACTACGCCGGCTTCCTTCGGCCGACCTGGTGGTGGCTGAACGGCGGCGCCGTGCAAGAGGAGGTCTTCTCGAAGACTCCGGCGCCCGCCTACTCGGGTGCCGACGCAGTCGCAACGATGCGGGCCTTCGCGGCCGGCGTGCCATGGAGCGCCGTGCTCAACTCTTGGACGCTTCTCGACAGTCACGATACGGCCCGCTTCCGCACGGTGACCGCGTCGCGCGCCGAGCACATCGTGGGAATCGGAATGCAGATGACCATGCCGGGCGTTCCGATGCTCTTCGCCGGCGACGAGATCGGGCTGGAGGGCGAGTGGGGTGAGGACGCGCGCCGCACGATGCCGTGGGACCGTCCCGATTCGTGGGACACCGAGTTGCTCGGCGGGTACCGCGCATTGATCGCACTGCGCCGCTCGAGCGGCGCCCTCGCGGTCGGAGGGATGCGGTACCTTCATGTTGGCGACGACGCGATCGCATACGTACGCGAGACGCGCGAGGAGAGGCTTCTCTGTCTCGCGGCTCGTGCGCCGCACAGCCCGATCGAGATCCCCTTCGCCGATTCGGAGACGTTGTACGGCGAGGATGTGCGCGATGGCATGCTGCCCGCCGAAGGGCCCGCCTTTCATGTCTGGCGGATCCCGTGACGCTGACTTACCTAGGGCTTACGTCCGCCGTGTCGTCGGCTTATGTTGCAGGCGGATGGTGCGCATCGTGAAGACACTCGTCGCAGTCGCATTCGTCGTCCTTGCCCTCGCCGCCGTCCAACCCGCCCTCGGGGCCGGCGGTGCAGGGACCAAGGGCAAGCACGCCCGCATCGCCCGGATCGCGGAGCGCTTCGAGAAGCGCTGTGGGACGAGCTCGGCCGGCGCGCCGCAGCGCTGTGTCGACTTCGCGAACAAGGCCGTTCAGCGTCTGCAAGCCCTCGACGGAAGAGTCGAGCAGCGGATGGCGGACCATCCGAAGCTCCAGAAGCTCGACACCTTCCTGCAGAAGGTGATCGGCCGGCTACACGCCTGGTTGGGGTCTACGGGCTAGCGGCCAGTACGGTCCGGGCATGGCGTTCCTCGCCGTGCCCGGGCCGTTCGACTTCGACCTGACGACCGAGCGCTTCCGCGTGTTCGGCGTCGACCGCGCGACCCTGTGGCACGAGGGCGGCCTGCACCGCGTCGTCGGCGGGCGAGACGTGCGCGTCGAGGCCGCGCCGGGCGGCGTGGAGGTCGAACCCCTCGACGCCGAGACGGAGCCGGTCGTGCGCGCCGTGCTCGGCCTCGCCTTCGACCTCGAGCCGTTCTATGCGTGGGCGGCGGACGAGGAGCTGCTCGCGGTTCTCGTCCCGCGCCTCGCCGGCTTCCGGCCCTCGCTCAGCCCCGACCCGTTCGAGATGCTCGTCGGCGCGATCACGTCGCAGCAGGTGTCGCTGTTCTCGGCTCTCGCCATCCGCAACCGCCTGATCGAGCGCTTCGGCGTGCGCGCCTCGGAAGCGTGGGCGTTCCCCACGCGGGACCGGCTCGCGGGCGCGCGCGAGGAGGAGCTCGTCGAGGTCGGCTTCTCCTGGCGGAAGGCGGAGTACGTCGTCGGTCTCGCCCGCTCGGAGCTCGACCTCGGCGCGCTCGCCGATCTGCCCGACGACGAGGTGCGCGCCCGGCTCGTCGCGCTGCGCGGCATCGGCGAGTGGACGGCGGAGTGGTTCCTCGCCCGCCATCTCGCGCGGTCGAACGCATGGCCGGCGGGAGACCTCGCGCTGCGGAAGGCGGTTGCGCCTCTGGACGTCGACGCCGCGCGCATACGCTTTCACCCGTTCGAAAACCTGTCCGCGCACTATCTCTTGCTGTCGCAACGCGTCCCGTGATCCGTCCAGCCACCCCCGACGATCTGCCGCTCGTGCGCGAGCTGTGGCGTGCGTTCGAGGCCGAGATACCCGAGCCGGCCTGGCACGACGACGAGCTCGAGCAGGACCTCGAGTGGCTCGCGACAGTGGTGGAGAAGGAGACCGTGCTGCTCGGCGACGACGTCGGCCTCGCCGTGGCGTTGATGAAGGGCTCGCGGCTCGGCTTCCTCGAGATGGTGTACGTGCGGCCGCAGGCGCGCGGCACCGGCCTCGCGCGCGAGCTGACGCGCGAGGCGGCGTCGCGGTTGCGCGAGCGCGGGGCCGAGGTGCTCGAGCTGGAGGTGCTCGCCCCGAACGCGCAGGCGCGCACGATGTACGAGCGGTGGGGATTCGAGACGTCGGAGCTGACGCTTGCCGCGCCGATCGCCGCGCTCGAGCAGCGGCTCGGCGAACGGCCGTCGGGCCCGACGTTCGGTTCCGTGCACGTGCAGACCGACGACGTCGAGAAGGTGCGCCGCGACGCCGTGAAGGTGCTTCGCGCCGAGCCGGACGTCGTTCTCGGCAGCGGCTGGGTCCGCGTGCGCTCCGATGCGACCGATGCCGACCCCGCGAGGCTGAAGACGCTCGCGAGGGAGCTCTCGTACACGAGCGCGAGCGTCGTTCTCTCGCTCGGCGTGGAACAGGGCGCGGTCGTTCGGTACCACCTCTTCGACCGCGGCGCCGACGTGGACGAGTACCTGTCGGTGCCGGAGTACTACGGGCCGCTGCCGCCCGGCGACGTCATCGCGCTCGGCTCCAACCCGAGAGTTGCGTCGCGCCTCACCGGCGCCGACCCGCAGCGCGTCCGCGAGGTCGCACGCACCGCCCCGACGCCGGACGAGCTGCCGCCGGCGCAGGAGCTGTACGAGCAGATCGCCGACATCTTCGGAGTCACCACCTGATGCTCACGCTCTACGACGCGCCGCGTTGTCCGTACTGCGCGCGCGTGCGCATCGTCGTCGCCGAGAAGCGCATCGAGGTCGAGACGATCGAGATCGACCTCGCCGACCGGCCGGCGTGGATCTACGAGAAGAACTCGACGGGACGCGTTCCCGTGGTCGAGGAGGACGGCTGGACGCTGCCGGAGTCGGCGGTGATCATGGAGTACCTCGAGGAGCGCTATCCGGAGCCTGCGCTGCTTGCGGCCGATCCGGCCGACCGCGCACTCGCGCGGCTGCAGGTCTTCCGCCACGACGCGTTCACGGCGCCGTACTACGCCGTGCGGCGCGGCACCGACGGCGCGGATGCGCTCTTCGCGGAGCAGCTCGAGCGGCTCGATGCGGCGCTCGAGGAGCGTCCGTGGCTCGGCGGCATGGAGTACGGGCTCGCCGACATCGCCTACGTCCCGTGGATCCTGCGCGCCCGCGACCACATGGGAGTGGCGTTCGAGCCATATCCTGCGATCAACGAGTGGCTCGTACGGCTGCTCGACCGCCCAGCCGTCGCCGAGGAGGCACATGTCGTCGCAGGTCTCTGAGTTCCCCTCCGTCGTCGACGTACGGTGGCTGGCGTCGCATCTCGCCGACGACGATCTCGTCGTCGGCGACGTTCGCGGCCCGAATGCACACATGCGCGGGCACATCCCCGGTTCGCGGCCGCTCGTGCTCGGCTCGCCGTCACCTTCGGCCGACGCCGAGTCGGTGCAGGAGCTGGCGCAGGAGATCGTTCTCCGCCTCCGCCGCCACGGGATCACCGGACGCGAACGGCTCGTGCTCGTCGATCGCGGCGACGGTGTCGGTGCGATGCCGGCCGCGCAGCTCGCGGAGCTGGCCGGACATCCGCGCGTGTCCATCCTGCTCGGCGGGATGGCGGCGTGGGAGGGCGAGCTCTCGACAGGGCCTGTGGAGCTCACGCCGGTGCGCGACGCCGACCTGACGCCGAACGTGCACGCAATGCCGACGCGCGACGAGCTCGCCGGGCGCCTCGAGGATCCGTCGCTGACCATCCTCGACGTGCGGCGCGACGACGAGTACACCGGGCGCGGCGGCAGCGCATGCGACCCGCGCCAGGGGCACATTCCCGGTGCGAAGCGCGTCGAGGTCTCGACGCTCTTCGCAGGCCCCGGCCGGCCGGAGTCGCCGGAGCGGATCCGCGAGCTCGTCGGCGCGCCCGAAGGCGCCGAGATCGTGGCGTACTGCCACTCCGGGTCGCGCTCCGCGCTCGCAACGCTCGCGCTGCGCAGTGCGGGCTACGACGCGCGCAACTACGCCGGCTCCTGGCACGAGTGGTCGCGCCACCCCGAGCTTCCGCTCGAGCGCTAGGCGCTCAACGCGGCCTCCGCCGGAAGAAGCTACTATCACTAGCACTATGCTCGGCGTTCACGTCGACCGCGACGATCCCCTCGAGCTGCACGAACAGGTCGCGGGTGAGATCCGTCGCGCGATCGCCGAGGGCGAGGCAAAGCCGGGCGAGCGCCTCCCGCCGGCCCGGGACCTGGCCGCCGTTCTCGGGGTCAACACCAACACGGTGCTGCGCGCGCTGCGCGAGCTACGGGACGAGGGGCTGCTCGAGTTCAGTCGCGGCCGTGGCATCACCGTCACCGGCACGCAGGCGGACGGCGCAATCGTCGAACGTGCCCGAGAGCTGCTCCGCTTCGCGCGCCGGCAGGGCTACAAGCGCGACGAGCTCATCCGGATCATCGAGCAGCTCGGCTAGGCCGCTTTTGCGAGCAACCGCTCGGCTGCGGCGAGGAACGCCGAGCAGAGCGTGCGTCCGAGCTCGTTCCACGCGCCGATGTGGGTCTGCGTCTCTGCGCGTAGTCCGTCCGGGTCGGGCGGCGGGTCCTCGAAGTCCGCGGTCCAGCGATCGAGCTGCAGCGCGGTCACCTCGGGGTGGAACTGCACGCCCCAGCATGCGTCGCCGAGCCGGAACGCCTGCGTCGTGCGGTCGGTGCGCGCCAGCTCGACCGCGTCGTCGGGCATGTCGTACGTGTAGTGGTGCCACACGAGCCCGGGGAAGCTGCGGGGCAACGAGCCGAGCACCGGGTCATTCCCGCCCGCATCGTTCAGGTCGACGTCGATCCAGCCGATCTCCGGCTCGTCGAGGCGCCGCACCGGCGCGCCCGCCGCACGCGCGAGGAGCTGGACGCCGAGGCAGACGCCGAGGACGGGGCGGCGATCGGCGAGCAGCTGCTCGAGCCATGCGATCTCCTCCGGCAGCCATGTGTGCTGCGCGTCCTGGTCGGGATGCATCGCGCCCCCGAAGACCATGTACGCGTCGTAGGACTCGAGCTGCCGCGGAGGGCGCCGTCCCCACGAGAAGCTCCATTCGTCGATCGCGTGCCCCGCACGCACGACGACCGGCTCGAACAGCTCGGCGCGCGCCTCGGGGCCGTGGACGACGGAGAGGACTCTCATGCGAGAAGACTACGCAGCTCGAAGGCGTTCGTCGCCGCCTGCGACACGGTCGCGAGCGGGTTCCGCGGATCCTGCGCCGTTGCGTTGTTGTTGAAGAGCGCGAATGCCTGCTGCGACTGCCCGGCAAGCTCCTTCAGCGTCGGCACCCATTCCGCGAGCTCCTCCTCGGGGTACAGGTAGTCGAAGCGCTCCGCCGCCGAGCCGCCGCGCTTGTTCCACGTCGACAGGTTGCGCCCGTGGAAGCGGACGTACGCCGTCTCCGACGTCACCGCCGGGATCGTCGGAATGAGGTTCTTCGCCGTCTCCGACTTCGGCGCGTCCACGGTCACGTAGGTCGCGCCGATGCGCTCGAGGAACCGCAGCGTCTCGTCGCGGTTCTCCTCGTCGAGCCACGAGCGGTGGCGGAACTCGACGAGCATCTCGTCGCCGCCGAGCTGCTCGTGCGCCCACTCGAGGTACTCGAGCGAGCGGTCCTTGTAGACGACGTACGACGGGAGCTGGAAGAGGATCCCGCCCAGCTTCCCGGCGCGCCGCAAGGGCTCGAGGGCGGCGAGGAAACGGCGGAAGATCTCGCCGCGCAGCTCGCGCGGCGGCCGGTCGACGCGTCCGCGCTCGTCCACGGGCATCTCGCCGCGCAGGTCCTCGGGCAGCACCTCGAGCTTCACCGGATGGCGCGTCATGAGCCCGAACGCCTTCACGTGCATGACGAAGCCCGCCGGTGTCCGCTCGGCCCAGCCCTCCACCATCGACTCGGTCGGGAGCCGGTAGTACGTGGAGTCGACCTCCACGGTGTCGAAGTACTGCGCGTACCACCCGAGCCGCTCCTTGGCCGGCAGCTTGGGCGGGTAGAAGTGCTTCGACAGCGCCTCGTCCGCCCAGGAACAGGTGCCGATCCGGACGGCCGCCGCTATTTCGATACCGCCCGCTTCAGCGCCGAGAGCGCAAGCGTCTCGCGCCCGATAGTCACCGATGCGCCTGCGGCGACGCCGGTCGCGTACACGGGCGCGTTTCCCGAGGTGGCGGCGAGCGTGATCGTGAACTTCGCGCCGGCGGGGACGCGCACGCTCTCGTTCATGAAGTGGATCTGCGCGACGCCGCTCGTGCCGGTGAGCGTGCACGCGCCGGTGCTGATCGCCGTCGGGATGCCGCTCGCCGACAGGACGGCGACGAGGTGGTCCCAGCTCTTCATCCCCGAGTAGCGCACCGTGACCGTCGAGTCGCCGAACGTCTCGTGCGGGCCGCCCGTGATGCGCACGCTGCGCACCACCTTCCCGGACGGGCCGATCGTCTTCGAGCCCGGCAGCGCGATGGTCACGCGCTTCGTCGGCGGCAGTCCGGCGTAGGAGGTCACCTTCCCGTCCCACGGATCGTGCGCGAGCACGACGCCCGTTCCGACGGCCCCGCTCCCCTTCAGGTACTTGTCGAACCACTTCACCGCGAGGCCGAGATACGTCGGCTGCTCGGCGGGCGGGCTCGGCGCCGGAACGTGGCCGAGGTCGCCGAGGTACAGCTCCTTCGGGCCGGCGAGCTCTCTGTACGCCGCCTCCGCCTGGTCGATGTCGAACAGGAAGTCGTGTCGTCCCTGGATGAGGAGCGTCGGCACGGAGATGGACGAGAGCTGCGCGAGCGGCGAGCGCGCTGCGGCTGCCGTGGCGGCGGCCGCGGTGACCGTCCCCTGTGCGAGCGTCTGCGACGCGGCGAGGAGGTCCGGGTCCCAGCGCGACGCGGGCGTGAGCGCGGCGAGCAAGGCGACGAGCTCGGTCTTCGCGACGCCCTGCGGCGCGAGCGCGGTCTGGAGGTTCGTCCACGTGATCACGGGGACGATCGCCTTGAACGGGACGCCGGCGGCCGTCGCATTCCAGACGGCGCCGCCGCCGAGCGAGATGCCGAGCGCGCCGATCTGCGTGTCGGACACCTCCGACCGCGCGGCGAACCAGGTGAAGAGGTCGCGCGCATCCTGGTTCTCGCGCGGGCCGTCGAGCCCGAACTGGCCGCCGGAGGCGCCGGTGCCGCGCGCGTCGCACTCGAGCGAGGCGTAGCCGGCCGGGGCGAGCGCGCCCGCTGCGATCGGCTCCATGTCGGCGTGCGAGCCGCCGAGGCCGTGGAAGAGGATCACGCCGGGCCAGCCGCCCGCGGGCGGTGTGCCGTCCGGCTCCACGATCGAGCAGGCGAGCGGGACGCCGTCGGAGGCGGTGACGGTGACGGGCTGCGGCGTCGCGACGCCGAGCAGGAGCGCGGAGAGCAGGAGAGTGAGCATCCCCTCACCCTAAGATCAACGAGATGGATTCGCGAGCGATCGGCGTGTTCGACTCGGGAGTGGGCGGCCTGACGGTGCTCCACGAGTGCCTCGTCACGCTTCCGCACGAGGACTTCGTCTACCTCGGAGACCACGCCCGGCTGCCCTACGGCCCTCGGCCGCTCGCGGAGGTGCGCGGGTTCGCGCGCGAGATCGGGGCGTTCCTGGAGCAGCAGGACGTGAAGCTGATCGTCGTCGCGTGCAACAGCGCCACGTCGGCGGCGATGCCGCAGCTCCAGTCCGAGCTGTCGGTTCCCGTCATCGGCGTCATCGCGCCGGAAGCGCGTGCGGCGGTGCAGGCGACGCGCAACCGCCGCGTCGGCCTGCTCGCGACACAGGCGACGGTCGACGCCGGCCGCTACGGCGATCTCGTGCGCACGCTCGATGCCGGCGTCCAGCTGCACCCCGTCGCGTGCCCGCGTCTCGTGCCGCTGATCGAAGGCGACGACGCTTACGGCGATGAGACCGAGGAGGCGGTGCGCGAGTACGCGGCGCCGCTCAAGGCCGCCGGAGTCGATACGGTCATCCTTGGATGCACGCACTATCCGCTCATCCGGCCGCTCTTCCAGCGCGTGTTCGGTCGTGACGTGACGCTCGTCTTCTCCGCGGAGGAAACCGCGCGCGAGGTGTCCGACACGCTCGCGCGCAAGCGCATCGAGAACGATGCGGCGCGCACGGGCGCATACCGGTTCCTCACCACGGGCGACCCGGCAGCGTTCCGCGAGATGGGCCGCCGCTTCCTCCAGCTCCCGGTCGGCGAGGTCGAGCACGTCGCCGTGTCGCAGCTCGAAGGCGCAGCAGCGTGAGTCGCGCCGACGGACGGAAGGCCGACGAGCTTCGCCCGCTCGGGTTCGAGCCCGACTATCTCGAGCAGCCGCACGGCTCCGTCCTCGTCACGCAGGGCAAGACGATCGTTCTCTGCACGGCGATGATCCAGGAGGAGGTGCCGCGCTGGCTGCGCAATCAGGGGCGCGGATGGATCACCGCCGAGTACTCGCTGCTGCCGGCATCGACTGGCGACCGCGTCGAGCGCGAGGCGTCGCGCGGCAAGCAGCAGGGACGCACCGTGGAGATCCAGCGGCTCATCGGACGGGCTGTCCGTGCGGTCGCCGACTTTCGCGCGCTCGGCGAGCGCACGATGTGGCTCGACTGCGACGTGCTCCAGGCCGACGGCGGCACACGCTGCGCTGCGATCTGCGGCGCATACGTCGCCGGCCGGCGCGCGCTCGACCGCTTCGGACTCTCGCGCGCGTTCGCGGACTCGGTCGCCGCCGTCTCGGTCGGCGTCGTCGGAGGCGTGCCCATGCTCGACCTCGACTACTCCGAGGACTCGAACGCCGACACCGACATGAACGTCGTCATGACCGGCGATGGCCGCCTGATCGAGGTGCAGGCGACGGCGGAGAAGGATCCGTTCACGCGCGAGACGCTCGACGAGCTCCTCGAGCTCGCCGCCGCCGGGATCCTCGAGATCGGCGAGCGCCAGGCCGAGGCCGCAGCGATTGCCCTCCCCTGATCGGCAGGCGATCCTGTGCTCGCGCAACCGGCACAAGGCGCGCGAGCTCGAGCGGCTGCTCCCCGGCTGGACGATCGAGCCGCTCGACGCGGACGGCTGGCCGGAGGAGACCGGCGCGACGTATGTCGAGAATGCGCGGATCAAGGTGCGCTTCGGTCGCGAGGTGGTTGGGCCTGGGCAGCGGCTGATCGGCGAGGACTCGGGCCTGGAGGTGGATGCCCTCGGTTGCCGTCCCGGCATCGAGTCCGCGCGGTATGCACCGGAGGGCACGCCGGCGATCGCGAAACTGCTCGGCGAGCTCGACGGCGTCGCCGACCGGGCGGCGCGCTACGTCTCCGAGCTCGCGTGTCTCACACCGGATGACGAGGACGTGCGCGGCAGCGGCGAGCTCACCGGCCGCATCGCGACCGAGCCCCGCGGCGACGAGGGGTTCGGCTACGACCCGATCTTCATACCGGACGGCGAGGAGCGAACGGTTGCGGAGCTCGGGAACGACTGGAAGTCGAAGAACTCGCATCGTGCGCGCGCCGCGCGTGCGCTCCTCGGCGCGCTCGGCGCGGCCTTGCTCCTCGCAGGCTGCGGCGGGACGGATCCGAGCGCGATGCACGTGCTTCGCCTTTTCTTTGCGGGCGGCCCGGTCGTGCGCGCGCTGGGCGAGCGATTCCCGCACAAGCCGGGGACGCTTCCCTGCGTCCTGCACGACAAGGGCAAGAAGCTGGAGGCGACGTGCGCGACGGACATCTCGCTCGTCAAGCCGGCACGCGCGGTCGTGACGTTGACGGAGGCGTGGAACCACGGTGCGAAGGCGCACACGTGGTTCTTCTTCATCCGCCGGGACGGGACGGTGCAGTCCGTGATCGAAGAGGGGGCGCCGGCTCCGAAGCCGTGACGGTTCGGTAACCGGGCCTGGCCCCTGCCTGCAGCGTGTGAGCAGGTGCTTTACGGGACGGGGACACGTCCGGGGTCAGGCCCTGTTACGTGCGTGTCGCCGATGTCTGACGGGGCATTCCGCCGCTGCTCGCTCCACCAGTTGAGCTCCGCGCCGAGGACGATGACGTTCGCCATGACGTAGAGCCAGATGAGGAGGATGGCGGGGCCACCGAGGACGCGGAGCGTCACGTTCACGTCCGCGAAGCGCACGAACACGGGCAGCACCTGGAACGATGCCTCGAGGACGATCGAGCCCATGACCGTACCGGGGATTACGTCGCGAATCGTCAGCGTCGCATTCGGCAGCAGCCGATAGACGGCGAGGAGGAAGAGGAAGACGCCGAGCAGCGACACGGCGACCGACAGGGCATACGCGACGGCAGGGTCGCCGATGAAGCCGGGCGCGTATCGCTTCAGCACCTCGACACCGAGCGCGCCGACGACGAGGCTCGCGAACAGCGTGACGAGCACGCTCGCCATCAGCCCCGCCGCGACCGTCTTGCCGCGCAGGAACGGACGGTTCGGCCGCCCGTACACGATGTTGAACGCCGACTCGAGCGCGCTGAACAGCGAGAGCGAGCTCCAGATCAGGAGGATGCCGCCGACGATCCCGAGCGTCGCCGCGTTGCGCTGGATCGACTGCACCGTCGCCACGATG